>BEHE01000006.1 GCA_002898395.1 Candidatus Calditenuaceae archaeon HR02
GCTAAATAAAGATGGCAGATGGGTCATAGAAGTTCAGTCTAGGACTCTCTATGAATTGTTTAAGAAGCCCGTCGATATCGACAGAATAAGACCATTCGTTGAACACTGTGAGCGATGTATCTCAATGTTTCTGAGAGGGTTCTGTGATAGCGAAGGGTGCGTTTCTGAAGACGGCACCATAACCGTGTATAATGCCGATTATAAACTGCTAACATACGTCATATATCTCCTAGAGAGAATTGGTATAGAGACGACTCAGAGAGAGCCGAGGATTAATAGACGAGTTGGCAGATTGTTTAGAGACACCAGGTCAGGCAAACTATACAAATCCAGAAAAAATGTCTACTACATCGAGATATGGAGGGGCTTTAATAAGAGGTTCTACGAGAAAGTTGGCTTCACCATTGAAAGAAAAAGGATAAGGCTAGAAGAATATCTCAGGAGAAGAGGACTAATACCAACCACCTCCCCCTCTCTTTTTCTTCCCACTTACCCATAATCAAACCAACACACCCTCACTAACTAGAAACATAGCCATTGCCCCGGGCCGGATTTGAACCGGCGACTTCCCGGTCTCTGATTGTTTGTGGGAGCTTCAGCCGGGCGCTCTCCCTGGCTGAGCTACCGGGGCCGCGGTGTGTATTGGTATGTTCTTCTATTTAGGTGTCAGGGTGTTGGGGGTGTTTTAAGGGTTTCTGTGGCGGGTTTTAGACCGTCTGTCTCTCTGTTGTCTGGGGTTTCTCGGTGAGTATTCTGTTTGCCTTCTCCCAGAACTATGGTGGCTATGTTTTCTTCGTTTCTATCTCGGTAGATATGGACCAGTTATAGCTTCCGCGAATAACTATTGATTAATCGATCACCATGAATTTGTAGTGTCTGAGGCATGGGTTTTCGTTAAGCCTCACATATATCCCGTCTCCCTGAACCTCTGATATTAAGACCTGGGCAGCATCTTCCATCTCAATGTAAATGTCTTTAATTCCTGAGACAACCAAATGTCTCGGCAACGCGTTTATTTGAAATCTAGGCTCAGAGGGCTGTGAGGCCGTAGGGGCGGGAGTGCTCGAGGGCTCCTGTGGCAGGGTCGACTCGTAGACCCAATCCCTCGAGTGCAATGGCTCCCAGCAGCAGTTCAGGGGTTTCGAGGATGGCGACTGGTACAACACCTTCTCTATCAAGTGGCTTGATGCAAGCGACCGTGATTCCGGCTTCAACTGTCAGGCGATCAGCAAGAACTAGGCTGGCTATCTCCTGCGGCTCGAGGCCTAATTCCGCTGCAAGCCCCGGCGGGACGATAGTATAGAATGCGCTGGTGTCGACTAGGGACTCAATCTCCTTCAACTTCTCTCTTCTCCGGCCAATAAGACCCTTCACTCTTACATAACCCATTCCAACACAGCCTTGCGTAGCCTCTATTAACTTCATCGGCTACCACCCGTTCCGCTAATCCTCCTCTCTATATCCTCTACGCCCGTCTCAGAGTAATCACTAAAGAGGACCTGAAGGAGCTTTCTACATCCCTCCCCTCAGAGAAGGCCCTAGCCACTCTCTCACCCTATCTAAGACCCATACTCAGAATACTGTATGGGAACTAGGCCAGCCACATGTTGTTGAAGTATCAGATTAGAAGATTGCCCAAAAATCTCAGTAGTCGTTCAACTGCTAGGCTTCCTAAAAATCCCATCACGTATATCATCTTTGAAGATGCTGGAGGTGATGAGGAAAGAGTAGAAGGATCCTTAAAGGTTGGTCAAAACGGCGCCTAGGCTCGAGTATCTCAGGTTACCTTAAAACACACGATATTAAATGCTTATTCCTCCTGTCTCAGAGTCTTAGGAGTTGATAGGTTCTTCTCTTGTTACGCTTAGTGGAGTCCACACGGCTATTACGAGGGCTAATCTAAGCCTCCTGATAGTCTCAGGAGGTTCCTGGCAATGGGAAGGCTACGGCGCGGAGCGCCTATCAACTAATTGCTCTTTACAGGAATGGTTGATATTATATTGTATCCGGTGAAGAGTCTCTTGATTCTAGCAGAAGCGTTTGGCTCAGTATAGGACCCATTTCGACCAGCTTTTCCTGATTCGTTTTTTGGCTCTTCGCCTCACCTCTTGCTTCACGGGAGGCGGTGAAGTGAGTTGCCCCCGTGTTAGCGATCGTGGGTCTGGTCCTCTCGACCCTCTCCTCCGGTATACTGACGAGGGTTATGCACCTGCTTGGTAGGGATCTTGGCACATCCGCATAGGGACCACGCATTGGTACATATGGCTACATATATGTTCGGTTTTTAAAGCCGAAACCCCACCTTATTTTGCCCAAAAGTTAAAGGATGAAAACGGATAGTGTTCGGATAAGCGCCTTTATAGGTAAACTCTCTCGACCTGCCCTGTACATTTAAAAGAGGGCTGTACTGATAACATTGATGCCCTCATCAGTGCTCCGAGACGCCCTGATGCCTCGATTTGGGGGCCTCCCATTACACCTGAAACGACTTGAGACCAATCCACTACAAACACAATCAGACTTTAAATAAACCACCCTTATCTGGACACTATCAACGTTAGATAAGGGATTAATAGTTACGTAGGTAATCAGTTACGTAGGTAACCTTGCTCTTCGATCTAAGGCCTAAAGAATCGCTCAAAGACCTGTATGACAGGGTTGCGGAGTATCGGGAGCTTTCGCGCTTAACGGGCTCAGGGCATTGGGTCGCGGTGCTTGGCAAGAGGATGACTGGGAAGACAAGCCTGATAAAGACGTTCGCGAGGGAGAACAAGGGCATATATGTTAATCTTCTCGGAGCAAGGAGTTTTGAGGATGTTTCAAAAAGGCTTCTCGCGGGGTTGGGGCTAAAACTGGATGAGCTAACACTCAACCTGAAATTCTTGCAGATAAGGTGGGGCAGGGTCTTGGATGAGGCCTTCCAGTTCGTGAAGGAAAAGATAATAGTTCTCGATGAAGTTCAAGAAATATCCTCGCCACACTTCCTCAAAATCTTGAAAAGGGTCTGGGATGAGTACAGTGGGATAAGAATAGTTTTCTCGGGCTCCTACATTGGGGTCCTGAGGAGGCTGCTCGAGCCGAGCCCGGCCTCACCATTATATGGGAGGAAGCCTGCTACCATCGTGCTGAAACCCTTCGATCACGAGACCTCAAAAAACTTCCTCATATCGGGCTTCCAAGAATACCACCAGATAAGCTTCAAGGGGGAGGAGATAGAGGAGGCGGTCGAGAGGCTAAACGGCTACGTCGGATGGCTAACATATTATGGGAACTTCAGATGCGAGAGGAGGCTCCCGCATGATGAGGCCTTAAGGGAGACCGTGAGGGAGGGTTCAAAGATCATCCAAACTGAGCTAGACCACTTCCTCAAAAATAGGAGGAGAGAGCTCTACGTAAAGGTATTAAGAATCGTCAGAGCGGGTGCGAGATGGAGTGAGATAAAAAGGGATCTCAATATAAACAGCAAAGTTCTAAACGATATCCTAAAAAATCTAACATCGGCAATGATAGTGGAGGGGAAGGAAGGATACTATTGGATAGAGGACCCAATAATGAGGGAGGCGGTTAAAAAACTGAGACCATAAAACATTCCCCCAAACCTCACCACATGACCACCTCTCGGGACGTTAGGGGATAATGGGGAGAAAAGTAGATGGACCCTAAAAAGTTGGTCAAAACAGCGTCTAGCCTTGATTATTTTCAGGTTATCTTAAAACACATGATATTAAATGCTTATTCCTCCTTTCCCAGGTCTTAAGAATTGATAAGCTCTCCAACCAGTGGCCCACCGTCGACTCTAATACACAGATCCTCACAATCCACCACAGGCCTCTTACACGTATTTTGCTTTAAGAATTGCAGTATTGCGGATCCTAACTGTAGAGTGTGTTAAAGTATTATATAATGTTCGGCCTAGCTGTAGATGTGTGCCCGGAGCTAGGAAAGGTAGGAATGAGGAGATGAAAAATGCCGTTATGAAGAAAATCGCATCTATTGCTAATTCAGTCGGTCTCAGGAGGCTCCTGGCGATGGAAAAGCAACGGCGCGGGGCACTTCCAACGAATTAGTCTTTATAGGAATGGCTGATATTTCCCAGTATCATTGGTGTCCGGTGAAAAGTCTCTTGGCCCTCTGATTTCCACTTTCCGAGAGCGAGGCCTCTCTTCATGACACTTTCATCCCAGCTCCGTCCTGTATAGTGCATTAAGCCCAAGAGCTCCTAGCTTTAGATCTAGGAATCTTCGTGAAAAGTAGCATGGTGTCCGCGATAGCTTCTAGTTCCACGAGTCGCTCCTTTTATTTTCAGACAAGGTTTCCAGCGCTATAGAGTGTTAGAAGCATTATCATCAACAGTTCACAAAGAATAGTTATAGGCCGTATAAGGCCAGGGATAGGAAGTCCTAACTCTAACAAACATAAAACCGGGAGGAAAAACCAGGCCAAAGACCTTAAGTTAACAGAGCCGCTAAGGTTACTCCGAACCATTATAAACATGTTTAGAGCTATAGATGTAGAAGAGTTGTATGGATGCTTTGAAGAGGGAGTTCCTAGAGCTCCTCGATAAGGATATCGATTTCAGGTACGTAGTTGCTGGATACCTTGGTTTATCTGAGATTCTGAAGAGGCTGGATAGTTTAGCCGAGGAGCAGGATAGGCTTAGGGAAGAACAAAATATGCTTAGGGTGGAGCAGATTAAGCTTGCTGAAGAGTCAGTTCACGCTTACAGTTATACCGCGTAGAATTGCTCTCTACCTAAACTGAAGCCAAGTGGGAAATCGCTTGTCGAGATAAGTGCTGGGAGGTTGGAGCTTGAGCGCTCGAGGATATAGATGGAGCTGGCGAGGGGCTTAAAGGCCACAGGCTCCGGATCCGAACATCGGCGAGACCCTGGCGCAGCTCGAGAAGCTTGGAAGAGGCCTACATAATCTACACATCATTCGAAAAAGTCCTCAGCCTGATCAAAAAGGGGCAAATTTAGATATTGCTGAGTGGTGGGTTTGTGTTTGGGAGGTTTGCGGGTTTGAAGTATCTTGAGCTGGGTCGGAGTGGTTTGAGGGTGTCTAAGATTGGGTTAGGGACGTGGCAGATTGGGTCATCTGAGTGGGGGTGGAATAGAGGTTATGGTGTTGATGATGTTGTGAGGGCTATTGAGCGGGCGCATGAGCTTGGGATAAACTTCGTCGATACTGCCGAGATTTATGGTGGCGGCTTATCTGAAGAGGTTGTGGGTAGGGCGATTCGACCGTTCCGGGATGAGGTGGTTGTTGCGACGAAGGTTTGGCCTACCCACGCGACATATGATGGCGTTTTGAAGGCGTGTGAGAGGAGCTTGAAGCGGCTAGGCGTCGACGTCATAGACCTCTACCAGGTCCACTGGCCGAACCCGCTGGTCCCTCTCTCCTCAACAATGAGGGCTATGGAGAGGCTTGTGGAGCTGGGGAAGGTTAGGGCGATCGGGGTGAGCAACTTCTCACTAGGCAGGCTTAGAAGGGCTCAGGAGTGTCTCAAGAGGGAGGAGATAGGCTCGAACCAGGTCAAGTATAATCTTGTAGAGAGGGGTGTTGAGAAGGGGTTGCTGCAATACTGTGAGAGGGAGAGGGTTGCGTTGATAGCCTATAGCCCGCTGGCCCAGGGACTCTTGACTGCGCGTTACAACGCATCGAACAGGCCGAGGGATCTTGTCCGCAGGCTCAACCCCCTCTTCGACCCCGCCGTGCTTAGGAGGGCGGAGCCATTGATGACGATTCTGAGAGAGGTGGCGGCGAGACACGGCATAGAGCCCAGCCAAGTGGCCCTAGCCTGGTTGATCAAGAGAAACCATGTCATAGCCATACCCGGTGCCAAGAGGCCGGAGCAGGTTGAGTCGAACGCGCGTGCAGCAGAGCTGGAGCTCAGCGACGAGGAGTGGCGGATACTTTCTGAGGCAGGTTCTAAGGTATCGATTGGAGTTTGGCCAAAATTGAGGATTCCCCTGAGGCTGCTGGGGTTATAAAGTCGTGAGTTAAGTGCTATCTTGTTGGCTTGTTTCTAAGGTTTTGTGTTGCATCTGGGGCATCTGTTTTTATGTATTGTTGAGATTTTGAGGAGTATTTAAACCCCCTATTGTATGCACCGCTACCAGCGGCTGGGTAGTATCTTAGATTCACATTCTCAAGCCTTACTTTAAGAATGTCTGTGGAGTAGTCTTACCCTGATTGGCCTATCCCTGTTTAATAGTAGTTCTGAGGCCTTGGCAGTTATCCTTACCCTAAGCCTGCCTGAGTCGATATCGTATTCTAGGCTCCCTGATATAGAGGCCGTCCTCGAGTGGGTAAGTATAGGGCTGGCTACAAATACTGTAGTCGATGTAGGACGTTTCAGCTAACCGATAGTGTCTGTTGTCTATACTGTGGTGTGAGGATGAGGGCTAGGCCTAGTCGTGAATGTAGGGAGAGGTGGGCCTAAACCGTATATTAGTGTCGAGGGGGTGGTGTAGATATGAGATACTGTGATGTTCACCGTAAAAGGGATGACAGCGGATACAGGATAACCTACACAATGGATGGTGAAGACTTTAGACACGTTAATTCTCCAACGGAGATTCCAGTAGGTCCTGGAGACCAGCTATTCGTGGATGTTATACCGATAATTCATACGGATGGTTTTATTGAGCTTCTTAGGAGGGGTGTTGAGGTATACTGCCTCAGACGCACAACGCTGATAGAGGAGACGCGGCGAAGACTGGGTATTCCAAAGTCTGGGCGAGGAGATGTGAAAGTATTAATGCATATCGAGGATAAGTGGTTCAGGAGGGTGGATGAAGGGTTCCTCATAATGAGGAGGAAGGTTTCTGTCTTTAGATGCATGGATAGAATTAATCGGAGGTTGGGAAACCAGGTCAGGGCGGCTTCTCAGACTGAACAAGAAAGCTTGAGGAGGCTGTTAAGACAGGTAGAGGAGGAGAAAGAGATGCTGGCGAAGCTGGTCTCAGAGGAGGCCGGGAAGATATATCCAATCTTCAAAGAAATTGCCGAAGAACTCGGAATAACAGGGGATAACATAACCATGTATTGGCTAGGGAGGCTCTAGCCGAGCTATTGACATATGTTGATTTCAGTAAGTCCTTCGAAAAGGTTCGAGGATACTTAAAGCTGTTTCGGCGACGGTTGTATGATATGAGGTATGGACATGAGGCGCGTGAAGCATCGGTAAGACTTACGATAGCGGTAATCTGTAGAAATAAGCCGAGGGCTAGAGAACAGGAGGATGTGCGGATGAGAATATGGCTGACATACAAGCAGGAGACCCAGAGGCCGGCGGACATACCGGCCCAGCAACAGGGATAAAACCCGAGGCCGGTATGTCTAAATCAGTAACAGACTGGCGCTTTCGCCAGTCATGTCAAAGGTTTAAACAACCGGTCTCGTTTGGGTTTCCTAGATGTTGCTGGCTGGCTGTCCGCCGGGCTAACCCCCCTCCCCCCATCTTTCCATTGTTGAGTTTTTAATCCTTCACCATGGTTATCTAATGATATTGATTGTTTTAAGCCGCTCCTCCTCAGCCCCGCTTAGAGACTTATAAAGCATAGGCTAGCCACAGGTAGTGCGAGCGAGAGAGTTGTTATCAGTAAATGGCTTTATAGTCGAATAGCGGAAATAGCACCGGAAATGAATACGATAGTCGAGGAGAGTCGAGGAGGTCGACAACGCACAGGACTTTGACTCTATCCTCCGCTTAGTTAAACGCGTGGTTGAGGAGACCTATAAATTCTAAGGAGCAGTTGAGGCGAAGAGTAAAGTGCAGGGGGCGCGGAAGTGGTGGTGGAGATGCCTGCTGAGACCAGCCACATCCGCGTCAACCCCCACTCTACGCTTATTGTGAGGGGGCCTGCCTCTGCCAGGGTCTTAGAGGGTGCGGTGGAGGTTTACGGCTACAGTCCTGGGCAGAAGGAGAGAATAGTCGTTAAGCCGTGGAGGTCGCTGCCATTCTACTCTGAGGAAGGCGCCGTCGTGGAGGTCCTCTTGGGCGAGGGGGGAGGCGCTGAGGTTGTGGAAGGCTCTACAATACCCCAGGAGTGGGTGGACGTGGCTTCAGGGCTCGGCAGTAGGTTTAGGATTATGGTCATAGGTCGAGTTGATGTGGGGAAAACATCGCTGCTGACGTATCTTTACAATAGGCTTGTCACCGGGGGTGGGATAGCCGTGGCCGACCTAGACGTTGGACAGTCAGAGATCTGCCCTCCAACAACCATGGGTCTAGCCGTCGGCACAAAGCCGGCTGCCAGCCTCTCCACCCTCAAGCCAGAAGCCATATACTCCTACGGCTACACATCCCCCACATACTCGATAAAAGACTCCCTAAGAACCGCTAGAGATCTCGCGTCAAGCATCGAGGGGCTCAACAGGGTCCTAGTCAACACGGACGGCTGGATAGACCACGAGCGCGCTAAGAATCATAAGTCACAGTTAATAGAGATTCTCAAGCCGAGCCACATCATATTCATAGGCATAAACGATCATGGAGAAATGGACGAAACCGCCGCCAAGGTGGGTGCAGAGGTCATCAACATCCACGAGCCCCGGCTTGTCATGAGGAGAGACCAGGAAGCCAGGAAGCAGATCAGAGAGATGAACTATACAAGATTCCTACGCGGGGCTAGGCTAGTCTCTACGCCGAGGCGATGGATTAAGATAACTCCACTGATCCTAGACTCGATCCCCATAGAAGACTACCTGAAGGCCGTCATCAGGGAAATGGAGAAAGCCGCCGTTGAGAGGGCACCGCTCATCGAAGGGCTGGACATGTCTGTGGCAGAGCTAGGCATTCTCTCATACGTCAACGTTCAAGGTAGGAGGGCCCAAGGCCTCGCCCTCTTCATGGGGATAGACGATAAAAGCCTTGCCAGAATCTACACACCTTATCAGGGACCCATACAGGAGCTGAGAGTCGGCTCACTAGTACTGTCAGCGAGCTTCAAAGAAGTTTACACCTATCTGCCACCAGAGCCTCAGTGAGCATTGAGGCCTCAACAACACCGTAATGAAAAATACAGTATCTGATAATTTATATGGGATTGTATAGTGAGAGGTTTTTGGCACGGTTAGCAATTAATGGTGGAAGGCGGTAATCCAGTAAACTTTGGCGAGCCGAAGCCACCCTTATCTAGACGCAGGATAAGATTGATAGAGGATTATACACACACGCATGGTTCTGAGTGGAGAGGTAGGCGCGTGGGTGCTATAGGAGGCATGGGCTGATTCTCATTTCAAAAGAATAAGTCTCTAACAGCTAGCGAGGATGGAATAGTACTCACGGACAGCGACTAACACGCCTGCAAGGCGAGACCTATACACAACATAGGCAGGGTCGTAGTGAGGCTGCACACGAACACTACATCCTCAGCTCAAAACTACAGTATGACAGGGTTTCAAGCAGCACTCTTCTCGTCTAAGCGCGACAAATCTGAAGAGCAACCCCCATCCGTCCAACCACTCGATCCCAATCTTCTCAGCCGGCCTCTGTTGAGACATCTACATTGTTAGAATAGTCTTAGCTCGTTTAGGTACGCCTTTTCCCCTACTTTTTAGGCTGTTTCGTGCTTATCTCCTCTTCGATGGCCTCTCTATATGCCTTGTAGAGCCGGTCTACAAGCCTGTAGACCATGTAGATTATGATAATTGCCGTGGCAGGTGCGAGGGATTTCACGATGTATGGGCCCGTTATTGGGAGGGTGCCGAGGCTCCAGGAGTAGGTCCAGAGGATTAGCGCCAAGAAGAGGTACGTGGTGTCGCTGATTGTCTCGCGGATTATTGTTGACGTCAGCCGTAGCCTGTGTACAAGTTTGGCGGAGGCCAGTTCCACCAGTATTCCACTTGAGACTATTATCTTTGAGCCAAAATAGATTATCACCCCTATCTCCGCCAACGGCAGGAATGTTGCCACCTCGAGGGTTACGTGATTCTCCATTATCACTATGTCGGCAAAGGGTGTTAGTAGGAGCCTGGTTACTAGTAGCCCAATGGTGAGGCGGAAGGCATTGACAATTACCGTGTGGACAGCACCCCTAGCAGTCAGCTCAAGGGCGAGGCGAGGCCAAGCCTCACTCCTCCTCCTTCGAGGCATAGGCCACGACCAGGTTAAAGACCCTCTGAAGAGGAGGACCAGGCCCGCTATGACGAAGATGGCCGAGGCAAAGGCGATGTAGTATACCGAGTAGAGTGGGTACCCGGCTGCAGAGCATATGAATACGCTGAAGAGCCTAGCGTCTCGGGTTGCGGGGATCTTCCTCAGGTTATCTACCTCGATATTTAGTCTCGAGAGCATGTGTGTGGTCTGGCTGACCAGCGTGGCACTGGCTGCAGCAATTATCGATAGGATTGCATCCAGCGTAGAGAGGGGCCAGCTGGCCGCTGCCACGCCCGCTATAACCGCAATATCTGCGACCCTGTCCAATATGTTGTCGAAGACCTCTCCCTGGGAACTCGTAGCCTTGAAGAGGCGTGCAACCTCTCCGTCAACACCATCGAGGATGGACGCTATTTGTATAAGGAGCCCGCCGACCAGAAAAAATCCTGCCGGGAAGGCGGTCGCCCCCAAAGCTGCGGCAATGAACGAGATGAGAGAGATGATGTTAGGGTGGATGAAGAGCCCCTTCTTGTAGAGATACAGTGAGATCCTTGTCGAGATGCTCCTGTTTAGTAGCCTGCTCACCAAGCCGTCAGAAGGCTTTACAAGGTCTCTCCTCAATATTTCGTGATAGATTTCTCTGGCAGCCTCTAGGTCGCTGGGGGTGTCGATGTCCTTCCATAGGAGGCCTGTCACGTCAACGAAGTCCACGTCATTGTTTGCTGCAGCTAGGTTGATTGCATCTTTGAGGGAGGCCTCCTTTCCATATTCCTTGATGGCCTCCTCCATGTATTGTAGGCTGCGCGGCCCGCAAAATATTACACCTGTATCAATACCATAGGTGGGTGTCAGCTCCTTCCCTGTCTCAACCACGCGACCCTCATGCAATAAGAGTTTAAGCCCCTCCTCGGCTGTCTTCAGTGACGGCTTCCTATCAAGGCAGAGTATGAAGGCCTTCTGGCTATCCTTGGCGCGTTTAATCATCTTTCTCAGTAATCGCCTCTCCACTATGTGGTCGGACATCACGAGGAGGAGGGGCAGGCTAAACTCCTCGCAACCAATATAAGCGCTGTAAAGATTTCCAAAGGAGTCTTCATCCTTGATCTGGATTATGCGGAGGCCTGGGCTTATTTCCTTAAAGATGTCTGCGAAATCTGGCATAGTAACTATCGCTATGTCCAGTATCCCGCTGCTTTTTAGCTGGTTTACTATGAATGAGAGTATTGAGACCCCGGGCTCAAGCTCCATGAGTGTTTTGGGAGTATGATGCGAGTAGGGCTGGAGACGGGTGGCTCTACCCGCTGCTAAAATAACCGCTCTCAAGACCTAAATCTTAGTCCGGTTTCTCTAATATAACTCTTCAAAGACACGTGTCTTTGAAGAGCGAGTTTGTAGCATCTGCTGGCCATGCATAGAGAGTCTCAAAGCGTGCGAAAATCTATATTTATTGCCTCCTTTGATTATAGACGTTGTTGAACAGTAGTAACTTTGGCTGGGTATTCTTTGCGTTATTGTCGCTGATCGTGTGGGGTGTCTGGGGGTTTACCGCCAGGGTCGCGGCCGCGTCGATTGGCTGGCGCGAGATGACCGTCCTCGCATCTATCGGAAGCGTATCTTCTATGCTCGCTTTCGCACTGCTGACGAGGCCCAATCTATCATACCCTCTCGGCGCATTCATGCTCGCTTTTGTTGTTGGTGTACTGGGTTTCTTGGGGACACCTATCTTTTACGCGGCCCTTGAGCGGCATCCATCAGCCATAGTTATCGTGGTAACCTCACTATACCCCGTCGTAACGATAATACTCTCGACGCTCTTCCTCGGGGAGGTTCCCTCGCCTAGACAGGTTATAGGAATCGTGCTGGCAATTGCTGCCTTAGTCCTCATATCGTCTGAGGCTTGAGTCCCTTGGAAGACGTATAAGCACGTTCTGCCGACCTTGATGTGCGGTTGAGAGAAGGGATGGCGCGTAGATTAGAGGATTCTTTTAGGCAGGTCCACCTAGACTTTCACACCTCTCCACTAATACCTGACATGGCCGCCGATTTTAATCCAGAGGAATTCGCTGATACACTTTTACGAGCCTCTGTGAACTCCATTACAGTCTTCGCCAAGTGTCATCATGGGATGTCTTATTATGATACGCGGGTCGGAGTAAAACATCCGTCGCTGAAGATAGACCTTCTCAGGGAGATGGTGGATGCCTGTCACGGTAGAGGTATTAGGGTCGCCGCGTATTATTCAGTCTGCTGGGACGCCTATATGGGAGATGAGCATCCGGAGTGGCTCCAAATCGATAAGAACGGTGTACCGGTTAGGCCTAGGCCTTTTGAGCGTCCATACTATAGCTGGGAGACACTATGCCTCAACACACCATACGTCGACTATGTTGAGGCGCAGGTTAGAGAGGTTTTGAGCGGCTATGAGGTGGATGGCATCTTTCTAGATATCGTTGTGCAGAGGAGGCCGGGTTGCATCTGCCACCTCTGTAGGTCGTCGATGGATAGGCTCGGCATGGATTATTCAGATGATGAGGCGCTTAGGAGTCACTCGAGGATGATAGAGGAGAGGTTTATGGAGAGGATGTGGAGGATCGTCAAAGAGATAAGACCGAGCGCAACGCTATTCTTTAACGGCGCGTCTAGCCTGAACATGGCGCGCATGGCCGGGAGATATGTGACTCATTTTGAGATTGAGTCGCTCCCGACCGGGCCGTGGGGATACTATCATTTCCCACTCTACGCACGATACCTAAGAAACTTTGGCAAGCCGACCATAGGGATGACTGGGAGGTTCCACCTCTCGTGGGCTGATTTTGGAGGACTTAAGCAGGTCGCCCAACTAGTCTACGAGGCCACCAGGATACTGGCGCACGGAGCCGCGGTCTCGATAGGAGACCAAATGCATCCGCGAGGTAGGCTCGATGAAGCGGTCTACAACACCATCGGAGAGGCCTACAGGCTCGTCGGGAGGGTGGAGGAGCTCCTACGAGGGGCCGAGCCAGTCTACGAGGCGGCAATCCTAGCGCTCCCAAGGTCAAGAGGCGCTGACGCCTACGTTTTTCCGGAGGGCGGTTTTGGGATTGACGACTCATTAGGTGGCGCTGTAAAGATTCTATTAGAGGAGAAGATACAGTTTAACGTTATAGACCATTTGATGGATTTCGACAAGTACAAGCTGCTTATAATCCCCGACTTTGGTCTCCTCGACGAAGATACTGCGCAGAAGATTGCAGAGTATGTCTCGCGAGGCGGACGGCTAATATTCAGCTACAAGGCAACTCTAGAGGATGGCGAGTTTAAGATACCTGGAACAGGCTTAAAGCCTATTGATTCTGACCGATATGATGTCGACTTTATCCGAGTCGGCCCACAGATATCCGAGGGCATTCCCAGGGACTTTGACATTGCGATGTATGGCTCGGGTGTTTACAATTTCCTTGAAGATTGTGCGGCCTTGGCCTGGATTAGGGAGCCCTACTTCAGGAGGAGCTACAAGACTTACACATCGCACACCTACTCTCCCGCTATTAGATACTCGGAGAGCCCAGCCATCACCCTATCGAGAGACGGGAAAATACTATACATATACTCTCCCATATTCGCAGCCTATTTCAAGTATGGCTACTGGCTCTACGCCAGAATGCTCAGAAACTGCCTAAACCTCATGCTCAAGGATAGGATGTTACACCCGACCCTCCCACCCACGTCGGAGGCCTACCTCTGGAGGCATGGCGACTCACTCATTCTCCACCTGTTGAATTACCAGTCAATGAGGGTTGGCAGGCACCCTGAGTATATGGGGGAGTATACTCCCTACTCGTCCTTGAGGCTGAGAGTCAGGGCGACTAGGGAGCCGCAGCGCGTCTACTCCTATGTAGATGGCAGGGAGCTACGCTACAGCTTCTCCAACAGTGTTGTGGATATCATGCTTGACGCGCCGGCCCTGTACGAGATCGTTGTCTTAGAGGGCGCGGCTTAGCGAATAAATATCTTCTCCGGCTTAATCCGCCATATCAGCCTATTCTCGCGGAGACCCTGAAACCTGCTGACGCCCAGATACTTATTCGCCAACTTGTCTATATGCTCCACCGCGCCCTGAAAAGTCTTCTCAACGACCCGCCCCCGAATCTCGCAGTATTTGTACGGGTTAGCTGAGTCGGCGATGGCTATCGAGACCCGTGTGTCCCTATCCGTATTCTTGTCCTTAACCCTCCCCTTAACGGTGTTGACCAGTATATAGTCGCCATCAAGATCAATCCAGACGGGCGAGACCTGAGGCGAGCCATCAGGCATCAGAGTCGCGACGAAGCCGAAGTTCCTCCCTTCTACAAGCCTTCTAACCTCAGGTGGAAGCTGAGTCATATTGGCGCGTATTCTCAGGCTACTATTTAACGAGAGACCCATGAACTATGTGCGACCGAATCAAATTTTATATATTGTTGAATGGGGCTGGCTAAGCAGGTTTGAGGTTCGAGATTAAGCACCGCCCATCTTACTCGCTGCTTGAGGTTGAGCTTGAGCAGGGAGAAGTCATCAGGGCTGAGGCTGGAGCAATGACCTACATGTCTCCGACGATCGAGGTGAGTACGGTGATGCGTGAGGCCAGCTTCTTCCAGAGCCTAGGCCTCAAACTCCTCGGCGGCCAATCCTTCTTCGTGAACGAGTACCTTGCTAGGTCAGGTAGGGGCGTGGTTGGTCTTGTATCGGCTCCCCTCGGCGACATAGCCCACCTAGACGTCAGGCCAGGACTCGGCTATATTGTCCAAAAATCCGCTTACGTGGCGTCAAGCCCCAGCGTGGACTTGGACATCAAGTGGCAGGGCTTTACCAAGGGAATCTTCGGGCAGGGACTGTTCATGTTGAGGGCTACGGGGAGCGGAGACCTCTTCATCAACACCTTCGGAGCCCTCGAGAAGAAGACACTCGCGCCCGGCGAGGAACTGGTCGTCGACAACTTCCACCTAGCAGCCTTCACAGATACCTGTAGCTACCAAGTATCCAAGTTCGGCGGCCTCAAGTCCACACTACTGGGAGGCGAGGGGCTCGTGGTGAAGGTGAAGGGGCCGGGAGAAGTCTACATACAGACCAAAAACCCCGCCGAGTTCGCACAATGGCTCTGGAGCCTACTAGAACCGTACGCGGGGTCAAGGGCTAGATAGTAACTCAACCGGGAAATCCTTTTTAGCATTATTGTTTGTCAAGTTGTTGTGGCTTAAGAGGAAAGAGGAGTATGAGACGCTTAAGAAGAGGGCCCTAGACTTCTATGAAGAGGCAAAGAATGCCCTTGAGTCGGGGCGATATGACCTTGCATGTTTCTTGGCGGAGCAGTCTGCCCAGCTTTATCTTAAATCCGCCCTGCTAAAGATGGTGGGAGATTATAGCAGGACACACCGTCTTAGACAGCTCCTCTCGGAGCTGGTTAAATCCACATCCTCCGAAAGACTAAAGAGATTTTCTGAAGAATATAATGTACATCTGTCAAGCCTGGAAGACGCGTACATCATGGCAAAATACACCACGAAGCACTACACCCTGCGGGACTCGGAGGAAAGTATACGACTTGTAGAGATTCTGTCTAGGATGGTTGAGGGGGAGGAGGGCTTGTAGTGAGTTTCATGGATACTGCGAGGAGGAGGGCGGACATAGTTAGAAACTGGAGGGAGTACGTATACGGGGTTGCTAAGGCGGTGAAGGAGGTGCTACCAGATGCGTAGGTCTATGTCTTCGGGAGCGCTGTAACAGGCGACTTAGTTGCATCTAGCGACATAGACATTCTCGTAATCTCCAAAAAAATTCCCGATGGGCTTTTCGAGAGAGGCCGAGTGAAGGTTGATATCGAGAGGGGGCCGGCCTCCCATACTACCATCCCTTCGAATTCCACCTCGTGAAGCCTGAGGAGTCAGAAGAATACTTGAGAAGAGCCGGTAAACATATTTTAAGAATCTGCTAGACTTCTTGGGACCGATGCTAGGAAATCGGCTCCCAGACCAGCAAGGGATCGCTCATCTCGGTCTTATAAGGGATTTATATATTCTCCTCGGAATTTTCTTTGGCCATGGACCCCGATGCGGTGAGGTCGGTATTCCTTCCGGATAAGGAGAGGTGCCTAAACTACCTGAGGAGAGTCAGGTTCAAGGGATGGACTCAAATGCTTCTACTGCGGTTCCTCTGATGTTAGGAAGGATGGAAGGGACAGGAACGGATACCAAGTCTATGAATGCGCTTCATGTAGGAGGAAGTTCAACGACCTGACTGGGACTATATTCTCTAGGCATAAGCTGAGCCTTGAGGAGATGTTCTACATAATACTCTCCATGGAGACGAAGAGCGCGAATCAGATATCCAGGGAACTGGGGAGGGATTACGAGTCTGTGCTCAACTTCGTCAGGGAGGTTCAGGAGCTGGCTAAGAGGGTGGGAGGGGTAAGGCTGGAGGGCATATGCGAGGCAGACGAGGTCTACGTGAACTCAGGTGATAAGGGGGTTAAGGAGGGTAATCCTAGGGGGAGGGGGCTATCGGTTAAGGGTAGGGGAACATACGATAAGGACAGGCCACCCGTGCTAACGCTGGTAAGGAGGAGAGACGGGATGGCCGAGTTCGTTCTGCTCAGTGATATGAGTCAGGCAGTAGAAGAGATTAGATCGAGGGCATCTGAAGATTGCGTGATCATAACTGACAACTACCCCGCATACGATAAGCTGGATTCCATCGGGATAAACCTCATGAGGATAAACCACTCCGAGAGATACGCAGATGAAGATATACACCTGAACAAATGCGAGAACAGGCACTCATTCCTAAGATCTTTCCTATCGAAGTTCAGAGGGGTGAGCAAGAGACACCTCCAAGGACACCTATCATTCCTAGCACTATTAATCAACATGCCTACAAGGTGGTTCAGTACACTACTATCCCTTACGATGCCGATATGAGCGCAAGGGATTATCCCTAAGTTATTGAATAATCTCGATTTCTCCGCAAATATGCAGATTACATTCGTAATTTAGTTATAGTGTCCGGATAACGCCTTAAATATCTAAACTTAGGGGGAGAAGGCATCACGGTGGAGGAAAAGGTCATCAATCCTTTAAATGCCATCCTTATCCGGAAACTACCAGGCTTGGCAGAGTATTATTTTTATCGCGTGGAGAGGCGCGTAGGACCGGTGTATCTCCCCTAATCTCTGAGGTTATTCTGCTGGCAGGTGTGGTAGGGCTTGGCCTAGCGATTTGGGGGTTGTCAATAAGCTATTTTGGAGTTATATCTCGGTGCAGAATACTCAGGAGTTTGATAAGATGGTTAGTAGTCAGGGGATGTTGCTGATAATTGAGGCTGTTGACAGCGATATTGGCAGGGTCAGAGAGGTTTAGGAAAGAATTTGCATCCGGAAGGTTTTAGGGGAAAAGTTCGGCTTATCGTCCAAATATCCAACACTCATCCTAAAACCATCACCACATAGCGCTCCTCTACGTACCCTGAGGATGGTTCTATCAGCAGTTATTCACGACGCCTGGAGCAACCCAAGGTCGTTCTCGACGTTTGTTATCGGGCTGTAGACGAACATTGTACCATCGCTCGACCCTCCCCACAGGATTCCATAAAGGATCACATCAACCTCGGAAGTCGCGGGATCATCCTGCAGTCTAAAGACCGGCGACCCGCTATCACCTCCACCAACTATCTGCTGGCTAGCCGAGACTATGTCCTGGCAGAGCCTGACAACCTTGCTCCCTATAGGCCTCACGTCGGCGCAGGTGTTCGTCACGACGCCCTCAGTCTGCCCAGTCGTCCTCCCGACCTTCCTCAACACCGTACCCAAGGCTGCATTCCCAACGTTCTCACCCAATATCCTAAAGTTACCAGTTATCGTCAGGGAGCCATCGTTCACGCCAGAAGTCATAGCGATGTATCCGATGATAGCCGATACTCCGTTAAATATTCGGGAGAAGGCAGCATCGCTCCATCTACACTTCAATCCTCTCAATCCGCAGTCGAATGCCTGAGGGTCGAGGACCTCTATTCCAATCCCCTGAGGCGGAAGTGGCTGATAATGTGTTGTCCCATCTAACCCGAACTCCTTCCCCGTACAATGGGAATTCGCCACAAACCCTTCATAATCAACAATGCCGTCTCTGTTCACATCTATCTTAGCATTAAATCCCAGAGTGCATACGTAGGTCAATCCCCTCTTCACGAAGGCTATCTGCAACCCTCCGACCAGAGGCCTAACCTTGTCCCTCAAAGTATCCAGCTCGAAGATCGGCGGCCTCTCGACTATCCTAACCAGCGAGATTGGAACCCCAAGTTCTCTCAACCTAACCTCAACCGATTCGGCAAGGCCTCTATTAGTTACACCTATCTCGAGGAGACCATCCTCCCTCGCATCGACATATAAGACCCCATTTATCTCTAGGACCGGTCTAGCCTTTTCCTTCAGGTGTTCAGGCGGAACCGGATAGCTACCAGCGACGGCGAGACTAGAAAGAGCAAGGGTGACAGCAAAGAACAAAGCCAGTAGCACGCGCATGACATTCATAGCAACTCATGCGGTATAAAAAGACTTCACCTAATACAATGGATAGTGTCTGGATAACGTGCTATATTTAAAGGCTGATTGTGATTGTAGTAGAATAGTCTCAGGTCGTTTCAGATGTATCGGTAAGCCCCGAGGTCAAGGCGTCTGGCGTCACAGAACTACTGTAGAAGGCCTCGTGGATGTCAGTACAATCCCCTCTTTAACGGTATAGGACAGGTCGAGGAGGATTACTTATAAATGCGCTTATCCGGACACTAAAATACAATGTGGCTGAAGTACTATACAACAACCAATAACCATTACAGCCCTAGACCCTAACGCACCATACCGGTTAAGCCGACACACCTCGACAAGAGATAGAGAAGACCACCTGCGGCAGAGTGTGGATGGCTTACATGTCCCTGTAGGTTTCTGAACTTATTAATGAAATACGACCTCGAGGTAACAGGTGCTCGCCTCTTCGGCCCTACTTTGGAGAGAACACGTGTGGTAACGCCGCAATCATCAACTCCCTGTAGGGGTAGAGTCTCACGTAAACGTTTGCCGATCTATAGTAGCTGGTGTTTGGTTGGAGGTAGTCATACACAGAAGCTCTGCTGCATGAGTATCTACCGCCACCCTATACCATTCATGAAAAAATGTTAAGTTCATCCCTTATGACAACACCCCTTCGCGTAGCCTCCTCCGCCATAGGCGTTTTTAGCTTTCTTTGTCTCTGAAAATCCTGTGGTGTTAACGGTATTATCTCTAGGCTTGGATATCTTTTCAACACTTCTATGAGTTGTTCAAACCTGTTCAGAGGGTTTTTTGTGAATTTGGGTGATATCACTAAAAGGTCCACGTCACTCCACTGATTAAAGTCTCCCCTAGCGTACGAGCCTATGACAACAGCCGAGACAGGGCCTAAAATTTTTTCTATCAAGCCGACCGCCTGAACAGCCGATTCTATGGCCGCTTTTCTCATAATCTTTCTTTCCTCAGCAACTCCCATTTCGACCTCACCCAAGCCAAAACGTTTTCAGCTCTCTTGATGGCCTCGACCGCCTCGTTTTCAGAAAAATACTCCTCCGGCATGCCCGACTCCCAAACATCCGGATATCTTGTCGATGTATAGTATTTATCAAGTCTTAGGCAGTCCTCTTTAACTTTTTCATCACCGCCGACGATGCTTTCTAATGCCTCATACAGTTTTTTAAGGCTGTGACCATAGCGCGGATTGCCAGAACCCCAAAGTAATGCTTTCAATGCCTTTTCAGCTGCCTGATGGGACTTGAAGCATGCCCAGTTGTATTCTTCCCCCTTCAAGTCCTTGACAGCGGAGTTTAGAGTTATCTGCGCGCTCGCCATCCATCTACTGTACTCATCTTCGTCCACGATTCTACGCCCCACTTTACCCAGCCAAACCCGTTGATAAAGGTGCCTTGCGGCTTAACTCCTTGTTTATTTCCGTTGTTGAGACATGTGCTATGCGTTTCCCCCAAGGGTTCTTAAAGCATTCGCATAAACATGCACCTAAACTCAGCAAGGGCCTATGACATAAGAGAACCACACAGCTAAGAAAGTGGAACATCCAATGAATCAAGCCACAAAGTCCGATGTTAAGAACCATACTCTCTCGTAAATAAGGCTGGAAGACTCATGCAACATGTTTCAATACTTCCAAGCATGCTATTCTTGGCAGTTTCATGCCAAATGTTAGGAACTCGTCTAAGTCTTTGACTAAGGTTATCTGTATTGCGTCAGCCAAATATATTCCGTGTTTGAAAAATAGGCTGTAGACCGAATCAGGACGCTATAGGTTAGCGGTACTAACTTTAGTTGTCCGAGCCTTGTTAGGAGTCTAGTCTCGCCGATAAATTTCACGAAAACATTATTCACACCTGTGATTATCCCCTTTTTCTCGTATTTGTCGAAGAGATTGATAGAGTACATCTATTTTGCCGGTTCCATCTTCGAGTATGTATCTCTTGACGATCGCACTAGTATCCAGATAGACTTTTCGAACGCTCATCTCTCACCTCCATGACGACTTTCTCGGACCCGGGCCCTCTGGGCCTACCTGTCTCAACTTCGG
Organism: Candidatus Calditenuaceae archaeon HR02; assembly: GCA_002898395.1. Lineage (GTDB taxonomy): Archaea > Thermoproteota > Nitrososphaeria_A > Caldarchaeales > Calditenuaceae > HRBIN02. The sequence goes on from BEHE01000006.1 coordinate 20,715, forward strand.
CGCTCGTGTAGAATCTGCCTCCGATACTAGGCTTGTACAAAGCCCGTCTAGAAAAGGGGCCTCACCGTAAAGCGATAGGAATTCCTCAACCATGTTGCTGAGCCTGCGACCCTCCATAGCCAGTCTACTCCTTGCCCTTTTAACCACATCCGCCCTAATAGAGAGTGTCAATTTCACCGTTCCTGCCATTCGATAATCATACGTATATACGTGCAGAAGTAATATATAGATGGCAGCACCCTATCCGGGCTATCAAGCTTATTAAGCCTCATTCATCACATCTCACGACTTGGTGCGTCTCTATGGCTCAAAGATGCTCCTCGAGAGCAGAAATTGAGGCGTATTTCTAATTTTACTATGCTACTCAACTTGAAGAGGTATACTATCTCTGGAATACCAAGCTAAGGGCCTCAACCGCCTAGATCTCCTCCACCTTCATGGGTGTCAAGTCTCCACTCCACTTCATCACCCATACGTTCAACTCATTGGCCCTCTCTATCACCTCGTGCATCCAGCTACCGAATCTGTATACTCTATGTTCTAGGTCTAGGCTCTTACATGCAGCCAAGTAATGACTCCCACCATCAGTATATACTTGGTGTCTCCCAAACCTCTTAACCAGCTCCCCTAGGAAATCCTCCACTACCAGCTGGTTTCTATCCAGGAGAGCCACATACCCAGTATCCTCCTGCTATAAAGAGCCAAGCACTAGAACCACCTATCCTAACCTCGGTATCGTCTATCAGGAATAGTGATACCCTACATCTAGATGCGTAGACATTCCTAAACCCCTTAAGCCTCTTCTCCCAAAGCCAGGCAGCAACATGACTCACCACGACGAAAGGCTCTAAAGCCTTAGCGACCTTCCTAAGACTGTTACCCAGATACCTGAGGTATAATGCATAGAGGGCGACAGGCACCGGAGTCCTAAGACCATCAAGAAAACCCATAAACAAAGAACAAGAAAACCAGGCCATAAACAAAACAATAAAACCAACTTAACGGACCCCTTGAAACTATCAAAAACCTATATTACTGTAAGGGATATACCTTTAAGCATGCTCGAGTGGATTTCCTTGTTCGTCCTCTTAGTGTTGGTTGTCATCCTGTTCTATCGCTATTCTATAATAAGGGCCAAATATTCTATATTAGTGGAGCAGGTTGAGGCGTTGCGGGGGCAGGTTGAGGCCAAAGCTCAACTTCTATTAAATGAGTGGAAGAAGAAGGAGGAAGATCGCCTAAGGGAGGATGCTATTAAAAGGTCAATGTACACAATTATTGGGAAAGTTGGAGAACACTTAGCTCCCATAATTATATTTTCAAAATATGGAATTAATCCAAAGGACTTCAGATTCATAGGGACGCCAGTAGACTTTATAGCATTCAAGGGTTTGTCCGAGGGAAGCCTCACAGAAATATACTTTTTCGAGGTAAAGAGTGGGGAAACAAAGGTTCTGACCGAGAGGGAGAGGCAGATAAAGGATGTAATCGAGTCTAAGAGGGTAAAATGGGAGCTAATACATCTGCCTTCAGAAATTGATAACTTAAAGGCAGAGCCTCAAAATCGTCAACAATAGACTATAAATCATAATAGCAGTGGATCAAATAATATCTCGGGAGACGAGGAATACTTGAGACGCCGCGCAAATCCATAATTTAACGGCATTGGGCCCGGAGGGACTCGAACCCTCGACCTCCGGCTCCGCAGGCCGGCGCCATATCCATGCTAGGCCACGGGCCCATGTTTATGTTTTCTGTGCCCTAATATATGCTTGGATACGCCTGTGGCGCGGGGGTAATGGGTTATAGCTGGCCTTGAGTGGTTATTTGGCGGTTGGGGTGGGCTTGTCGCGAGCGTTAATTGAGGTGGCGGGGCTCTGGAAGAGTTTTGATGGCGTGCCCGCGGTCAGCGGTCTAAACATGGTTGTGAACGCAGGTACAATACATGGGCTTTTTGGACTCAACGGCGCGGGTAAGACGACAACGATCAAGTGTATTGTGGGGCTCCTAAGGCCGGATAGTGGGGAGATATTTGTCGCGGGCCGCTCAGTCCTCACAGACACAACGTATAAGAGCCTTCTAGGGTATCTCCCAGAAAACCCCGCCCTCCCCGAATACCTCACCACAGAGGAGTTTCTCGTCTTCAACGCTAGGTTAAAGGAGCTTAGAGAGGGGGAGTTGAAGAGGAGTGTCTCTGAGGCGGTGGAGCTGTTTGGCCTCGGGAGATATCTCGACAGGCTGATCTACGAGTTGTCGAAGGGTGTTAGGCAGAGGATAGCCTTCGCCGCAGCTATAATTAACTCTCCCCAGATCCTTATCTTGGACGAGCCGTTCAACGGGCTAGACCCCGAAGCCCAAAGCATAGCTAAGATGCTGATGAAGGAGATTGCAAAGAGTGGAGGGGCAGTTCTTGTGAGCACCCACCTCCTAGACTCGATTGAGCGAATATGCGACAGGGCCACGATTATACACGAGGGGCGGGAGCTGGCTTCGGGAAGCCTGGAAGAGCTTAGAAGACTGGCAGGCCTAGAAGACCCTACACCCCTCGAAGACATATTCCTCAACATAGTCTCGAGGCGGCGGGCTTGATGGACCCTGCACTGCTACTCGTAATGGTCAAGATGAAACAATACTTGGGACAGCTCAGGCGCTCCCCCCGAAACCTCCTCGCACTGGCCGCGGTCTATCTCTCCTGGCTCTTCATAATAGGCCTAGTCTCGCTCATGATACGGTTTACAGGAGTGCTCTCAGGCGCGGGTCCAAGAGACTTTCTAGGGGTTCTCTCCGAGGTTACAGTAACGGCTATACTTGCGGTCGGCATCTTCTTAGGGATTAAGGGCGGCATTACCGCGTTCCCATACGAGATAGACTATGTCCTCACATCTAGTGTGAGGCCGCGTATCTACTTGCTGGCTGACTTGGTCTTCCAGTTCTTCCTTCTCGGCTTCTTCATTATCCCGCCTACCAGTCTCATGCTGATTATACTAACCTTTCCCCTTCACCTAGACTATTTGGGGAGAGCCATCCCCCTCTACATCTCAACTATCCTCATGTCTATACTGCTCTCTCACGTGTTAGGGATTTCGCGGGGTAGGATTGGGGAGAGGCGTGTGAGGCTGATGGGCTGGTCCCTGATGGCGCTGGTGTTGGCGCCGCTTGTTCTGCTGGCTCTACGGGTTAAGCCTCCTGCGCTCCTCTCGCCTCATCCCGCGCTTCTCGTCTCATCAGCGATAGAGGCGCCCAGCGTGACCCTACTCTGGATACTCCCCTACCTAGCGCTTCTTAGCCTCACACATCTCTACCTCTCTAGGTCCAACTTCTACTCCTCAGTCTCACCCATACTCTTCTCAGTGCTGATGGAACCGCCTAGCAGGTTCTCGAGATACTTTAAGATACCGGGTGTGGGCAGGGTCTTTAGGCTTGGGTCTGCGCGGAGCTACTTCTCGCTAATGTATAGGCTTCATCTCGTGAGAGTTGTTAGGGAGGGCAGCCTCTGGACTGGGATGATGGTGCTTCTGTTCCTAACGCTGGCGAATACCGCTCTTCCTAGGCTAGTGGGTGTCGCCCAGTTCCCCGAGGTGGCAGAGCTGACGATGATCGCTTTCTATATCCCGCTGCTCCCCGCCCTACTCTCGATAAACTGGAGCATATCTGAGAGGCGGAACACGTGGGTCATCAGCCTATCACTGAGGGGTGAGAGATACTATGTCTCAGGCCTCTTCCTCGCATACTTCACGGTGACATTCCTCTTCTCACTGCTACTCTACGGATTGGTCTCCGTAGGATCCAGCGAGGCGCCATTCCTCCTAGTCGACCTGGTTCTCTTGCTGGCCATGTCGTGCTTCGGCTCCACACTCTCAGTCCTCGTCTCACTAGTCATGAGGCTGGCCCCCTCACCCTTCTCCCTTGGCTCTCTACTCTACATCCTGATACCCCTCACAGGCTCAATCCTCCTCTCCCTCCCGATACTAGTGGTTAGGCTCTTCGAGCCGCTGGCCAGCTCGCCCACAGCCGCCCTCATGGCCAATATGGTGGCATACGTGGGGGTCTCTGCGGGGGTCTTATATAAGGTCCTCACGGCAGCAGGTGTGAAATATCTCGGAGGATAACCACACCGGGTCCTCAGAACTGATAAACTAATGAGGTGTAATGACGAGTGGTATGAGGACCCTGACGGTGCGTATCTCTGATAGTCTAAGGAGAAGGATGAGGAGGCTTAAGGGAGTTAATTGGGGTGAGGTCGTTAGGGGCGAGATATTGGAGCGGGTCATGTTGGAGGAGCGATCATCTGGCAAGGACTGGGATGCCGTGAGGCAGGCAGCTAGGATGGTCAACAATATCAGAAACTCTCTGAGAGAGATGTATGGTGAGTCAAGCTATGACAGCGTCGAGCTGATTAGAGGATGGAGAGAATCCAGGGCATGGAGAGGATAGTAGTAGATACGTCGGTTATCCGTTAAGTGGTTTGCCTCGGAGAACTGGGGAAGGCTGGTCAAGAGGGCTTGGAAGAGAGCCTGCCTATCAAGAACCGCGAATTTGAGGCCTGCTATTCTTTGGGCTAGTCAATACAGCCTTAGAGGATGTCATCCCTAGAGAATTCCCGAGCTCGACCACTCTCCTGAGCTTTGTTAGCTAGAGATGACACATCAGGTCCACGACCCGGATGCTATGAGGCTGATTATTAAAGGCATGGCCTTGTCAGACTTATGAGAATTTAGAGAACATTCAGGTAGAAGAAGGAACGATAGTTGTTCTCGTAACACGAGCAGTAAGCTGCGTATCAAAAATCTTAAGAGAAGAATATCAAAACACATCAGAGAGTCGTCATATTTAGTGAAAATATATTATGCTACATTTACATACTCTAAACGTATAGTAGGGGTCTGTATATTCTGTTATCTCCACGACTAGAGCCGTAAGGTTATCACCTCTCGCTTTACAGACCTATGAGAGTATCTACTGAGAACACTCCGCCCCCCCAGCGTTAGCGTCGCTATCGCTGCTGCTAGTATTACTGTGTCCAGCTCCCATCCGCCTACGCCAGACACGTAGCCTCGCATGAATCTCCTTGAGGCCTGCACCATCTGGGTCAGTATCTCAGGAGGAGGAACCATCTTGCCTATCTTAGTTATATAGAGCAGGGTGGTGCCTATCATCTCTAGGATGAAAAGTATAGAAACTATCCTAGTTAGGAAACCCGTAGAAAGAAGAGTCCACCTAAAAACTCTAGAATTGCGACCAAGTCAAATAATCCCGCTGGAACTCCTAGTTGTTTCATCCCCTCACGCATCTGGGGTCTAGTGGGGCCTGCTAGCTTCGGCATCCCATGAATCATCATCAGAACTCCAACGGCTATGCGGAGGGCTAAAGTTGCAACATCAGTATATGCGGCTAGGAAATCTAACCATTCTCCTTTTAAGAAGGATAGAGAGATGATTCAGAGAGTTAATGGACAGGACCAAGGGGTTCTATAACAACGTGAATTCGAAGACGTTGAAGAGCTTGGAGGAGCTGATTAGGGCTATCGCCCTACTCCACACCCCTCTTAACGTTAAGTGAGAAGGAGGCGCGATACCGGTTGAGGACGCCGATACCGACGAGGCGAAGGATTATATATTTTTAATTTTGAAGGAACAGATAGGCTGGTCATGGCTAGGGTAGCTGAAAGGGTTCCAGGATGGGTCGCTAGGTTCCTACTACCTGAGATCAGGGCGCTAATAAAAGAGGAGACGAAAGACTTAAAGACATACATGGACGATAAGTTCAAAACGTTCGATGAAAGACTGGAGACGTTCAATGAGAAGTTTAAGGCATTAGATGAGCGATTAATTTCCCTTCGCAATGAGATGAACGCTAGGTTTGATAGCCTAGAGAGCAGAGTAGATGTGTTACAGAGAGTGGCAGTCCTAGAGGCAGAGGTAAGAGAACTAAAGAAGAGATTAGAACAGAAAACGATTTAAACTTCACTTAGTGCCTCTTGGCTTAATTCCCTTCAATACCTGAGCCTTCATAAGCAGTAATGGCTATCACCTTTCCATACATTCCTCAGATCTTTATTTCAACATGCGAAGGATATGAATGATAGCAAGAAGGGGAGGTCGGAGCGAGTCTCTGAATCTTAAGGCTCCTCAACCCATCTAGGGGGAGGTCTATCCTAAAACGCCCTAGCATTCATGAGGTGGCTCGGATCAGGCTATGTTACGCACTGCGGGGATGATATAATCTTGGTCATGACACACAACAAAGGTGAAAACAATCCTGATTGGTTAAAGAGGGAGATTATCTTGTGAGCCCATACCTCTAATGCTCTCCCTAGAAGAGCTGACTAGGAGATATCTCTCCGAGACGCCCCAAAGGTTTAATCCAGCTACATAGAGTATACCGCATAGGCCTTCTCCAGCGGGGAGCAGTTATGGAACCTGAATTAGGGTAGATATCCTGCTCCACAAGGTAATCAAAACATGCTTGGCAATAGGAGAGCAAAAGAGACCGTAGACCTACCCAGAAAATTCTAAATAAAAGTCACCAGTGCAGGCGGCTACGGGTCCGTTAAGTTGGTATTACTAAGATGCTGCCTGGATGAATAAATCGCCTCAACAATTGCCTATAGTTGGTTTTAAGACTTATAAACTAGCAACTCTTAAATAAAACTTAACGGACCAGGCGGCTACATTGGAAATATTTTTATAACCCGTCAGGATAGTCTATTTCCAAGATTGGTTCAAGAGGTTAAAAAGGAGGAAGGGGTCAAGGAGGTAAAGGTCAAGGAGGAGAAAAAGAAGGGGAGGAGGGAGGAGCTGGTTAAGCAGTGGAGGGGTATAGACGTAAAGCCTCTAAACCCCTCTTTCGAGATTCTTGACAGATATGTTTTGAGGGAGAAGTTCGCAGAGGTTATTATCGCCGCGCCTCCCGGAAAGGTTGTCGAGCCGATATACTTCGTGGTTGAGACTCCCCTCACACCACAGGAGGAGACTGCGCTGGAGAAGATAAAGGACATCCTGACAAAGGAGCTCGACTTCCCCAAGATTGGTGAGGAGGAAGAGGTTAGGAAGATTCTACACGAGACCACCTTGAAGGTTATGAAGAAGTATAGGAGGGCTATAGGGATTCCATCACCATCGGAAGACGTGATCGAGAAGTTCCTCTACTATATCGATAGGGACCTGATGGGTTTCGGGCCGCTGAACGTGATTATGGAGGATTACAAGGTCGAGGATATTTCGTGTGACGGTCTCAATATTCCTATCTATGTCTGGCACAGGGACTTTGAGAGCATGCCTACCAACGTCTCCTCCACCGATAGAGAGGCTCTCGACGACTTTATTATCCACCTGGCCCACAAGGCGGGAAAGCACGTCTCATCCGCCTTCCCAATCGTGGACGCCATGATCTATGGCAAGCACAGGCTTGCCGCGACTTTTAGGGAGGAGATCTCTCCGCGAGGCAGCACGTTCACTATTAGGAAGTTCAGGGAGAAGCCTTTCAGTATCACAGAGCTTATTCTAAGCAATGTATTGAACAGCGAGATGGGGGCGTATTTCTGGCTTCTCCTCGAGAATAAGGCTAGTCTGATGCTTATAGGTGCGACGGGGAGTGGTAAGACCACTCTGCTGAACGCGCTGACCACTTTTATCAAGCCTAGGATGAAGATAGTTACCTGCGAGGAGACTGCCGAGATCAATATTCCGAGGGATAACTGGGTTAGGTTTGTGACTAGGGAGAGCTATGGTCTCGGGGCGACTGAGAGGGGTGCTGTGGCCCTTTTCGACCTGGTCAAGACGAGCCTCAGGTATAGGCCTGACTACCTGATCGTGGGCGAGGTTAGGGGTGAGGAGGCCTTTGTCCTATTCCAGGCTATTGCGACCGGGCATGGAGGCTTGACGACTGTTCACGCCGAGGATGTGGAGAGTGCTATTAAGAGGCTTATGAGCCCGCCGATGAATATTCCCGAGACCCATATCTCGCTGCTTGACGCCATGGCGTTGGTCCAGAGGGTTCAGCTTCGAGGCAAGACACAGCTCTTCGGGAGGAGGGTCAGGTTTATCTGGGAGGTGGAGGATGCTCGCAGGTATAGGAAGATAGCCGAGTGGGACCCTGTCACAGATACCTTCCGCGTCAACTTCGCCAACAGTCTTCAGATTGAGAATATCTCGTTAATGAGTGGTGTGGGTAAGGAGGATTTGATGCTTGAGCTTTGGAGGCGGAAGGAGTTGCTTGAATGGATGCGTGAGAATAAGATGACGGATAATGATAGGGTGGCTAGCATCATTCTCTCCTACTATGCTGACCCGGAGAAGGTTATTTCAGAAGCTGGTATTACTGTGAAGAGACCGCCGTTCCCTGTTGCTAGGAGAGCCGAGGCTGTTGCCAGACCTGTCGCGGCTGCGCCGGTGTCTGGAGGTTCTCCCCAGCAGGCTGTTGTGAGCGGGAATTTGGAGGATTTGGAGAAGGAGGTTAAGCCTATTGCCGACTATATTGTCGACGCTATTCTTAGGAAGAGCGGCCCGATCCCTTATTGGCAGATCTTTGTAAAGACGCCGTATCCAAGGGATGTTATTATCCGGGCTATGAGGTATCTAAAGGAGAAGAAGAGGATCGATATTATCGGAGGCGTTGTTGAGCTTATGGAGTAGTTTGGAGCTCAAATAGCCCCACTGTTATGTTTCCCGAGAGCCATATGGCGATCAGTGATATTGCTGCCATTATTACTGCGTGTTTGAATCCTCCTGCTATTGTTGAGCTGGAGACTTTTCCGGCCACAAGCCCGCTTATGACGGCTATGATTATGACGGGTGGGAGGAAGAAGTGTATGAACTCTGCGGAGGAGATGCTTAGGCGGGCTAGCTTTAGGAGACCCTTCATGAACGAGACCAGTATTACTACGACGACTATAAGTAGGACGGCTGTGAGGTAGGGGATTATCATGAGCGGCTTGAGCGTTGCGCGCTTCTGCCTCTCAATTTCTTCCAGGTCTTCTGAAAAGGAGGCTAGGACCTCGAAGGTCTCGGGGGCCCCTCCGCCGACGTCTATCGCGTCTATCAGTATGAAGACGCCGGCTCTTTCTAGCCACCCGTAGGTCCGTTTGGCGAAGTCTTCGTATATTTTTCTGAGGGGCATGCCCCATCCTATCTGGCGGGCCATTATTTTGAGGTGTTTGCTGAAGGCGCCGTAGGGGTTTCTCGAGAGGTCGATTATGCATCTCTCTGGGCTGAGGCCTGTTTTTCTGACCTCTGTGATGTCTCTGAGGAAGAGTGTGAGCCCGTGGACGACTGAGAAGTTTTCTGAGCCGTATTTCTGATATGCTACTGCGGCGGGTGTGAAGAGTATTATAGAGAATAGGATGAGGGCTATTGAGGATTCGTAGCCTGCCTCAATGCCCATGGCCTTCCTTATTGAGACTATGATGGAGGAGGTAATGTCGAATGGTGTTATGTACTGGAGGTCTGTGAGGAAGAAGGGTACTACGAATAGTGCGAGGAATGTGAAGGCTGCTGGCATTGTTAGGTACAGGACTTTCATGGGGCGCGGGTCTGTGACCGGGTATTTTGGCTGGCTTATGTCTGCTAGGTAGAGGAATAGGATTGACATTAGTGGGAGGAAGAGATAGGCTATGAGGGCGAACTGTTCTGAGGGCATAATGAGGAATTCTGTGGGGAGGGCTCTGGAGACTATGTAGATTGTGAAGAGGACCAGTGAGAGCATCATCGTTATTGCCGCGTACCCCTCCATAAGCATGCCCATCCTCTCGCCGACTATCCTCATCTTACCCATCCTAGATGTGAAGATCTGCTCGGTTTTTCTGATTAGGAAATGGACGACATCCCCGCCGCTTCTTATTGTTGAGGCGTAGCCCATTAGTAGGTCTCGGTATTCCTTACTGGGTAGGCCTTTGGCCATTTTCTCGATGGCTGAGACTGGGTCTAGCCCGCCTACCTTGACGTTTAGGTCTGCGAGCCGGGCTGCCTTGGCTATATTGGGCATCAGCTGGCTCTGTGCCAGCCTGGATAGGCTTTTGTAGGGTGGGATTCCGCCGGTGGACATGACGGCTAGATAGGCGGCTGCGTATGGGACCTCGCTCTCGAAGAGGGTGGCTGCAGAGGATGCCGACATGTATGGCCAAGCTAGTCCGAGGCCTAGGGTGATTAGCGGTATTCCGGCTAGGAGGCCTAGGGCCAATAGGCTTCCTGTGAATAGGTAGGTAGTAACGGCTAGAGGGATTGATATAGCACCCGATATGACTGTTGCTGCAGCTACTATCGAGGTGAAGACCTCTGGGTATATGCGTTTTCCGGCGCTCTCTAGTTTTGATGGGATTCCTGGCGCGATTCTGAGTAGTAGGGTTCCAAGGCTCCTGAAGTTGGAGTATGAGAAGCTCGTGAAGGACTCTGAGAAGCCCATGACTCTAATCTACCGGGCCCTACACCATATATAAGAGTTGTTTTATGGAAAATGCTCATTGGATTTCCACTGGAAGGTCTGGGTAGGAAACACATATATTGGGGAGCCTATTCTCTTCTCTCAATGATGGTTAGGCGGAAAGCTGGCATTAGCCCTGTTGTTGCGACGGTGATTCTAGTAGCTGTGGCGATAGTGATAGCGATCGCGGTGGCCTTCTGGGCGTCAGGCCTAGTCGGCGTATTCACGAGGTTCGAGAAGATCGAGATACAGTCAGCATACTGGGACGGATCTCAAGTTGTCGTGATAGCAAAGAACAGCGGCTCAAGTCCAGCGGTAGTAGACATGATACTCGTGAACGGTGTGCCCTGTGAGACCGGGTTGGCTGACCAGTTATCGGTAGGGCAAGTATTCCAGTGGTCGGTAACACCGGGTACCAATTGTGTACAGACGGGCGGGGTCACGAACGAGATAGCCCTGCACACGACGAGCGGCAAGACGTACCCAGTAGCAGTGCTAGTGCCCTAGAGTTTTTAATGTATTTTTGTTGTTTTACCGCTGGAACTACTGTTATTTATCCTAGATATAAGTTTATGACCGATGTAGCATGAGATTAGTGGTGGGAACGTCCTTAAGCCAGGACAGGCGGCTCCGAGCATTGGTTGTCATCTGCGCCTATAATGAGGAGGGGAGTATAGCCGTGCCAGTATCCCGAGCGGTCAGGGAGGGTTTCGATGTCCTAGTAGTAGATGATGGGAGTGAGGACGGGACCGCAGAAGTCGCGGAGAGGCATGGAGCCACTGTAGTTAGGAGCCCTGAGAGGTGTGGGAAAGCCGCCGCCCTGAGCAGGGCAATAGACTACGCAAAGACCCAAGGATACGGCGCAATAATAGAGATAGGTGCAGACGCAATACCAACACAAGGAAGCATCACCAAAATATACCAGTACCTAACATCACCAAAGATAGGGGCCGTCTCCGCCCTCCAAATACCACTAGGAAAAGGCCTAGCATACAATATAGACGAACTCATGTGGAGCGTCCTAGCCATAGGAAAATCACTACAACAACGTCTAAACCGCCCAGTCCACCTAGGAGCTGTAATGTACGGGGTCAAACTCGAAAGTATCGACAAGCCATTAAACATCATCAACGATGATGAATATATCGGCAAAGCAGTACACAAAAGTGGAAAACCTCATCTGTTCTTAGAAGATAGTGTGGTATACTTCGACGCCTCAACATCGATAAAACATCTCTTTACCAGAAGAAAACGCATGATACTAGGACACCTCCAGCTCGGAAAATCTACAGCGCCAAGCATGCAACCCGATCTACTAGCAGTTGCGACGCTACTATCACTAATAAAAAAACCATCCAGAATAACGTGGCTAATACCTGCCGCTGTAATAGAAATAGCTGCGAGGCTAGCAGCCTTCGCAGAACTGAGAAAAGAAAAACTACTAAAAGAGTACATAAAATGGCATACACATGGATTGAAAAAGCCCATTCAATACAATGTAGTCTGAAATGCTATCAAAGGTATCCGTAATAATTGTGAATAAGGACGGCAGAGACCTATTGGACGAATGCCTAAATTCACTTTTTAGCCTTACGGTCTACCCAACCTATATCGTGATAGTGGTGGACAACGCCTCTAGTGATGGTAGCGTCGAGTTAGTCAAAGAAAAATTTCCTCAAGTTGAGATAATAACGTTACACCGAAATTATGGGTTCACAAAAGCAAACAATATAGCCATTAAATATGCTATCCAGAGTTTCAAGCCAGATTACGTCTTTTTGCTCAATAATGATACAAAGATAATACAAAGGGACTGGCTAGAGCAGCTGGTAAAATGTGGATACCACATCGTACAACCAATCATACTAAATAAAGACGGAAGCGTACAAAGCAAAGGAGGGGGAATAACCATTTTCGGGGTTCCATACCTAATCAAGGACAAAGAGCAGCCGCTATGGGTCAGCTTTGCAGCAGTTTTAATCTCCAGAGAGGTGCTTGAAAAAATAGGGTTGTTAGCTGAAAATTACATAATCTATGCAGAAGATTTAGAATTTTGTTTGCGCGCAAAAACCTGTGGTTTTAAAATAGGTGTCGCAAATACGCAGATTATACATTATGGTACTTCCACAATAATGAAACTTGCACATGACAAACATGTTTACTACTATTACAAGACACGAAATGATTACTGGACTATCGCCAAATATTATAGTTCAAGAATTATGAAGTTGGGGTATATCGCCTTTAGCATACTTCAGTCGCTCATCCTTTTATTGAAGAGAAATACTAGGGGAAGTAAGAGCGTCATTGTCGGATTATTCCACGCTCTGCGCTCTTCGAAAACAAAGAAATATTATAGCCTTCCACCACCCAAACCCAGATTATCTGTTTTATTGATAGCTGTTAAGAGATGGCTGGAAAATTCTTTACGTTCCTAGTAAGATTGGAAGCTAGATTCGCCCTATCAGTAAAGCACCAATAATTATGAGAATAATTCCAACCCACTGCTGTATAGTTACAGACTCTTTCAGTAAAAAATATCCAACAAATACAATCGAGATTATGGATATTGAGAGGAAGAATCGGCCCAGCATAACACCCATCTCATTGTAGACCCAGTAGCTCAGCACAGCTACCGTGAAGCCCGTAAGCATCGCCAGTATAAACCATCTGTTAAAGAAGAGGTTGAAGAAGAACCTTAGAGAAGCCTCGGGCCCACCTACCTCCCTCAAAGTCAGCCCCCATAACAACGTATTCAAACCCACCAATACTGCAACCAAGAATCCCAGGTACCAGTGTGTGGCAGCCAAACCCACTACCCTCACCCGGTTAACCAACTCTAACCCAGCAGCAACCATATATCTCTTCAAAACACCCCGCCACCGACAAGCCGCTAGGAATTTATACCCAATACACAGGTATTTCAGCAAACGGCTTGCAAACCAGCAATAAGACAAAAGCCATACTCGTAGCCATCATAATGCTAGGCTTTGCCATACGGTATATGGTCTGGATCTACCCGATGTTCGGCGCCCAAGGGCTCACCATCTACGACACCGGTACATACGCCGGATTCGGCCTCTCCTATATACAGTCAATATCCTCGATGAATCTCACGGCCATGGCGGAGATAAACCCGGGAGTGCCACCCCTAGCCATGATCCTAACGGGCCTATCAGCACACACGTTCGGGCAACTAGTGGGCCAGGTCCAGGCGAGCCTACTAGCCCCCATAGCAGCCTCATCACTCACCGCAATCCCAGCCTACATAGTCGCGAGGAGATACTCCGCCAAGTGGTCCCTACTAGCGCCACTACTGATAGAGTTGGACCCATTCCAAGTCCAGTTCTCATCAGCCTACCTAGACTCAATCGGGACACTCTTCGCCCTCACATCCACCACATGTCTCCTCAACCAAGCCGAGGAGAAGAGGTGGTTCACACTAGCTATATTCTTCGCCTCACTCGCGGTGCTCTGCAAGCTCACCTTCGCGGGCTACGTAGTCCTCCTCAGCCTCCTCATGACTCTCACCAGGCAGATAACCGTGAAGCGCGGAGCGCTCTACACCGCAATACCCGTAGCATCCATAGCCCTGAGCCCATGGGTCTGGACCCCCACAACTCTCTCGACAAGCATCCAGGGAAACCTGACCTTCAACAACACACCACTCGCATCTATCATAGGCCCCTTTGCCATAGGCGTGCCACAATCCCTCCCATGGTACATACTGACATATCTTGGCTTGGGTCACGTCTCCTGGAACACCTTACCCCTCACCTCAACCTTCACCCTCTTCCTCGCCCTACTGTACAGAGCGGTGAAACGCGAGCTCAATCCCCCAAAGACACTAACAACCGCCGCCTCAGCCATGGTTTTAACCCTATTCCTCATCCCTCGCAACTATTGGACCTACTCCTGGGCTGGAGGCTTCCTTCAAGGCGTACTCGCCAAACAATTTTACCCATACTACTTCTATCCGCTTGCACCATTCGCAGCCACCCTGGCAGCACCACTCATCGCAGGCCTAAAGGGCGACACCATCAAGGAGAGAACAGTAACATACCCCATATACATGGCGGCCATCCTCTCACCCATCGCCCTCATCATGAACCTCGGCTTTCCATACTGGGACTTCCTCTTCACACTAATCTACAGCTCAACTCAAGGCAGCTGGATACTTGAGGGCACAGCCGCCGCGGCAATAACCACCGCAACACTCATAGCCACCATCACAGCCGCCGAACTCCTACATAGAAAGAGCAGACCCAATGGCCAATCTGGTCGGAAGAGGCGGGAACAATTGTAAATCAGTAGAAAAATACTAATAAGTCACGACGACAAATCAGCCTACACAAAATTAAAAGATATATACTGGTTACGTCAACTGTTAATCAATTGGAGCGGGACGTGCCCCCTCACACAAACCCCAGATGCGGGCCTAGGGGGAAGCGCGGGGATACAGTAATCCTTGGCGAAATCCTCCTCTTCGCAGGCGTCGTAACGCTAGGCCTGGCGTTGTGGGGGCTATCCCTCGGCTACGTGACCTCACACTCCACAAAGCTAACAGAAGACTATGACAGGTTCGTCTCACGGCAGAGGGGCTTCCTCATAGTCGAGGCCGTCTCACTCCAGAGCAATGTGGTGTGGGTGTCAAACCCTGGGCTGAACGACGCCGCCATTATAAGCTGCACAATATATCCGAAGACCACACCATCCCCCGGCATAAGATACAATGTAAGGGGCGTAATAGTAGAGGCCTCGTCCTACAGGCCGACAGCCCTGATAGGCTGTGAACGATTCCCCGGCCCACCGCCATACACAGTCGAGGTCTGGTACATCTCCGCGCACCTCTACAACCCGCAAGACCCGGCCAGAAACTCGATGTACGCCCTCGTGGCCCGATATGAGAAAGGATAGCACAGGAATCTCCACAATGGTAGGGATGGCGATAATCATAGCGATATTCTTCACAACCCTTATCCCACTCTATCTCTACATGTCAAGTCTCTATAGCCTACTCTCCAACGAGACGAACTCTAGAATGATAAGAGATGTGGACAGGGAGACGGAGGACTTGAAGCTATTCGTTGAGGGAAAATCGGGGATAAACCAGGAAAACCCAAGCATAAGCGTAATCCTGAAGAACACCTCACCCCTGCTGATAAGGGTTGAGCGGATATGGATGATGAATGTGGAGACCGGCTCACCCGTCGGAGACGCACCCTGCATAGATAGGGTACTTGACGTGCCCCCCGGCTGGAACGTCACAATCCAAGTAAATGCTTGTGTCCAAGGATTCACTGGAAGGGCCCAGTTCATAGCAGTCACTGAGAGGGGCCGGCTATTCGGCTCCGAACCCATCGACCTCCTGCGGGGGAGAATCATCTCAGGCCTCTTCCCCTACACCCTCACCGTCTCAGTCATCAATATGAAGAGGGGAAGCGAATACACCATCGACATCCTGCCACTCGGAGACGCCGACATACACCCCCGCTCCATAACCTACAAGGCCACAGCCTCAAACGAGAACATCTCACTCTCCTTCGGAGCCACGGCGGGGACCTTCCTAGTCTATCTATCAGAGAGCGGGGTCTTGGTCTCGACATCAAGGCTCCTGGCACCGCCAACTAATCCAGTAGCTGTAACCCTGCCGGACTACTGGAACGCAATCTTCATACTCAGCAGATCCCCGATACAGCCCGTGACCATCGACCTAGAGATATCCGCCCCCACCCGCGTCCTCGAGGGACAGTCATTCCAGTTCCAAATAATTCTCAGCCTACCAGCACAGGCCGACGAAGACGTTAGAGTCAACCACGATAGGATAATCCAGGCCATCAGGATAAGCGGAGACTACGAGCAAAATACACTCCAGTGCTTGCCGATAGCTGAGACACTCACACCAGGCTCAACTAGCATCGCCCTCAGCTGCTCCCTCACAGCGGCGGAGCTGCAGGGCAACAGAAACTCCGGCTCGATAACCATCACAGTAAACCAGCTGCAAAACTGTGGGACAGGAGTGAACTCAGGCCAACCATACCCTTCAGACCAGGACTCAACAACCATAGATGTGAGGAGGCAGAAGGGGAGGTGAGCTAGGAGATTGGCGCCCTACACGAAGTCCTTATATTGGCGCCCTCCTGCCACCATTTACAGACATAAACTACGCCGTTTGCCACGGGCGACGAAAATTCACCATCATCCACTGAATAGTTGTTCCCAGTAACTAGGCCGCGGGCGTTCACAACCCTGAGACGATAGACGAAGTATCCACCATAATCCTTCTTGTTTTCTCCCTCGTCGACTACCCTTAATGTGAATAGCCCAATGTACGTGTTGCCCGGTGACATCCTCCTCACTTCGGTTCTGAGGAAGGTGGTGCTCAAGGTCACATTGTCGTAGCCCAAAACCTCTAGAAAGACCTGGACATCGCCTAGAGGCTCTGTATTGTTCCCTAGGCTCAAGATAAAGGGTATCGTGACTGTCTGCTCAGTAGTTCTTTCATCCATGATTACCATAAGGTTTGGCTGGAGAGGGGTTATTTGGAGAGGTATAGGTGTTGGAACCGTGAGCCGGGGTAGCGGCCCTATCTGCACCACCGTGTGACCGCTCGCCTCAACCCTAACGGGGCTTGGAGTAATGTTTGTACACGCACTCCCATCATACTGGCAGCGTAGGGCCCTCACCCTGTATATGCCCGGCGCTATGTTAAACGCGAAGACATCCGACATATCCTCCACACTCGAGATGTATCGCACAGCACGTGCAGACCCTAAACAGCCTTCCGCAAATTCTTCACTCCGCAAAGAGACGCATCCGCGAGCCATACTGACGTCAGATCCGCTCTCCACCTCGACCTCCACCCTGTATCTGTATCCTAGACTTACATTGCTTAGCTGGACTACTAGGAGGTAGGGTAGGGAGTTGGGGCCTATCGGCTCGCCTGAGACGAAGCTGTTGCCCCTGAGCGTGGGGGCCCTCACCAAGACTTTCTCGCCTGGCTCAACAATAAAGTTTAGAGGCTTCATTATCACGGCTCCCGGCGGCATCTTAAACTCCTCGTCGGTAATTTTCTGCAAGCCGACTCTACTACTCTCGACATAAAGGATTGGGACGTCAACCTCGATGGGGCCCTTATTCATCATAACGATGAACAGACTCCTTTTACGGAAGGGGTTTAACTCGGGTGGCTGTAGGGTTGCGATAATCTCTAGCTTTTCGTTCAGCTTCTCAACCTCGAACTGGAGCCTCCTGGAGACCTCGTCCATGAATATGGTCTGTATCTGCTGGATGTAGAGCCACATGGGGATCATGATCGTGAAGAATATCATTACTGCAATCGCTGTGCCAACAACAGCCGAGACACCTGAGCGCCTCCTATTTCTCACCAGCCCATCACCCAGCTATGTTGGTTCTCGTGGTTGTAGTGGTTACCGTGACGGTGTAAGTGCTCGTGGATATCGTTGTCGTAGTCGTTGAGGTTGTGATGGTGAGGGGGGCTGAGGTTGTTGTTACGCTGGTGGTTCTGACCGTGGTGGGGGTTGTAATGGTTACAGTCGTATAGAGTGTGGCAGTGGTTGTGGTCCGCGACACGGTATATTTTGTAACCCATACTACGACGGTTGATGTTGAAGTTCTTGTCGTTACTGTAGAAGTCGTAGTGGTTGTTCTTGTAGTTGTTGAAGTACCGCTCGTGAGTGTTGTAGTGGTTCTGAGAGTTCTTGTGAACGTATTTGTGGTGGTTCCATAGGATTCCGTGGTTGTTGTAGACTCTGTTACCCAGCTGGTTGTGGTGGTTGTTGTAGTCGTAGTGGTGGTGACAACCCTATACGTCTGAGCTAGAACGGTTAGGCTAAGCGCAAGTATGGTCAGAATCGCCATTGTAACTGCAAGCCCCCTCGTCTTTCTCACCTTATACTCGACCAAACACCCCTCAGCCTCCTACCTATAGGATACAAGAGCGGGCCAAGAGATAGATAAAGTAAGGCCTGCCATGCTAGCGGCCAATCAGCCGGGAAGCCCGAGGAGACAGGCATAGACCATCCTCGACCACTCGAACCCCCGCCAGTGACAGTAGTTGTGACAGTCACTGTAGTTGTCGTTGTTACGGTCACCACAACCGTAGATGTGGATGTCCTGGTGAGCGTTGTTGTCGTCGTATAGCGTGTAGAAGTGGACACGACCGTCTGAGTAATGGTGGGGCTATAGACAGTGACCGTGACCGGCACCGTGCGTGTTGCAGTAAGGGTGGCCGTGGCGGTATATGACGTCGTAGTGCGAGTGGTTATGCTTGTTACTGTTGTTACAGGCACGGTCGTTCTAGACGTTATTGTCCTAGTGGTTGTGGTCGTGGTGGATGGCGTAGTCCTTGTTATTGTGAGCGTAGTCGTGGTTGTGGTCGTAGTGGTTCTGGAGGGTATTCTATTGGTTATGGTCGTGGTTATTGTCCCTATTATAGTCTCGGTTACAGTCACAGTGGTTGTCGTCGTAGTTACTGGGGTGACATCACGCGTCCTCACGACTACCCAGCCTATGTCGAAGACGCTCACAGGCCTATCGAGAACAACGCTATACTGGTCTATGTAAAGTGCGAGGCTCCCAAGCTCAACCGAGACCCTCAATACACCCCTCGAGATAAGCACCCCGTTACAGTCATAGATCTCTACAGATAGCTCATAGTCCCCGTCCTCCCAGAACCCCACCGAGAGTATAACCTCGTCTATTCTCATCCTCTCCAAGTCTATCCGCATCTTGGAATAATCGACGTAGTTGCCGAAACTGTTTGGATAACCCCAAGAGGCGGGAATGACTGTGAAGTCTGGCATAAGGGACTGGAATGTGAATGTTAGCGGCGGCTCCAATCCACTCCTATCAAGCGGTACATATATTTCCTGCGGGAGAGTGCCTGAGACACTTGAAACTCCTTGAGCCTCTACACCGTTCCTGTCTCTGACTACTACCCTGAAGTCGTAAGATGGTCTGGGGCTGCTAGCATTAAGCAGTCTAACCTTGACGAAGTCTGTTGTCCCCCCATAAATATTATCCTCCTTCGGGTCTATCAGCTCTATGAGTAGCCAATTCTCAGTCGGTAACGTGCACCCACTAGACAGCCCATACTTAGGTGGTGAGGACTCAAATGTCGCGATCTTAAACAATAACACCTCATTGTCGGGCTTTGATAGGGCTGGATTGTTCGGGTCGTAGAGACGCTCCGGTATGTAATGGACTTGTACAAGGAGTCGGTCGCCCTCGCTACAGACTCCTGCGGGGCAGCGGAAAACTAACTGTCTTGTCTCGCCAACATCTAGACGCGCAATATCGTCTATTCCACTATCGTATACCACGGAGCCATTCTTGATGGTCAGAATCCGAAATACAACTATTGGCTCCCTCCCAGTATTCCTAACCATCATAACTCCCCTATCGGCAGAGCCATAGATTCTGTCAGGATAGTAGACATAGTCTGCACCGATATTCGAGCGCAGCACTAATGCCTGATCTCCCACTTTCCTGACCTCTTCCTGACGCCACAGGCCCGCATGGCTGGATAAGAAGACCCATAGAGCTATACCCGCCGCGAGGACGATGCCGAGCACAAGCACGGTGGCAAGTATGTCGCTATATCCACGCCCACTTTTCCCCACGCGTCTACGCCTCCTCAACCCCTATCACTACGCGTTTTATGTCGGTGAGTGGTGTAGAGGGGATGTCTATGAACACTGAATCGGTGAATATTCCTACCGGAATGCGTACAGTTATGGACCTAGATAGGATTTGGGCCCCGTTGCAGTCATATAGTGTCACAGTCACTCTATAGTTGCCGCCTACGACGTCGTTTACCCCCAGCTCAACCTCTACTACGTTGACATTTTTATTGGCGTCTGACCAGAGAGTAACACCAGATGCGTGGGCTTTTCCAGGTATTCCACCGAACACCCACTCTTGCTGAAGAATAGTGTAATCTGCCGAGAGTACCCGCACTGTTAGGGGAACTTGGAACCCGGCAAAGCTGCCGGCGAAGGGCTGTAAAACATTGCTTATAGTTGGGACTGTGTTTGTTGCGAAGCCGTACTCACCCGTCGCGTTGACAACCTGTAGGTCGACGGTTGCCGTGCCACTTGACGAGGCAAATGGGAAGCGTACATAAACCCTGTTATTCGGCGATGGCGGAATCTTTCCAGAATCAGTGTATGTGACCGGGTCAACGACATCAACCATCATCCAGTTCGGTGGTAGTGGGCAGCGGGCTGGCGCACCAACCGGCGGATGGACAAAGACGGACTCAACATATCGCATCTCGTCCACCGAGATCATTGGGTTAGCATCGTCAAATAGGCTTGAGGCGACGTACCATATCCTCATCCGAAGGGTCTCAAAAGAAGTGCAAGAACTGCAGGCGGGGACGACGCCACTGTCAAGCTCGATTGCCTGCTGCGGCTGAACCTCACCAATCCTTGTAAAACCGCTAGCGGGGTAAGAGGCCTTCAAAACCCCAGACGGCGATACTATCTCTATCCTAGTAATTGTGATAGGCACATCGGCTATATTCCTAACAGTAACGTTCCTCACAACGCCTGTATAGAATACCCTTTCAAAGTTGAGCTGCGCGGAGGTCTTAACCAGCAGTACGGCCCTATTCGCCTCGCTGGTTGATGACTGGAGCGATACCCCTAGCCACCCTGTAGCGACGGCTAAAATGAATACCCCAGCCCCCACCGTGAGGGCTGTCAGTAGTATGGCTCCGATGACAGTATCGCCCCTCCTCCTAAAGCGCCTCCCACGGCGGGTCAAGCGTTAACTACCCTACTTCAGCAGGGTGAGTTATATATGCATTTTTAGTAGGTTCTGGTTGGCCGTTTGGAAGTTGATAATCAGATTTACCGACTTGTTAAACGAGGTGGAGAGGGTTTAGGTTTTTTAATAGTGTTTGGCCACGAAGTCTGAGAAATTCTTAATATACCTCTCCTGAGGACTAACCTCATAGATGGACTGATGGGTATCCCCAAAATTCTTAGACCGCTTGTTCTACCCACCATAATAGTACTTACGGTATCGTTTGTGTCGTGGTTCATCGGAGGAGAGCCACTTAGTGTTTTAATCGGCCGGGTTTTAACCCTTGAAGGGGATGTAGGAAACTATATTGCACATGTTCTCGCGGGTTTGTTGATTGGGGCGATAAACGCTCTAATCCTGTATAGGATTATCCGGGTTTGGATTGTTTATTATGTGGGGGCGATCGCTGGCTGGGGCTTGGCTCTGGTGGCGATTATGTTGACTAATCCTCTAGCTCCACCATTCATTCTACAATGGGCTACAGGCCTCGTGGCGTTCATAGCCATACTCGCCGGGCTTTTGTGGCTGCTATCCGGCGGGATTGTAAAGTCTCCATTAGAACGGGTACGGGTTGGCGGGCAGGCTGCCCAGAGGACTAAACCGTTGCAAACACCGCCTACACCTGTAACGGAAAAACAAGAGCCCGCGACTCAGACACCAAAAGAGACACAAGCAGCACCTCAGGCCGTCTCCCCCGCACAACCACAGCCAACTCCCAAAGTCGAGCCGTCACCACCTCAGCCAACAACGCCACCTCCACCCCCATCTCAAACGACACAGACATTTTCAGCACAGCCCACACAACCAGCTATTCCACCACCCCCACCGGAGCCCGCACGGAGCATAGACGAGGTCGAGGAAGCGCTGATGGATATTATCGCCGAGGAGGGGGTCACGGAGATTGTCCCACTTCCCAACAATACTTCGCCGGAGGGCGGCTCCTACCCAGACTTAGAGTCGATGCTAAGTGTAGACACGACAATGCTTCTCCGAGCCATAAGAAGGCTCATAGACAAGAACGTCGTTAAGATAGTGGGGGTGGAGTTTAAGAAGGTGGCCTGCCCCCACTGCCAGAGCGCACTAAACATTTTAACACTTAGCTGTAGGGCGTGCGGTTCAACGAACATTGGCCGGCAGAGAATACTACAACACGAGGCCTGCGGATATCTTGGGCCTGAGGATAGCTTCACCGTTGGGGGCCGAACCATATGTCCGCGCTGCGGTAGCAGTGTCAAAATATTGAGAGGGCCGCTCGAGGAGGAGCAGGAGCAGGTGCTTAAGGTGCATTCAAGCTTCTTCATCTGCTACGACTGCAACGAGGTCAGCCCCGACCCACATATCTCCTTCAGATGCCTCACATGCGGACTAGACTACGACCTAGCCAGCTTCGAGTTCAAGACATTCTACAGATATGCCGTCAACCCGGAGGTGATAAGTGGGTTACAGGAGCAGAAGCGGCCTCTTAGAATGATCGCAAACGAGCTCATGAGGCAGGGATACGAGGTCCAGCTCGCTGCCAGGATTACAGGAGCCTCCAAGGTCAAGCATAAGGTCGACCTAATTTACAGCCGGCTAGGACAGCCCAAGGGTGCCGTCTTTCTATTCACCGATAAGGGAGGGTCAAAGATTCACGACGTGATGAAGATAATAGTCATGAAGGCTGACACCAAGATCGATAACATTAAGATACTATGCCTCGGGCAGCTGGACAGCGACTCGAGGAGGCTTGCCGAGCTCTACAACATATCGATAATCGAGAACGTCGCGTCGATGAACCTAGAGACCGAGGTTATACCGCGCCTAGTCTCCTGATAGCTGGTAGAACATGCGGCCGGTGTGGCTTAAAGTTTAGATTCCAGCCCATCCTTCCACAGCTCGTAACACCTTATCTCCTCGAAGAATAGTCGTTTCGACGCGATGTGCCTCAGGCTCAAGCCTTTCGCCGTTGCATGCCTCGTGATAGCTTCGACGTTTCCGAGGGTTGATGTTATAAGCACTAGTTTTGCCCCGGCTTCCAAGAACTCTTCCGACCCGTCTATTAGGCTGATCGCGAACTCTGCCCCGGTCTGTCCACCCTCGGTTGTGATGTCTGAGGTGTTTTCGCTCGGTAGGTAGGGTGGGTTTGAGGCTATCAGGCTTATCCTGCTGGATGGGCGCAGTGGGCTGAGCTTGTCGCCCACTATTACATGGACGAGGCTTGGGAGGTGTGAACAGTTCTCGAGGGTACTCCTGGCGGCTGCCTCACTTATTTCAATGGCTACAACCTCGACGCCCCTCTCCGCTATATGCCTGGATACCACGCCACTCCCACTTCCAACCTCCACAACAACTCCTCCAAATGTTAGGCCTGAGATGCAGTCAATTAGGAGCCAAGTATCTTCTGCAGGCTGATATACTGGGGGTTCGGAGCCCATACCCCGCCATTATAATCTCGGTTAGGTATAAGCTTAGAAGGCCGATGAATGCAGCTCTTGCAGCCCTTATTATATACAGGTCGCGGGACGAGGCGACAGGTGGGCGGCCGTACTCACGTATCAATCCCCCTCCTAATCCTCGCAGCACCCCTACTATCACAGGAGTGGTCTGACACCCACACCATAGCGTCGCTCTTCTTTCCAGACCTCCAGACACTACTGGAGGCGCTTCTCTCAGTAACGGGCCTCTGCCTAGTCTTCTCACTCCTATTCACATGCTTGACCGTTCGTGGAGCGGCAAGCCGGCCTCGTCTTGAAGAAGACTCAATTTAAATGAGCTACAATCCCACTCGGTCACAATCACGACATCTAAAGCTTGCTCAGCAAACCCAGTATGAAGCACTCAATCGCCCACCTATGATTCTCCTCAGACACAGCGATGGGACAGAGTGTGTCGAAAAAATCCTTCGACCGTCGCCAAGATTGTTATTGTGTTTTATAAATTGGGGTGGGCGTGTTACCGCTCCTTACAAACAACTGTGTCGCACACCATATAAAAGGGGTTAATGGACGAATGAATTTTCGACACCTATGTGGGGCCTTTTCTCCTATTTAAGGCATACACCTATCCGCTCTCCGTGAGCACTATGCTACGCCACCAGGCCCCACAATCACGCTCCCGTGCTCTAGGCGCAGTCGAAAAGACGTGCTAGTTATTGGGCCTGAGCACGATTCATGAAGGGCTTCCTATCCCTGAGCATGGCGTATACGCACCTAAGCAGCCTCCTGGCTAGAGCTACTGTTGCTACCCTCTCCTCTCTCCTGCTCGCTATCCTGTGATAGGCCCTAGTGAGGTGCGTGTCGTACCTCCTGTGTACGTGTGCAACCTCGACCATTATCCACCTAAGCCACCTAGAGCCCTCCCTAGTTATGCTCCCCCTCCTCACCCCACCACCACTACTCCTCTCAGAGGGGACTAGACCAGCGTAGCTGCATAGATGACCAGCGTCAGGGAACCTAGAGACGTCACCAATCCCGGCCTTGATCATGATGGCAGAGTACAACCCAACCCCTGGAATCGTCATCAAAAGCTTTACATCCTCATCACTAGAATATCTATCGAGCTCTTTGGATAAGATCTCTATCTCACTGTTCAGGCTATCGATTATCCTCAGGTACTGCTGTATTGATTCTAAGTTTAGTGACCTAAGCCACTCCACGCCTCTCTTGGTGAACAGCTTCAGATCGATTGGAGTCTCTATCCCCTCATAGGCTAGAGTAGCTACTATCCTGTTCTTCACCCTAGTCCTCATCCTCACCAGGAAGGCCCTCCTCCCCACTAGCTCCCTCATCCAAGCCATCTCTCCCTCAGGTATGTAAGACATGGGCAAGGCTCCCAGCCTAGCAAGATCAGCCAGACACTTAGAATCACCCCTATCACTCTTGATCACTCTTGAGCCTATTCTCAGCTATGAGCCTAGTCTTCTTCGGATGCGCTACTACGACCCTGAAACCATCAGACCTAAGTCTATTGCAGAGGGGGTGTACGTAGGTAGAGGACTCTATCGCGACCAGAGACACCCTACTCCCAGACAGGAACGACCCTAGCTCATCCCTCGATATCCTCCTAGAATCGACTATATTCCCGAACCAGTCGATCACAGTAGCCTCGCACCATGCCTTATGCACGTCCAGACCACAGATGAGGCCGCTCATACCATGCCCTGAGCAGCCCTTAGAGTTAAGCCTAACCCCACATCGCATCACGCCCGTAGACAACGTTATCATTTTAGCCTGCGAGTGTGTTTATAGTTTAGGAGACAGTGCAAGGATTTTTCCATTTAGGTTTTGGTCTGAGCTTCAATCAGCTTTGCTAATGCGTTCCATAGCGGCTTCATATCTTCCCTAAAGCTTCTTATCTCAGTTGTTAGCGTGTCAAGGCGCTTATTCATCTCCTCAAACCCCAGCCTCACGGCCTCTTCTGTCCTAGAAGTTCTGGCCCTTAAGTCGTAGAGGAGTAAAAGCGTTAAGTCTTGAGCTGTAAGCCTTCTCTTCCCAGTCCTCTCCAACAACTCCCTAACTCCCTTCTCAATTAAAGCGTCTACCGCAGCAGAAGCAACTTTCTCAACCATTCTCAAATAATAATGAAAACTGATCTATATAAACACCCCCTAACAGGAAAGGATAGTGTCCAGATAAGCATCCTTAAACCAAACCCCTCCGTTCCTCATCGCATGATAGTATATTGCGAAAAGGTTCAGGAAGAGGTTAGGTTCTTTATTGCCTGCACGTAGTTTCTTGCGCTTAGCTTGTTGTGGAATACCGCTGTCCTCTATTTTAGGTATCTGAAGAGCCTCTCAACCCTGTTCCTCATACCGAACCTCTGGTGCTCGCACTCAAGGAGATTCCTAAGACCTAGGAGTACCTGTCATAGATGGCGAGAACTTCCCAGTCTCTATCGCGGCTGGTTGAAGCCTACTGTTAACCATTCTCTGCTTGACTATGATATCCGCCCGCGTAGAGGCCCTCCAGGCAAACGCAGTATTATGTGTGGGCCGGGCTTTAGAGCCCTACTTTCGAGGGAGCGTGTCGTGTTGCGTAAAAATTATAAGCTGGCCTCTAGAGAATTCCTTGACCGTAGCAGGTGATTAGAGGTCATGTATCCTAGAAAGTTTAGCTATGTGGCTCCTAGCAGGGTTGAAGAGGTTTTGAGACTGCTTAAAAGATACGGAGACGAGGCGAAACTTCTCGCCGGGGGCCATAGCCTCCTGCCCATGATGAAGCTTAGGATAATCGGGCCCCGCGTGGTTATAGACTTGAAAAACCTGAGGGAAAGGCTATCCTATATCAGAGACGGAGCTAGGGCGGTGAGGATAGGCGCACTAACAACCCACGCCGAGATCGAGCTCTCCGACATGCTCAGGCGCGAGATCCCACTCCTCCCCGAGACAGCTAGATTGATTGGCGACATGCAGGTGAGGAACATGGGGACTGTTGGCGGGTCAATAACCCATGCGGACCCCTCAGCAGACTGGCCGGTGGCTATGCTAGCCCTCAACGCGACATTCACGGTTCAGGGAGCGCGTAAGAGGCTGGTCCCGGCCTCGAAGTTCTTTAAAGGCCCGTTTACCACTGCTCTCAAGCCCACGGAGCTTCTAATGGAGATAACGATACCTAAGCCGCCGAAGGGGCATGGATGGTCTTGGCAGAAGTTTGAGAGGAAGGCGGGAGACTTCGCTACGGTGAACGTTGCGGTGATAGCTATTCCAGACGGAAAGAGTAGGGTCAAGGACGTCTCAATCGCGGTGGGCTCGGTGAACCCTGTTCCCTACAGGGCTACTGGTGCTGAGAAGATGCTTCGAGGAAAGAGGCCCGATGCTGAGCTTTTGAAGTCTACGGCCGAGGCGGCGGCCGAGCCTGCTGAGCCGACCAGCGACCTACGTGGTTCGGCGGAGTACAAGAAGTGGCTGACCAAGGTGATGGTTAGGAGGGCTCTTGAAGAGGCTTTAAGCAGGGCTGGCATACCTGTGGAGGTGGTTCAGCATGCCTAGGCGTAGGACCCAGAGGCCGAGGCCGGCGGCCGAGCCGGCCCAGGACATGGTGTCTGTGAGGGTGAGGATTAACGGTGTAGAGTATTCCCACGTGGTTGAACCAAGGCTCCTCTTGGTCAACTATATCAGGGATGTTGTGGGTCTTACGGGGACGCATGTGGGTTGCGACACGTCGCACTGCGGCGCGTGCACAGTGCTGGTGAAGGGTCTGTGGGGTGATGGCTGGATGGCCGTCAAGTCATGCACCCTTCTAGCCGCACAGGTTGACGGGAAGGAGATACTGACGATAGAGG
Source organism: Candidatus Calditenuaceae archaeon HR02 (assembly GCA_002898395.1). Taxonomy (GTDB): domain Archaea; phylum Thermoproteota; class Nitrososphaeria_A; order Caldarchaeales; family Calditenuaceae; genus HRBIN02. The sequence goes on from BEHE01000006.1 coordinate 48,222, forward strand.
GGCTCGCCAAGAATGGTGAGCTTCACCCACTCCAGAGGGCCTTCTGGGAGAACCACGGCCTCCAATGCGGCTTCTGCACCCCGGGCATGATAATGGCAGCCCTCGGCCTACTCCTTAGAAACCCCAACCCCACCAGGGAGGAGATCAAATGGGGCATTAGCGGAAACCTCTGCAGATGCACAGGATACGTCAACATAATAAAGTCGATAGAGGACGCAGCCAAGGAGATGCGGGAAAAAGGAGTAACCATATAGCTGCCGATACACTACACAGGTGCGCTCAGCCCATACCAGCCTAAGATCTACTACACCTCATTGTCGCCGACGCACCTATAAAAATTGGGCAATTACCTAAGTCTCTGAGCATCCGGAGATGGCTATTTTCTCTGACTTCCTCTCCCTGACCAAGCCAAAGATTACTCTCCTCAATATAGGCTCGGCGATCTCCTGCTATATTCTAGCGGGTGGCAGCTTCTGGGGCACAGCCCCTCTCTTCCTCACCGGATATCTCGCGTCGGGTGGATCGAGCATGCTGAACAACTACCTCGACAGAGATATTGACGGCCTGATGAGGAGGACTGCAAAGAGGCCGCTCCCAAGCGGCCGAGTCCCGGGTGGACTTGTCCTGACTCTAGGCCTCGTGCTCTCCGTGGCGTCGATAGTTTTGGCGTGGGTGCTGTTTAACCCCCTTACAGCCCTCATGATCGCCGCGGGGATACTTGCATACGTTGTTGTCTATACGATCTTGTTGAAGAGGAGGACGGACTGGAACATAGTGATTGGGGGCGCCGCAGGCTCGTTTCCACCCCTCGCAGGCTGGGCCGCCGCCACTAACACGATAGGTCTCGAGGCGCTCTTGATGGCTCTACTGATCTTTCTCTGGACACCAGGGCACTTCTGGGCGCTGGCCATCAGGGCTGAGAATGACTACAGATCTGCCCGACTCCCAATGCTGCCGGTCACAAAGGGGTTAGACCAAGCCGTGACGGCGATCGCGGCATCAAACATGATGATGCTTGGCAGCTGGGTCCTACTATCCCTAACAATAAATCCGCCGACGGTCTTCCTACTGGTCACAGCCCCTCTAACTGTCCTCATAGCCTACTATACCGCAGCCCTAATTAAGAATAGAAGTAGAGATGACTCCTGGAGGCTCTTCAAGGCCACGAGCCCTTGGCTCCTCATCATACAGCTGGGCCTAATACTGGTCAGAATCGTCTAATGGGTTAACTCTGATATTCGCGCCTCTCTGTGGCCTCGCCAGCCACTTTAGCCGGCTCAACATGCCTCTTCTCTCCCTCAGCACCACGTTGAGCTGCAGGCTTCAGCTTTAGCTCAACAAGAACCTCGTCTTTTCCATACTTTATCTCAAACCCCATCTTCTTACAGAGCCTAATCATCTTGATATTTTCCGGGAGCACAATCCCGTATATCGAGTCCAACCCCTTCTCGCGCGCTATCTCGATAACCATGTCTGTCAACTTGGTCCCAAGCCCCTTTCCCTGGAAGTCGTCCGCGACGAGGACAGCAAACTCTCCTCTCTTCGCGTCGCGGTCAATTATGAGCCTTCCAACCCCCACATTTCTCTTCTTACCACCCTCATTATACTCTGCTATGATCGCTATCTCCCTGTCATAGTCTATGTTACAGAACCTTACCAGCATCTCATGAGTGATCTCTCTTATTACTTGAAAGAACCTGAACCTGCTCGACTCCTCTGATAGACCCTTAATCAGCTCATACTCTAGGGGCTCGTCCTCAGGCCTGATGGGGCGGAGCAGAACCTCCCTCCCATCCCTAAGCCTCCAAGGCCTGACATATTTCGTGGGGTATGGTGTTATGACTAGGTGGCTATACTGTTCACCAGAATCCACGTATTTATCGTCGAGAATGATTCTAAAGTCCACGGCATAGATCTGGTCTCCAGAGACTATCAACGGGTTGATCTCAGCCTCCTTAATCTCTGGGAAATCCACAATCATGTTAGAGAACCGGACGATCACCTCCTCAAGCTTCTTCAAATCTGCAGGCGGCCTATTCCTTATGCCGCGTACGAGGATCTCGTAGATCTTCGTCTCCTCCATTAACCGCCTCGCAAGTACCTGGTTGAGTGGGGGGAGGCCTATCGAATAATCCCTCAGAAACTCGGTGGCAGTACCTCCGGCACCGAATAATATGATGGCTCCAAAGTCGAGGTCTCTAGCAGATCCTAGGATGAGTTCGTAGTGTGCCGGGTGAACCATTTTCTGGACATAGATTCCCTTGACACGCGCATCAGGCATCTTCGACCTAACTGAGTCGATAAGCCTCAGGTATGCTTCCCTGAGCTCGGTCTCAGATGTCACGTTTAGGACGACTCCCTCAATATCGGTCTTATGGGAGATATCTGGCGAGACGATTTTCAATGCAACGGGATAGCCGAGCCTCGCCGCTATGGCCAGCGCCTCGTTCAAAGAGGATGCCAGCTCACCCTTAGCCCTCGGAATCCCGTAGGCGTCAAGAAACTTGTCACTCTCATCGATTGTCAATACCGTATTTCCCTCCATGAGCGCCCTCCTGATCAGAATCTTCAGAAAGTTTTTAGGCGGCGAGGGGTCGATTAGTAGGTCCTCAGGAGTCTCATAAAGTAGCTCTAGGCTGCGCTTATACTTGTACATGTATGTGTAGGTTTTAACAGCTTCCTCAGGTGTGCTGTAGGTCGGTATATCATTATGATAGAATAGCTCCCTCGCACTATACACCTCCTCCCCACCCATCCACACCGTCAGAACAGGCTTCACCCTCCCACCTTCGTCAACTATTTCCACGACTTTCTTCGCGAGTTCGAGAGGCTTTGCAGCGCCCTGCGGAGTATAGATCACTATGATGCCGTTGACGTTGGGGTCGGAGAGACATGCCCTCAGAGCCACAGAATACCTGTTGATATCCGCGTCACCTAACACGTCTATGGGGTTACCGCGACTCCAGTAAGGTGGTAGGATCCTGTCGAGAAGCTCAATCGTTGACTCTGAGAGCTGTGCAAGAGATCCCCCATATTCAATAGCGGCGTCTGCAGCTATCGCTCCTGGGCCCCCAGCGTTCGTTATTATCGCAAGCCTTGGACCTGCTGGCAAACGCCTAGAATCTAGGACACTGGCGCAGTTGAAAAGATCTTTTATCTCGTCAACTCTCACAGCCCCAACTCTACGGAAAGCAGCTCTGTACACGTCGAAGCTCCCAGCCATGACGCCCGTATGGGAGCGTACCGCCTTAGCGCCCGCGGGATATTTCCCAGATTTCATGATGATGATGGGCTTGTTTCTAGCGAATCCGCGCGCGGCACTCATGAATTTTTTAGCATCGCCTACACTCTCCATGTATATCAGTATGCTCCGCGTGTATGGGTCTTCACCGAGGAAGTCTATCAGGTCGCCGAAGTCGATGTCTATCATCGAGCCCAGCGAGACAAACATGCTGAAGCCGACGTGAGCGCTTATAGCCCAGTCCAGAATCGCCGAGCCCAAGGCGCCGCTCTGTGAGATGAAGGCTATCTGCCCAGGCTCCGGGTCTTTGAGGAGGAAGGTCGAGTTTAATCCGATTGGAGGCCTGATAAATCCGAGACAGTTTGGCCCTAGGATTCTAAGACCATATCGATGCCCCAGCCTCTTAATCTCCTCCTCAAGCTTTCTACCCTCCTCGCCAGTCTCCTTAAAGCCGGCGGAGACTATGACTACACCCTCAACACCCGCCTCCCCACACTCCTCCACAATACCTGGAACAGTCTTGGCGGGCGTCGCAATAACTGCCAAGTCCACATGCTCTGGAACAGCGTCTATTGAGTGATAGCACTTGATGCCTAGAACGCTCTCCCTATTCGGATTAACTGCATAAACGCGCCTGTCAAAGCTGGATTTGAGAAGATTCTGCAGAAGGGCAAGGCCGACGCTACCCTCCCTATCCGTCGCGCCGATCAATGCAACAACGCTGGGGTTAAACATCCTCTCTAAACTACCCATCCCCCTCCCACCCCCGACAAGAAAATATCAGCACACGTTTAATATACCTACGCGTATAGATAATATGATTCGCTGTAGCAACATTATGGAGACTTATGCAACTAAATAGGCACCAGCTGCACCACAAGTCCCCACGCTGCGGGATTGGTTTAAGTTGAAGGTTGTTGATTCGAGACCCACAGAGTTACTCAGTCCTACCCTCTGCCTCCTATCTTCTTGATGTGTTTCTTTGTTTTGTGTTGCATCTGGTCTGTTCTGTGTTTATGTATTGTTGGTGTTTTGAATAGTATTTAAGGCCCCAACCATATGCACCGCTACCAGCTGCGTGGTGGTATCTAGGCGGCCCAAGCGGTGCATAAGTGTCCGGGAAAGGGGGTGGATGGGGTTTGAAGAGGGTCTGCCTCCCATATCCTGTTAAGTTGAGGATATATCAAAGGGTGCTAGAGCTAAGAGGAGAGGGTCTAAGCTATGGAATGATTCAGAAGAAGATTTAACCCCTTTATTCCCTCATGCTTATCATAATAACTTTCAATGCTCCGGCCGGGATTTGAACCCGGGTCTCCGGCTCTCTCCGCTTTTTTAGGCCCGAAAGGCCGGCATACTTGTCCGGGCTATACTACCGGAGCTCTACTGGCGTTAGAAGAGTGGGTGGTGTTTAATAGAGTTATATCTGTGGAGAAAAATGATATGGTTTGGAGGATTTGAGGCTTAGTCGAATTCAGGCGTCTCTGACTCTTTCTTTCCTTTCTCTTCCTTCTTCTTGGAGGCTGCGACTACGTCGTCTATTCTTAGGATCATTGCGGCTGCCTCGAAGCTGGACTTTAACGCCTGGGCCTTGACCTTGTAAGGCTCAATCACTCCGAGGCTTATCATGTCGTCGACCTTCCCGCTGAACACGTTGATTCCATACCTGTAGCCCGCGTCTACATGCTTGCTTCTCAGCGAGGACATTATGTCCACGGGGTCCAGGCCAGCGTTCTCGGCCAGCGTCTTGGGTATCGTCTCCAAGGCATCCGCGAAGGCCATCATGGCAAGCTGCTCCTTTCCAGAATACTTAGAGGCGTTCTCCCGGATGTACTGCGCGAGCTCCGTCTCGACAGCTCCCCCTCCAGGGACAAACCTGCTGTCGTCCACGATCGTTATCATGTTCATTAGGGCGTCGTTTAGTGACCGCTCGGCCTCGTCCAGCTGGCGTTCAAGCCCAGCCCTCAGGAGTATCGAGACCGCTTTCGGGTTCTTGCACCCCTCCACGAAGACCATCCTGTCCTCGCCTATCTTCCTCTCCTCAACGAGAGCCGCCTCCCCTAAGTCCTTCGGCGAGAGGTCCTCGAAGTTCGTCACGATCCTCCCGCCAGTAGCCTTCTCGAGCTTCTCCATGTCGCTCCTCTTAACCCGCCTTACAGCTAGAATCCCAGCCTTGGCTAGGAAGAACTGGGCAGCGTCATCGATACCCTTCTGGCAGAAGACGACGTTAGCGCCAACCTGGGCGACCTTGTCAACCATCTCTTTCAGAATCCTGGCCTCCTCGTCGAGGAACTCCTTGATCTTGAGTGGATCCCTGATCCTGATCTCTGCGGAGAACTCTGTCTTCTCTATCTCGAAGGGCGCGTCGATTATCGCTATCTTGGCGTTGGTAACGCGCTTGGGCATGCCTGGGTGGACCACTTCTTTGTCGATGACTACGCCCTTTATGAGCTGGGACTCGATAATGCTCTTACCCATCTTCTTCACGATCTGTATGTCGTCCTTGTCTGCCCTGCGCTTGCCATCATACTCCTTGACGACGCTCAGGACAGCATCTATAGCTAGATTAGCTATGTGGTCTGTGCCGAAGCCCAGCGACTTGCTCCCAAGACTTGTTCGGACTATCTTGCCAAGGGTCTCCTTGTCTGTCAGCTTGACTTCTGTAGCTATCTCGCCAAGCCTCTTAAGGGCTAGGTCGAGTGCCTTCTTGTAGCCGGTGATGATTGTGCTGGGGTGGATCTTCTGCTCTATAAGCTCCTCGGCCTTCGCGAGCAGCTCTCCTGCTATTAGGACGGCGCTCGTGGTCCCGTCGCCTACAGACTTGTCCTGGGTCTTCGCAACCTCGATAATCATCTTCGCGGCCGGATGCTCCACGTCCATCTTCTCTAGGATTGTTGCGCCGTCGTTTGTGACTATGACGTCGCCGATTGTATCGACTAGTATCTTGTCCATTCCCTTAGGGCCTAGTGTAGTCTTCACCATCTCAGCGATTATTCTGGCTGCTGTTATGTTGTTTCTCTGGGCTGATCTACCCCTCGTCCTCGATGTACCCTCCTTAAGGATTAGAACTGGCTGACCGGCAAGAGCCATAGCTAATACACCATGCCCTAATGTTTAGACCCAAAATTTAAATCTAAACCTCTTTCGAGGATTTAATAACCATAGGTCGCAGAAAGTAAAGAGTAAAGACTTAACACTTGCTATTTTCCAGCAATTCTTTGGATATGGTGCTGCTGGGTGCTCATGTCTCTATTTCTGGCTCTATAGCGCTCTCGGTGGATAGGGCAAGGGAGCTGGGCTGCACAACCTTCCAGATATTCACTAGGAATCCGCGCGGATGGATTTCTAAGAAGTTGAAGGATGAGGAGGTTGAGGAGTTTGTGCGGAGGAGGAGGGAGGCTGGGTACGAGGTGGTGGTTGCGCACATGCCATATCTACCCAACGTAGCTAGCCCGGAGGCCCTGAGCTGGAGGCGCTCTGTGAAGAGCCTAGCCGAGGAGCTTCAGAGGTGTGAAATGCTGGGGCTAGACTACCTCGTATGCCATATTGGGAGCCATATGGGTAAGGGCATTGAGAGAGGGATTGCGCAGGTCGCCAGGGCCGTCAACGAGACGATATCCAGAGTAGAGGCGAAGTGCATGATTCTCCTGGAGAATATGGCGGGTCAGAAGAATAGTGTTGGGTCCTATTTCCCACAGATAAGAGCTATTCTTGACAAGGTCGACGACCAGAAACGGGTGGGTGTATGTCTCGACACCTGCCACCTCTACGCCGCAGGCTATGACATATCGGTGAAGGAGGGGCTTGAGAAGACGCTTTCAGAGTTTGATGAGAGTGTGGGGCTCAAGGCTCTTAAGGTTTTACACCTCAACGATTCGCGGGGGAAGCTTGGAAGCCATCTGGACAGGCACGAGCACATTGGCCGGGGGTATATCGGCGAGGAGGGGTTTCGCGTCATCGTCAACCACAAGAGTCTGAGGGGCTTGCCCATGATCCTAGAGACTCCTCAGGACGAGTATGGCGGCTATGAGGTGGACTTGGAGGTGGTTAGGAGGCTGCTACACGATGCCTAGCGGGCTGCTCCGGATAGTATACGCGGTTATTAGGATAGGGACCTCTAAGCTCGCCCTGAAGTTTGTCCTGGTGGGTTTTGCATGTCTCGCACTGGCTGAGGCTATTCTCTACCTGCTCGTGGATGTTTGGGGGGTTAACTCGCTCGTTGCTGGTGCGGCCTCTATAGAGATCTCCGTGGTCGCCAACTTCATAATTAATGACTTGTGGACCTTTAGGGAGAATAGGTCCTCGGACGGGTTCTTAGTGAGGATGCTTAAATTCCATGTGACGCGTGTTGCAAGCATTGCGGTGAACTTTGGTACTTACAGCATGTTGGTGGTTTTGCTGAGTATCAACCACTTGGTCGCCTACTTTGTAGCGACTTTCGTGGCATTCTCCATCAACTTTCTGACAAGCGTTGTCTGGGTCTGGCGCGGCACGCTAGATAGCTATGCGGGGACGGCTCAGGGGAAGGCCGCCTTCTCAACCTGCAGCAAGTCAGACTCGCTGAACCCGAGGGCCTTGAGACCGCGGAGCATGAGGGAAAGGTAGGCCCGGGAGGGGGCCACATGTCTTCTTGGATTTGCTGAGATGTAGGTATATGCCTCCTCAGCCCCCGTGTCTGTCTTGGCGACGATCTTTATGCGGCTCCTGATGTTGGGGGCTCCCTGATACCTGTCGAGAATCGGGAAGTCTTCACTCTCTATCGTGTAGAGGGCGCCCAGGACTTGGCTGTTGCTGGACTCCTCTATCCCCGCAATCCCGCCCCTCCAGGACGCCGAGTAAGTGTCGAATGTGAGCCTATATCCCTCCAGCCTCGCCTTCCTGGGCCCCTGCCACCTGGCCAGTATCCTCCTCATCACCTCGGGGTTTAGTGTGACGTCGTAGGCGAAGTAGTTGACCATCATGTATATTCCCTGGTCTTAGAGTAGTGCAGGGTTTTATTTGAGGAGTTTCCACACAGGATGTTTGGCGTGGCTGTAAGGGTTTTCGCGCCTGCGAGGCTCCACATGGGGTTCGCCTCGACGGGGTGGCTTATGGCTTCGTGGTCGGGGATAGGCCTAGCCTTGATGGAGCCGGCGACAGTTGTTGAGGCAGTGCTGGAGGAGGGTTTAGGTGTCAGAGTGTATGGGCCGAGGAGTGTTGAGGCTGAGGAGGTGGCCAAGCTAGTTGCCGAAAGGACTGGGCTGCGGAGAGGCGTACGTTTGAGGGTGTTTAAGGCACCTCCCAGCCATGTAGGGCTGGGCTCTGGGACGCAGCTCTACCTCTCAATACTCGAGGCTGTCTCGAGGCTGGCTGGTGTTGAGCCGCCTCTAGAGATTCTCGTGGAGGCTGGGTTGGTCGGCTCCTTCTCGTGGGTTGGCGTGGCGGCCTTCAGGACTGGAGGATTCATCCTCGACCTTGGCGCGGCCCCCTCGAAGGCGAGGCGATACATCTCACTCAGGTTTCCAGAGGACTGGTTTGTGGTCCATGCGAGGCCGCCCGGCAGGCAGGGTCACCCGAGGAGTGGCGAGGCGGAGAAGCTCAGGGCTCTGTCATATAGCAGGGAGGCTGAGCAACGGCTCGTCGAGCTCCTCATGAAAAAAATACTCCCCGGAGTCTTGGACCATGACTTGGAACTCTTCGGGCGAGGCCTCTCCGAGTATCAGAGGCTTATAGGAGCCGCCTTCAGCACATACCAGCAGGGAATCTTCAACCCTTACTCTGTACCCATTGTCTCAGCCATGGAGGAGGCGGGGCTTCTCGGGGTTGGCCAGTCCAGCTGGGGACCAACGGTCTACGGGTTCACGGAGTCGCGCAGAGGGGCTGAGGAGGTGGCACAGCTCCTCACCCAGGAGAAGGGGTGGACCGTAACAGTCACCGTGGCCAACAATACCGGAGCTAGGATCGTAGAGAGTTCCGCCTAGAGACGGGGATAATCCCACGCTAGCCGCCACGGGCAATAGGCTTTAAACCACACCTGCGCTTTTAGAGGCGGGGAGGAGGGGTTTGGACTTCTCGCGCCTGGTCAGCTTCTACGAGAGGCTCGAGTCCACGACTAAGCGGCTCGAGATGCGGGACATTCTCGTGGAGCTTTTCAGGGAGTGTGAGCCGGACGAGGCTGGGAAGATAGCCTATCTCACGCTCGGCGAGCTCTACCCTGCCCACGTGGGGATCGAGCTCGGAATGGCTGAGAAGCTGGCCATAAGGGCGCTGAGGCTCGTGACTGGCGTGGATGAGCAGAGGATTGAGGAGATGCTTAGGAAGACTGGAGACCTTGGGCTGGTAGCGGAGCAGCTGCTATCTTCGAAGAGGGCGCAGACCACGCTTAGCCTTGAAGAATTGACGGTGGAGAGGGTCTACAGCCAGCTCGAGAAGATAGCCCGGTTCTCGGGGGAGGGCGCGATGGAGATGAAGGTCAAGGCTCTCTCTGGGCTCCTGGCACAGGCCTCGCCGAAGGAGGCCAAATACCTCATCAGGCTGGTGACGGGGAAGATGAGGCTAGGCGTCGCCGACATGACGATCATAGACGCACTCGCATCGATGAGCGGTGGAGGGAAGGAGGAGATCGAGCGCGCCTACAACCTCTGCTCGGATATAGGGCTGGTGGCCTCTAAGGTAAAGGCTGAAGGCGTTAAGGGCGCAAGCAGCATCGGCATGAGGCTCGGCGTCCCCGTGCGGCCCATGCTGGCTGAGAGGCTCACATCCGCTGAAGAGATTTTAGAGAAGCTCGGCAACAATGGCTATGCAGAATACAAATACGACGGGGAGAGGATGCAGATACACAAGTTCGACTCGGAGATAGTCATCTTCTCCAGGAGGCAGGAGAACATTACCTCGCAGTTTCCGGACGTGGTGGAGATGTGTAAACGCGGAATCAAGGCGCGCACAGCGATCGTGGAGTGCGAGGCGGTTGCCTACGACCCAGACACGGGAGACATGCTACCATTCCAAGAGCTGATGCATAGGAGGAGGAAGTATGACATCGAGAAGGCGGCCCAACTCTACCCAGTCAGCCTCTTCTTCTTCGACGCCCTCTACATCGACGGCGAGCCACTCATCGACCTGCCACTCCTAGAGCGGAGGGAGAGGCTAGCCAGAATACTGGAGACCTCAGACAACTTCATGCTCACAGAGGGCATCATGGTCTCAGACCCTGAGACGCTTGACAAGTTCATGCTGAGGGCTGTGGAGGCTGGGTGCGAGGGCGTCATGGTCAAGGACGTCTCCCCCAAATCGATCTACAGGGCCGGAGCGAGGGGCTGGCTCTGGATAAAATACAAGCGTAGCTATGTCTCGAAGCTCACAGACACGCTGGACCTGGTCGTGGTCGGAGCCTTCTACGGTAAGGGGAAGAGGAGCGGACGGATAGGAACGCTTCTGATGGCGGCCTACGATGACGAGGCTGACGTCTTCAAGACCGTCTGCAAGGTCGGGACAGGGTTCAAGGACGAAGACCTGGAACACCTTACAAAGACCCTTACTCCTATGGCCCTGAGCCAGAAGCCGGCTCGAGTAGAGTCTATAATGGAGCCTGACATATGGGTGAGGCCCGAGATGGTGCTTGAGATTGTGGGGGACGAGATAACCCTCAGCCCAATCCACACATGCGGCTGGGGTGTACTGGCGAAGGATGCGGGCCTCGCAGTAAGGTTCCCCAGGTTCACCGGGAGGTATAGGGAGGACAAGTCTCCGGAGGACGCGACGACCGTGAAGGAGATAATAGAGATGTATAAGTCCCAGCTAAAGACTATAGTTAGTGGAGAGGAGAGTGAGCCCACCTGAGTAGCGAGGAGCAGCAGGAGAGGACGAGGCAGCTTGCTGAGCTAAAGGCCTGGATTGAGCGGAGAGTAATCGAGCTGAGCCAGGAGCTTAACATGCTCAAGAGGATGGGAAGCTACGTAGACGAGCTGTTGGCCGAGCTGAGCTTCAGGAAGGCAGACACTCTGGCAAAGACCGTGGAGCAGCCTGCTCCAACCCCCCCGCAGGCCCAGGCTGAGAGGCCCATGGTCCGCTCAATAAGGGGTAGGACGGGGGCCAACCTCGCGACCGTAAGCTACACCAAGGACGAGGTAAGGTTCCAGCTAAGCCCCGGAGTGGAGCTTAGAGGCGACGACAAGCCCTTCACATCCTTCCTCCTCAGAAAGGTGCTTGACCAGATGGTTGAGGCTGATAGGAGGAGGGCGGAGACAGGCGAGATCGACCCTGAGAAGGTTCTGAGCTACGAGATAGTCTACGACGGGGACAGGGTCAAGGAGATACTTGTGAGGAATTATCGGGAGGATTCTAGGCTGAGGGAGCTAATAAGCTCGGTTAGGTGGACGCTCGAGACGGTCTCAACCCGGTAGTGTGCAGGCCTTCTGAGAGGCGCAATACTTATCAAAGCGTCTCTCCGTCATCTGGGCAGACCTGCAAAATATGAGGGGGATAGCTCTCGCAATCACAGCGGTCCTCGCCATCCTCGCCTGGATACTGCTCAACACACAAACAGCCGAGGCCGCACAGATAACCATAACGGTCCAGGACTTCCATGGAAACCCCCTCCCAGGAGCCTACGTCTGCCTAAAAAACGCGACAGCCTGTTATCAGAGCATCACCAACAACAACGGCGTAGCAACATTCAACGACATGAACCCCAAAGGGGTATACGAGCTAAACGTGACATATCGCGGTGTGATGGTCAGACAATTCAATCCCTGGAACTACAGCGATTCTGCCTCTCCTAAGACCATTAAGACCGGCGTCTTCAATGTTAAGGTCTGTGTCGTGTCGTGGGATGGGGTCCAGCCCGTACAGGGCGCCACCGTGGAAGTGAGATCGGATGTGACAGATCCCGACGTAAATGTGGAGCAACAGACTGGCAGCGATGGGTGCGCAACCTTCCCAAGACTCCCCGGGAACGATACCTTATACATTTACAACTCCACCTACAGCCACCAAGTCTTCCAACTCCAGATTAAAAGTAGCGAAAACACAGTCAACCTAAACGAGGCCAACTATAACAACATCGCCATCACGCTCCCCCTCTACCGTCTCCGCCTCACACTCCAGGACAGGGAGGGGAGACCCATTCAGGGCATCCAGACCCTGCTATGGCGGGAGGAGAGGTCGGGCCAGCCCCAGATGACTGCAACGAGCGGCTCAGACGGGGTCGTAGTCTTCAGCCTGCTCCCTCAGGGCCGATACATCTACGAAGTCGTGTATAAGGAAGACACGGTATATGCTGTAGACCCACCCGAATTGGTTGCTGCTAACCGTGACAGAGGGCCTATCAGGCTTCCGCTCACACGCCTGACGGTGGAGGTTTATGACCTCAAGAACAAGCCCCTAACCGCATATAGCAGAAGCTACCAGCTAGCCGCAAGACTGTACGTAGACGCTAGGCTCTATCTCGAGGTCAGCGAGGGCAGCGGGGTCATCAGCATGGGATACGTCTATGATGAGAGGGATTATCGCCTGACGCTACTGTTCGAGGGCCAGGAGGTCGCCTCAAGCATCCTACAAAGCGACGATATACAGACAGGGAGGGTTAGGGTCCAAGCCAGATTCGGAGATTTCACAATCACTCTGGACAGCTCAGGATTCTTCGGGAACCTCCCAAGAATCATCGCACAGAAATCTATCATAAGGCTCTCGGCAGGCGGATACCAGCTCACCGAGCCATTCAGTGGTGGGGGCGCCGTAACCCTCCGCGACCAGCCAATCGTGAGATACAGCTATACGATCATACTTGACGGCGCGGTGATCGGAGAGGGCGAGTTAACACCCACGCACGGGGCATCCAGCACTGTTAGGCCAAACTCCCACACCGTCTCGGCTCGCGCGTTGTCTCTAGACGAGAAGCCAGTCGCAGGAGTCATTAAAATATTCTATGGAGGCGAGACCTTGGGAACCGTAGACATCGCACGCGAGGGAGGCCGGATTGAGGGCCTGGCCAAGCTATCCTACAGGTACTCCTTCACCTACATGGGGGTCGAGGTTGCATCAGGCAACCTAGAAGCCGAGGCTGTCGGGGCGGGTGATCTCTTCATAAGGGCTGGAGTCGCCGATGTCCATGCGAAGATACTAGATAACGCAGGGGAGAACCCACTCGCCGGCGCGGTAGCCACACTCACAGTAGCATCCTACAAACAAGACTCCCTGACGGATGGGGAGGGGCTCGTATCCTTCCCAGACGCACCCCTCACCACAGGCACAATCACGATACACTATCAGGGCGTGAAGGTCTACTCAGCGCCTATCACCTACTCCCCCGAGCAGAGGAGTGTTGAGATACGGAATACAGGCGTCTACACCATGACATTCAGGATACTCGACGGCGAAGGCGACCCGCTGGCAGGCGCGGAGTTCAAGCTAAAAGTCGGGACACTATCAGTTGCGGAGACGCTTAGGGAGGGCGGCGAGCTCACTCTGAAGCTCATTCCCAACGGGACGCTCTCACTATCGGTTAACTACATGGGTGTGGGCGTCTATACAGGCTCCCACCGCCCCATCATGAATGGTGAGCTGGTGGAGATTGTCGCTAAGGTCTACAGGCTCCAGGTCGAGGTGTATGCGGTGGGGATGGAGGGGAGGGAGCTGCTGAGGGGCGCCCAGCTCCTATTTGAGAGGGAGGAGAGGAGGCTCGCGGAGGCCAGCATGGACAGTGGGACAGCTACACTGAGGCTCCCAGCCGGAGACTACACCATCCGAGTCAACTATAAGGGGGTGCCCGTGGCCGACAGACTCATATCACTAACCGGCACGCAGAAGGTGGTCATAGATGCCGCCGTATACGAGTTTGCCGTAAAGATCTTTGGACTAGACGGCAATCCCGCAGCGAACCTCACGGTCAAGCTTCTAAGGGAGGGCTCAGAAGAGCCGATAGAAGAGCTTAAGACAAACAGCGAGGGCGCCGCATCCATGGTAATCCCCGGCGGCCTGTACAACATAGTATACGGGGACGGAGGAGCCACAAACACTGTGAGGATTCCGGTCAAGTCTGCGTCGAGCCAAACTCTCCTATACGGTGAAGCACGCTCCAACAGTCTCTATCCACTCATCGCGGCTCCAGCACTAGTTGCATTATCTATATATGGACTACTAAACTCCTTCAGGGTAAAGCATAGGGCAAGACAACCCAGCACACAGCCCAGAGAGAGGAGAGGAGCATCGGAATGGGTTCGGAGGAGCAGGGAAAAATTGAGAAAGAACGTCTAAGCCGCGGCCGACGGCTAGCCAGGTCGCTCATACCGCTCATCCTCGCTGTGGGGCTCGCGCTTTTAGGCTACCTCCTTTTGGGAGCATTGATGAGAACCGATACACCTTTAGTTGTCGTCCCGACCGGGAGCATGCGTCCCACAATAGAGGTGGGGGACATTCTCCTAATCCAGGGCGTGAAGCCTGATGAGATAGCCGCAGACCCTGTCCACGGAGATGTTATAGTCTTCTGGCAGCCGGGAGGTAACGTGAGAATAGTTCACAGGGCGATAGGGAAGACAGATTATGGCGTAATCACGAAGGGCGACGCAAACGCTTACCCAGACTTCTTCTCACCAGTCCCCTACAGCTTGATCGTTGGAAAGTGGACGGGGGTCAAGATACCGGCTTGGACAGGAGTAGGCTACATAGCCCTCATACTTAGGGGCGAGCTCTACCCACCACTCGGCCAGATAATCTGGATCACAATAATCCTCGCCAACATACTCCTGATAGCTAGGGAGGTATTTTCCTCTCCAAAGAGTAAAGCCTCTCCCTGACGGCTCCGACCAGCTGCCCCAGCCTGCCACCGCCCGCAAGCCTGGCTGAGTCTTCTATGAAGACTCGGGCCTCTGAGAGGAGTCTGAGGGCCTCGTCACGCCTATTCATGCCGAGGAAGGGCTCAACCCTAGAGAGCCTCACAGCAGCCTCTACCAAGAGGGCGGCGGAGCGAGAATAGGGCCTCGCAGGAGCAGGCCTATACTTGAGGGACTGGGGGGAGGCGCGGACTTGAAGCCAGACATCACCACGCACAACCTCATCAACTAGGAACTCGGAGACAGCCGACGCCTCGCACAGGACCGGCACACCCAACACCTCACCCAAACCAAAGCTCATAGGCACAACACTAAGGTCGAGTGCAGCCTCGACGATATACTCAGGAGAAGCAATATTCACCGCGCCACGCCCCGTCCTCAAGATGTTCCGCGCAGTCTGAGACTCGACATGAGGCTTCAGAAGGAACGCAAGGGACCTAGAGACGACCCTGCACCCCATCGCCGAGGCATGTGGAGAACCATCCTCGTTAAAGGTAGTAACCACAACCTCGTAGTGAACACCCTCCTCAAAGCCCAGCACATCAAAGAGGTTCGACGGATGCGCAATAACCCAGCCAGACACACTCAGACCGTCCAAGCCCGAGTACCACCTCGAAAAAGCAGCTGAGCAGATAAAGCTACACAACAATTTAAGTGAGAGTTGTCGTATGGATATGCGGTTTGGTGACAAGCGTATCCTACACCACGGCTCTATCCGTAGCGAGCCTCAGGAACGTGGTTACGGTGATGGTCTCTCCCCAAGCCCGAGGATTTGGTGGATGAACAGGGTCTATAACGAATACTTCAACGAGAGGCTTACACCCGTTTGACCATGGCCATAAACACACCTAGTGAGGGGCTCCTAGAAATATATTTCATATCATAGCGTATCTAGGGCTGACGGTGTAGTAGTCTCTTGCATAAGTTGAGGGCTGGAGTCGTCGGGGTAGGTTCTTTCGGCGCCCTCCACGCAAGAGCATATTTTGAAAACCCTTCAACAGAGCTGGTGGCCGTAGCCGACATAGACTAGGCAAGGGCTGGAGGGGTAGCAATGCGATACGGTGCAAAATCCTACACCGATTATGAGGAGATGTATAGGTCTGAGAGGCTGGACTTGGTATCTGTGGCCACCCCAGATAACCTCCACGTCGACCCAGCTGTGAAAGCCACTGAGTCAGGCACTCATGTCTTGGTGGGGAAGCCTATAGCGATGATTCTCGAGGATGCAGATCGGATAATCGCTTCAGTGGCGAGGAATAATGTAAAGCTCATGGTCAACTTTATACTTCGATTCGACCCACGTTGCAGAGTTGCTTACGAGTTTGTCTCTTCGGGCTGTATCGGGGATGTGATGACCATGCAGGATGGGCGTACAACGCTCCTGGAGACAGCTAGAAAATATGGGAAGTTCTCTAATCTTCTCTACGATGTTATCATTCACGAAATAGACATGTTCAATCTAATGTCCCAGTCGGAGCCGTGTCAAGCCTACTGTGTCAGGGTTAGAAGGGCGTGTAGAGAGCTGGGTGTTGACGACCCATACCTTGGGATACTCAGACATACAAATGGCGCTGCGGCTTCGTTCGAGACGAGCTGGATTCTTCCCACATCAAGCCTCTACTGGCTTGATGCAAGGCTACACATAGTAGGGACCGCCGGGGCCATATACATCGATCTTCAATCCCACGGCCTGGAGGTTGTGGAGGATGTGAAACTCTTAAAGACCCGACCTTTCTAACTGGCCCGTGGTTGGTGGAGGGCTTATGGGTAATCTTAGGGAGTCGATAAACCATTTCGTTGACTGCGTGGCTGGAGATAAAGAGCCTTGGCCGGGTGGTGCCGATGCTAGGGAGGCTTTGGCTGTTGTGCCTGCATTATTAGAGTCGGCTGAGTCGGAGATGCCGGTAGCACCGGGTTAGATGAGACCATGAGCCTCGAAGAGATCAGTAATGTGATACGCAGTCTGACGGGTGGAGAGATTTTGGGGCTGAAACCCCTCAGCGGCGGCGTATCCTGCATGGTCTATCTAGTCTCCACGTCGAGAGGGAGGTGGGTGGTGAAGAAGGCTCTTCCCAGACTTATGGTCCAGGATGAGTGAGTTGCCGATGTTAACAGGATCTTCCGGGAGTCTGCCTGTCTTAAAGCCATCAGAGAGCTGGTGGATGAGGACGCGGCTCCCAAGGTTTTCCTAGAGGATAGGCAGCACTACATGTTTGTGATGGAATATGGTGAGGGTGGTGTTACTTGGAAGGAGATGCTTATGAAGGGGAGGGTAGAGCCATCGACAACCTACCGTGTCGCACACATATTGGCTAAACTTCACACCAACAGCCGTGGACTGGAGTGGGTGAGAGAAGAATTCTCAGAGGCCACCAACTTTCACCAGCTGAGGATAGATCCATACATCCTGCATACATTGAGAAAACACCCTGATATCGCTGGCCAGCTCCATGAGATAGCGGATATCCTTCAGACGAGAAAGATGTGTCTGGTCCACGGTGATTATAGCCCGAAGAATATTCTCCATCTGTCCGACGGTAGGCTCTGGGTTCTAGACTGCGAGCCGGCCCACTACGGTCATCCATCCTTCGATATAGCCTTCTGCGCCAACCATCTACTCCTCAAGTCTATCCACTTCAACGATCCTGTATATCTGCGGGAGGCGAGGAGGCTCTGGACAGAGTATTGGCGTGGCGTGGACTTGGATGGAAAAAGTGTGCTGGAGAGGGAGGCAGCTATGATTCTCTCAGCCTTGATGTTAGCGCGTGTTGACGGCAAATCGCCGGTTGAGTATCTATCCGAGGAGAATAGGGCTAGAACCCGCCTCCTAGCTAAGAAGATCATAAGGGATAGGGTGGATAGCTTCGAAGAGCTTAGCAGTAGGGTTGAGGAGGAGATAAGATGTGAGAATATCTGACGTCAAAGCCATCGAGGTTCTAGGCTCGCGTGGATTCCCCACAGTTGAGGCGGCTGTATGGATAGAAGATAGATATGTAGGCTCGGCGATTGCCCCGGCTGGCGCCTCCAAAGGAAGCCATGAGGCCTTTGAGCTGCGGGATGGGGAGAGGCGCTGGATGGGCCGTGGTGTCAGGAAGGCGGTACATAACGTCAATACTGTAATCCGGAAGGCCTTGATAGGTGTTGAGGCTGAGCATGTGGATGATGTGTTGCTGAGCCTTGACGATAGCGGGAACAAATCTAAACTCGGGGCCAACGCAGTACTGGCGGTATCTCTGGCCTCGGCTAGAGCTGCTGCAAATTACAAGGGGATACCATTATACCGTTATATCCAAGGACTTACAGGGGCTAAGCCAGTTATCCCAACTCCTATGGTTAACATGATAAGTGGTGGCCATCACGCTGCTTGGAATCTAGACCTCCAAGACCTCTTGATAATACCCCTCAAAGCTGAAAACTTCAGCCAGGCATTGGAGTATGTGGGCCTGGTATATCACACCCTTAAAAGGACCCTTGCGGAGAGGGGCTATTCAACACTGCTGGCTGATGAGGGAGGGTTTAGCCCCAGATGTAGAAGCCATGAGGAGGCCTTCGAGTTACTCCTCACCTCCATCGAGGAGTCTGGGTTTAAGCCTGGCCACGACATCGGCGTAGCGGTAGATGTTGCCGCAACCCACCTCTACAGCGCGGGTTTCTATAACCTGCGCCTCGAAAACCTGCGCCTCAGTCCTGGGGAGATGGTTGACTACATTACCCGACTATGCGAGAGATATCCAATCATATCTGTAGAAGACGGATGCTCTGAAGACGACTGGGACGGGTGGAGAAATCTCACAAAGAGGCTGGGCGGAAGAGTCCAGCTGCTGGGAGACGACCCTTTCACGACAGATGTCAAAAGGATAAGGAGGGGTGTTGAAGAGGGCGTGGCCAACTCAGTTCTTATCAAGCCCAACCAGGTGGGAACGCTGAGAGAGACTCTAGAGGCCGTGAAATACTGCTTTAAGGTTGGATATACGCCGGTTGTGTCAGCTAGGTCGGGAGATACGGAGGACAGCTTCATTTCAGACCTTGCCGTAGGTGCCGGCGTAACACAGATAAAAATAGGCTCTATTGCCAGATCAGAGAGGACATCAAAATATAATAGGCTGCTCCGGATCGAGGATGAGCTATCGGGGGCGGCGGAGTACCTAGCTGTGAAGTCGATGAGACTCCCCCGCCACCCGATTGGATAGGACGCCGACCGCCTCGGCGCGTATTTCTACGATGGAACATCCCTCTACTTTCCTTTCCGACCTACTAGGGCGGCCACCCTTAGTCTTCTATTGTGGGGTGGCGGGAGGGAGGGTTGGGCTTTGAGGCGGCTCGCGCAAGCCGACGGATGTGTGGGCGGGACGGTATATGTCTGAGGGTTTCAATTATTAGTGATAGTGGGCTGGTGGGAAAGGCAAATACACATTCATCAAGCTTCTAGTGAAACTTGAGTTGGACGATTCAGGTGACAGGATAGAGTATAGGCCACTCTGATACAAGCATTTAATAGACACCGCCGACTACTAGGGAGCGTGGAAGCCAACCAGCGGGTCTACCACGTCACCAGCGGCGCCCAAGACCTCGAGAGAATACTCCTATCAGACGATACAGCCTCTAGAGCCAACATCGTCCTGAAGGACGCTAAACTACTCCTCGGCCGCGAGGGCTACTACATCAGGATAGTTGGGACTGAGGAGCAGCTGAGAAGGGTGGACGAGCTGCTAAGGGAGAAGGCGAGGCTCGTGGTGGGCGAGGAACTTGGCCAGGTCATCGCAAAGATGAGGGAGGAGGACGAGCGAGCACTTTCAGGCTTTGGGGGAATCTTCACGGAATAGCCAAACCCTCAAAGATAAATCCAGCAGTCCACACAAACAATATATGCGGGGGCAAGCGGGGGTGGCCGAGCCAGGTCAAAGGCGGCGGCCTCAAGAACCCACCAAACAGGAAGAGGGAGCCGCTCCCGTAGGCCAGAGAAAAGTTGGGGCGGATGGGTTCGTGGGTTCGAATCCCACCCCCCGCACATCTTTATTTTTCTAGGGGTAGTTGGGAGGGTATTGTGGCTTGGTTGTAAGCGTGAAGCTAGGTTTGGAGGGGAAAAGAGGGGGGAGGGGTTGGTATTAGTCCTCCTTCTTCTGAGATATTCTTCTAGCCTTATCATTTTTCTATCAATGGTGAAGCCAACAGTCTCGTAGAACCTCTTATTAAAGCTCATGCATATCCTGACGTAATATTCGTCTTTCCTTCTTTTGCATAGTTTGCCTGTCTTTGGACCTCTTAATGGATTGCCAGCTAGAATGTGTTTCTTCGGCTCGTTTGTAGTTGACTCAATACCTACTTTCCTCTAGAGATATAGGACATGTGTCAGCAACGCATAGTCAGTGTTGTCCACGAATATTTGACCATTTGTAGAAACACATCCCTCGCTGTCAAAGAACCCTCTCAGAAACACTGCAATGCATCTCTCACAGTGCTCAACGAATGTCTTGGACTTAACCCGGACCACCCATCTTCCTTCTTTATTTAGCCTTGGTATCGGCGGTTCTCTACCGAGGACGTTTGCCATTCTCCTGTTAAGCTGAGACGATTGGGGCGGGGCGACCCGTGTTTACCTGCCTTCATTTGAGCTGGCTGAAACTCTCTCCCTCACCTATTCATAGAAATGGGGAAAACCGCAGGTAAATACTAATGCGTAAAATTTTATGCATTAGAATACATTAGTATACTTTTGCAGATTCATAAATAAATTTCTCTCAGCTTCCATTTAAATTGAATTCATGTCCGGTGTTAGTCGCAGAGATTTCGTAAAGGTAGCTATCGCTACAGCGGCGGCCGGAACAATAGGCACCCTTGTATCAGTGCCGCGTGGGGTGCTCCTTCAGCTACAAACCGATGTATTGCACGCTGAATCGGGGTATAGGTTTGTCCAGGATAGTTGGGTGGCGAGCACTTGTCTCCAGTGCCCAGCCGGCTGCGGCATAGCTGTACGAGTTGTTGGGGATAGGGTGGTGAAGATAGAGGGTAACCCACTCCACCCTATAAATAGGGGCTCCATATGCCCCAAGGCCCACTATGGGCTCCAGATACTCTATGATCCTGACAGGGTTAGGGGCCCGCTTATCAGGGTGGGGGAGAGGGGCTCGCATGGGTTCAGGGAGGCTAGCTGGGGGGAGGCCCTGAGTCTTGTCGCTTCTAGGCTCCTTGAACTGAGAAAGGCCGGCACGCCTGAGAGGTTTGTCTGGCTAGACGGCAGGGTTAGAGGGAATATGGGCGACTTCATCACGAGATTCACCACCGCTTATGGGACACCCAACCGGATAGGCCATAGCAGCATCTGCTCCGACGGCGCCGTGATAGCCCACTACCTCACACAGGGAGTTAAGCACTACCTCGCATACGACTGGCAGAACACAAACTATCTCCTACTATTCGGCGCCTCCTTCCTAGAGGCATGGCGCCCTACAACGAGGCTTCTTAGAAGCTATGGACACATCAGGGGCGAGAGGCCTATCAGGGCCAAGATAGTCGTCGCAGAGGTGAGATACTCAACTACCGCCGTCAAAGCGGACGAGTGGCTGAGGATAAGGCCAGGGACAGATGGCGCACTTGCTCTCGGCATAGCCCACGTGATTGTTAGGGACAGGCTGTATGACAAGGAGTTTGTCGAAAACTACACCTACGGCTTCGAGGAATTCTCTGAACTGCTACTATCTAAATATGGCGTGGATTGGGCTGAAAAAATCACAGGTGTTCCGGCAGAGACGATTGAGAGAGTCGCACGCGAATTCGCGACCACGAGGCCCGCCATAGCAGCTGGCCAAAGAGGAGCCATGATGCAGCCCAACGGTGTCTTCAACTATATGGCTATACACTCGCTGAACGCGTTGGTCGGAAGCATCGGTAAAAAAGGTGGAGTGCTTGTCCAGAAGTCGCCGCCGTTCAAACCATGGCCTCCCCTCGAGCTTGACGAGGTCGCAAAGGCAGGGTTAAGCAACACGAGGATAGACTACGCCGGGACAGAGAAGTATCCATTCGCAAAGAATGTTTACCAGCAGGTCCCAGAATCGATACTCGAGGAAAAACCCTACCCTGTTGAGGTGCTGATGACATACTACACCAACCCAGTGTTCTCTTCACCCAACATGAGTATGTGGCAGAAAGCTTTGGAGAAGGTGCCGTTCATAGTAAGCACATCACCCTTTATGGATGAGACTACATCCATCTACGCAGACGTCGTCCTCCCAGACCACACCTATCTGGAGCGGTTTATGGATGACGTCATCTACCCGAGCCTAGGCTATCCGGTGGCCTCCATCCGCCAGCCAGTAGTCAAGCCGCTCTACAATACGATGAACACTGGAGACGTCATAATTCAGCTTGCCAGACGTATCGGCGGAGTAGTTTCCGCTGCATTCCCATGGGATACCTTCGAGGAGGCGATAAGATACAGGTGGAGTGGTGTATGGGAGAGTGGGAGAGGCAAGGTTGGCCCAATACGCTTGAACCGAATGAGCAGCTTCGAGGAGTTCTGGTCCAACGTCCTCAAGTACGGTTTCTGGGCCGAGCCACCCTATGTTTTTGAAGATTATGAACACGAGCTTCGAACAAGGACCAAGAAGTTTGAGTTCTACTCCACGATGCTTGAAGAAAAGCTGCAGGCTCTGGCGGAGAAGCTCTCAGAGAAGGAGGGAATCCAATTTGAAGAGGCATTTGAGAAGGTTTTAAACAGTCTGAACATCAAGGCGAGGGGCAAGGAAGTCTTCCTACCGCACTTCGAGGAGCCGGAGTTTGTGGGCAGCCCAGCCGAGTACCCCCTCATCCTAGCCACCTACAAGTCAATCATGCACGCTGAGGGGAGAGGCACCAATAGCCCATGGGCCTTGGCCAGCTGGGGGCCACACGTCAGGATGGGCTGGAGGAACTGGGTCGAGATACATCCACTCGCGGCGGAGAAGCTCGGCATCAAGGACGGCGACGCGGTCGTCGTCGAGTCGCCCGCCGGCCGCCTAGTAACCGTGGCGAAGATACGTCAAACATCGTCGCCCGAAGTGGTTGTTATGCCCTTTGGAATAGGCAGGTCGGCCTATGGCAGATGGGCCTCTAGGACAGGCAAGAATGTGAACGAGATACTTGCAGAGAGGCGGGAGATGCTCTCGGGCTCGGCCGGTTTCACATCTACCCGTGTGAGGGTCTTCAAGGTTGGAGGTGGTGCCTGATGGTTAGGTGGGGCATGGCTATCGATTTGGACAAATGCACGGCATGCCAAGCCTGCGTAGTGGCCTGTAAGGCTGAGAACAACGTGCCTATAGGAAGCGAGGCCGACCAGCTCAACGGCAGACAGATCGCGTGGATGGACCTAGTCGTGAAGGACGTGGAAGGGGGGACGGTTATGCTTCCGAGGCCTTGCATGCACTGCGACAATCCGCCATGTGTACAGGTATGCCCGGTCGGAGCCACATACCAACGCGGAGATGGAATCGTCACCCAAGACTATAGCCGGTGCATAGGCTGTAGGCTCTGCATGGTGGCATGTCCCTACGGGGTCAGATATTTCAACTGGCGTGAGCCGTCGTGGCCCGACACATTCACAGAATACCTAAACCCGAGCGTCCCGGTTAGACCTGCAGGAGTCGTAGAAAAGTGTACATTCTGCGTCCATAGGATAGAGAGGCTCAGAAATGACATATCCACGGGAAATATACCGCCTGCCGTCGCTAAGGCTGTGCGGGGTGAAGCCGATATGGAGAAGAAGATGAGCAAAGCCATCGACACTCTTATGCGTAGACTCGTCACAAAGAGTGATGAGGTTGATGAGGCTGAGCCTGAAGAGATGTGGAGCGACTTCGACTTCAGGGAACTTAACTACCTGCCGTCATGTGTAAGGTCATGCACAGGAAGAGCCATCATCTTCGGAGACCTAGAGGACCCGGAGAGCCTTGTCTCGCAGATGGCCAGGAGCAAGAGAGCTTTCAGGCTCTTTGAAGAGTTTGGGACGGAGCCTAAGGTTATTTATCTGCAGGAGGGGAGGTAAATGTCGGAGCAGCGGGAGAAATACTATACCACCGGCGTCTTCAGCGGGACAACATTCCTGACACTGGGCGTCCTATTGACTATTATCGGGCTCGCGGTATATTCGTGGCTCCAGCAGCTCTCCATCGGGCTCGGCGTTACGGGGCTCAACAGGCCCGCGGTCTGGGGAATATACATGGCGAACTTTGTCTTCTTTATCAGCATAAGCATGTCGGGAACCTTCATCTCAGCCGTTATGAGGCTGCTCAACCTCGAGTGGGGCAAGCCTATAACACGAGTCGCAGAAGTAATCACCGTCGCGAGCTTGGTGATGGCGGCTCTAAACATACTGTTCGACGTGGGACAGCCCTTCCGAGCCCTCATCTACATCCCATTGTTCGGAAGGATACAGTCGCCCGTGGGATGGGATGTGATAGTCCTGCTCTTCTACCTCCTCACATCGCTCGGATATCTCCACATTAGCCTGATACCCGATGCTGCAGTGTTATCGGAGCGTGAGACAAGGCTCTCATGGCTCTACAGGCTCCTGCGGTATGATTGGAGCGGCGCCGAGCACCAAGTCCACCTCCTAGAATCGGCGCTCAAGATACTGGCCGTGGTGACTATTCCCATTGCCGTGATGATGCACACTGTTACAGGATGGATATTCGGCGGCATGAAAGCTGTTCCAACGTGGAACGACGCGCTCTTCGGCCCCTACTTCATAATAGGGGCGCTACTTTCAGGACTCTCTCTCATCATAATCACAGCGGCCGTCATCAGAGAGCGCTACAGGCTCCAAGAAATAATGTCTGAAAAAGCCTTCACAAACCTAGGCAAAATCTTGGTCGTCTTCCTCTTGGGCTATCTATACTTCTTCCTGGCAGAAAACTTCACCGTCAGGTATGCGGCCGCCGCCGAGGATTTCCACGTCTCAGAGTTTTTGTGGACGGGACCCTACAGCCCGTTTACGTGGTATATCCTCGTCTCGCTTGTGGTTCCCAGCATAGTCCTCCTCATCCCCTCTCTGAGGTCTTACAGGACAGTAGTTGCTATGGCGGGTGTTGTCCTCCCTGCTATGTGGGTTAAAAGAGTCCTGATCGTCGTACCAGGCCTCTTAAACCAGACTAGACTTCCGACGGTCCAGGGCCCTGTCGCCGA
Organism: Candidatus Calditenuaceae archaeon HR02; assembly: GCA_002898395.1. GTDB lineage: Archaea > Thermoproteota > Nitrososphaeria_A > Caldarchaeales > Calditenuaceae > HRBIN02. The sequence continues at coordinate 73,422 of BEHE01000006.1, forward strand.
CTACGCCCCCACTCATGTTGAGCTCCTGCTCACCGCAGGCTCATTCGCGGGACTTGCCCTCGTGCTGCTGCTCTTCACGAAGCTCTTCCCGACCTTCCCGGTATGGGAGATTTTCGGCCATACGAAGACTAGGGAGGAGCCTGCCTCAAGGATATCGCTGAGGGCCGTCTTCACGGGGTGGATGTCGGGGATATCAGTCTCGTCGGCCTTTGTGTTTGCATGGGCTGTCGCGACTTTGACGCTGGGTGAGAAGGCAGCCACGTCCTACTCTGTGAAACTGATGCCGACTTCTGTAGAAGTTCTCGTCACGCCAGAGCTCGTCACCTCATCGATGATCAACCTTCTCAGCGTAGTGGTGCTCGCCGGGATTCTAGCAATACTACTTGTGAGGGAAGGCTGAGGAGAGGCAGCGGTTCCTTAGCAGCAGGAAGGGTTTTTAGCCCGTAGGACATCTCACCGGCAGATGAGAAGTTTGGGTGACCTGAGGGGCTATTTTGACGTGGTTGTTGTTGGTGGGGGTGCCGTTGGTGTTTTCACCGCGCTTGACCTCGCGCTTCGAGGTGTCTCTGTGTTGTTGCTGGAGAGGGGAAGGCTCTGCTCCGGGACTTCGGGGAGGAGTCATGGGATGCTCCACAGCGGGGCGAGGTACGCTACTACTGACCCGGAGGCGGCTCGGGAGTGTATCAGGGAGAACAGGATAATCTCTGAGATGGCTCCACACTGTGTCAGGGACACCGGCGGCATCTTCGTCTCCGTGAGGAGAGCGGAGGAGGACTACCACCAGGAACTGGCCTCAGCATGTCTGAGGGCGGGTATTCCCGTGAGGGACCTTGATGTTGGGACACTTAAGGCGCTGGAGCCCCATGTGAGTCCTGATGCCAGGAGCGCGGCCCTTGTCCCGGACAAGGTGGTTTATGCGAGAGAGCTGGTCGCTTCTACGGCGCTTCTCGCGGTTTCGAGGGGTGCAAGCATCGTTGAGGAGGCGCGGGTCTGCGGTATCAAGGTGGAGGGGGGCGAGGTCGTGGGCATTGAGGCGCTCTCAGACGGTGAGTTGTTTAGGGTTGGGTGCAAGGGTGTTGTCAACGCTGCTGGGCCCTGGTGTGGCAGGGTTGCGGAGCTGGCCGGCGTCCGGGTCGGGGTCCTCCCTGCCGCGGGAGTGATGGGCGTCACATACGCAAACCTGACGCGCCACATAATCAACAGGATGAGGCCTCCTAGCGACGGCGACATAATCGTCCCCTATGGCCCCGGCGTCACGATCTCTGGTACGACGGCGGTACTCGTCGAAGACCCAGATAGAGTCGAGGTTGGAGATGAGGATGCTAGGGTTATACTGCAGGAGTGCGGCGAGGTTATCCCCGCTCTGCGGAGGCTCGGGTTCTCGAGACTCTACGCCTCTGTCAGGCCCCTTGTCTCACCCGGTGAGGGTTCAGTTGGGGTAAGGGAGATTACACGGAGCTTCGAGGTCATAGACCACTCTGGGGACGGGGCTCGGGGGCTTGTGACGGCGCTTGGAGGGAAGCTGACGACTGCGAGGCTGGAGGCTGAAAGGGCCGCGGACCTCATCGCGCCGCACATAGGTGCTTCGAGGGGGAGCTTCACCGAGAAGGTGAGGCTAGACCTGCTGGGCGAGGATGACTTGAGGGAGCTGGCCGACCGGCTGGGGTCTGGGGAGCTGGGTGGAAGGCTTGCAACCATCCTAAGAGAAGCCTTAGACACAATCGATGCCGAGAGGTATCGGGGCCTACTTCTCCCACTCAAGTTCGCCTCGATGATGGGTGCATCCTCATGAGGCTTGAGGGCGTGCTGAGAGTCGGGGCGCCGCCAGAGCTATGCCTGGAAAGGCTCAGAGACCCTTCATGGCTTAGGGGATGTCTGCCCAACCTCACCTCCCTCGAGCAGACCGATGAAGGCGAGTTCACGGCGGTCTTCCACCTAGACCTCTCGGAGATAGCGAGGGTCGCGGACTATCTTGCACGAATTAGGGTCGAGATGAGGTTCACCTATATGGGCGCGGGCCCGGCCCAGGTGGTCTTGAGGGGTGTGGGGAGGGTCGTCGGAGCACGCGTCATCATCACAATCTCGGTGGATGTACAGCCAGCCGATGGTGGTGGAAGCCTTCTTAGATGGAGCTCCGACTTGGAGCTGGGAATCATCGAGAGGCTGCTCGGAGGAGAGACGGTTAGAAGAGTTGCGGAGAAGCAGGTTGGAGCCCTGACCAACTGTCTGAGAGAAGTGCTCGGCGGAGGCCCGAGAGACTGAACACTCTCCCAGGCCAGAGCACCTACTCTGTGAAGGTTTTTGTGTGGGGCGGCCACGCTATTCGCGGTAGCAACTATCCTATTCTCTTCATGATTGATTTTTAGGATCAGGGATAACAACTCGCATAGCTTTTTGGCGAATAGTGCTGATGGGTTTTGACTGGTTAGGTTTTTAGGCGTCGCTTCTTGTCTGCGGTGTTTGGGTTTGAGGGTTTATAATCCCTATGTGGGGTGGGTTGAGCATCCTGATAGGCCGTCGAGGATTGTGAGTCTGTGCCCCTCAGTTACGGAGACTCTGTTTATGCTTGGTGTGGGTGGGAGGGTTGTGGGTGTTTCGAGCTGGTGCCACAGGCCCCGTGAGGCTCTAGAGAGACCGAAGGTGGGCAGCTATACTGAAATCGTCAGGGATAAGATAATGGGGCTCGAGCCCGAGCTAGTATTTACGACGGTTGGTGCTCAGCGTAGAGTCCTCGAGGAGCTGTTAGCCCTAGGCTATCCGACGTACCCGGTGCCGCTGCCCAAGGATGTCTATGCCATCTTGTCGATGGTGGTTGAGGTGGGCGGGATGGTTGGGGAGCCTGAGAATGCATTGAGGCTGGCTGACAGGCTTGCAGGCCGCCTGGATGAGCTGAGGGCCTTAGGTAGCGGCGGTGAAGCGCCCAGGGTATACGTCGAGATTGACCTAGGAGGGCCGACGGTGCCAGCCTACTTCAACCACATCAACTCTGCATTCCACTTGGCGGGGATAGCTAACATATTCGGCGACTCTCCGCGCGAATACTTGTATGGAATGAGTGTGGGAGACTATCCCGTGCTGGATGTAGTCGGCGAGCTGGTGAAGAGAGACCCAGACGTGATTATCTACGAGTCGAAGAGCTTCCACCCATCACCGGATGAGGGTCTAAGAATGATGAAGATGAGGGGGCTGGAGAGGTTGAGGGCCGTCAAGACAGGTAATGTTCTGACACTCCCAGCCGATACGCTTGCACATTATGGCCCCTCCTTCCTAGAGGAGGCCGTGAAAGTCTGTGATAGAGTCTGGGATATGTTTGTTCGTCGGTCTTGACCCGCCGGCTTCCACTATCCACGGGAACCTTCCTTGCGAGGGTTTAGGGGCGGAGGGTTTTTGGCTGGGATGAGTGTATCATTTGCTGGTGTGTGGTGTGGAGAGCTGGATGGGGTATAGTGGCTTTCTCTTGGAGATGATTAGGGCTGCGGGGGTGGAGATTGGTGATGAGATCGTGGTGGAGAGACCCGATGGTTCGAGCTTCCGCGGCCTTCTCATGTTCAAGGGCGAGCTCTCTGCAGAGAACATAGTAGTCATCAAGCTGGGCAATGGCTATAATGTGGGCGTCGCGGTCGACCCCTCCTGTAGGATTAGGAGGGTTGCGCCCGGCAGGAAGCCAGCCTTCGTGAGGCCGCCTCCACCCCCTCCGAGGGAGGGGCTTCCGCGCGTCAAGATCATCGGGACCGGCGGGACGATCGCGAGCCGCGTAGACTATAGGACAGGCGCGGTCAGGCCGGCGATCTCGTCGGAGGACCTGGTCTCACTCGTCCCCGAGCTCTCCGAGATAGCCACGGTCGACGCCGAGGTCCTGTTATCCGTGTATAGCGAGGACTTGACTGTCCGGGAGTGGGGAATGATTGCAGAGGCCGTGTGGAGAGTCTTGGAGAAGAGGGAGTTCAGCGGCGTAATCCTTACACACGGGACCGACACGATGCACTATACGTCGGCCGCCCTGAGCTTTGCCTTGCAGAGGCCGCCGGTCCCTGTGATACTCGTCGGCTCGCAGAGGAGCAGCGACAGACCCTCAAGCGACGCGGCTCTAAACCTGATAGGGGCTACGTGGGCCGCGGCCCGCGCACCCTTCGCCGAGGTCGTGGTGGCGATGCATGCTGGGCACTCAGACGATGCCATCGCATTCCACAGGGGGACGAGGGTGGTGAAGATGCACACCAGCAGCAGGAGCGCGTTCAAGAGTGTCAACGCCTCGCCATTAGCAGTCCTCCGGGGTCAGGACCTCACCGTCCTCGACGAGTATAATCCGCGGGGCGGCGACGGGTTCAGCTATGAGCCAGGGTTCAGCGATAGGGCCGCGCTGGTCAAGTTCTACCCCGGGATGAGCCCCGAGATCCTAGAGTACCTCGCGGAGCGGGGCATGCGGGGGGTGGTTATCGAAGGGACTGGGCTTGGGCATGTGGCCCGATCATGGATACCGGTTGTCAAGGCGCTTGTGGACTCGGGCTTCTTTGTGGGAATGGCCTCCCAGTGCAGGTTTGGGAGGGTGAACATGAGGGTCTACAACACGGGCCGCGACCTCTTGAGGGCTGGGGTCGTCGAGCTTGGAGACCTCCTACCAGAGGTGGCGCTGGTCAAGCTCATGTGGGTCCTCTACAGGGCTCAGAGCCTCCCCGATGTCTCCAAGATGATGATTACGCCGGTGGCTCGGGAGCTGGGCGCGAGGATGCTCCCCGAGGGGGTTGAGCCGGCTTGAGCATCTACGAGGAGCTCGGCCTCAAGGTCGGCCTCGAGGTCCACAGGCAGCTCGACACCAGGAGAAAGCTCTTCTGCGGATGCAGCGCCTCGCCATCCGAGGGTAGCGGGCCAAGGCTCAGGATCACGCGCTACTTGAGGGAGACCCAGAGCGAGCTGGGGGAGGTTGACCAGGCCGCCAGGTTCGAGTCGAGGAGGATGAGGAGGATCGTCTACGAGTTCTCCCCAGCCTCCTCATGCCTCGTAGAGCTCGACGAGGAGCCACCCCACCCACTAAACGAGGAGGCCGTCAGGATAGCCCTGACCGTAGCGCTTATGTTGAAGGCTAGGCCCGTGGACGAGGTCCACGTTATGAGGAAGATCGTGATAGATGGCAGCAACACCTCTGGGTTCCAGAGGACATGTATGGTGGCTCTGGGAGGGGAGCTGTCCGTCGACGGCCTGAGGGTGCCTATCCAGACCATCACTTTAGAGGAGGACGCCGCCAGGATCGTCAGGTCGGACGCCGATGAGGTTGTCTACGACCTCTCGAGGCTGGGTATCCCGCTCATCGAGGTCTCGACGGCGCCTGTCCTCAACTCACCCTCGGAGGTGACCAGGACGGCCGAGGCGATCGGGAGGGCGTTGAGGGCGACGCGGGGAGTCAAGCGCGGCCTCGGGAGCGTGAGACAGGACCTAAACATCTCCATCAAAGGAAGCGGGTTGATGGAGGTGAAGGGTGTCCAAGAGCTCGAGTTGATACCGAGGGTCGTGGAGTACGAGGTGAGGAGGCTGAGACACCTCCTCATACTGATTGAGGAGCTGAGGTCCAGGGGGGTTAGGCCGGAGGCCGTGGAGTCCCAGCCGATAGTGGATCTCACAGGCGTCTTCGAGGGCAGCAGTAGCCGCGTGATTAGGCGGAAGATAGGAGAGGGAGGCGTGGTCCTCGGCCTCAGGCTCCCAGGCTTCGCGGGCCTCCTGAAGGGCGAGGGGGACGTCAGGCTTGGGAGGGAGCTCTCCGAATACGCGAAGGCGTGGGGCGGTGTGGAGGGGATCTTCCACTCAGACGAGCTTCCAGGCTACGGCATAGGCGAGGAGGAGGTCAGAGCGGTTAGGGAGACGCTGGGCGCGGGCGAGAGAGACGCCTTCGTCCTCGTTGCTGGCCGCGAGCAAAAGGCGCGCGAGGCCTTGGAGGCTGTGAGGAGCAGGGCGGCTCAAGCGGTCTACCAGATACCTGACGAGACCCGCGCAGCCCTAGCCGATGGCACGACCTGCTACATGAGGCCCCGACCAGGCTCGGCGAGGATGTATCCCGAGACCGACATCCCACCCTTCCCAGTCTCCAGAGAACTCATCGAGGAGATTGAGAGGAGCCTCCCACCACCGCTGGAAAGCGTGGCTGCCTCGCTTATGAAGAGGTTTGGGCTGAGCTCTCAGCTTGCGTGGGAGGTGATTGACTCCGAGATGCTCGAGGAGTTCGAGGAGATCGTGAGGCTCGGCGTCTCTCCCAGCGTAGTAGCCAGCATCCTGACTGAGGGGCTTAAGCAGCTGAGGAGGGAGGGCGCCCCAGTCGAGAACCTGACCCCAGCCCACATCAGGGGCTACTTCGCCCTTGTCAGCCGCGGAGCCACGGCCAAGGAGTCCGCCCTCCCAGTCCTCGCAGAGCTCGCCAAGAACCCCAGCCTAACCGCCGAGGAGGCCGTCGAGAGGCTTGGGCTCAAGGCCCCACCCCTAGAGGAGGTAGTGGCCTTCATTGAGGAGCTCGTGGGGGCCGTGCCTCAGGATGAGAGGAGGTCAGCGGCGGGCAGACTTATGGGAGAATTGATGAAGAGATACCGCGGGAGAGTTGACGGAGCCCTCCTCAACAAGCTCCTTATGGAGAGGCTGGGCGCCCAGAGGCCTTAGACCTCATCCACGCCCCCGCCACCGGCGACCCGAAGGGCGGTGTAGACTGCGAGTAGCGCTGTGGGGGCTGCCAGCTCTGTCGGAAGCGTCATCGCCGGCGCCAGGTCCACGACTAGGTCAGCCACCCTGTAGACTCCCTTGGGTATCCCTTCACGGGCCCCGAAGAGGAAGTTGACACGCCTGGCAGACCTATAGAGCTCTGAGAGCCGCTCCGAGGCCCTCGAGAGCTCCACGCCCTCAGGCTCAAAGACTATTATGGGCTCACCCCTCCGCGCCCTCACCAGCTGGTAGAGGTCCTGGACGAGAACCTCGACGCGCCTTGGCCTCCTAGCGTATGCGCGGCTCTGAACCTCAAGCCTACTCTCCTGCCCCTCCAGTATGCCAAGGATGAACTCAGCAAGAGACCTGGCCTCCACGGGTTCCGCCGGAGCCACCACGACCTCGCCCACCTCGAAAGCCTGGACAGCCCTCCCGATCCTTGCACCCATCTCCCTACACGACTTAGGAGGTCCAATATACGGCATCTGAACCACGCTAATCTTGCTGAAGAAGCCCCAGGCCTCCCTCTTCCCAGGCCCCATCTTCACCCACTCCCGACCACCCTCATAGACCGAGAGATACGCGGCGTCGTCTATGATCTCGACGCGAACGACCATGTCCGGGTGGTCCAAGTCGACTAGTGAAGAGTACTCGCGTTGTATGGCTGCGCCTACTGCGACGTTTACGTCCAGGCTTGTGAAGCTGTGGCGCCCCCGCCTCACAGTCCTGACGGCGAAGGACTTCCCGCTGTCGAGCCTGCCTCGGGCCGCCCGGACCGCGGCCTCCGCAATATCCTCCAAGCTAGCCGCCTTCGCAGAGGCCACCACCCTGTAGGCGCTCTCGGACTCCAAGACCTCTGAGAGTATCCGTTGGTAGAGGCTATCCGGATCACTGCACCGCACCACCCCCACGAGCCCCACGTATCCTCCAGGCCTAACCACCACCTCGGCCCCAGGGTCCAGCTCAGCTATCCTCGAGGCGCAGACCTCCTCAAGCCCCAGCGGAGTCTTAACCAGTATCTCCAAGACCAGCCCCAAGCCTCCTCAAGCCAATAATCCTAGCCCTAACCTCTCTGAAGTATATGCGCTCCTTCTGAACTGTCTTCTCGAGGATCTTGGCTGCTGAGTAGAGCTGGGCTGGGTCTCCGTGGGCGAGGAAGTTGATGAGGAGAGGGTAGGCCCGGACCCTGAACTCCCTCTCACCCCACCCCCTCTCCACGCAGAGCCTCACCAATCCCTCGACACCTTCACTGAAGCTCTCGAGACTCGGAGCTCTACATCCACAGCTGAAGTCCTTTGCGAAGAAGAAGACGTAGTCAAAGGGCATCGAGTCTACCTGAAGGGCGTGAAATGTTGTCTGATAGGCCTTGAGATATGGTTGTGGCGAGGCCGCGATGAACCCGAATCCCGCCTCCCTCAAGGCCTTGAAGAAGGCCGCGACAACGGAGGCGTCCTTGCTGTTGAACGTGGAGACTAGGAGGCCTGAGGGCTTGAGGACCCTGCTGCACTCCGAGAAGACCTCCTTCAGCCCCTCACAGTAGTCTTGGAGCGTCGATCCCCTAGCCCTGTTTATCACGACCTCACCCTCCTTCGGCGAGGATCCCCCAAATATCCAGAGGAAATAGTCTGAGAGCTCAGCATAGTTAACATTGTCGCCGTAGGGCGGGTCTGTTATGACAGCGTCTACCGTGCTTGGGGGGATTGGGAGCCTCCTTGCATCCTGGTTCAGGACCATGTAGGTGCAACCCCTCGACAAATCCTCGAAAGAGTTGGCCTCACGAGAATACTCGCCTATGTAGGAGTTCGAGTAGCTCTTGCCGCGCACTACTGCGCGGGCCCTATTCAGAAACTGCCTCCAGACATTCACCTCAACATGTCTCGGGTAGATCCAATAGGCGTGCATCGCCCAGCCCTCGAGAATCCTGCCTCTCAAGTGGCTCATCTTCGAGGCCCACTTCAACGTGCTGCTGAGCGTGAAGAGGAGGAAGGACCTGACAGGACCGAGGCTCCCGGCGGCACAGACCTCCTCCACCGCCTCCCTAATCTTGAGGACAATGTAGAGGTTCCGCGGGGTGTAGAGCTCGTCGAAGAATCTTAGGCCTCGCTTAAGGAGGTCTCGGGTCTTGTCACCGTACGGTATCCTAACCCTCTCGAACTTGGGTGGGCTTGGGGGCGGCGGGAGGTCGCCGGGCTCTGGCCTCTTCTCTCCCCGCGCACCACAAGCTGGGCAGCTATAGAAGGCCCTAATCGGCTCCCCACCTTCCGATAAGAACTCGGTCCAGTGTACCTGGGCCCCACCGCCGCAGGAGAGGCAGCGGATATAGTAGAGCCTCCGGGCCAGCGGTTCGACCCTCTCCCCGAGCAGCTCTAAAGCCCTCTCATACAGCCCCAAGTCTAGATGCGCGACCTCGTGCCTCATTATGAGTGCGGCTAGGGGGTTGATGTCAACAGCTATCACCCTCCTCCGCTCCGCGAGGCCCTCTACGAGGACGACGCCTCCACCGGCGAAGGGGTCGAGTATCAGGTCGCCGGGGCTAGTGAATTGCTGGATTAGTGTTTTGAAGAGCTTCCAGGGCCTCCTAGCCCAGAACTTGTGCATTGTGTAGACTGGTGTGTGGGCTGTGGCTTGGAGTGTTCCGAGCCCCTTGATCTTGTATGCGAGGCCGGGAGGTGAGTGGGGATCGATGACGGGCTGCTGTGCGTCGAGTCTTGTGCCGCTCCCCTCCAGCACTACTCACCCCCACCCAGGAGACCCCCTAGGGGCTCACCCTCTCGACGCCCTCCCGCATCTTCTCGGCGTCCTCCCTCACCGCCGAGTTCTCAAGCCGCGCAGGGCCTTGGGAACGCATCCTATGCGCCACGGCGGCCATCGCTAGCGCCAGCGCATAGGCTCTGTCACCAGTCTCAAGTAGGCCGACGAGGTAGGCTCCGCCCACTACGTCGCCGGCGCCCACCGTGTCCACAACCTTTTCAGCCCTCACCAAGCCCCTCAAGACCACGCCACCCCCACAGACCCATATGCCGTGTGAGGCTGAGGAGGCCACTACATCGCAGCCAAGCGTCTCAGATGCCTTGACGACAGCTTCGCGCGGTGTGGAGTATCCGAGGGCTCTATACTCCTCCTCGGAGAACCTCAAGACACTTACGCCCCTGAACTGTTCGAGGCTTATCGGCCTTAGGGACACGCTGTTGTCCGGACCTAGGACCCTCATCATCCCCTGCGGGTCCAGCGTAACTATCCTAAACCTCTCCACAGCAGCCGCAACCAGCTCTGCGGAGACCTCCCCCGCGACTGGGCCGAGGTAGATGGCGTCTGCTTCTAGCTCCAGCTGCTCCACGCTTATCTCCGCGCACCTCGCCGGGACCCACATCCTTCGGCCGCCGTCAAGCCTCTCAATCCTGAAGCGAGTGGTCACATGACCCTCTAGCACCCTAACGTGGGACGTGTCCACGCCGAGCTCCCTGAGCCTGTCTAGGAGCCAGAGACCATCGGAACCGATGGCGGAGACCACCAACGCTCTGTGTCCGAGCGAGGAGATCGTTAGGCCGGCGTAGGTTGGGACGCCGCCGGGCGAGACTCTCCCGCCCCCGTGCCAGACCACCTCGTCCACCACTACATGACCCACAACCCCAATCCGCAGCACAGAGACTCAACAACCCATGCCCACAAAACAAGATAAAACTCTATAGACGGGCTGGAATAAAACTGTCTTAAACCTAACTATTCCAGATCCTCTATTCCTGTGGTTATGTATCTCTTCTCAGGGTTATTTTTTCTCGGCTTTTTTCTGAGCGCTCATCTCGGCATCATAAGGGATAGCAGTGTACTGAACCACCTTGTAGGCATGTTGATCAAAAGGGCTGGGAACGACAGGTATCCTTGCAGGTACCTCTTACTGACTCCCCTGAACTTCATCAAGAACGGCCTTAGAAACGATTGTCTGTTCTCGCAGTGGTTGATGTGGACGATCTCTTCAGCATACCTTTCAGAGTGCCTTATCCTCAAATGAGATATGCCGATTGAATCGAGTCTATCGTATGCCTTGTACTAGTCTGTTATAACTATGCAGTCCCCAGAAGCGATAGAGGATATCTCGTGAACTGCCTTCTCCATGTCATTCATCACGACGAACTCCATCACTCCATCTAGCCTCCTGACTAGGTTCATAACAGGAGGCCTATCACCATCATATTTTCGCCTTCCCCTAACAGATAATTCCCTCCTAGGATCATCGCCTTTAACGCCCTTATCCCCCACGCTCACGTATCCCTCGTAAGCCTCGCATAAACCCCCAGCCTAATCCCGCCCACCCTCTTAGCTAGCTCCCGCACCTCCCTCACGAAATTTAGGACCAACTCAAAGTCCCTACCAGGCCCCCTAGATATCTGGTTATCTCCATTGAGAGTATGATGTAGAACATCTCCTCCAGGCTAATCCTATATTTAGAGAGTATCGTGTCTGTTAAATCGTTGAACTTCCTGTTACATAATGTGCACTCGTATACTTGGTATCAGTTCCTGTCCTTTTACACACACCTTAGACCATCCCTGAACCTTATCCGCCTGAGTTGAGGCACCTCTCCCTATCGGGAAGGAATACCGACCTGACCGCATCAGGGTCCACGACGAATATACCGGGAAGAAGACATATTAATCTCCTCTGAGACCGAGATGAGCGATGCTCGAAGAGCTTGTAAAGCGGTTAGAGGGTGCATCGAAGGATTTAAAGCGGGTTTTCGGCGAGTCCTTTACTGGCTTGCTACTTTTTGGAAGCCATCCTAGAGGCGAGTCTTCTGAGGAAAGCGATATCGATGTTCTTGTGGTTGTGAGGGGGATCAGGGGTTTAAGGATTAGAGGAGAGATTTACAGCGTCCTGGCCAAACATGTTGGAAAACCGCTTACACTAATTGTCGTGGATTTGACAGATCTCTTGAGAGACGACCTAGAAATTACGCCGCTGTTGCTTAATGCACTCTATGACGGTATCACAGTATATGATGAATTTGGAGTGCTTGAAAAGTTGAAGTCGAAGGTTACCGAACTAGTCAAGAAAGCTGGTCTCGTAAGATACAAGACGCCTGACGGAAAATATGGCTGGAAGAGGTCTGATGGTAAACCTATCGAGGCCGTAGAAGTTTGAGGTTTAACCCAAGAAACGAGTCGTCTTACAAAGCAAAGCTTGCTGTTCGGTATCTGGAGGAGGCCGAGGAGGCTTTTAAGCGGAGGAATTATAGAGAGGTGGTGGCTTCATCCCAGCTCAGCGCTGAGAACTCCGCGAAAGCGGTCATAGCATTGTTTAGGACCTCAAGCTGGAGTCACGACCCATCATACGAGTTACTTGAAGTCTTATCGATGCGGCCCTCAGATCTGAGGAAGTTAGCTGAAGAGCTCGCTGAGATTACCAGACGGCTTGCACCAGAACATGGGAGGGCAACGTATGGTGAGCCCTTGAGAGGTCTTACACCTTGGGATATATATGATGAGGAAAACGCTTCTGAAGCGCTTTTGAGTGCTAGGAAAGCCAAAGAGATAGTGGAGATAATACTTGGGAGGTTAGGGGCGTCTTTATAGTATGTTGAAAAATGTGGCTCCTGCCTGCAGGCCTGCAAATCGTATTCAGTAGGTTGATGCGTTGTGGCTTAATTCATAGGTTCCTTTAGATTCCCGAGCCTAGTCTCCGGCATCGTCTGGGCGCTTTTCGGGTTTTGATGGCGTTCTCTTATAAAGAGTAAGGTCTATGGCCTGCCGTTACTTCCCTTTATCGATGAGCTCCTACTTGGGGAGGGTTGATGAGAGGCTGATAAGGAGGGGTGAGATAATACTGGACCTTAGGTTCGTTAAGAGTTACTCTGATGAGCTTAGGGAGTTGAATTATGGTAAGAGGGTTAGGCCATACAGGATAATCATTAGCTTCATCATATTCCTAGCTGTTCTTGGTATGTTTTCTCTGTTGGGTTTAGGCAGCTGGAGGGGTTCACTATAGCCCTTAGGAAGATATTCCCAATACTTCCCAGCATAGACTATTCATGGATTAGGGGGAGGATGATGAGGCTAGGTATCGATCTAAGCCCCCTAAAGGCACTGAGAGATTCTAGAGGGCCTGTAGTTGTAGTCTTGGATTCTACTGGTGTTAGGGCATGTAGGGCTGGTTCTTGGCTTGAGAGGAAGTATGGTAAGAGGAGGAGGTATGTGAAGGTCCACTTCTCTGTAGACGCCAAGACCGGAGAGATATTGGACTTGGATGTGACTAGGGACGACGTTCACGACTCGGAGATGACCATGAAGATGGTGGAGAATTCAATGAAGTCTAGGAAGGTCTCAAGAGTGGTAGCCGATGGAACGTACGACTCGATCAGGTTGTACAGATATCTGGAGAGCATGGATATAGAGCAAGTGATCAAGACGAGAAGGGAAGCGAGGGCGGATAGAGGGCCTCCCTCTAGGATGCACATTCTTTTAGATAGGATAGATTTAATGCTTGAGAGAAAAGATGCATTGGGTGTAATAACTTATGATTATGAGGGAAAGAAAGACGCCTTGTATAGAGGACTGCTGGACGAGTTGAGGGAGGAAGGTTCACTCATGTGGCCTGATATGAGAAGGCGCAAGAGAAGGAATATCGTGGATACGATTCACTTTCTCCAAAATCACCTTTCGTACGGTCTTCAATTAGCGGGCATAGTAATCTATCAACTTAGAGGAAAATACGAATCCCCAAATAAAGTGGGGATTTCCTTGTCTCTAATTGAGAAAATATTTGACAAAACCCAGAAACAGGTAGTTATATAACGTGGGGCCTTAAAGTGTTACCATCTATGGATTGAGGAGCGGCTGGGAGAGGACGTCGTTACGAACACCTATCTTGGTCGCTATGGGCGGTCCACCAGTCGCAACTATTAATATGTAGAGTTAATATTTAGCCTCAGCGAGGCAATAGGGAGAGGGCTATAATATTTCGCTTATGCTAGTTACCTTAATCATTTTTCTCGCTTTATCCCTTAATTCAGCATCTTCTGTTACTAGGGCTAAGCCATTATCTTTAGCCAAGACTACATAGGATGCGTCATAGGCTGTAATCCCTAATTTACCTGCTGTTTCTAGGATCTCATGTTCGTGAGAATGAGGACTTAGCACGTTCACAACATCTATAATGTCTCTTAGCACATCAACGATTTTGCGTGCCTCCTCAGCGTTAATGCTACCTATCAAGAACGCCTCCTTCCATATTGCATTAACCACTTCGTAGATCGTTAACCAGTGGATGTAGTTGTTATTAAGGGGCTTTAGCTTCCTAAGCTTTAACAAAAGTAGTAATGATGATGCGTCAAAAAGAAGAACATCCCCCAATCAATAGTCACCTAGATTTCCTGTCCTCCCGAATCATTTGGGTTATTCTATTAATGTCGAGCTTATCGAGAGCGATGCCGAGATTCTCAAGCTTCTTCTCTAGCTCCTCAAGCTTACGTCTCCTAACTTCCTCTTCTAGCGCATGCCTAAGCACCTCAGAGACCTTTACACCGAGCCGCTGCGCCTCTTCTTTCAACTTTTTCTGGACTTTTGTGGAAATAGTTACGTACTTAACCAAGCCGGCGCCCTATTTGGTAGTAATAGTATGTAGTAAATAAAGGTTTACACGGGCTAATTGATGGTGCCCGGGTAAGCGTCTCTAACCACCCCCGCTTTTTACCGCATGATAGTAGATTGCGAATAGGTTTAGGTTCTTTATTCTTTGCGTGTGGTTCCTCGCGCTTAATTTGCTGTGGAATACCTCTGTCCTCTCTTTAGGTACCTGAAGAACCTCTCGACTCTATTCCTCATCCCGAGTCTCTGGTGCTCGTACTCCAGTCCTAGCCTCTCCAATGCCCATATATACCGAGAACCCCTAATCCACTATTATCTTAGGCCTGTTCAGGCATTTTCCTATTCCTAGTCCTTCTTTAGGAAGATGCCTTGTGGCTTAATTCTCTAGCTCGATGCCCTCTTCTCCTGCTGGTGGTACTTTGTCTTGGTTTTATACCGCGTTCAGTAGGAGGTTGTATATGTATGCCTTCTGTACCATCTCTACCTTCATCCATCTTTGGCTTATTGGATAGTACTTCCTCCCCGAATATGGATTTGAATACAGATATTGCAGTTTCTGCCACCGAGATGAGAGAAAGAAAAAATAGGGGGAGGGTTTTCGTTTGCTTCTCCCGTTTTCCGAGCTCATCCCTCTTCACTGGCGCTTTCCTCGCTTCGCCAGCAACCTCCTCCTTCTGCGAGCCCTTCCAGACCTGTCCCTTAGGCAGGGGAAATACCCGATCCCCTGTCGCCCGGTTGGGTCTCACGGACCGGGCGAGCCTGGCTCTACGGCACGTCCTCGGAGGAAGGTTCATTAATACCCTCTCCCAGGTCTCCTCGGCCATGCCTTGGGTCCGGGGAGGTGCGGGGAGAGGTTACCTCCCCTCCCTCCTCCGAAACCCCAGGCCCTGGCTCGGGGGTCTGGGAGAGAGTTTTTGTCAGCGCCGGCGTCAGCGCGTCGACAGCCTCCTTGTATGCCTTGATACTCCTTCCGAGGTAAGTGTCTAGGTAGTGGAATCCGAGCATCACCAACGCGCTCTTCGCGAGGTTCCACACGGCAACGTGATCCCTGTCGTCGTTGTAACCGCATTTAGGGCACTGGAGCCTGTTCCATTTTCCCCTTCGTACCCCATCAGCGTCAGGAACTTAATGCATATCGAGCTGGTGTAGTTCGGCGGGACCACCAGAAGTTTCCGGCCCTCTCCGCGACTGCCCTGGTCCTCCTCAGGATCTTCGCGACTGGCCAGGTGTTGAAGATGTAAGCCTTCTCCGGATCCTTTGACCTAAGTTTTTCCCTGAGCCGCTCAGGATCTAGGTCCTCTATCACGACCGCGTGGCCCCTAGCCATGAACCTCTTAACCAGCGCGACTGATTTGTTGACCCAGTCGTTGTCAAGGTTCTTGGCGTACCTTAGCCACGACGTGGCTGGTCTTCCATACACTTTCATCGACCTCCTGTTAACCTTTCTCACGAAGAGGAGCTTGCCCGTGCTCCTCCACATCCTCCTAGTCCTCATCAAGTGGAGCAGCAGTCTCACCTCGAATAGCGCGACGATAACGTCGTCAACGTTGACGTCCACGACCGTCAGAACCAGCAGCCCTTTCCTCGCGTACTTCCGCAGCAACCTCGTCCTCAGATCGGCCCCGGAACCCGTCGATTCTCCTCGATAGTGCGAACTCTTTTCGGACAAATTGGGTCACTTTGCGGCGCCGACAACCCCGCCGTCCGCAACCCTCCCTTATATCGTCTTCAATATGTACCCTACTCTCTCGCTTAAGTAAAGCCTCCGGAACGCGTTCTAAGGTATGGGAAGGGCCGGGAGGCCCCTTCAGACAGACGTGGACCCGCTCCGGGAGCTGGAGAGGTCCGTGAGGGCCGAGGGTAGTCATCTAGTGGTTGGCCACGAGATCCTCTTAAAGGAGAGTTTCAGGGTGCTGAGGTTGAAGCAGATAACCGAGAGGTTCCCATCCCTCCTAGTGAGGTTCCGCTCGGACCATAACCCGTGGATCGAGGATGCATCGCTGCTCCTGAGGAAGGAGATAGTCCTACTGACCGTGAGGGTTAGGGCTAGTGCCTCGGTCCTTGTTGAAGCGAAGGACGTCTCCCTCGAACTCATGATGATGCTGAGCAGGCGCGGCTTCCTGCCCAGCTGGTGGAACGAAAATGCGGTGACGCTCAAACTGAGTGCAAAAGGAAGGGAGCGGATCGGAGATCTGGTGTTGGCTGTGAGGAAAGCCCTTCGCGGCTTGCTGAAGAGGGCCGAGATGTGCAAGAAGGAGCTGGAACGCAAGGTGGACGGGCTTGTGAGGAACGTGATGGGTCTTGACGGCGCCAGGCTCGTGACCGTTCGGACGGCTTCGTTGGTCGTGGAGATGCTCCTCTCGAGCGTCTATCCGGAGATTGTGGCTTACCTAGTCTTTGCGGTGGAGCCGAAATACGAGAAGGCGCATATGCGACGCAGTCCTTGATAGACTGGGAATTAGTGACGCGGTATTAGCGAGGGTAATGCACGACGCCTGGACCTTCGGCCTGATCAGGATGTCGCAACAGGGAATAGTCCTGACGCATCTCGGCAGGACGCTCCAGTCGCTACTACAGAGTCTTTTGGAGTCCAGGACGCCCGTGCCGGAGTCCACGGATCAGATCTGGATGTACATGATACATAACGTCGTTTGCTATGCCATCCTGAAGTTTCCGAAAAAGCTCTCTAAGATCAGCCAGAGGATGAGGGATAACCCGCAGGGCCTAGAGAGGGTCAAGAGGATGGTGGAGGAGAACGTGACGTTCGCCGACATACTTGCCTGCTTCACTGTCTACATCGGGTTAGAACTTCCGGAATGGCTGAGGGAAGAGACGCTGTCGAAGCTGGAGGACCTCGGGATGATGTCGTGGAGGGGGAAGATCAGGCCCTTCGGGAAGGCGCTCGCTATGTGCTTCCTCGACTACCTCAAGGACTCAAGTATAATAAACGAGGACAGGATGCCCACGCTGTCGGAGTGGTCGAGAATGCTTGGTCTGAGCTGAGCAATATTTTTCGACATGCGTAATCCAATCGCTCATCTTGCAATAGTGTACTAACCTCAAGTTTTTCAGATTGACGGAAAGCCTTGAAGGTCGAGGGATTATAATACGACGTTTTCAGGAAGAGGAAGAGCTCTAGGCTCATGCCTGCATAGATTGCAATCTAACGTCGAATACAACCATAGGCCCGTGTGGCTAACACGACTCCACGAGGCTCATGGATCTGGTCTACAGGCTATGATAAGCTCGGCCTCAGAAGGGATTAATATCTTCTAATGCACATGTTGATAGTATTCGGATAAGGGGTGTATTTAAAGGCCAGGATGTAGTGGCTGTTTGTATGGATGTTGTTGCGTTGGTCTCCAGCTGTTTTAGGCGTAATAAAAAAGGCCGCGAAGTTAAGATGCTTGCCGTCATAGATTACATGTTCCACGGCAGCTTTAGGAGGGGCCTCTAAGATACCTAGCATAGCTGTTGAGCCCATAAGCAAGTCTACTGTACACGAGCCGGCTGAGAAGGCATCCTCTATAGTAGCAATTGCCTCCTAGATAAATCTTGAACAAGCCAAAAACCATAGTTAATGAGGCCCCTGGTATAGGTGGGCACTAGAGACTAAGATTAGAGTAAGAGTACGAGAGGCTCGGTATGAGAAGTAGAACCATATAAGTGTGAGGAATTACAAGCAGGGAATAGAGAACCTAAACCTCTTCCCGAACCTATTCGCCATGTACTATCACGCGATGAGGAGTGGGGGCGGGTAGAGATGCTTATCTGGGACTTATCCCCAGCGGTAGGTGGAAGGGCTTAAATAACGGTCTAGAGATGCCATCATCCGAGGCCGTTGCCGGTCATAGGGTAGGGGAAACACCCGGTCCCATTCCGAACCCGGAAGTTAAGCCCTACCCGCCCGGCGAGTAGTGCTTTGCGGGAGCGGGCGCGAAAGCCGGGTGCTGGCAACGGCCTCCTCATCAGCCCAGTGGCTTTGGAGGCCGGTGATTGATACTAAAGTTACCATATGGTATGGTAGAACCATTTTGAGAAGAAAGACTAATAAGGATAGCCGTAAGACTGATTGTTTGATTGAGTAACCGTGCCGGGGTGCCCTAGCCCGGTAGGGGGGCGGACTAGTATGGCCCAAACTGCTAATCTGCTGGGCGACGAGCCCGCGAGGGTTCAAATCTCTCCCCAGGGCTCGTATCTATATTTCTAGATTGGTGAGGGGTGTTGGTTTGATTATAGGTAAGTGGAAAAATGAAGGGGGGAGGAAAAGAGAGGGGGGTTGGTATTAGTCCTCTTCTCATGAGATATCTTCTAGCCTTCTCCTCTTTCTATCAATGGTGAAGCCGACATTCTCGTAGAACCTCTTATTAAAGCTCATGCGTATCATGACGTAATATTTGTCTTTCCTTCTTTTGTATAGTTTACCTGTATTCGGAGCTCTCAACGGTGTACCAGCTTGTAGCTGTAGTTTTGGCTCGTCTGAAGTCGTCTCAATACCAATCTTCTTCAGGAGATATATCACATATTTGAGTAACGCATGGTCGGTATTATACACGATTATGGTGCCGTCTTTATGGACGCTTGCCTCGCTATCAAAGAATCCTCTCAGAAACATTGTGATGCATCGCTCGCAGTATTCAATGTATGGTATGATCTTATCGATGCCGATTGGATTCTTGAGCAGTTCATAGAGAGTCCTAGACTGAACTAGTACGACCCATCTACCATATTTATTTAGCCTTGGATTCAGTGGTTCTCTTCCCAGGACATTCGCCACCCTCCTGCCTAATTCTTCGTCGAACTCTCTGTCCTTAACCTCTAACACTATGTAGCATTCCCTGTATCCACACCGTGGCTTGCTTCTCTGATAAGCATATCCATCACCAGCCACCACTCCAATGACATATGCCAGGTCTTCTGATGGCTTCAGGAATTCTATCGACGGTATCCTTATACCATTGCATACGCTATGTATTCATCTGCACCAGAAGCTACAGTGAGACTCACTGATAATAACACTATATCTTAGCTTTATCTCATTGATTATCTCCCTATATGATAGTCCTTTTCCTCGAAACTCTAAGACATCCTCATAGATCCTTATCCTCAGCTCTCTGGGACGATAACTTCCCCTTCTCTTCCCCACTATTTCCTCGCCCCTACCACTCATTCTACACCACCTTTCTGAATGCTAGGGTGTATTCGTGCCATAGGTCGTGGCTGTGTCCCTTTATTGTGTGGTATCTGGCTAGGCCGGTGTTGGATAGCTTGAACCTCAATGTCTCTACGTGTTTAAACCCGATAATCTCTGCCAGCTCTATTGTCAGGCTTACTAGGTCTCTTGATAGCTTGTGTAGCTTGTTGTTCCTGAAGTTCTTTAGGACTATTACTGCTAGGTCTCTGTTATTGTTGGTTCTGTTTAGGCATAGGTACATCGAGGCC
>BEHE01000007.1 GCA_002898395.1 Candidatus Calditenuaceae archaeon HR02
AACTATACAAATCCAGAAAAAATGTCTACTACATCAGGATATGGAGGGGCTTTAATAAGAGGTTCTACGAGACTGTTGGCTTCACCATCGAAAGAAAAATGATAAGGCTAGAAGAATATCTCAGAAGAAGGATGACTAATACCAACCCCTCCCCCCTCTTTTCCCCTCCAAACCTAGCTTCACGCTTACAACCAAGCCACAATACCCTCCCAACTACCCCTAGAAAAATAAAGATGTGCGGGGGGTGGGATTTGAACCCACGAACCCCTACGGGACAGGGGCCTCAGCCCTGCGCCTTTGACCAGACTTGGCGACCCCCGCCTCTCCACGCTCTATTTTTGCGGGGGTGAATATTACGATATCCCCTTCATAGACGTGTTTAGACAGCCTTCTTAGCGTCTTGGGGTAGTCTTTTTTAGTAGGAATGAGGTGGTTAAGTTGTGTATGGATTATGGGTAGGATGGGCCGTGATATAGTTAGGGCAGATATTAACGAGGTCTTGTCCGACTTGTTGAAGGCTTATGCTGACGAGTGGCTTGCGCACTACCAGTACTGGGTTGCCGCCCAGTGGATTAGGGGGATTGATGCGGATACGCTGAGGCCAATTCTCCTCAAGCAGTCTGAGGACGAGCTAAGGCATGCCGAGAAGCTAGCTCAGAGGATAATCCAGCTCGGCGGTGAACCGATTCTAGACTTCGCGAAGCTTCTCGCAACTTCGGGATGTGGCTATATAGCCCCGCCTAAGGACCCCACCAATATTAAACAACTGGTCGAAGACGTTTTGAAGAGTGAGGCATGCGCCATCAAATTCTATAATGAGATGGTTCGGAAATATAGGGACACGGACTATGTGACCCACGAGATCTTCGAGGATCTTCTAGAGGATGAGGTTGAGGACGAGGAGGAGTGGGACAAGATCTACTCCAAGCTCTAAAAGAAGAGTTTCTGTTCCTCAGATAGTTTAGATGTTTTTATTAGTTTGGCAGTCTCGGGCTTAGCTTTTCTCAGTACTGGGAACCCGCAGAATGGGCATCTAATGCCTGTGCCCTTGAAGACCCGCTCCTTCTCGAATACTTTTCCACACTTTACGCATTGGTAAAGAACCCTCTGACCAGTGCTCACGTAACATAAGTAGTGGTGGTTTTTTATATGCTTATGTTGCAGATTCTCCTCCACTAGAGGGGGGCTGTCCGGTGTGGGGCGGGGGAGGTTTAGGCTCCTAGCTCTTGACATGGATGGAACTCTCTATTCTTCCCATAGCTATGTGGGGGAGCTTGAGAAGATGATTGTAGCGCTGGTTGCTGAGATGCTCGGCGTGAGTGCTGAGA
This sequence comes from Candidatus Calditenuaceae archaeon HR02, assembly GCA_002898395.1. Taxonomy (GTDB): domain Archaea; phylum Thermoproteota; class Nitrososphaeria_A; order Caldarchaeales; family Calditenuaceae; genus HRBIN02. The sequence goes on from BEHE01000007.1 coordinate 1,329, forward strand.
CCGCTGCGAAGAGGTTGGCGGAGGCGAAGAGCCGCGCCCTAACCACTAGCGCGAGCCTAGACCTGCTCAAGATTCCGCGCTCAGAATTCTATGAGAGGCTTTCCCAGATGGTGGAGCCGGCCAGACACATCAAGCCGCTGCTAGGGGTTGAGGATAGATTGAGAAGGATTAAGGCTCGCGGTCTCAAAATCGCCCTCCACACCAACGCCGGAAGAGCTTTGACCAAGAAGGTCCTCTCCGCCCTCGGCCTGAGACCGGACATCTTCGACATCATAGTCACCAGCGAAGACGCGGCGCCAAAACCCTCCCCACAAGGCTATGAGCTCCTCCTACTGTCGGCTGGCTGTAGGGCCAAGGAGTGCATATATGTGGGGGATCGGGCGGTGGCGGAGCTGCGTACTGCGAAGATTATGGGAATGTTTACAGTTAAGGTGGGAGGCAAGGCGAGTATATGGGCTGATCTCCATGTCGGAGATATTCTGGAGGCTTTGAGGAGGATTGAGAGGCTAGTAGAGGACCCGGTCTCGGGCGGGGAGTGAATATCGTGTTTATATCCTCCGCGCCAAAGGCTAGTTGCGGGTGGTGGCTCTGAGCAGAGATGACGTGGTCAAGAGGATGAGCGAGGTGCTGAAGGCCGGGGGAAAGATGCTTGCACAAACATGCCCTGCGTGCGGAAACCCTCTCTTCGAGATAAAGGGGGAGCTTCGATGTGTTGCCTGTGATAAGCCCGTGGTGGTTGTGAGGGATCAGTCAGAGTCGGGGAGAGCCCTCCTACCCATCGTCCTAAGCAGCCTTGAAGGTGTTGTAGTGGGGAAGATCGATGAGCTGACTGGTAGGCTTGCTGAGTCCGTGGACCTGAGCGAGATAGAGGAGACTGCGAGGACCATTGACTCACTCTTAAGTGTCTTGAGGAAGAGCGAGGAGATTAGGCTGACCATCAAGCAGACTGGGTAGGGCCGTAGACTTGGAGGTCCTCATATATCGGGCCGTCGGGCCTGAGCGTGCTCTTCTTAAGCTTGACTCTATCTACGGTGATCTCCCCCACAGTGTGGGAAGATAGCTGGGATAGCCGCGATAAGACCTCCGGCTTGTTCCTGATGCCTTTGACTCTTAGAATTGTGATGTGGGGCTTGAAATCCTTGTCGGGTTTGAATCCCAACCCCGAGAGTCTCGAAACTACTTCACGCTGCACTGCCATCAGACGCGAATCTATATCCTCGACGCCGATCCAGATGGTGTTTACCCTCGACCCGCCTGGGAAGTATCCGACACCCCTCAATAGGAGGCGCATAGGCCTAACCTCAATTCCGGATAAACACTCCCTAACCCTTTCAACCATCGGGGACTCCAACTCGCCGAGGAAGATGAGCGTTATGTGGAGGCTCTCGGGGTCCACCGGCCTCCCCAAGACACCAGCCTCCAGTAGGTCTTGCTGAATAGCTCTGACCCCTCTGACAATTTCTGGCGAGAAAACGTCAACGGCCACAAAGCTTCGTATAAGATGCGAAGACATGCGGCTTACACTCCTTCGGGAAGACAAGTTGCTTGGCTTAAAAATTAAGTTTCCGCTCCTCTTGTGCAGATAAGGCCTTTGCCCTCAGCTCGACCAGCTTGCTTGCAGTATTGTCGGCGAGCTCCTCGAGTCTATTGGATTCGTTTAGAAGTTTGATTACCTGGCTGGGCCTATACCTGCTGAACTCGTCGTATATCGCCCTCACCATGTTCTGGAAGGCTGTGTCCCTCTCGAGCACGCCTTCACGGCCCCGCTTCCCCCGGAGCCGCCTGAGCCTCTCCCCCTCATCTACATCGACTATCAAATAGATGTCAGGGGCCAAGTAGTCGGATCTACCGATCCTCTCCAGGAGACTGATCAGCTCAACTATCGACGGCAGGTCCTGAAGCCCTCGCCGGTGCTTTATCAGGGCGAGACCGTAGACCGCAGAGCAGAGATAGTACCTGTCTATGAAGAGGAAGTGGGGGGTGGCTCGTCTGATCTTTTTGACCATCGCGTCTGTCTCGTCAACTGTGTTTGCGAGGAAGAGAAGCATCCTGCTCAGGGGCGAGATCCTCGGACTGTTACCGTATGAGACCGCGAATATTCCGCTGCGCATAGCGCCCGGCGTCTTATGTGTGACTACCTTGAAGCCGCGCTTGAAGAGTATCTGCGCCACACGCCTCATCAGGGTTGTCTTCCCAGACCCATCCGTCCCCTCCCATACCGCGATGTATGTAGAGTCTCTCAATTAGCAGGAGATATATGCTGGCCGCCTGTTAATAACTGAGAGCGCACTCCGCCATGGTAGGGGAGTCCATCAGGATTTAATTCGGAGCATACCTCTCTGGGTTGATTGGGACATGCATGTGAGGGTAAGCGTCAGGGCGGAGGTTTTTCCGACGGAGGACGTGGAGCGTGTTTTGAGGGCTGTTAGAAAGATTTTTCCTACTCTCGAGTTCAGGGTTTCTGAGGAGGGAGGGAGGACCTTCTTAGAAGCTGAGTCGACGGAGCTCTCAGCCCTGAAGTATCTCAAGGAGAATTGGAGGATGAGGAGGGTGAGGGCAGCTGCTGGGAGGCTGCTCCGGTCTGCGTCGGGCTCAGGCGTAGTTAGGGCTAGGCTAAGCAAACACGCCGCCTACGTCGGGGTTGCATCTATTCTCGACGAGGATGAGAGGCCGGGTCTGGGCGACATCAGCCTGGAGATTGAGACTGACGATGTGGAGGGTCTCATGAAGTGGTTGACGAGCTAAACCCCCATGTGCGAGAAATGTTCGTGAACAATCTTCCACGAGCCATCCTCGCGAACCATTACTGTTGTGCATCGTGCCTTCCTTATCCATCTCTGCCCTTCAAACCTATACTGATAGACAAGTATGCCGCTCATCTCTAGCTCATATGCAGCATAGGCCACGTCTCCATAGACACTGAGGTGTAAGTCTCGAATCTTGTATGAGATGTCTTGGACTTGATTCATGAGGCTGAGTTTTAATCTGACCCCCATCTCGCCTTCTAAGAGCTGGTATGGAGGAGCGTCGTTGAAGAGAGTATACCCTCTGCTTGAGTGGAGGTCTAGTAGCTTGGCGTGGTCCTTATTTTTGACGGCCTCGAAGACGGCGATTAGTGTCTGTACTGCTTCATTCTCAATGGGGCTCATGAGACTGAGCATTTACTCCCCAGATATAACTTTAACATGATCCACATATTCCACTTGCTATTCTTCTAGGAATCGGATATCTCCGCTGACCTTGAAGTTGCCTTCTGTGACTCTCCGCTGAACCTCTGCCAGAATGCCTTCAAGCTGCTCCCTCGAAAAACCCTTGGAGATAAGCTCAGCCTCAGTATCGTTCGATAAAGAGATGCCCACCGTTGGGCCGCCGATTGTCATGACTGCAATACCGTTGAACCTGTATCTTTTATCTCCGAGGAGGAAGCTTCCAGTAAAAGTGCTGATCCTTCCCCTCGTCTCAGCCGAGTCTATCTCAACATCCTCGGGCTGCAGCTCACTAGTCATAGCGGTCGCCTAGACGAATATTCTTCGAGCCGTCTGCTGGTCTATCTCGAGCTCGCTGAAGCAAATCCCGCACACGTAGATGTCATCCCCTATTCTTTGAGCGCTCGCCAGGTCTCCGCCACATATTGGGCAGGCTCTTATAGGGTCGCTGCTCTTAGCGAACTTCTCTCCACAATTCCTACATTTACTCCCTCCGAGCGGCGTTTCAAAGCCGCATTTCGGGCATATCAGGGAGAGTCCAGCGCTCTTCACTTTTATCCCCCTCCTCAGCGACTCCGCCTCAGAGGAGCGTCTGAGCCCCTCGAGTGTATTTACATTCCCCTCCTTTATCACTCCTCTTTCCTCGAGGCTCTGGATAACAGCCTCCCTATCAAGGGAGATCATCCTCTCGGCTGAAAGCTCCTCCCTCACACCTCTCCTGAAGAGGAATAGCCCGGACAGGGCAATTGGGACCCCCACAACAGAGAGTAGGAGGTGGAGTGGGAGCCCCGGCGCCGCTTCAAGCGCTAAAACACTCTCGATGCCGCTGGAGACCAGGGCTATGTGTATGAGGGGGGCTGCCAGCGAGATGGTCATACCAGCGGCAGAGAGTATGAGTCCTAAGGTGATCTTTGATGGCATCGCTGTGCCATGTCATCTCTCAGCAATATAAAACTTATACACCAAGGGTCTGGGCCCACATAGACGGGATTGGACGAGGGAGGATACTGAAAAATTGTGAGATGTCTCCTGATATGCGGTCTCATTGAGGCGGGGGGTGCGTAGTGTTGCGGTGAGTGAAGTGCTCAGACTCTTGGAGATAGCCCTTTCAACGACCGATGAAGCGCTCAGGAGGGAGGCCATGGCTCACGCGGTGGAGTTATCAAGGAGCTTCAGGGTCAGAATACCTAGGAGGCTCAGCCTACTGATTTGCAGGAAATGTATGAGGCCGTACAAGTTTGATGGATCAAGGGTTAGGGTTCGGAGGGGGCGGGCTGGCTTGACAGTCCTAGTGACGTGTGGATCATGTGGGGCTGTAAGGAGAATACCACTTAAGCCTTAGACTCTATTGCCCCAGCCAGTATCGAGACTCTCTCCACAAGCCTCCGGTTCTCTTCCTTGATCCTCTCAAGCTCCTCCCTCAGTTCCTTATACTCGATACCCTTCTCCAAGCTCTTCCTAATCCTCTCGGCAGCGTCGCGAGCGGCTCTACGGTTCATCTCGTAGACATCGTTCTGAGCGACATCCTCAAGAATGCCTATCGCCTCGCTGCTCAGCAGCTCCCTACAGGCCGCCACAACAGCCCTCCTAACCCTGTAGTTCGGGTCTCGCGCATATTGTCGGAGGACCTCCACCACCTCCCGCCGCCCCGGAAACTTTCCAAGAGATGCAATTGCCGCAGCCCTAACGGTCGACTGCTTATCGGCCTCCGCATATCTCATGAGTGTCTTCAAAGCCTCCTCGCCACCCAGCTCGGCAAGCCCCCTCAAAACTCCCACCGTTATCGCTGAGGCGTGGGATGGAGTGTCAATGTGTCTGAGGAGAATTTCATAAACGCCCTCCTTCTTGGTCTTCCCGAGGCTCGTAGCCGCTGCCTGTCTAACATAGTAGCTCTCCTCACCGTTTGAGAGGATCTTCGAGAGGGCCTCCACCACATCATATCCCCTAAAGTTTCCCAAAGCCTCGCAAATAGACCTCTTGACCTTAGTGTCTGTAACAATCGATAATGCCTCTATCAACGCATTCTTTGCCTCCTCGGTTCTAAGCTCCCCGAGGGCCTTAGCTGCCTCAGCCGAGACGCCCCAGAACCTATCCCCCAGCACGCTTCTTTTCAACGCCTCGACCGCCTTTGCCCCGCCCAGCCTACCGAGCGCCCGCGCGGCTAGGACCCTGCAGTAGACGTGCTCATCAGACTCTAAGACTTTGATGTGCTGCTCGACCCCCCTAGCAAGCTCCAGGGTCTTGAAGACCTCAAAGCGCGGGTCTATACATACAAGCTCCGGTTGCTCATCCAGACTTATAACATGTGTAACCTCCTTCTCCCTGAGCTCTACGGTGAACTCCTTATCGGAGGACTTGGTCTTGACCCTCACGGGTATGTCCAGGTGGTAGATTGGGAGGGAGTCTTCCCCCTGGGTCTGCTTAAACCTCAGCACCAGCTGCCTAGTACTGTCCCTCCACTCCTCCTCAACCCTGATCGCTGGGTGTCCCGCATTATAGAAGAACTGCTCGAAAAACTGCTCCAGACTCCTGCCCGAGACCTCTTCCATGACCTTCCTGAAGTCCTCTGTGTCCGCGACCGAGTAGGCATACCTTTTTAGAAAGAGGTTCAAACCCTTCCTGAAAGTATCCTCACCTAAGAGTGCGCGGAGCATGTTAAGTACGACTCCCCCCTTCGGATATGTGTGTGCGTCGAAGAGCTCTGCTGCATACTTGTAGACGCGAGTGACGATCGGCCTCGCATAATAGTCCCTATACTCGCTCAGGTATGAGTCCATGTCTCTTATATTCTCGTAGACGAACTCGTCCTCGCCCTTATCATGCCTCACAAACAGGTTCTCGAGGAAAGTTGCAAAGCTCTCGTTGAGCCAGATGTGGGGCCAGTCCCTGCAGGTGACAAGGTCTCCGAACCACTGGTGGGCGGCCTCGTGGGCTATAAGCGGGTCGCTAGAAAAATCGATATGAGCCTTCTCATCGTGGAGTGTTAGCTCGGTCAGAGTAGTAGCAGTAGTGTTTTCCATCCCTCCAAAGATAAACTCGTAGACGGCGACCTGAGCATACTTACCATAGGGGTATGGATAATCTAGGTACTTGGAGAAAAACTCTAGTATTTTCGGAGTCTTTTCGAAGCTGAGGCGATAGAATTTTCCGTAGCCTGGTGGAACATAGTAACTCAGCCTCACCCCATTGAATTCTTCGCCGTATTCCTCGAAAACCCCGGCGACGACGCTGATCAGATATGGTGAGTGGGGCTTATCCATTCTCCAGTGCCAGTAGTCCCACCCATCCTTCGAGCCCCGCGAGATAAGGTCTCCGTTTGAGATGCCTATGAAGCCCCGGGGGACGTAGACTATGATTTCGGAGGTGTGTTTCTGCGAGGGGTGGTCGACCAGTGGTAGCCAATACCTGTTATACTCAGTCTCGCCCTGGCTCCAGGCTTGGGGGGCTCTATCCGGGTTGGCCTTGTCAGGCTTAATGAAGTGGAACCCCTTCCTGGGCCTCGCTCTATAGGAAATCTCTACCCTGCACCTCCCTGCATCCAGCCGGACATGTAGCCTCTCGCCATCGTACCTCCACTCTGCATCCTTCCCATCAACCTTGACGCTTTCAATCCACATCTCACAGGCATCAAAAGCAACCCATCCACCACCTGCGCTGTGCTCGACCTCAACCTCCTCGAAACCCCTGAGCGACTGTCCCTCAAAGTCTATCCAAAGCTCCAGCTTCAGATGACTTACTCGGAAATTGTTTACGGGTGGATACCGCGATACGTATTCTGGGTAGGCGAATCCGCGGCCCGGCTTATAGTAGGGATATATGAGGGTCATGCTAATCTGAATCGGAGGGGGCGGATATATATCCACACTCCCCTCCCACAGCTATCGTCGTTGATTATAGCGATAACGGCTCAATCCCTAGACTCTATGACAACGAGGTTCTATCGTCTGAGTAATCTGGCGCGGCGCGTGTTACTGTTTGGGGTTTTTATCGTGCCTCAGCACCGGTAACTCGCGGAGATGGTTATACTGGAGCTGAGGGACGTCTGGGCTAGCATTGAGGGGAAGACGATACTGAAGGGTGTGAATCTAGTAGTTAAGGAGGGAGAGATAGCGGCTCTCATGGGTCCGAATGGCAGTGGGAAAAGCACGACCGCGCAGGTCATTATGGGACACCCGAAATACACAGTCGAGAAGGGTGACATACTGCTTGACGGGGAGAGCATACTTGGCCTCTCACCCGACGCTAGGGCGAGGCGAGGGCTATTCCTGGCATTCCAATATCCGGTAGAGATAAGTGGAGTCACTATGGCGAACTTCCTCAGACGCGCCTACCTCTCGGTCCAGGGGGACAGTACCAAGAAACTCTCGGTCTCGGAGTTCCACAAGCTGCTTGTAGAGAACTTCAAGCTTCTTCAGATGGACGAGTCTTTCGCCAAAAGATACCTCAACGAGGGCTTCTCAGGTGGGGAGAAGAAGAGGAGCGAGATCGTTCAACTCGCCACACTTAGTCCACGTATCGCAATACTTGACGAGACTGACTCAGGCCTCGACATAGATAGCGTAAAGATAGTGGCCGAATCTATTAAGAAGATAAATGGGGATAGGGGGACTGGCTTCCTAGTCATAACCCACTATGCGAGGATACTAAACTATCTAAGGCCAGACGTAGTGCACGTCATGTACGATGGTAGGATAATAGCGTCTGGGGGCTTTGAGTTGGCCGAGGAACTTGAGAGGAAGGGCTACGCGGCACTAAACACTACCTAATAGAAATTCACACTCTCTCTCAGATATCTAACAACCTCAGCGTCGGTTACTTGTGCGAATTTTTCATAGAACTCGCCTACAGCGTAGAATTCCTCCTCCACATATGGGCAGACGACCTGGTCTACGAGGGGTCTGAGCTTGGATGCTGCTGTGGTGGACGCCACCGGTGCTGAGGCTATCAGCCTTGAAGGATTCATCTTCTTGATAGACTTGACCGCAGCCACCATCGTCGTGCCCGTAGCCAAGCCGTCGTCGATGACTGCCACAGTCTTCCCAGCCGGTTCTATGAACCCCCTGCCACCCCTATAACTCTCCGCCCGCCTCCGGAGGTCAGGAACATGCTCCGAGGCCCGCTTCAACACTGCTTCTCTCGAGATCCCGTAAAAAGCCACCACCTCCTCCTCTATGGCCACGTCTCCGAACTCTGTGACAGCCGCTGCAGCAAGCTCGGGGTTGAAGGGAGCCCCAATCTTCTTTACGACGATGACGTCGAGGGCGCAGCCGAGTCTTCGAGCCACAACGCCCGCAACCACGACTCCGCCCCGCGCAATACCGTAAACCACTGAGTCGGGTCCCAGATACTCCCTCAACCCTTCAGCAAGCCTTAGGCCTGCGTCGAACCTATCACGGAAAATAACCCTCAAACCCCCCGTCCTAAAATCGAGATAATGTAAGTGGCATTTACACGTTTGTCGCGGCGGATCTATCCAACCGTGTCTCAGACACGCGTAGTCTAATATTCCTATTAATATAAGCTAAGATAAAGCTAATATAGGGGCAATTTTCTATGAAGGGCCTGAAATGCTGGGCACAGGATTTGGTGCGATACTGCTCCTTCTCTACCTCACCTCACCCTTCCTTATCATCTTCACACTACTCATGCTGCTGGCTTTCAGGAGAGGTAGAGGGGTAGTCAGCGTTGGGCTGGGAGAAAGGAAGGCTCGGGCTATAGAGGTGGCCTGGCTAATAGGTGTAGGCTTGGCTTGGACAGTCATAAACCTGGTCAGCATACCCTGGCTCCCGTGGCTCCAGCCACTGGCCGCTACAACTGGCCAGTCACCTTCAGAGCCTGCACAGGTCGTCAATGTTGAGGCCTTCATGTGGGGGTATACGCTCGACACCTATGAGGTCAGGACAGGTGCTGTAAAGTTTGTCTCCACCTCCCGAGACACGATCCACTCACTCACGATCTACTCGCCGCGGGGCGAAGTCCTCGCTACAGTGATGCTGATGCCAGGCATGAAGGAGGAGCTGGTCCTAAACCTGTGGGAGCCTGGAGAGTACATCATCAGGTGCCTAGAGTTTTGTGGTGACGGCCACTCAGCAATGCTCTCAAAGCTCAGGGTGATGGGGTGAGATGCTCTCGCAAATTAGGCTTGAGGATCTGACGTTCTATCCGAGGCTGATGGTTCTCTCCGCTATTGCCTGGTTCTTCGCGGGCGGAGTAGCCGGGCTCACAATGGTGGTCGCACACCTTACAGGCGCGCTCAGGGTCCCGGACTACAACATGCTCCTCACATTCCACGGACTGGTGATGCCTTTCGGCGGCTTATTCCAGCTCATGATGGGTCTCTCACTCCTGAGGGCGGGCTTCTGCTACGGCAAACCTGTGAAAGGGGTTCTAGTAAGAGCCGCATACATCACCCTCAACTTAGGCCTAATCCTACTGCTCGCAGGCATTTTTGCATTCCAAGTGAGAACGAGCTATACTCTAATGTTCCCACTACCGGCTGCGGGCGTCTTCAAGGGGCTCTGGCCGCTGGAAGGTCTAATAGTTTTTGTGTGGGGCATCATCTTAATACTAGCCGTTAACATCGCCCTATACCCAGCGGCGCTTGCGAGGCTGATCTTCGGTGGAAAGACACAAGAAGCCCTCGTGCTGGAGAGATTCGTGGGGACTATCAACCCCTCCGGGATGGCAAGCATGCTCCCCTACATCTTCATCATCCCCCCTCTCGGCTCCGCAATCACCATAGGTGCACTGACAATAGGTCTCGCGCTACTCGGCATAATACCTCTGAGCTCGGCGGGCTGGGTATTGCAGCCCTTAAACTTCAACTATCCCTTCTGGATCTGGGCCCACAACCTGATGGAGGCGATGGGCATAATGGCTTTGGGCACCGTCTACTGGCTCACCCCCCGCTATACAGCCGTGTTGGGAAGTTCTGAGGGTGTGGAGCCGAGGCTTTACAGCGAGAAGCTTGGCATCTTAGCGATTATATTCTATTCCGCCGCAGCGGTAATGGCCTTCCCACACCACCTATTCACAATGCCTACATCCCAGCCGGTGGGGCTTAGCTACACGGGCCAGGTAGCCAGCTGGCTGACAGGGTTCGGGGCGGCCTTCTCCGTCTTCAACGTACTCGCAACCGCATACGCCTTCGGCCTGAGGCTCACGCCCGCCTCTCTAGCAGCCATGCTCGGGTTTGCGGTCTACATAGTCGACGGATTCCTCGCGATGCAGCTGGGGACAATCGGCTGGGCGTACAGGCTTCACGGAACCTACGCAGTAACCGCTCACCTCATGACGATACTCCTCGCTGTATCTCTAGTCTGGATAGGCGCACTCTATCACAGCTACAGACTCCTCTTCGGCACTGATGTAAACAGGAGGCTCGCATACATCCATATCGTGTTGACAGCTGTGGCGGCGCTAGGCCTGTTTTATTTCATGGCCTTTATGGGAGGTTCTGGAGTCCCTAGAAGGGCCTACCCGCTTCCAATAGCCAGCGATGCAGGAGTGTTGGGTCTTGTGGGCTTTGGAGCAATTCTAGCAGCGGCCCAGACCATCTTCCTATTCCAGCTCTTTAAATCCCTGAAGGCAACATAGACAGGCGCGACATGGTATAGGGCAAACAGTCTGACCCACACTCAACCACTCACTCGAGGCTGTGCATCATCCGGAGTGCCATTACTATGCCGCCCAGATATAGGGCAGAGATGGCAATTGTTGCGAGTGGTGTGCCAGGCGACCCGGCTAGGAACCAGGAGACCCTTAGCACGTTGCCGGCGTTGAGAAGGGCTGCAGGGTATAGTGTGAGGCCGGCGTAAGGGATTCTCGCCGACATTAGTCCAGGCATCAGTATTGGCGCGTAGGCGAGGATCATGTTGCCTATAAACCCGATGGCTATAGAGTGTATGTATGCGTCCCTGAGAGTGTACCATAGCGGATGCGCCAGCAGCAGGCTGACCGAACTCGACGCAGATAAGAGACACCCTGCTAAAAGCCAGATTGACGCAACCCTGTACAGCGCCGAGAAGTATAGATACCTGACCCTATCCCTTTCCCTCATCCGCGCGTACTGCTCGCCTGACTTGACCCGTCTGAGGGCGTCGACAGAAACCACCCAGACAGCCGATGCCAGCAGATACCCTACGGATGCGGCCAGCTCCAGGGACTCGCTGTGAAGGAGTGCCGCTGCCGAGGCCGCTGCAGAGGATGCTGTGTGTAGTGGGGTGACCAGCCACCAAGCCCTCCTCCTCAGTTTAGTGTCCACCCGGAAGTGGACCGTCCTTATCCCAACACCCATTACCATTCCAGCTGGAGCACCTAAGAGGAGTATCAGTAGTAGGCCTGGTCTGCCGAAGGCATGAGCGCTCTCAAGCTCAGCGAAAATTGTTAGGGCTAAGGAGAGAGGCATAAGTGTCATCGACGCAGATATGAGTGGGTCGGCTGCGGCCAGAGGGCCGGAGGGCCTACCCAGCGCCCATACGGAATAGAAGGCTGCAGAGGATGTACCTGCTAGAGCAGCTAGATAGCTGAAGAGCCAGGCCACAGTACCTGGCTCCGCAAAAGTGAAAAACCATACACCTACGGTCATGACTATGAGGGAAAAGACCCTGAGGCCGAGATAACTCGAGGGTTCCACGTTTTTGAAGCGCTGGACAAGAACCATCGCCACAGAGACTATGAAAACGTAGACGAATCCAAAGATCATTAGTTTGGGGTGTACCAGTGCTGACGGAGTGAAGGGTAGGGCGCCTGAGAGTGAGAGAAGCCACACCGCACCTAGAACAGCCCCTAGAACGCCGCTAATTGTTGCAAAAGACACCCCAAGTATGAGTACTAGTCGGGCAGACCGGAGTCTCTGCTCCAAAGCCCTGAGAAGTTAGTTCTCGTCGTTAAAATAAACCTAGACCAACCCGCGTATGGTGTGATGCTTCGCCTCCTGAAATCTCGCCTAAGCATCTGTAAGCGCGGTAGAGTGGGCCAACTATTATTATAAACCTCTGCTCACTTTTCACTCTAAGGTGTCGTTATGTGTGACATCCTCGTAGCAACGCCTAAGGCTACCAGGGAGAAGGTGATGCTATTCGCAAAAAACTCTGACAGAGACCCTAATGAGGCTCAGCTCCTAGAGCTAATCCCTAGGAAGAGGCATGAGGAGGGTGAGGTTAGGCTAACCTACGTCCAATACCCACAGGCGGGGGAGACGTATTCGATAATTATATCGCGCCCCTGGTGGACGTGGGGTGCTGAAATGGGTGTAAATGAGCTCGGCCTAGCCATAGGGAATACAGCCATCTTTAGCAGAGAGAAGATCCCCGAGAAGGGAATACTCGGAATGGATATTGTGAGACTGGCCCTAGAGCGTTCTAGAAATTCTGAAGAGGCTTTAAAACTCATAACAGAAATCGTGGATAATCAGGGCGGGAGCGGGAGCTACGAGCACAGGCTAATCTACAGCAACTCGTTCATCATAGCGGACCCAAGGGAGGCGTGGGTGCTGGAGACGGCTGGCCGACACTGGGCCGCCAAGAAAATTGAGGGAGTATATTCAATATCTAATGCGCTGACAATAGAGGATGACTGGGATGTTGCCTCCGAGAGTGTAGAGAGTCTTGCTAGGAAGGGTGGCTTCAGCTTCGCCAAACACTTCTCCGACAGATTCTACACATACTTCGCCCACGGGAGGGATAGAAGGGCCTTTACCTATAGGAGGCTTAGGGAGAAGGAAGGCGACATAACAATAGAATACATGATGTCTATTTTGAGGTCTCACTCTCTCGAGCCCTACTCGCCCCATAAAGGGTCGATGAGAGATGTCTGTATGCACTATGGCGGATTAACGAGGCCGAGTCAGACCGCCGCATCCCAGCTATCTGAGCTGGGAGAGGCAGGAATTCACTGGTTTACTGGAACATCACTACCTTGCCTAAGCATATTCAAGCCCCTTAACTTTAACACAGAGCCACTTCCCATGGGAGAGAATCCAACAAACAAATACAATCCCAACAACTACTGGTGGAGGGTCGAGCGCTTCCACAGGAAGTTCCAAACCAACTACACTCACATGCACCAGTTCTCGATAGAGAGGGATGAGCAGCAAAGAATGGTGCTGGAGGCTGTCCAAGAATTTAGAGGAGGCGCCGACCTCTCCACGCCCCTCAGACTGGCCTTAGAGAAGGAGAGGGAGCTGATAGAGAGGTGGGATAAGATGATAACCCCCACCAGACAGCCCTTCCCATACAATATCTGGTGGCGAAAAGTGAACAAACGGGCCCATATTGTAATCTAGCCTCCTAAATTCTTCTCTCTTAGGAGTTGAGACATGCCGGCCTAGTCGGTGTGTTTTTCAGCCGGGCTGTCCCCTGAGTTTCTCGGCCCTCTCCCTCATCAACCTCCTCAACTCGCTGATATCCCTAGGTATAACGAGTGCAAGCACCGTGAAGAAGACTCCACAAACAATCCATGTGGAAGAGGATATGTAGAGTATTCCAAACCCTAGGCCGTAAACGTCGGCCAGATATCCGGCTATAAGTGGTGCTGTCGACGAGCCTGCGGACTCGAATATAGAGAGGAGAGAGTATGCCGAGCTCCTCGCCTCGGGCTGTGTTATGTCTGTGACCGATGCGGCTACGTTTGGACCTGCCATCGGCAGAATGAATGAGGTTACCGTCCCCAAAATTATGAACCCATTGACATCTTCAACGGGCCATGTCAATGTGATGTAGATGGTTAGTGCGGACAGAAACACGACTACTGCACCCACTATCGCGCGCCCACTAGGTATCCTTGAGAAAAGAGCGTCGCCAATAGCACCTCCAGCGAAATTACCTAAGATCATTACAACCAACCATATGAACATGGCGAAGAGTGCCGTCACTTCATCAAACATTCTCTCCCTCAACATGTATGTGAAAACCCACGCTTGGAGTGTTGTCCAGGGAAAAACGCCGAAGAAGCCCTGTAGGCTGAGGAACATCATCGACGGCTTCTTCAGCGGGCCAAATATTTCTTTAAACCTTATTTTGTATAACTCCTCCTTTATTGTCAGGCCTGTTAGCTCAGGTTCTGAGCTTCCCCTCGGCACATCCTTTACAGCAAAGTATACGATTGCTGCAGTCAATATGCCTAGGCCCCCAGTTATCAGGAAGAGGAATCTCCAACCATACGCGTAGCCTATCAAGACTCCGAGGGTTGTCCCTACCAATGCTCCGGTTGCGCCCGTTGCTCCGATAAGCCCGAGAGGCTTACCCCTTTTCTTCGGGAGGAAGTAGTCGCTTATCAGACTCTCAATGCCGGATGGAGGTGTGTTGTCTATCCCTGTCAACGTCCTTGTTACAAAGAATTCTGCGAAGCTTCGTGGCAGTGTATTGAGCCATGTAGTGAATCCCCAGATGACGCCTGCGATGCTTATCAGGAGCCTCCTCGAATACCTGTCAAAGAGATACCCCCAGACAGGGTAGAGAGAAACGGATAGGACGGCGGTGGCCGTTATTAGCGCACCGCCATAAACATACGTGATCTGGAACTCGTCCAAGATTTGAGGAAAGACAACCGAGATAACATAGATATCAGCGATGTGAAGAGATTGAAAGATGAACAGGATAATCGCCACAAACCAAGCATACTTTAAAGAATATTGGGGCATACGCGGACATTAGTGAGCTTCTTATAGTCCTGTATAAGGCTTACCTCACATAATGCAAACAACATCAAGAGGAGATGGCGTCCCCGCGGCCCGAATTAAATAAAGAATGTCAAAAAAGTATTACCCGAGTAAGTTTTCTAAGTTTAGAAGCATATTTAGTATTGAGCTATTAGCTATAGTCAGCGACAATGGAGTTGCCAAACCAACGTTATCAAATGTAATAGCGGAGATTTACCTAGACAATCTTCAGGACGCTCAGACAAAGTCGGGAGAATAAGTACAATAGATTATAACATAACAGAACGGCCTTATCAAAAATCAGATAAATACTCATCACCAGCCATGCCTCGGCCTAGCGGCATAGATAAAAAGCAATCCACCTACCGTATGGATGGGTGCTCTAGCGAGTGAAACATAACGCAGGGGTCTTCAGCCGAAGCGGTGGAGAGAGCCCTTCACAGTACTTCTCCTTATTGGCTGGTTGAAGCCCTACTCCTGATGGGTCGTTTGATGAACGCTGAGGCTACACTGATGGAGTCTAGCGTCTCCCGGATGTTGTGGGTTCTGACGATGTCGGCTCCCTGGAGTACTGCTATGGTCTCTGCGGCCAACGATCCGGACAGCCTGTCAGCAGGATCTGTCTTTCCCGTTATCTTGCCTATGAAGCTCTTCCTCGAGCACCCTATCAGTACGGGGCGCCCGAGGGCCTTGACCTCCCCTAGCCTCCTCAGGACCTCGAGGTCGAACTCGTACCATTTCAGCGACTTGTGACTCCGGTGGAACCCGATGCCAGGGTCGACGATAAGCATCTCCTCGGACATGCCGGCCTCAAGGGCCAGGGAGATGGAGCCCCTCAGCATCGACGTTATGCCCACGATGGGATCACCCGACTTGACGTTCCTGGCCATAATAATCAGGGAGGCTCCGCTGTCAACTATATCGCGGATCACACCCTTCAGATAAGCTAGCCCGTAGACATCATTGACCGCGTCGACTCCGAGTCTCAGCCCTTCGAGGACTGGCTTCGGCCTGAAGGAGTCGAGTGAGATTGGGAGGTCCGTCACTTCTCTTACAGCCTTCAGGGCCATCCTGACTCTCTCGACCTCTAGGTCCTCATCTATCCAGGTCTCGAGGTAGGGGGCGGACGACATAGCGCCTATGTCAATGAGGTCGGCGCCTTCCTCCTCCATCTCAGCAGCGGCCCTTGATACTTCCTCAGGAGTTAATCTCACGGAGCCCTTGTAGAAGGACTCGGGGCTGACATTGATGACTCCCATAACCCTGACGGGGAGTCCTTCGCCGATCTCAAGCCCTCCTATCCTCGCCTTCACGTAGGATAAATTCTGTTAGACGCGTATTTCGGGCTTACCATACAGCTCAGAGGCACTATTAGACTCGGAGTTTGTCAAGGACTTGGGGACGATTATTAAAGCAAATCCCTACTCTACATAGAGCCTGTCAAGTCAGCATAAAGTAATGCAAGGCCTCGCCTTTACAAAATCCGTACGCACCCTTTTTGGGGGCGTGCGGCCCGTAGCCCTCCTTCTGTTTTAGGCGGGATTGGTCTTCTCGGCTCTCCGCGGGCCTCGCCGGCGCTTCTCATCGGCCCGGCGCGCCTTTCCCCGTCAGGGTCGCCCGTTTCATCCATTCTCCACCACTCGTCGCCGCCTCTGGTTGGCGGGTCAACCTCATCTGCGGTGGAGGGGTCTCGTTTCTGTGGCGTTGCCGTGGGTCTCCCCGCCCACCTCGCGGTGGCTGACTGCACCGGTTGGGGGGAGGAACTTCCTCGGGAGCTACCCCGTGGCCCGCCCGGCCGCTCGCCCCCAATAAAGAAGATGGGCGGGGAAGGGTTTATTCCTTGTCTTTGAGGGCAGTGGTGGTGCTGTCGCAAGATACGTTACTTAGAGATATTGCTGTCTCGGTCTCCTGGCTTGTCTGGGTCAGGCCGGCCTCGGCCTTCCTGGCCACAGGTACACCCCTAATTCTCGCCACCACCTCGGCCAATATTGAAAGAGCTATCTCCTCCGGCATCTTCGCGCCTATATCGATACCCGCGGGCGAGCTTATCCTTGCTATGAACTCTTCACGCACCCCCCTCTCCCTGAGAAGCTCCAGATTCCGCAGAGCCCTCTTCCTACTGGCCATCAGCCCCAAATAGAGTGGTGTCTTCCCCGAGATGGCCTCGAGGACCTTAACATCCCTCTCCCCCTTAGTCAAGACTACGACGCAGTCCCGGGGCCCTATCTCCAGTTTGGAGAGGTCGAAGTCTATATCTGATATCAGCCTGTCAGGCTCCGCCTCCAACATAGGCATAGGGTCGATGACCCAGACCTCGAAGCCTAGGATCTTCCCAATCCTGACCAGGGCCTCCTCCACATCATCCTTCCCTCCCTGGCCTATGATGAATAGACGCCTCGCAGGCGTAATCGGGTCGACAAAGATCTCCATAGTACCTCCACAGAAGGTCTCGACGAATATCTCATCCCTGCTACCCGAGGTGGCCATACCCCTCACAGCCTCCTCTGTGCTCTCGAGATGCACCTTAACCAGCCTAGGCTCCTCCTCCCTTATACACTCTAATGCTATAGAGATGATAGGGCCCTCTGGACAGACTCCCCCCAGAGTCCCATAGACAATCTCCCCCTTATCATCAACCACCATTTTAAACCCTGGCTTCCCCAGGCTTGAGCCGGAAACCCGAACAACCGTAGCGACAGCATAAGGGCGCCGCTCAGCCTCAAGCCTAGAGAGAGCCTCACCCAGAGACCTATATGGCATCTCTAAATCTCTATTTTCTCAAAAAGGCCCCCGGTATATAAATTCCAGCCCACACAACATTTGTATGGATGCCGTGTCACACAGCCTTTTCACCAGTTAATATCGGTGGATAAAGGTTATTTATCAGTAGAAGTACTCGATTCCAGCAGATGACGCAGGTAGTGCTAACATACGATCCATCACTGGGACACATGTTTCACAATTTTCCGCTCCTCAGCTTTCTACCTTGCGCGCCTGTCAGATACGTTCCACCGCCTATATACAAGTATCTGAGTAAGCCGGATGTCCCGGCAGACGAGTATGGACGCGCCCTCCTAGCACCCTACGGGATCAGGAAGATTGAGGCATGTCTAAAGACGAAGTCGAAGCTACGGGCCGAAGTCGTCCATCACAACCACCTTGATAGACACATCAGAGAGGATACTAAGATAATAGCCGTTAACACAATGGACCCGTTAGGGATTGGGCCTCTAACGATAATGTTCAACAACTGTGGACGTGAGAAGTCTTGGGTCGCATACGAGTTTGAGAACCTCATATACACGATAAATGTTCTACGTAGGAATAGGTGTCCCAAGGCCAAGCTCATAGTGGGTGGTGCGGGTGAATGGGAGTTTGAGATTAGGCCAGAAATGATAGATGCACTTGGGATAGACCACGTAGTTCAGGGAGAAATGGACGACATAATCCACATCCTATTCGAGGGTTTGATTGAGAACGACATCGACAACTCTATATTCTTTCACGGTTTCAGAACAACCGTCTTCAACCAGTACGGGCGCGCTACAGTAACCTATGTGAAGGATCCTCGTGGGCGCTTCATAACGCGACACCCATTCTCCAAGTATAGGCTCCCCAAGATAGATGACATTCCAACCATTGTTGGCGGCACCATCAGCGGCCAAGTAGAGATTATGAGAGGGTGCGGGCTTGACTGTGACTTCTGCGAGGTTACGACGCGCCCTCTCCGATATTATCCGCCAGAAAAGGTCCTAGAGGAGGTTAGGGTGAACCTGAGATATGGTGTTAGAAACGCGTGGTTCATTACAGATAATCAGTGGGCCTACATGTTAAGAGACCCTGACTACTGGCCGAATAGAGAGGCAATCGAAAAACTCTACAGAACCGTCATGTCGCAGAACGGTGTGACGCATGCAAACCCAATGCACGCGACACTCGCGCCCCCCGCCGCAGACCCAGAGCTGCCCATGGTGATTTCTAAGATAGTGGGGGCGGGTCCGGGGAAGCATGTTGGTGTTCAGATAGGCTTGGAGACTGGAAGTGACAAGCTGATCCTGCAACACATGTCGAGGAAGGCCCTACCATTCCGTGTTGGCGTGGATGCGACCTGGTCCGAGATAGTGGTTGAGGGGCAGAAGGCCCTAAACGCTGCCTACTGGCTTCCAGCCTACACTATAATACTGGGGCTCGGAGGTGAGACGGACGACGACATCTGGGACACTATTGGTCTGATCAACCACATGGCCTCCCTAGGGCTCCTCTTCACTGTCACTCCCATGGCGCTCGTAAGCCTTGGCTCTCTACGCGGAAACCAATCCCTCACCGACGTCTATGCTAGCCTAACTCCCGCGCAGGCAGCCCTAATCTATGTCTGCTGGAGGAATACGCGGAGGATGGCTGAGCTTCTCGCGTGGAGGCTTGGGAGCGATAATCCGGTACTAAAGCTTGTCACAGGGGGGATCCTCGCTTTCGGCGCTAACTTCTGGGTAAACTCTATTGAGCGCTACTTCAGAAAGGTTAACCCCGAGGCGGGAAGAGCCATCGAGAAGGCTAAAAACTACACTACAGTCTACTCGAAGGGCACCGACTTCAACAGGCTTAGAGAGCGGTTTAAGGAGATCAAGAGCAAGCCCACTATACCTAACTAGTCCCTTACATGCGTAGGTCTATGCTTATGCTCGAATACTGTGGTAATTATGCTCTCCCTCACTTGGCTTGGGAGAATAGCTGACGAAAGCCACATGCCAAACGCCCTCCTCTCATAAACGTTCGCAGGTCTCTTGAACACAATCAACCTCTTTATCGTCTGGTATACGCGATTGTTGCTGTGAACCCTCGGAATATAGTATAGTCTGAGTATCCGTCTGCTTCCAATTCGGCCCCGAGGCCTTGCAAACCTCCCCAACCTCATCTCAACAAAACTTAGTAGACCGTCATAAACGAGCCTGTTCAGCGTGGCCTGGGCGGTCGCCATCTTACACCTTGCCCTACGTGCGATAAGGGGCACAGGTAAAGGCCCATACCTCTTAAGAGTTGTAATAACCCTCGCAGTAGCCGGCCCCCTAATCATACGCTTCTAAATATATTTCGATATACTTTGATTTAAATCTACTTAAGCTATATAAAAAAGATAATATGCCGGTACTCCTGCCTGGACGCCGGTCAGACAGCCCCCCTCCTTATAAGACTGCGCAAAATCTGATATTATTAGCAGGCCGGCATTATTAGGTCTCCTGGGTGAGACGTCACGGGCCCCCAATCCAGGCAGAGCACGGAAATGCTTGCCACAGGTATACGTAGCCTGGATTCGATGCTCGGGGGGCTGGAGGCTAGGCGGCTCCACCTGATCGTCGGGGAGGAGAAGAGTGGGAAGACGACCCTCGCGCTACAGGTTGCATCAATAGCCTCTGGAACGGGGTTTGAAGTTCTCTGGCTAGACTGTAGTGGTAGACTGCACCCAGCCAGGCTTAGGTCCCTAGCAAATCACTGGAGTGCAGACCTGTATAGAATTAAGATTTCCATCCCTGAGACCTTCTCTGAGCAGTTGAGGCTAATAATTTGGGCTTGCGACTACATCCAAGAACCGGGCATAATAGTTGTGGACGACTTCACATACCTACACAGGGTGGAGGCTTCAGGAGTCTCTCCTCGTGATAAGTGGATTTATAAGATGCTCGCGTTCCAGTCCGCCCTCCTCAAAGAGGTGACGCGGTCCCGCAACGTGACCTCAATCATTGTCTCAGAAATTCATGAGAGGCCTGGCCTAGGCCAGCCTCAGCCAATAGCTAGCGCGATCATCTCTTATTATGCGGATACTGAGTTGTGGATACGGCCTATTACAGCCGGTAGACGGTTGTTATGGGTGAACATAAATGACAAATCGTTATCACTCCGTGTTAGATTATTCGAAGGCGGAATTGCAGAAGACTAGCTATATTTTTGCCGTATATCCCGCGAAAAGTCCAAGTGCAGATAGGAGAATGAGAAGCGATGCTCCAAGTGTAGCGTAGCCAACTGCCCTATCAGTTAGACGCCCCGTCGAGGCAAAGTAAAACAGGGTTAGACCGATTAAGCCCAAAGCGTAGTACAGTGAGACGACTATAAACTCGGCCACTGTCTGGATAGTTTGCGTTGGTGCAAAGATTTGGCGGCCATAGAAAGTGGCTACATGGCTCACTGTTACGAAGACCACGCCACTCATGACGAGTATTACTGTGAACATCAAAATTGCAGCCAGCAAGCCGCGCCCCTTAACTACCCAGTCGAGCGAGAGCACGGTGCCTAGAGTTCTCTTAACCCTCTCCAACCCCTATGAAGTGCAAGCACCTCAAATATAACATTACCGCTATCGGAACCGCTATCGGAGTGGAGCCGCGCTAATAGTCTTGCAACCTTATAATAAGTTTGTTTTTGAGAAAACATTCCATAACTCTAAAACACATCCCAAGACCCTGTAAGATATGGGGCCGAAACTAGTTCTGCAGACTTGAGGGCCCTCTTCTACCCCGAGCACGGTCCGGGTGGACTGTAATCGTCGATAAAATTGTTAGCAGCGGTTAGGGTATTTGATCCTACGCAGGATGTGTGATTATCACTTTATATGCTGCTGCTCTAATGGTCTGAGGAGATGGCCGGCTCGGTGAGGGCTTTCCTCGGTAGGGCGTCGGATGTTTTCTTAAGCTTGGACAGGAAGGTTGGTGGTAAGGAGTTTTACGCCCCTCTCGCCGTGCTATTGATAGCTGTGGCAGTGACTTTCATGTCGAGGTCGCTACCCGCTAGGTGGGGATTCATTTTGAGCGAGTTCGACCCCTGGTGGCACTTCAAGACCGCTTCCATGATCGTTGAGAGGGGGTGGGCAGGGTTCTTCGAGTTCTCCGGACTCGTAGATAATAAGAGCTGGTATCCGACCGGCCTCCAGGTTGGCAAGACCTTCTATCCCGGAGTCTCATTCACCCTCGCATTCATCTATCTCGCCCTCTCCTCCATCGGAGTCAATGTAGACTTAATCGAACTCGCGTCAACCCTACCGGTATTATATGGCATCTTAGCGGTAGTAGTCACATTCTTGCTAGCTAGGTACGTTTTGGGGACAGGCCCAGCAATATCCTCGGCCCTGCTAATGTCCATAAGTTATGCACACATCTCTAGGACGCACCTTGGGTGGCTTGATGACGAGGCGCTAGCTATCCCGCTCATGCATGCAGCCTTCCTGACATATCTCGCATCGATAAACGAGAAGAGGTCTATTAAGGGCTCCCTAGTCATGGGGCTGCTTACAGGGCTTCTCCTCGGCTACACCGGCGCTACATGGGGTGCACACAGGCTTCCAGTCATGATGGTCTTCCTGTTTACTGCGCTCCTAGTATTCATGGGCAGGTATAGGAGGCAGCTTCTAGCGAGCTTCATACCACTACTCGCCTCAACGTCAATAATACTGTTGAGTGTCCCGAAGCTAGGCTTCTCGTACCTGTTTGAGATCACTCTCCTTTCAGGATATTTGTCACTGGCGTATGTTGTGTTGGCTGAAGTGCTCTACCGATATATAGGGTCTCAGAGAGCGGTAATAGCACTAAGGGGGATTGCCATAGGGCTCATGTTGCTCGTAGCCGGCTTGGTTGTAGCCGAGGTTGCCAATCTTCCGGGGCTAAAATTCCTCTCAGTGGTTTTCCCCCAGCTAAGAGGCGAGCTGGTGATAATCGCCTCGGTAGCCGAGAACCAGGCCGCGACTTGGTCAACACTTTTCACAGACTTTGGACCAACGCTGATGTTGGTGCCTTTTGGAATCTACCTCCTCATCAAAAGGGCTGGAGACGGGGACATATTCTTCACACTCTACGCAGTCCTCTCACTGTACTTTGCCTCCTCGCTTGTCCGGCTGGCCCTACCCACCTCCCCCATCGTCGCCATCTTGGCTGGCTTTGTCTTAACAGAGATGCTTGCGCTCGCGTCTAGAAATCTTATCCAACCCCGTGGACCTAGGGTGAGAAAGACTGGTGAGAGGAGGTTTTTGATTACTGTCCCACTGATTATTATGGCTCTGATATCAATCTACTATCTCCCACAGGCGATGGGAAATACTTGGGCATTCTCGTCCCTCGACGCTGCCTATACTCCCAGCACGATAACCTCCGCATCACTTCCAACAGGCAGGAACTTAGTATTGAATGACTGGGTGCGCGCGGTTGAGTGGATGAGGAACAACCTTCCAGACAACGCCGTTGTAGCAGCATGGTGGGACTATGGCAACTGGATATCAATAGTGGCTAACAGGACCTCGCTAGTAGATAACACGACAATAGACAGTCTAAGAATAGCAAAAGTAGGGTATGCATTCCTATCACCAACCAACGTTAGTCTAAGGATCTTCAAAGAGATGGGCGCGACACACGTTCTCATCTTCGTCACACATAGACCACAGACGGGGGCTGGAGACTATCCCAGGCTCCTCTACTATGGCGACGAGTCTAAATGGTTCTGGATGCTCCGCATAGCCAATCAGCATGCACGCCAGCTCGGGCTGGCTCCAATAGACGAGGTGGCGGTCCTCGGTCCCAATAGGGACCCGACGAACCCTACAGAAAAGTTCTGGACCGATACTACGCTCGGTAGACTGATACCGTTCAAGCCTAGGCAGACCACAGACGCATTCGGCAACACTGTAACTGCATACTATTATGAGGAGCCTAGGGTCGAGGGTTATAGGCTAGTGTTCGCATCCTCGGCACCTTACTCTAGCTTGGCGTACGTATACATCTATGAGATTACTGGTTAGCCGATATAGGAGGGTGCGCTCCCCCTCCGCTCCATCTCTTCAAAGAACCTACTAGCCTCTCTCAGAAGTTGCTGCTGCTTCTCTATCTCCGCGTCTAGCTTGGACGTGTCAACGGGTATCCCGAGGTATCCTGACAGTATTGCCAAAACCTTCTTCGCCGAGGCTAGGTCTGGCGCGAGGCCCATAGTGTCTGATATTAAGAGATCCATGGGTATGCGGTTCAGGTGGAACCGTAGCATCAGCGAGGATGTGAGTCTATCGACAGGCAGTGTTTCGATGTTCGTTGCAGCTTTTGCTCCTAGGCGGACCAGCCGTCTTACCCTCTCCATATCCGTGGATGATGCGTAGACCTCGCCTGAGGCATTGACCCTACCGCTTGTAAGGACTACAAGGGCGCTGATCTTTGACGAGGGGAGATAGTTGAGCAAGATCTCCGATACCTCTTCACCCACCTCGGTTGTCTCTATGATGAAGTTCCTCGTCACGATAAGTAGTGCTTGCCTCTGGTTTGTGCGAGGCCTCGCGAGGTAGACCTCAATCTTAGGTGGCGCGGCAACGCCTTCATTGTTTATCAAAGTGACTTGGGGGAAATGTGGTGAGAGGATCTCCGCGGCCTTAATCGCCTCTAAGCTCTCCTGTAGGATGCTAGAAACGATGAGTGCGACAACCCCAGGCCCACCACCTGCATCTACGATGGTGTACTCTACGTCGTCTATCGGTACTTGAGTAAGCTTATTAAGCCTCGTCTCCCTCAAGCCCTGCCTTTAATCCTGATATACGGTCTATTAAATACATCAACGAGTCCCATGTTTTGTATAGGCTGGTCTTTTTATATCATATTTGTGTAGGTATATGCAGTTTAAATATATCGATAATAGGGACCTAATACGATGGTACATGAGCGAAGAGCAGGAGTTACCGGTTCTGGTTTCCACCGAGTGGGTTGCGAAAAACCTCAACAGACCCGATGTCCGTGTAGTTGAGGTCGACTATGACCCGCAGACAGCCTATTTTCAAGGACATGTGCGGGGGGCCGTCCTTTGGGACTGGAAAAAGGACATCAACGATCCTATAGAGAGGAACATCATCAGTAAGGAGGGGTTCGAGTCCCTCTGCTCGCGTAGCGGAATCTCAAATGACACCCACATAGTCCTTTACGGCGATTTCAACAACTGGTTTGCCGCCTTCGCATTCTGGGTTGCTAGACTTTACGGCCACCAGAAGTTGAGTATAATGGATGGTGGTAGGAAAAAGTGGATAGCTGAGGAGAGGGAGCTTGTGAAGGAGGCCCCTAGCCCAGCCCCGACCAGTTATAAGGTCACTAAGGTTCGATATGAGTATAGGATTCTTCTACCTGATGTCCGCGCAAGGCTCGGGAGCCCCACGGTAGCTTTAGTCGATGTGAGGTCGCCGGATGAGTATACTGGAAAAATCTTAGCTCCTCCCGAGTATCCTACAGAGCACGCGCAGAGGGGAGGCCACATTCCTGGCGCAGTAAACATACCGTGGGCACGGGCACTTAACGAGGACGGCACCTTCAAACCCATCGAGGAGTTGAGAAGGCTCTACCAAGGCATGGGAGTGACGCCTGATAAAGAGGTGATAACCTACTGCAGGATTGGTGAGAGATCGTCCGTGACGTGGTTTGTTCTCAAGGAGTTGCTCAAGTATCCTAAAGTCAGGAACTATGATGGAAGCTGGAGCGAGTGGGGCAACGTAGTCGGCACACCAATAGAGAAATAAGCCGAGAGGGTAGTTATCCTAGGCTGTGGTGGAAGAAATCCAAGCCTGCGGCTTCTCGAGCAACCACCTATACTTTCTCGAAGAGATGCTGTGGCTGAGCCCGATTCGGGACAGAGTTTTTAGAGTCGGAATACTACCAATTACTCAGACTCTTTGGGGTAAGGTAACCTCAGTAAGTGTTAAGCAGCCTGGTGACGAGGTTGCGGCGAACAGGGCTATCTGCCTTATAGAATCCCGTAGATTCTTAGGCAATGTCAGGGCTCCTTTCGACCTGAGGATAGAGCGCCTCAACATGGAGGCTGTTGAGCGGCCTTGGATTTTGCAGAGGGGCTTCGGCGAGGCTGCCTGGCTCTGCGAAGTGGCCGCCTTAGAGGATAATTGCTTGACCAGGCTGAAGAGTTGGAGCGAGATAAGGGGGGAGGTAGAGAGGATGATCAGCGAGAAGGGGATAATCTGTTTCAGAGAAGTGCCAGACTATGTACACGCCGCGATCGGGATTGACTGTAGCCAGCTACTTATGGTGCTCTCAGACAAACTTGAAGGTCTTCCTGAGGGAAGCATCATCCACATAGTTGCCGACTATAATGAGGGGGCTGAGAAGGATTTGGAGAAGTGGAGCAGAATTACGGGGAACGAGGTGCTGGACTTTAGGGTAGAGAAGAGGCTTGCCCACGCGCTGATTCGCCGTAGGACCCAATTTTAGCTCAAGAATTAAACTTTTATTCCACGAGTCTCTTCTCCGTGGTGAATGGTGCTACTGAAGAGTAGCCTTGGATATATGAACAGTGTTATGCAAAACCTCGCGGAGATAGATCTAAACCAGGCCGCGGAGCTGTACCGGGACCTTAAGTCAGCCGGAGTTATTGTCCCACATGGAGAGGGAAGAAGTAAAGGGGCTGTAAGCATAATCTGCAGCGAGCTAGCGAAGATGGATCGTGGAAAGGTTGTAGTCGACAGAAGCGATGTGGGTTTTCCTGATAGGAGTTTTGACCAAGCCGCGCCCAAGCTTAAGCAGAGATTCGGCAGAGTCAGCCTCCTGATACTTTCGGGTAGCGGAAGGTCGCTTATGCCCCTCGTCGATGCCCAGAAGCTAGCTCTTGCGATCTCAAGGTCTGAGAAGATGGGCGACTATACAATTGATGTTGTTACTAGTGATCCTGACTCTCCTCTGGGAAAGCTTGGACAGAAGTATGGGTCATGCACCCGTGTTAAGGGGCGTACGGTCTCTGAGGAGAATTCCTCGACCTCTGAATTTAAGCAGTATGGTATTCTCGAGGATGTCTTTATTCTTGGAGCCTCTGTTCTCCTCCAAGCTGTTGCCGAGTGTATCTACGAGGACAGCGACCCTCTCAACATCTCAGAGAAGATAAACCAGTTAATGGTCGAGACCAACGAGGTTGTAGAGAATGTGATAAGGTCTGACTTTATACATTGGATTGTGGAGCTGCTTGAGAGGAGGAATACATGCTTCTTGGCGGGGCTCGGAAGTAGTCAGGAAGTGGCTAGGATGACTGGCGTGAGGCTTGGGCATGTGAAGAGGGCGATTGGCGACCATGTATATGTTGCAGGAGACACTAATGTCCCGCCCCCGAGGGCCGGGGATGTCCTTATCGCGATTTCGCACAGCGGTGAGACCGAGGTTGTCGCCTCTTGGTGTAGGACGTTTAAGAAGATGGGCGGGTATGTTGTCTCGGTAGTTGGTGCTAAGGATTCTACAATAGGCTCTCTATCAGACCAGACACTCTACATACCTTCTAGATACTCGCCTGGCAGGCCTAACGACTTCTATCTCAAAGCGGCCTTCGCCACGAGCCCTCTCCCACTATACCTAGTCGACAGGCTACAGGAGAGGGGTCTTAAGCTTCCAGAATACATACTGCGCTGGTACCACTCGATAATGGCGTAACGCGTTAGTCTCGCATAGTAGGGCTGTTGGTTTTCTGTGTAGCGGGAGGCCTAATAGAGTCGGAGGCTGCTATTCCTTGAGTTCCCGAACAACCACTCGCCAAACGCCCAAGACAAGGATCGCGGCCACCAATGGCGGTATTGCTCCGAAGAGTATGAAAACGCCTGCCCAGCCAATCATTGTAACATAGAGAGAGGTTAGTGGAGCGCCAAGCGCGACCCCTAGGAGGCTCGCTGACTGGTTGAGGCCGGAGCCAAGCCCCCTTACCTCTTTCGGTAGCGTTACCACGAGGTAGCTGGACGAGAAGATTATGGTTCCGAGGGCGAGGCCGAAGACTATTGCGGAGAGGGTGCGTGTAAGAGTTAAGCCTGCCCCAAACTCTAGTGCTAGCGCCGTGGTCATAGAGGCCAGTAGTCCGATGATGAGTGGCACTAGTGGTGTTCTTCTCCCGGCCAGCCTCGCTGATATAGGGAATATCGGGATTGAGACCGCAGTGGAGATGGCCATGAATAGTCCTATCTGGGCGGCTGCCCCCCTCTCGTCCAGCCCGAACCTGTCTATCAGTATTGTGGGGAGGGTGCCAACCACTCCTCCAATCAGCAGGTACATGCTCAGCATGCCAATCACAGACACGGCGACACGTCTCGCAAGAGCCCCACTCACCCGCGCTCCACCCCGCGCACTATCCCCAGAGACTGGTGGTGCGGGCAGGCCCCTTAGAGTTGCTATTAAGCTGGCTGCAACTAGTGCCCCAACCACCGCGTAGACTGCTTGAAATCCTAGGGCCGAGACCAGGCCCGCCGAGGAGCCAGATCCTAGAACGATGGCCACGGCCACAAATATCCAGAAGAAGCTTAGGGGGCGTCCCACACCGCTGGAGAAGAGGTCGCCTATTAGGGCTAGGGCTGATGGGACTATGAAGGAGTCGAATACCGCGTGGAGAAACCTCGCAGTAAGGAGGATGCTCGGGGTTGGTGAGATCGCGTAGAGAGTCATTGCGAGAAGGTCGCCGAACATTCCTATCACCATAGCCCTCCTCCGTCCGAGGATATCGGAGAAATAGCCCGCGAAGACTATCATGGGTATGGCGACGATGGAGTAGGAGCCTGCTATGAGTCCTGCCCAGAATGCGTCGGCATTAAGGGCCCTCGCGTGAGCAGCTATAATAGGCGAGATCATCGACGTATCTATTAATGCGACGAAACCTACTGCGCCGAGGACAGCGTAAAGGCTCTTAGAGTATCCACCAATAACTTGGACCATTTACGTAGAACCACCAATCAATATGATATAAACGTGTCTAAACCACGCCAGCTTAAAAGCAGCATTATAGAAAGTGGTGGCGAGGTGTGTGGAGCGTTTTAGCGTAGGCCACGCCCGACCGTCTAAGCGGCTCGGGCGATTGGGAGTGGCGCGCTGAGGGCGTCCGGCCTAAGCCTCCGCCCGTACACGCCCACCCCATCAACCCCCTCTTCTAGGGGAGCCCTCGTCGGGGCCCAAGGCCCGTTGCCAGGCCCTATAGGCCCCGATTGGCCGCCTATTTTTGGGAGTGGCTTCGGGCTTAGATGCTTTCAGCCCTTATCCACAGGGGCGCGGCTGCCCGGCGCCGCCCTGTAGGACGACCGGTAAACCGTTGGCCCCGGCCCTCCGTTCCTCTCGTACTAGGAGGACCTTTCCCTCAGGCGGCCCGCACCCCCAGTAGGTAGAAACCGATCTGTCTCACGACGGTCTAAACCCAGCTCACGTTCCCCTTTAATAGGCGAGCAGCCTCACCCTTGGCCCCTGCTGCGAGGCCAGGAGGGGAAGAGCCGACATCGAGGTACCAAGCCGCGGGGTCGATGGGGACTCTCGCCCGCGACGAGCCTGTTATCCCTGGGGTAACTTTTCTGTCACCACCGGCCCCCACTGGTAGGAGCCGATGGATCGCTAGGCCCGGGTTTCCCCTCAGGACCCCTTGCGTTCGAGGGTCCTGTCAGGCCGGCTTATGCCCTTGCACTCTACAGCGGGTTTCTGTCCCGCCTGAGCCGACCTTTGGGCTCCTCCGATATCTTTTCGGAGGAGTGCCGCCCCAGCCAAACTGCCCACCAGCCGTTGTCCCAGGGTCAGGCCCTGGTTAGCGGGGCAGTCCGGAGTAGCCGGTGTTACATTGGCGCCTCCCCAGGCCCCCGGAGAGACCTGGATCGACGGCTCCCGGCTACGCTATGTACTCCAGACCACTCCGCAGCAACTGGCTGCAGTAAAGCTCCACAGGGTCTTCTCTCCCCACTGGGGGTTCGTGGACTGTTCGCCCACGTTATGTGGGTTCACGGGGCTCCGGGCCGGGACAGTGGGGCCCTCGTTGATCCATTCATGCACGTCGGAACTCACCCGACAAGGCATTTGGCTACCTTAAGCATGCCCGACCGAATGGTCGGGGTTGGACCATATCATCACCCATTAAGGGTGCGCGGCGTATGGTCTCTGAGGATCCCGCCCTCAACTAATATTTTCCGGAGTTTCTCCGCCTTTTCAGGGTGTCTGAAACCCACCTTCTCCGAGAACTTCTCCACATTGTCCCACCCCATCACGGTTAGCCTCCATTGATAGTGTCTTCCCCATGTGTGGGGTTTTTTACGGTTATAGGTAGATGATATCTCGTTTAACTGCAGTATGTGGTGTGCCTCTACAAGCACTTTTTTCGCGACCATGTCGATGCTGACGTAGGGATAGCGAAACTTCTTCATGCCCTGAGTCTGAACATCTATCCCGCAGTATCCTTCACTGTCGAACAGCCCCTTCACGACGTCGATATCGTGTTTAAACAATTCCGGTATCTGCGCGCTGACGAGCTTCCGCCCCTTCGGGAACCCGATCCTCAACAAGAAGTCATGTACCTTCCTAACATTCGTGGAGACTATGTAGAGGCTTTTACTTGCGCGCCGTATGTTTGGCTTGACTCCGAAAAGCTCTTCAACCGTGGCGGCGATAAAGTTGGCGAACTCGAAGTTAGGGTCTCGGCAGAAGACCGTGTAATAGTTGCCGTAGACGCCTCCGTCTCCCAGCATCACTCCAATGAGGTAGGCTAGACTCATCTGCTGTCCGCTGACCTTCAGCCTTTATAGCTGTTTCACAGGGCGGTTTCCTGCGGGTCGGATTCACGGTGCTACGGGATTGTTACCCGCGCGGGGTACCCATAGCCTCCTCCTTCCCC
Source organism: Candidatus Calditenuaceae archaeon HR02 (assembly GCA_002898395.1). Taxonomy (GTDB): domain Archaea; phylum Thermoproteota; class Nitrososphaeria_A; order Caldarchaeales; family Calditenuaceae; genus HRBIN02. The sequence goes on from BEHE01000007.1 coordinate 31,806, forward strand.
GCATACAGCCGCGTTTAACGACCCCCTTGAACTTGAGGGTCAGAGTTACCCCCGGCGCTAACCGGCCCTTATCCCGGTTGGACCCGGGGTTCAGGTACCGGTGCTGGCCAGGATTGAGGAGCCGTTCAAAGCCTTTCGGCCTAGCGGCTCCCTATGTTTTTATTAAACAGTCAGGACCCCCTTGTCACTGCGACCTACCAACCCACCCTCACCGGGCAGGAAGGCAGGCACCCCTTCTCCCGAAGTTACGGGGCCAATTTGCCGAGTTCCCTAGCCCGGAGTAACCCCAGACGCCTTGGCCTTCTCAGCCAGGGGCACCTGTGTCGGATCTAGGTACGGTCTCTCGGGATCGTTCCGGGCTCCCTTTTCACTGGCCCCAGGGTCCAGCCGAAGCGGCCTTAAGGCCGCCCCATCCCTCCATTCACCTGGTTCTCGCCATTACGGCTCTCCCCAGGCTTGGGAGGTTAGACAGGGCTACGGCCCTGCTCGGCCTTACCTGAGGCGTCGGGAGCCCGGCTTGCGTCGCCGCACCTACCCGAGAGGCACCGGAATCTTAACCGGTTTCCCCTTCGGCCTACCCGGTTAAGGTCGGCCTTAGGACCGGCTTACTCCCGGCTGACGACGCATTGCCGGGAAACCCGTGCCCTTCCGGCGGAGGGGATATGGGGAGAGGTCGCAGGACCGTGTTCTCCCAAAAAGCGAACAGGTCAAGAAGGAAGGTATTGTAAACTCTGATTGAAAGTGTCCCGAATTTTGAACGTGAACTCCGTAAGCCCCACCTAACTGAAGGCTTACGGAACTGTGATAATGGTATGTTTAACAAGTTAGACCAGTATTCCTCCAGTTCCTTCACCCTGTCCGTCCACTCGTCCTTGCGGAGCTTGATTTGTAGCCTAGGCCTTAGCTCGCTTCTCGCTACTCCGAGTGTTTCGAGGAAGTTTACCATAGCGAGTAGCTTGTTAGGATCGCTGTTGACGAATTCGAACCTCGTCTTCACAGTTTTAGGTCTTTTAGTGCCTTCACCAGCATAAAGACCAAGAACGTACCGAATAGCACCGCTGAGACGTAACGGCGAATCTTCATTGCGCCTACGCGGCCGTTCCCGTACTTGAACCGAAGAGTCACCTTATCGTCCTCTACGGTCTTCTTAAGTACTTTGGTGTGGTCTAACGTCTCCGGAATGAGCTCTGCTAGGTCTACGTAGCTCATCCTTTAAGTAGAGTTACGTGACAACAAGTAGTTAAAAGTTTGACGGCCCTGCACCTCTCTTTCCCACCCCTCTTCGCTGTCTACTACCACCGGGATCTACATTAGCGGCCGGTCCACGGGACCTCACGGCCCCGCTTCTACCCAACCGCTACGCCCCCCTACCCCCACCCACGCAGCGCGTGAGTGAGCCCGGGTTTCGGCGGCCCGCTTAGACCCGTCAATTTTCGGGGCCCCCATCCTCGGCGGGTAAGCTGTTACGCACTTCTTAGCTGATGGCTGCTTCTAAGCCTACAGCCCCGCTGTCTCAGGATGGAGACGCCCTTTGGTTTGTCACTTAGCGGGCACTTAGGGGCCTTAACCCGCGGTCTGGGTTGTTCCCCTCTCGGTCCCGGAGCTTACCCCCGGTACCCCACTCCTGGGATCTACGGTGCCCGCGGATTCGGAGTTCGAAAGGAGAGTGGAGCCTCATCGGCCCCTTGCTCCCCCATCGGTGCTCTACCCCGCGGGCAGCCTCCCCCAGGGCTGTCCTGCGAGACACTTCGGGGGGAACTAGCTATCACCGGGCTCGATTAGCTTTTAACCCCTAGCCCCAGGTCAGGGGACCGATTTGCACATCAAGACCCCTATTCGGGCCTCCACCAGGGTTTCCCCTGGCTTCGCCCTGCCCAGGGCTAGATCGCCCGGTTTCTAGCCTCACGGGCGTGACTACAGGCCCTTTCAGACCCCGCCCCTCGCCGGAGCACACTCCGGCTGCGGGCATGTCGGTTTCCCCACGCCTACGGGCTTTCAGCCCTTAGGCTCGCCACACCCGTGAACTCCCCGGCCCGTGATTCAAGACGGAGTGCACGACCCTGGGATTGTCCCCACTCGCCCCTCACCGGGGCTTCGCAGGGAATGCCCTTTCGGGCCGTGCTCGTCTGTTACCAGCCGGTTTCAGGCGCTTTTCACCCCCCTCTCGGGGTACTTTTCACCTTTGGCTCACGCTACTGGTCCACTATCGGTCTTGGGACGTATTTAGCCTTGGAGGCCAGTGGCCCCCAACTTCCCGCACCATATCCGAGGTGCGGTACTCGGGGACCGGAGCATCGCCCCTCCAGCCTTCGCCTACGGGGCTATCACCCTCTCTGGCCCCCCATTCCAGGGGAGTTCGGCTCAGCATTCAGGGCGGGCCTCCGGCCCCATAACCCCACACTCCCCCCGAGTTAACCTCGGGGGGTTCGGTTTGGGCTGCTCCCCTTTCGGTCGCCCCTACTCAGGGAATCTCGTTTGATTTCTTTTCCTCCCCCTACTTGGATGCTTCCGTTCGGGGGGTTCCCGATCCCGGACTGAAGGCCCGGGAACGAGGTGGCCGAAGCCACCCCAGGAGATCCCATTAGGAGATCCCCGGATCAACGCCCGCCTGCGGCTACCCGGGGCTTATCGCAGCTTGCCACGTCCTTCTTCGGCGCCCAAGCCGAGGCATCCACCGGCTGGCGTACCCCCGCTTAGTGCCAAGGCGCGGCCTACTTCGCCACGCTCCACACACCTCTGCGGCGCGGTCATAGGAAAGTATTAGCCTCCTCCCGCATTCATGCCCCTCAGGACTTCATGGCTGAGGAGCAAACATCTCCGTGCGCAATAGATTGTTGTGGGTTGTTGCTTATAAATTTATATCGGGTATGCGCTAGTCTGTGATTAATACTCTAAGCTCCTCTATATCCTCTTGGAAGCTCGATCTAAGCTTGTCAACTAGGTTGACACCGTTGATCCGGAGGCGCCCCTTAACTACAATGTCCACGTCTCCGTAAACCTCGTCGATATAGTCTACCTCCTCCCATGTAGAGAGCTTCAGAACCATCTTTGCGGCATCCGCTTGGGGGCGAAGCTTGAGAAGAATGTAAGCCCGCTCCTCTCCGAAGAATCGTCTCACCAAGTCTTCTTTGACCTCTCGCCCTAAAGCTTCACTTAGATAGCGGGCTAGCTCTTTTGGAGAGCCCCTCCTCCCGGTCGCCACAACCCTTTTGACGATCTCCTCCACAATCCTCCTGGCATCTACCTCATCTAAGTTGTGGCCGTTTAGTTTAGCTATCTCTAGGATCAGCTTGTGACTCATATATGGGGTCACAGCATATTTCAGGGCATCCACATCGTATTCGAGCTTCTTTTGAGGCATGTAGCCTTCAGGCCTCTTAATGACCATTGACTGGTGGACCCCCGCCCTGATAGTCTTGGCCTCATCCGAGAGGGGGTGGCGCCAAGGTATCTGCACGCTTGTGAGCCTAGAAAACTCGCGATAAATTCGTGCCAGCTCCTCCCGCCTCACCCCAAGGTCATAGCCATAAACATCTTGGAGCGGTGCTACAACCTCGTAAAGGTCCGCTATCCCATTTCTATCACCGATACCTAGGATTGTGACATGCGCCTCAGCAGCCCCAGCGAGTATGGACTCAATGGTGTTGGCCGATGCGAGGCCATAGTCGTTGTGAAAGTGTGCAGCGATGGGGAGGCGGCTCCTCTCAATACAATATTCTATGAACTCCCTAGCATCGCGTGGCGTCATGAGCCCTGCTGTATCAGGCACGCTGAGGAGTGTCGCGCCGGCAGACTTCAGCTCGCCGGTAAACGTGAGAAGATCGTCGAGGACGCCGAAGTTGCGCTCAATGTAGAGCCGCGACGCATCTTCGTAGGTTACCCGGACATACTTGAGCCCCAAAGGCTTGACAAGCTCAACCGCCTCCAGCATCCTAGCCTTAGCATCATCATAGTTCATACCACCAAGCTTGTAGTTTAAGTGTAGCTGGGAGACGGCCAAGTATAGGGCTACGCCGTATAAGTTATACCTGCTCATTGCCTCAATATCATTTCTGTATGCCCGGCCATGCATAACTACTTGGACGCCGTTATCGTCTAAGAAGTTAACTAATTTGGCGCCTTCCTCGTAGGATGTCCTGGGAGGATAGTCGACAGTCACCTCAACACGCTTTAGACCCGCCTCCACGAGCAGGCTGGCAACCCGGAGCTTCTTATGGATGGGCAACACCTTGTAGAGCTCACCTTCCCTCAATGTGGAGTCGAGGAGGACGGATGGCAAGGTTGAGTTTTATTAGTTAGACTAGAATTTAAAACTTATTCGACAATTGTATACCGACTATTTTCGTCTCAAATCCCTAAAAATTAGGGAAACTATGCTTATTCAGCCAAGGTCCTAGTTGGGGGAATGGCTGAGACACCGCCATAAATCTATATCTAACAGGGGGTAACTCCTCCTCTGGTGGGCAAAAATGTCCCCCTCTAAATTACTGGGCTATCTCATGGTTACCCTTTCGCCGATAGGCTTTACCTTTTACACACTGTGGTTCTTTGGACTATTGCAGGGGCTGGACTCAGATTTAGTGCTTAGGGCCACGGTCTATCTCTTGGCTGTGTCCTTCTTCTTCGTGGTTGGGGTATTGGGATACCTTGTCGTGACAGCACCTAGGCCTAGAGTTGCCACTAATGGTGATGGAGGTGGGTCTAGGCGTGCCTAAGAGATACCCTGCCGTGGCTGGCTATTTCTATGAGTCAGACCCCGCGCGACTAAGGAGGCAGATCGAGCAGTGCTTCACTTCTGGGCACGGGCCAGGCTCCATACCGTCTAGGGGAGGAACGGGTCCGCCGACAGTCCTCATTTCCCCCCACGCAGGCTACATGTACTCGGGGCCAGTTGCAGCTCACGGATTCTCTCAAGCCTCTAAGGGACCTCCACCAAAGACTGTAGTAGTGATTGGTCCTAACCATCACGGCGAAGGCACGGAGGTCTCGATCTATCCTCCGGGGCAGTGGGTGACACCTCTAGGCGAAATTGATATTGACTCCGAGCTTGCAAATCGCATAATCGAGGCCAGCGACTTGATCTCCATGGACGAGTACAGTCATGTATATGAGCACTCAATAGAGGTTCAGCTACCCTTCATCCAATACGTGTTTGGGCGCGTGAGGTTTGTCCCTATCTGCATGCTTAACCAGTCTATTGAGGCAGCTCAACACGTGGGCGAGATTCTCGCGAAGGTCATAGACAGGCTCGAGGACTACCTCGTCATAGCCAGCTCAGACTTCACGCACTACGAACCACACGAGGAGGCTGTCAGGAGGGATAGAGCCGTCATTGAGAAGATATTGAAGCTCGACATAGAGGGGTTCTATACCGAGATGAGAGACAAGAGGGCCACTCTATGCGGGTATGGTGCAATAGGTGCCCTGCTTTGCTATGCCAGACTGAAAGGATACACCACCCCAATACTGCTCAAATACGCTACGAGCGGCGACACTAGTGGTGACAAGTCTTCTGTTGTGGGCTATGCCTCGATAGCCTTCCTTCGGGGGTAGCCGTTACGCTTACTGGTTATATTTCCTGTGTAGCTCATCGGAGTATTCCCAGTACTTGAGAATGATTGGACACCACTCCTTCTCAGGACAGTACCCCAAGTGTTTACACTTCTCGCCCATCACGCCCTTCAACCATGGAGCCGCCTTCTCCACCTCCCTCCAGAGCTTATACGCAATGGCCCTTTCCTCCCATTGGGCCGCGCTACAAGTCCTAGTCGCTAGGAACCCCATGGGGCTGAGGATGTTGTAGAGGTTGTAGCTCCTGACGACCCTGATCCTCATCGCGTTGGGGAGTGTGTAGAGGGCAGCCACAACCTCGTTCTCCTGCATGAGAGTAGAGTAGAGCGTGTGTAGTTCCTCGCAAGCATTGGTGAATAGTTGTGAGAGCTTGGGGCTAGACTTAATGGATGGGGGTACGACGAGGCCCTTCTCCGGACTCCTTGACCACCTCTCAGCAGCCTCAACCAGTGACTCAACAACGGTTGGCACAGTCCTATGTCTTATTGCCTGGTGGTAGGCGGCGAGTGAGAGCGACTCAACTGTCAACGCCCTAACAAGGGGGGAGGCCTGCTCAGCAGCAAGGCCGTCATGCCCTATATCCTCAATACCTCTAGGGTAATCGAAGGATAGAAGTTCGGCCTCCTCAGATGGTCTATCCCCACAAAGACGTTGGATCAGCCCATCAGGCTCCCTCAATGGGTCCGTGGCCGAGTAGTATCCCCACCGCGCCTTAAAACTGAGCCTAGAGTCTAGTAGAAGTGGTATTCTGCCGCTAGCCATCTCGAGGAACCTGTTGACAAAGGCCCTCAGCTCCTTGCTGACTATCCCAACCCCGTCCTCCACCTTCCGGATAAAGTAGATGTGCGACTCGAGTGAGAGGGATGCGTAAAGCGAGGTGGCTGCGGCGAGCGGTGATAGGTATCGCGCATCTTCTAGTGGGACGCCCTCCCCACAGAGCGTTTTATAGGCCTCGAAGCATCTATCCATCACCTTTGAAAATCTCCCCTCGAATTTTCCGTTCCTCAGCTCAGCGGGTGTCAGGAGCCTCTCCCTAGTCAGCGGGGCCCTCCGCTGGCTTTCCTGGAGATAGCTTCCGAAAACTGGGGCCACGAGCAGCATTGACAATAGGCGGCTACAGTTGGAGACTTCCCAGAACATGACCGCCGAAGTTGTAAGAGACGCATGCCCCCTCCTCGTTGATTCCCTGTGAACTTTTGCCGCTATCTTTGAGAGGTCCTTCCCCTTCGAGAGGGCGTCTAAGACCCGGTCCCGGATACTGACCCCCTGAAACGTGCCGAGGCCCTCAAGAGCGATGACAACATCTGGCCCCAGCTCCAGCTCACCCTCCCTATAGACAGGCCCGGTGGAGAACAGAATGAAGACCAGCTCATCAGTATACACGCCTTCTCGCCAAGCCACTACTACCCTCGCCTCCATTAAATCATACCTTTTTACTCACATGCCATATAGACACGGTTAATATCTAGCGAGTTTTCGTGCATTTGTAGGGGGCTTGGAAGGCGAGAAAGTAGAGAAGAGGCTCTGTAAATCGTCTCGGCACAGGATAGTCGCAGGCGTTCTGGGGGGGATAGCAGAGTATTTGGGAGTAGACCCAAACATAATCAGGCTAATCTTCGTGGTCGTCCTTTTCTTGAACTTCTATGCGGCATTGGCGCTCTACGTCGCCGCTGCTATTCTACTCCCCTCCGAAAGCGAGAAGGGTGCTGCAAGAATGCCTGTAGAGAAGGCAATACTGGCTGTGGCGGCTACGATAATGGTCTTCGTCGGTCTAAGCTTTGTATCAAGCCTAACAGAGGTTCAGAAAATCATAGCTATGCTGGGGTTTTTCACACCGATAGTGGGGCTTGTGCTACTTATCGCCGGCGTCGCCCTCCTGTTCATGGTGCTACGGGAGCAGAGTAGACCTCGCGGCTCTGCCTCTTGAGCGAGACTCCCGTCAGGGCTACAGGTATCAGGGAGAAGAGTGCTGAGTATTGGAACATGGATGCATAGGAGGTTGCTTCTGCTATGCTCCCCCAGAGGTAACCGCCGATCACGCCACCCGCGTTGAACGTTGCCCCATATAGCCCCATATACGCTCCGCGCATGCGTTCTGGGACGAGCTCAGAGGCATAGGCTATCGAGACGACATATAGGCCGCCGAAGGTGAAGCTGTTGAGAGCCTGTGCCAGTATAACAATGTATTTATCAGGTGATAGTCCTGAGATGGCCAGACGCACCGGGAAAGCCACTAGGCAGAGTAGAAGCACAGGCCTTCTACCAACTCTGTCAGATATCTTACCAAGATACACCATGGCCGGTATCTCCGTCAACCCCATCAAGGCGAAGGCTGTAGAGACCTCCAGTGGTGAGGCGCCCAGAGTATTGATCATATGGAGTGAGAGGAAGCTTAGAATGGACGAGTTGGCCACGAAGGCTAGGGTCATTGTAAGAAGTAGCACGCCTGGTGCGCCCCGCAGGAGGCTAAGAGATGTCGCATTACCACTATCCCGCCTTCTAAACCTTCCATCTTCCCCAAGACCCCGCATAGTTAAAACCGATAGGCCGATTACGAGTGGGGCGAAGAGAAATATGCTCCTCAAACCGAACAGGCTTACCAGGGCCCCGCCGAGGAAGGTCCCCGGTATCCAGCCGATACTCCCACCAATGCGTATAGAACCGAAGCCGCTTCCACGCGAGATTCCAGCCCGCTCCAACGCATCTATTGAATAGGCCGTAACTACTGTGTTGGAAGAGCCCATCCCCACCATGAGTAGTGTAAATATAGCCACTGTGACATACGGGTTAGATATCAGCGCCAGCAGCAGATACATTATGGCTGTGAGAACCGTCGAAGATAGTAGTATTTTGAGCCTGCCAACCCTATCTGATAGCCTCCCAATATAGTATGAGGAGAGGCCTGCTGCAATATTGCTTATCGTGAAGGTCAGACCTATCTGACTAGGCGTCAACCCCCTTACCTCCAGAACAACTGGAAAATAGGGCGCGGCAACACCCATGGCGAAATAAAACATCAGATTCCACAACCTCATGGCAGAGATGGGGGAAATACTCAAGTCTCCAACAGAAGTGAAACACCTAGTTTTTATATCTTGGGAGCCTCTAAAAGGGTCTGTCAAAAATTAAAATATGTCTTGAGAAAGGTAGGGTTAAGTTTGCGACCCTCTACCTTCCTACTCATCATCTTTCTAGTTATTGCATCGTCTTCTACGGTCATATGGCTCTATCTGGGTCTCACGGCATCGGCCACCCCCGCGGCCGCCCCCTCATTTAGGGCTGAGGCTCAGGGTGAGGGTCTAGCCTTCAGGACGGAGAAGGTTATCACTTGGTTATCTGTTTCCTCCTGGCTGGGAGTTGCGGCGACTCTCGCATACAAGGGGCTGGTGAGGCATATGTGGTCTAGGAGCATGTTTGACTATTCTGTTTTCAGGCTTATGGTGAAGATGAGGGGTGCGACGACGCGTGTCAAGATGTTGAAGAGCTTGGAGGTCCCGATGAACAGGTATCAGCTCTCCAAGGCCCTCGATATAGACTGGAAGACCATTGACAGGAATGTTGAGCTCTTGAAGGCCTACGGCCTAGTCCACGAACAGCCAGGAGAGGGTGGCGAGAAGCTATACGTCTTGAGCCCACAGGGGAAGCAGCTGCTGGAGCTTTTAGAAAAGCTCTTAGAACCTTAAAGCCTTATTTCCTCGCCATGTGGTGGTCTCTAGGTCGCCGTGTGTATCGCCAACAACAGTAGCACTTCTAGCCTCAATCCCGAGGACAGCACTCTCGGCCGAGAGGAGCGGAATAGCCTCCTCCACAGCCCTCCGCACATTCCCTAAGCCAAGCGACAAGACCTAAACAACACCCGCATCCCGGTATTTCTAAATAGCCCCACAGAAAATAGACGGCTCAAACACATCCAGTCTGAGAAAGGTTTAGGCTTGGAAAGATTGGGAGGGGGGTAGCCGGCGGACAGCCAGCAACATCTAGGAAACCCAAACGAGACCGGTTGTTTAAACCTTTGACACGACTGGCGAAAGCGCCAGTCTGTTTATAACCCCGACATACCGGCTTCTGGTTTTATCCCTATTGCTGGGCCTCTATGCCCGCCGGCCTCTGGGTCTCCCCTCGGATCGTCAGCCATATTCTCATCAACACATCCTCCTGCTCTCTTGCTCTCGGATTATTTCTAGCGATTATCGACATCGTAAGTCTTTCTAATGCTTTTCGCGCCTCATGTCCATACCTCATATCATACAACCGTCGCCGATACAGCCTCAAATATCCTTGAACCCTCACGAAGGACTTACTGAAGTCAACATAGGTCAGTAGCTCGGCTAGAGCCTCCCTAGCCAATACATGATTATCTCCTGTTATTCCGAGTTCTTCAGTGATTTCTTTGAAGATTGGGTATCTCTCCCCGGCCTCGTCTGAGATCATCTTCGCCAGTATCTCTTTCTCCTCCTCTACCTGTCTTAACAGCCTCCTCAAACCCTCTTGTTCAGTCTGAGAAGCCGCCCTGACCTGTTTTCCCAACCTCCGATTAATTCTATCCATACATCTAAAGACAGAAACCTTCCTCCTCATTACCAAGAAGTCTTCACTAACTCTTCTGAACCATTTGTCTTCGATATGCATCAACACTTTCACGTCACCTCGCCCAGACTTTGGAATACCCAGTCTTCGCCGCATCTCCTCTATCAATGTAGGCCTGCGAAGATAGTAAACCTCGACACCCCTCCTAAGAAGCTCAATAAAGCCATCCGTCTGAATTATCGGTATAGTGTCTACGAATAGCTGGTCTCCAGGGCCTACTGGAATCTCCAATGGAGAATCAGTGTATCTAAAGTTTTCACCATCCATTGTATAGGTTATCCTGTATCCGCTGTCATCCCTTTTACGGTGAACATCACAGTAGAACCTCATCAAACCACATCCACCCCCTCGACACTAATATACGGTTTAGGCCCACCTCTCCCTACATTCACGACTAGGCCTAGCCCTCAGCCACACACCACAGTGGAAGGCCGAGGCACAAGATTAAGACACCAGAGCTGGAGGGAATGATTAATGGGGGGTGGTAGGGCTGTCGTTGAGGCTCCACTCGAGGACGGCCTCTATACTAGGGAGCCTAGATACGATATTGACTCAGGCAGGCTTAGGGTAAGGATAACTGCCGAAGTCTCTGAGCAATTATTAAACAGGGAAAAGCCGATTAGAGTGAGGATACTCAAGGACTACTCCACAGACATCCTTAAAGTAAGGCTTGAGAATGTGAATATAAGATACTACCCCGTCGCTAGGAGTGGCGCATACAATAGGGGGTTTAAATACTGCTCAAAATGCCAACAATACATACACACACAGAACAGATTAGATGTCCTAGATGCAACACAAAACTAAGAAACAAATCAAGAAGATAATATCTCTTCGCTTCGAGAGAAGCGTGTCGAAAAATCATCCGACCGTCGCCAAGATCGTTCTTCTTGTTATATGATGGAGGTGGGCGTGTCACCGCTCCTTACAAACAATTATACCTAGCCCAGTATAAAAAGGGTTAATGAATGACGAATTTTTCGACACGCCCCTTCGAGAGATTATTATATAAATCAGCGGCGCCTGAAGGGTGTTAGATGAAAGTTTTAGACAGCAGAAGAGAAGAGCCGGAAGAGTTTAGTCCATTACACGGCAACAAAGTGTATATGATTACTCCCACATCGGCCACGCCCGCACATACGTTGCATACGACGTCATTGCCAGATATCTAAGGTATAAGGGGTACACGGTCTTTTTCCTGATGAATATAACGGATGTCGATGATAAGATAATTGATCGGGCGGCGGAGGAGGGTGTAGCTCGTATAAATATAATTTATTTATACGAGCAGATTTATTTATACGAGCAGCAACTGATTTGACCCTAGTGACGAGGGCCGCAGTGGTTGAGAGGCAGGGGCTTCCCAGACCCTATCAATCAACAAAGCCCGTGTCCGTGAAGGATCTAGAGTTGGTCGGGCCTTTAAAAAATGAAGTTCTTGTGAAGGTGGAGGCAGCTGGGCTCTGCCATTCCGACCTAGCGGTTATTGAGGGTGTTAGGAGACCACCTCTGCCGATCGTGCTCGGGCATGAGTGTGCGGGCAGGGTGGTGGATGTGGGTGAGGGTGTTTCATCGCCTAGGAGGGGTGACAGAGTTGTCCTATCATTCGCCCAGAGCTGTGGTGAGTGCGTCTATTGTCTTTCGGGGAGGCCTACGCTCTGCGACGCGGGCAGGGCAGCAAACAATGAGGGTGTGCTTGTTACAGGCGGGACGAGGTTCAGACTGAATGGGAAGGAGGTCCATCACCACTTGGGAGTGTCGGCCTTCTCCGAATACATCGTCGTCCCATCATCCTCAGCAATTCCAGTACCCCCGGAGCTACCTCCCGAGAGGCTCGCCCTCTTCGGCTGCGCCATACCCACGGCCTTCGGAGCTGTCATAAATGCGGCGCAGGTAAGGCCTGGCTCAAGCGTCGCCGTCTTCGGATGCGGAGGACTAGGCCTCAACATAATCCAAGCCCTACGAGTCGCCGGAGCTATGCAGATAATCGCGGTAGACATATTAGCGGAGAAGCTGGAGAGGGCTGCTAGGCTGGGGGCTACAGACCTTGTCAACGCCTCGAAAGTGGACCCTGTAGCTGAGGTTAGGAGACTGACCGGGGGGCGAGGAGCAGAATACTGTTTCGAGGCCACTGGAAACACGCGCGTGATGGCCCAGGCCTTCCTAGCGACGCGGAAAGGTGGTACGACCGTGATCCTAGGAGTCACATCACCCGAGGACAAGGTGGAGCTGCCTAGCTGGCTGATAATGGGTGAGGAGAGAAGAATAGTTGGGTCATACATGGGCTCCATTGTCCCGCGCCGCGACATCCCCATGCTGGTCAACCTCTTCGCTAGGGGCGTGATAAGGCTGGATGAAGTTGTGACAGGGTATCTCAAGCTAGACGAGCTCAACGAGGGTCTCGATAGGTTGGCAGAGGGCGCAGCAGTGAGACAGATAGTAAAGATGTAAATCCCTACTCGAGGGGTAGCCCAGATTTTCTAGGCATCTTATAGCGTTCCATCCTGTCCTCATATGCCCGAATCTTTTCACCATACTCCCTTAACGTGACCTCTATCTCGTCCAGCCCCTCTAGCAGCCTCCGCTTCACATTCGGCTCAAGCTTAAAGTTTATAATCCCTCCACCCGGCAACTTAATCGTCTCCGCATCGACGTCTATCTCTAGCGTGAGGCCACCCTTAGCCGCCTCGCCTCTAAGCCTTCTGACAATCTCCTCCTCAAGCCTGACGCAGAGAAGACCATTCTTGACCGAGTTGCCGTAAAAGATGTCGCCGAAAGATGACGCTATCACGCATCTTATGCCGAAGTCCATTAGGGCCCAGACAGCGTTCTCCCTAGAAGAGCCTATGCCAAAGTTCCGTCCGGCAACGAGGATTACTGCGTCCCTAAACTCTTTCCTGTCTAGGACGAACCCCTCCCTTGGCCTCCCCTCTTCATCGAATCTCCACCTGTAGAAGAGATACTTGCCGAGTCCTTTTCTCGAGAGGACCTTTAGGAATTGGGCTGGGATAATCTGGTCAGTGTCCACGTCGTCCACCTCTAGTGGTGCGGCCTTGCCGACTATCCTCCTGACCGGTTCCGGCACTTCCCTACCCACCTCTGAGAGGGTTAAGGACGTTCCTCTCTATCCAAGGCGAGGCCCATTCAAGCTCTAGCTCATCGACGCTTGCGAGGCTGTATCTTCTCGGGTCAGCTATTTTCCCCTCGAGAGCAGAGGCCGCTGCCGTGAGTGGGCTGGACAGGTGGACGCGGCTTCCCGGTCCTGCCCTGTTCTCGAAGTTCCTATTACTAGTGAGGACACCCCTCTCGCCTGGCCCGAGCCTATCCTCGTTCATGGCTATACACATGCTACAGCCGCTATTCCTCCACTCGAACCCAGCCTCGAGGAATATTTTGTGGAGACCCATCCTCTCAGCCCTCCTCTTAACGAGCATTGAACCTGGAACGATCATGGCCCTCACCCCTGGAGCAACCTTTCTGCCCTTGACCAGCCTAGCGACCATTACTAGGTCGGAGAGCCTCGCATTGGTGCAAGAGCCGATGAAGACAGCGTCTATTGGCGTCCCCTCAATTCTCTGGCCTGGCTCCAAGCCCATGTAGTCGAGAGCCCTCTCAACCATCCTTCTCTTCGCCGGGTCTTCAAACTCCCGCGGCTCAGGAACCGTCTCGCTCACACCTATACACATCGCAGGGTTGGTTCCCCAAGTTATCTGGGGCTCAAGGCCGGAGACGTTTATCCTATAGCTCTTATCGAACCTCGCTCCATTATCCGTCTTCAACGTCTCCCAATATCTCTTAGCCTCTTCCCAGTCCTCGCCGGATGGGGCATAAGGCGTGCCTTCCAAATAGCTGTAGACTTTTCCGTCCGGTTCCACTATAGCTGTCCTCGCTCCTCCCTCAATTGCCATGTTGCAGATCGTCATCCTCTCCTCGACGCTCATCTTCTTTACGGCCTCTCCTCTAAACTCGGCCACATGCCCGATCATTCCGCCAGTACCCAGTTCCCGAATCACGTAGAGTATGGCATCCTTCGCAGTCGTATGGTTCTTGAAACTCCCCTCCAGAATAACCTCCATCTGCTTCGGCTTCCTCATCCATATTGTTTGGGTTGCAAAGACGTGCTCGCCCTCGCTTGTCCCTATACCGAAAGCAAGAGCACCCACGGCGCCATGGGTGCTGGTGTGACTGTCTCCGCAGACGAGCGTTATGCCGGGGACGGTTAAACCAAGCTCGGGACCTACAACGTGTACAATACCCTGCCAAGGACTAAAGTAGTCGAAGAGCGTGATAGAGAATTCTCTCGCATTTCTAGCCAAGGCCCTCATCTGCTCGCGGGAATACTCGTCCCTGACAGGCAAGGCCCTATCAGCTGTCGGAACATTATGGTCCATTAGTGCGAAGGTCAGGTCCGGCCTCCTAACCCTCCTTCCCGCAGTTCTAAGACTCTCGAAGGCGATCGGCGAGGTCACCTCATGCGTTAAATGCCTATCAACGTAGAGGAGATACTCGTCCTCTCCACGCACAGCTAGGACGTGGTCGTCCCAAATCTTCTCCAAAACAGTTTTCGCCATCTCAACCCAGATTTATCCCAATTCATGACTAATAAACTTCTACTTGGTTGATAGAATTGAGAGAAACCGGTTAGGGGTTGTGGCCTACAGAATCTTCTTCAGATTCTCTATGCACCGCCTAGCAGACTCGAGGGGAGGGTAGGGGTAAGTCTCCTGCTCAACTATCAGCCACTCTGTTCCTCCAGCCTCCCTGCAGGCTTCTAGCACCTCCTTGAAAGGCACGTCCCCCTCGCCAAGTATGACGAATCCATGCCTATGTGAGTAGTCTTTTAGATGGATTGTCTGGGCCCTGTTCGGGTATCTCTTTAAAGTCTCGACTAAAATGGTGTGGGGTATTCCAGCACTGAGGGCGTTTCCCGTATCAAGCTGCATGAATACTGAGCGGCTCGCGTTGTCAAAGAATATGTACCAGGGATATTCTCCATTGACTGGTATGAACTCTTCGCGATGATTGTGGTATCCGATCCTGAAGCCTTGGACCGCGGCTTTATCTGCTATCTCGCTTATCAGCCTTGCTGAGTTTATCCAGTCTCGCTTGTCGCTCCTCATCTCGGGTGGGAGCCAGGGGATGACGATCTTGTTGTTTCCAAGCTCCATGTTATATCTTAATGTTTTCTCGAGCTCGTTCCCGCTCATCTTCTGTATTGACTCGTGGGCTCCGGCAATCTCTAGACCCAAGTCTCTAAGCTTGTCCCGAATATCGCCGGCCGATTTTCCATAGTATCCCGCGAACTCGACGCCCTCAAACCCCATCTCAGCCACAGCCTCAAGGGTCTTGAAGAGATCCTTAGAACACTCATCCCTCACGGAGTATAGCTGTAGGGCGATTCTAAGCTTGCGTGAGGGCATGTGACTCACATACCCGGGGGATTGAGATGTACTTAAACTGTCTTTTTAACTTTCACTCAGCTCTTCGACGGTCCTGTTTGCAGTCTCGATCCCACGCGCCAACCAGGCTAAAGTAGTTGCCAAGCCAGCCCCCCAGAGGATTACCGAGGACGCTAAGAACTCGGAAGCGGTGAATACGTTCTGTGTGAGGACCATTAGCGCGCCGCTGACACCTGTGAAGCTTGTCAAAACACCTACCGCGGTGGCCCTGATGCCTGTGGGGAAGAGCTCGCTCTGTAGGGCGCTTACCGAGCCCCAGGCCCATTCTGAGAAGACAAGGCAGAGGAAGAGTGTGGTGTAGAAATGGAGGGTCAGCTCAAGGTCGTGTGTGAGCAGTACTAGTGCTGCAAAAACTGTCCCCAACAGGAATGAGAGGAGGATTGATAGCCTTCTACTCCTGTCTATGAGCGGCCAGAGGAGGGGTGCGCCAATAGAGGCTCCGAGGTTTGCGATAAAAATGACTTGGGGCGCGGACTCGACGCCGAAAGCAAAGTCTCTGGCATATGGTGCGTAATAGGCCATCATCCCATAGGTAACATATTGTGAAACGGTTATGATTGAGAGTATGGCGAAACGGTATAAGAAGCCAATGCCGACGCCCCCCGCCGACTTGTCGGCTCTGGCTGCTACCCCACTTGGAGGTGGCTGAGGCTGTTGGGCGCCAATCTCTGCTGAGACCTTCGCGGCTTCAGTAGCCTTGCCTACGTGTAGTAGCCATCGAGGCGACTCTGGGACCATAAGCCTAATCACCGCCACAAGCCCGAGTGTTGCTATGGTTGCGAGGAGGATGTACTGGATCTGGATGTCCGGGTCGGAGTATATCGCCCTGAACACCAGCGCTGCTCCCGCTATAGCCGCGCTCCCGACATTCCAGAAGTTGGTTGAGAGGAGGATAGCCTTCCCCCTATACCTCGCTGGAACCACCTCTGCCAAGGCCGCATAAGACGCGCCAAAATCTCCTCCCACACTGAAGCTCATTAGAGAGGTCAGGACCAAGACTGCCAGGGGGGACTTGTAGAGGAAAAATAGGAGCCCGGTAGAGAGGGCCTGTATCGAGTTAATCAAGAGGAGGATGAACTTCCTGCCACGCCTATCTGCAAGGAATCCGAAGAAGAGCGAGCCCGCCGTCTCAGCGAGTAGGTTAGAGGCAAAGATGATGGTGGCGAGTTCTGGTGCAATGATTACTGCCGTCAAAGGAGCTATCGCGAAGACTATTCCATCGAGCAGATAGTTGAGGGAGACTGCTGTGAAGAGGTACCAGTGCGGGCGTCTCCAACCAGCTGACTCTAGGGATGCCAGGACCTCCTCTCTCGACACTTCGGTGAAGTGTCGGCGTCTCGGTTCATATAAACCGGTCTATAACCTAGTTATGGGTTGACATTACTGCTTCGGCACGAAGGGCCAGCTTTCCCTCCTGTATGAAGAGTCCCAGAATAGATACTCGTAAATCGTTGAGATTCTGAAGTGTAGTTCTGCGTCAATTAGCTCCTCCTTTCCCGCCCTTTCACCCGCCTTGCCGGCCAGCCTTATTATGCGGTCCACCGCCTGCTCGTAGTCTGGTGAGGAGTAGGTGTCTATCCACCGGCTGTATGTCTCGACCGGTGACCCCCTCTTCAACAATTCTCTACCCACCTCCATGTACACCCAGAAGCAGGGGAGTATCGCTGCTAAACCGGTGAGGAATGGCTTCTCATAGGCTGAGGCTATGAGAAAGTCTGTGTAGGCGCGGTTGGTGGGTGACATCTGGTACCCCTTGAGGATTGGCATGCTGATGCCCCACTGGGAGAGGAGGAAGTCGTGTAGTGAGGCCCGCTCAACTAAAAGTGCGTCGCGTGCGGTTGAGATTAGTGTGAGGGCTGCGTCGTCATCCGGCGCCTTAGCCCCTACAAGAGCCACGGCCTTGGCGAACCTACTGAGATAGAGTGCATCTTGGATGATGTATTCCTTGAAGACCTCTACGTCGAGGCTTCCATCTGTCAGCCCTGTTATGAACGGATGTGCCAGAATAGCCTGATAGACATCTCTGGCGGCGGACCATAGACGATCAGTGAAACAGCCCATTCTGCCTCTCACCCACTATAGAGAGAATCCCAGAAACCGAGCTCATAGCTCTGAATCATCCTGGAGACAAGCCGGGCCCTCGCCTCCATTCCAGGCATGTATCTCTCCAGAATCCTTCCACCCTCCTCCTCAATCCAGCTGGGTGGATTAGCGAAAGCGTCTAGGAAATCGGTAGACCTGACACCGTAGTTCTCCCTGAGCGCCGATGCGAGCCTGCCACAAGCGCGGCCCCAGACCGGCAAATTAACCACCAGGGCGGCCACCTGCTCACATATCCCGCCATAAAGGGCGAGCCAAGCGAGGTAGTGGGTATAGGCCACTGCCCCCGGCAAGACCCTCAACTCGCTGAACTCCTTGAAAGGTGCTTTCAACTCCTCGCCAAGCTTGAGTAGTGTCTGGAATGCAGCGAGGTCTCCTTGCTTGAGACGTGATAGGTAATCAGCCTCATCGGGGTGCGAGGCCCTGCTAACCATTACGGCCAAACTCCTCAAGTCGTGATAAACAATGTAATACTGGTTCTCTACGAAAAGTCTTAGCTTTTCCTTGGGTAGGAGCCCCCTCTCTGCCTCGGTTAGAAAGGGGTGGTTCTCGATACGTCTGTTCAAGGCCTCGAGCTCTCTGCGCAGATTCTCGATGAGGTCGCGCCCTCTCACGAAGCCAGATTAGCCTCTGACATATTTAACTTGGGTGATAAGCCGCTGATTGCTTGTACTCTGTTGGGGTCTGATAGCCTTATATAGCAGGGGCGGCGTTAAATCTTGTCCTAAAGTGGTTGGAAAGGTTTGGAAAGAGTAGACAAGATTGAAAGCCTAACACCAAACTCTCGGAACGTAAACATTGTCGCGAAAGTAGTCTCTAAGAGTGAGCCCCGCTCTGTAGGAAGCCAGTATGACCAGAGCCAACACCAGCTAGCAGAGTCGCTCATAGCCGACGAGACAGGAGCAATACAGCTAGTACTGTGGGACGAGAACATAAACAAGGTAAACGAGGGCGACACCGTCAAGATCTCGAACGCCTTTGTAAAGGTTTTCAGAGGTAAGATGCAGCTGAACTTAGGTAGGTATGGGAAGCTCGAGATAACCGATGAGGAGCTCAGTAACGTGAATGTTGAAAACAATCTATCTGAGAAGACTGTCTATCAGGGTGCGGCGAGGCCTGGAGGTGCCAGGAGGCGGGGCTGGTCTCCTAGGGGGCCTCGCACCAGGTTCGGTAGCGAGTAAAAACTCCTACTCGAGAGGCTCAACTAGGAGAATCCTGTCCTCAACACCAACAACTTTTATTGTTTGATTTTGTTTAACAGGCTTTAGAGCCTTTGCTCTCCTATATTCTCCAGCGACGACCACGTAGCCGATCTTGCCGGCCTCAATATCTTCGACAGACCGCCCAACCTTCGCTGTAGGAGTCAGCTCGAAGGATTTTCGCCTAACGGTACGGAGCGCCTTATAGAGTATGAAGGCGGTCACGCCACCTCCGAAGGCTGCTACCAGACCAATGGTCACTTGAAGCTCATTGAGCCACTCCTGTGACACGTAAATCACCCCTGGGGGAGCCCGTACTAGGAGGATTAAACCTAGCGATAGTAAAATGACTCCGCCTATCATTGCAGCCATTATTCCGCCCGAATAGAACTCGTAGAGTATGAGTACTGATCCCAAGACTATGAGCGCTAGTCCGGCCCAGTTTAGGTTGAAGCCCTGCCCCACAAGCCCTAAAACTATCAACACACCCCCCAACAACTCCGCGCCGAACCCTGGTGAGGAGAGACCCACTATGAGTATCAAGACTCCGAGAGTCAGTAATAGGCCGGAGACCAGCGGGTCGCTTAGGAACTGAAGCACCTGAATCCTAACGTCGGGGTCAACCCTCACCAATCTTGCTCCACGTGTGTTGAGGGCGACTTCGCCGTGGATAGTTTTGACTACAGCCCCATCAGCCTTCTCCAACAATTCGGAGGTGTCTCCTGCGACTATCTCTATTACACCGTAGCTTAAAGCCTCCTCTGGCCCCAGGTTATCGTTATGTGTGACAAACCGGGCAGCCTGTGTCTCGTTTCTGCCATGCAGCCTAGCCATGCTTCGCATCTTCTCGACGAGAAAGTTGATGAGCTTCGTGTCGTTGGAGGGAACCCCATTCACCACTGGCTGTGCTGACCCGATGGTTGTGTAGGGAGCCATGGCTGCGAGGCTTGATGCCATCAAGATGTATGTTCCTGCGGAGAGAGATTGCCCTCCCGGCGGATAGACGTATACTATAACCGGTATTGGTGATGCCATCATCGCGTCTATTATCTTGAACGTGGAGTCTCCTAGTCCGCCGAAGGTGTTTATCGTTATCAGAACGGCCCTGTAGCCTCTAGAGCTTTCTAAGGCTGCGGTAATGTACTCGGCTGTGGCTGGCGATATATTGCCTGAGATATTGAGCCACATTATCTCCCCCTGCCCCGAGGCTAAAGGGACCAATAATGCCACATAGAGCAGGAGGAGGGTGGATGAAGCCGCGAACCTATATGTCGGTCTCAAGGGTTAAGCGCTACTTTTTCTGACTCTCCTGCGCGACTCCCCTCGCTACTCCCACTAGGCTTCCCAGCCCCCCTCCCCCCTCAGTGACTATTATCAGGTTCTTCTCCCTCGCAATCTCTGCCCAGGTCTGGAGCTCCCTCAATCTCATGGCATAGGGATTAGTTGCATAGGCTGCAGCTGCATCGGCCATTTTCTGAGCTGCAAGGAGCTCCCCCTCAGCTATTATAATCCTACTCCTCTTCTCCCTCTCCGCCTCGGCCTGCTTAGCCATAGCCCTCTGCATAGACTCTGGGATAACGACATCTCTGATCGAAACGTTGGTTACCTTAATCCCCCAGGGCTCCGTAGCCTCGTCCAGAATAACCTGTATCCTCCTGTTCAGCTCGTCCCTCCTCGCTAGGAGGTCGTCAAGCTCGACCTGGCCGATTACATCCCTTAAAGTTGTCTGCGCCAACAGGCTAGTTGCGATCTGGTAGTCCCTCACCCTCAGGACGGCTGCCAGCGGGTCCTCCACCCGCATATAAACTACAGCGTCGACCTCCACGGTCACGTTATCCCTAGTCACAATTCGTTGACGCGGTACGTCGAATGTGATTATCCTGAGGTCGATGATTCTCGGCTGATCGACTATGGGGACCAGGAGTATTAGGCCTGGGCCCTTCGCCCCTATAACCCTTCCGAGACGGAAGATAACTGCCCTCTCATACTCTCTTACAACCCTGATCGCTGAAGCCAAGATTATAATTAGTATCAGGACCAGTAGTATAAGGCCAATAATCGTTCCCACACCTACTTGGAGAGTAACCACCATCCCACCACTCATTACGGGGCCGTGTTTTTAAATGTTTCATATCGATCCGAAACGGCTGCCGGCTAGGGTCCAGGTTTTAAAAGACTAAAATATCGAGATTCGTTAACAATCCCGTAGACCGAGAAATGTACGCGCTACCGCCGCGCTACGACTTCAGGAGTGTTGAGGAGGAGATAGCCAAGTTCTGGTCTGAGAATGATGTCCCGAAGAAGCACATGAGCATGAATCGGGGCGCCCCCATCTTCTCCTTCCTCGAGGGGCCACCAACCGTCAACTCCTACATGCATATCGGGCATGCTAGGGGGCGGGTCTACAAGGACATAGTCTTGAGGTTCCAGACGATGAGGGGGCTTGATGTCTGGCGGAGGGCTGGGTGGGATTGTCAGGGCCTACCCACTGAGCTGGAGGTTGAGAAGAGGCTCGGCATCAGTAGCAAGAAGGAGATTGAGGCTATTGGGATGGAGAGGTTTGTGGAAGAGGCTAACGCTCTAGTCGACTACTATATCAATGAGTGGAGGAAGGCCTCTGAGCGTCTCGCCCTCTGGCTAGACTATGACACAGCCTATCAGACGCGGAACGAGAGATACATGGAGCATGTGTGGTATCTGCTGAAAAAGTGTTATGAGAGCGGAGACTTGGTCGTCAGCTTCAAGGTAGTGCCCTTCTGCCCTAGGTGTGAGACTCCCCTCTCATCCCATGAGGTGGCTCAGGGATACGAAGAGGTTGAAGACTACTCGATCTATGTGAAGTTCCCCGTCGAAGGCGATGTAAATAGATACCTTGTCATATGGACAACCACGCCGTGGACCCTGGTTGCGAACGAGGCTGTAGCCATCAACCCCGAGGAAGAGTATGTCGAATTAGAGACGGATGGTTGGAGAATGATCGTTGCCCAGAAACTGCTGGAAAAGGTATGTTCCGATGCAGGGATAACAAGCTATAGTGTTCTGAGCCGGTTCACAGGTGCGAGCTTAGTGGGTCTAAGGTATGTTCATCCCCTTGGCGGGGAAGTCCGCGCACACACAAGCCACGGGCCTCCAGCCCACACGGTATTGCCGGCAGATTTTGTCTCGATGGATGAGGGAACTGGCCTGGTTCATATAGCCCCCGGCCACGGGCCTGAGGACTTCGAGCTGGGTAAAAGTCACGGGTTACCAATATTCTGCCCCATCGGCACTAATGGGGTCTTCACGGAGGAGGGCGGGCGGTTCGCCGGTCTCGGATATAGGGAGGCGGCGGACCAGGTGATAAAAGTACTAGCAGGTAAGGGGCTGCTTCTCAAAGAGGGGCGTATACTTCACACCTACCCCCACTGTTGGAGGTGCGGTACCCCGCTCATTTATCTGACGAGCCGTCAATGGTTCCTGAAGATCGACAGAATCAAGAAGCTTATGATAGAGGAGAATGCGAAGGTCAAGTGGTACCCAGCTTGGGCGGGGCAGAACAGGTTTGGAGAATGGCTCGAAAACGCGGAAGACTGGTGCATCTCTAGGACAAGGATTTGGGGGACTCCGCTTAACATCTGGTCCTGTAGCAAATGCGGCAGCACGCGGGCTGTAGGCTCAAAGGCGGAGCTTGAGGCTGCTGAGAAGAAGCCAACCCCACTAAGGATGCATAGGCCTTGGGTGGACAGGGTTGTCTTCAGGTGCGAGAAGTGTGGGGGCGAGATGTATAGGGAGCCCTTCGTCCTAGATACGTGGCTTGACTCCGGTGTTGCACACTTCGCGGGTGTAGACTGGCTAGGGGACCGGAGGCTATTCGAGAAGCTCTTCCCCTACGACTTCATCACAGAGGCGATAGACCAGACGAGGGGCTGGTTCTACACCCTTCTCTTCACCTCTGCCTTGATGTTCGGGAAAGCCCCCTACAAGATAGTGCTGAGCCAGAACTTCGTCCTAGACAGGTTTGGGAAAAAGATGTCTAAGAGCAGGGGTAATGTGCTCTGGGCGACAGACGCGATGGACAGCTGGGGTGTAGACAATGTCAGGCTCTATCTCGTCAGCAAGGCCCAGAGCTGGGAGACAATAAACTTCGATCCGGATGAAGTCAAGCAGGTCAACCAGTCCCTCAACATTCTATGGAACGTGGTCTCATTTGCGAAGACATACTTTGACCTAGACAGGTATGACCCAGAGAAGGAACCTGTCTGGGCTATGCTTAACTACGCCGAGCCCGAGGACAGGTGGATCCTCTCGAGAGTAAACACACTGACAAAGTATGTGACATCCAGTATTGAGAGGTTTGAGATACACGAAGCGGCGAGAAGCCTCTTAAACTTCATAGTAGAGGATCTGAGCAGGACGTATGTCCGCGCTGTTAGGAGGAGGTTCTGGACTGAGGAGAGGACTCCCTCAAAGATAGCAGCCTATGCAACACTACACTACGTGCTGAGAAAACTCCTGCCACTCCTCTCAATCTTTGCCCCATACATTTCGGAGTATCTCTACCAGCGGCTCAAGACAGAGAATGACCCGCTCAGCGTCTGCCTAAATAGGTGGCCACGGCCCGACGAAGCTCTCATAAACCCCGAGATTGAGGACCAGATGCAGGTGGCCGAAGACGTAATCGCCGCAACATTGAATGCCAGGAATAGGGCGAGGAGGAAGCTTCGCTGGCCCCTGAGGCGGATAATTATAGCGCCCAACTCCCCGCGCGCCAAGGAATCAGTTCAGGTCTTGAGATCCTACATAGAGAGGATGACTAACAGCTTTTCTGTCGAGGTTCTTGACGTCGGTCAAAAGCCCGCCGAAATCATTAGAAGACTCGTTCCAGTAAACTCGCGTCTAGGCCCCAGGGCTGGGAAGAAGCTCCCACTCGTCTCGGAGGCGTTATCTAAGGCGCGTGTGGGCGAGCTTTTAGACCAAATCGCTAAGACCGGTCATTACACTCTGATGTTGAGTGATGGCTCGGTTTTCGATGTGGTAGAAGGTGATTTCCAGGTTGTTGAGGAGCTGCCAGCTCACTTGTTTGAGGGCGAAGGACGCTTCGCGATGGTCTACATAGACGTCTCGGAGGACGAGAGGTTAAAGTCGATATCTCTCGCCAATGAGGTGATAAGGAGGATCCAGGTCATGAGGAAGGAGCTTAACCTAGAGATTACCAGGGAGGTTCCGTGCGTAGTCTCGGTTGAGCCTCAGCCCCTCCAGGAGAGTCTTAAGCCCCTAGTCGAGTACATAGAGGAGGAAACAAGGACTAGGATAAGCTTTGGTGCTGGTAAAGAGATTCCTAGCGCGGCATATAGTCGGGATTGGGTGCTCGAGCAGGGAGTCCTAACTGTCGCCATATTATTGGAGGAAGAGGGCAAGACTGCCTAGTCGATGAAGGATCTGAAACGGATTGCCAGCCTCGTTGGAAGCCTCTCAGAGATAGAGTTCAAGGTACTGGAAACGATCGAGAGGATAGCTGACCAGGGGCGGGTAGCCACGCCGGATGCTATCGCCAGGTCCCTCAAACTCGGCACGGATTATGTTGCGAAGATGCTGGATGAGCTTAACAGGAGGAGGCTCGTCTGGTCTCCGCGTGGAAGGGGCCGCGAATACATGCTTAACTTCGCCAGCCTCGATATGCTCGCACTACACAGCGCATCCAGGCGTGGAATACTAACTCATATAGGCGTCAAGATTGGTGTTGGGAAGGAGGCAGACATCTATGTGGGGCGGACCGGAGAGGGGAACGTCGTGGGCGTCAAGTTCTACAGGATAGGTAGGACAAGCATCAAAAAGCATAGACGTTTTCGAGAGGTAGGACTTGAGGCTGCAAATTATCTTGCATCCTCGAAGATGTCTGCCCAGCGTGAGATACAGGCACTCCGCATCCTCTATCCCAAGGGGGTGCCAGTTCCGGCCCCTGTATATCGTAACAGACACATGGTCGTCACCTCTCTAATTGAGGGAGAGCTGCTGGCCCGCGTCGATAAACTATCTGAGCCCGAGGCCCTGTTATGGGAGATTATCAAGTCCGTCAAGATGGCTCTTGAGGCGGGTGTGATACACTGCGACCTGAGCCACTACAATATCCTCATCACACCCGAGGAGCGTCACGTGATAATTGACTGGCCCCAGTGGGTGAGGCCCTCACATCCAAACGCCGAGCTATACCTGAGACGGGATATCGAGAACATCGCCACGTTCTTCAGGAGAAAGTTCAGGCTGGCTGGGTCGGTTGAGGGGGTCATCGGGTGGGTCTCGAAGGACTAGGGTCTTAGGGCTGGACGGGCCGTTGAATACGCCATGAAACGGGGAATGCCAGTGCTTAGGTACTACCACTCAATTACTATTGGATAAGCCGTGCGGCCTTTTTTGCGGCTTGCTTAATTAGAGGCCGGTAATACTGAGGGCAGGTGACTTGGTGGTGGCAGCTCGTCCCAAGAAGAAGCATGGTGTCCTCGCCCTCATATTTCGGAGAAGATCCATCAGAGTCTTCAGAGACGCGAAGCCTAATAGGAGTATTCTTGAGCTCTTGGTGGAAGCGGGACAGAGGGCGCCCTGCGTCTATCAGTCATACACGATCATCAATATAGAGAGGTCTGAGCTGCGGGAAAAGATATACGAGTTGACGGAGGACAACATCATTAAGCAGGCCCCCATCCTTTTGCTCCTCTGCATAGACCTTAGGAGGACGCGAATGCTGTTCGACCTGCTTGAGGCCGAGCACACCCTATCCAGGCCGCCAAACCCTATTGAGACTGTGGAGGCCATATTCGAGGCCGGCTTGTTCGCGGAGAATCTAATCTTGGCCGGCGAGGCCATCGGCTACTCCTCAGTCATTCTCGACTGGCCGCTTAAGCTCGGACTGGAGCTTCAAAAAATCCTCAACATTCCAAGTGGTGTGGCTCCTCTCTTTTTTGTCTGCATGGGTCCGCCTGGCGAGAACCCGCCGATAAGGCCAAGGATGCCTCTCGACTTGGTGCTGATGTCTGACACGTATCGCGAGCCTAGGAGGGAGCAGCTTCAGAAATATCTGGATGAGGCGTCAGAGAAGCTTGCATCTGAGGGTTATGTATTGAAGTATGTCGGTATTCGGTCTACATATAGGCAATACCTCGCTGAAAAGATTAGGAGGGATAGGGAGATGGAGGTGCTTGAGGCTGAGACATCTGAGTTTTTAAGGCGGAACGGCCTCACAATATAAGCCCTCAGCGAGAAGTAACAATTTATTACCGGTCTCAATATATTTGCGAGACGTGGAGATCGAACAAGAGTTAAACAGCTACGCGAGGCTGGTCAATGAGGCCCTCGAGGAGCTCTTCCCCAGAACACCTGGGGAGAACTATTATCGGAGAGTGGCGGGTCTCTCTTCCGGAGAGATAGACATACACTCTCTCAACGAGGTTATTGCAAGACCTGCATGGGACCTGTTGGATAGGGGTGGTAAGCGCTGGAGGCCCGCGCTCGGAATGCTAGTCTACGAGGCTCTGGGAGGCAGTGCAGGGGATATAGTACATCTACTCACAATCCCGGAGCTGATACATAATGGGACACTAATAGTGGATGACGTCGAGGATGGAAGTGAGGTCAGACGTGGAAAGCCCTGCATCCATAGGATCTACGGTGAGGATGTCGCAATCAATGTAGGTAATACGCTATACTACCTTCCGGTCGCCGCCGTCTTCTCAAAAATCCGCATACCAGAAGCGGCTCAAGCCTCCCTCCTGAAAATCTATGTGGAGGAGATGCTCAGGCTAAGCCTAGGACAGGCCCTAGACATAGCATGGCATAGAGGAATTGGCAAAGAGGTTAACGAGTCCCAGTACCTCCTGATGTGTGACCTAAAGACCGGAAGCCTCGCCAGGCTCTCAGTAAGGATTGCATGTCTAATGGCGGGCGTGGATAGCGTGGTGGAGGAAAAGTTCAGCAGGTTCGCCTCCTCTATCGCGGTAGCATTCCAGATTCAGGATGACCTCCTAAACCTCATAGGAGACGAGTCGCTCTATGGCAAGGAGATAGGAGGAGACCTAAGGGAGGGTAAGAGGACTTTAATGGTTATACATGCGCTACGAATGCTTCCCCGGGACAAGAGTGAGAAGATTCGAGGAGTATTGGGTGTGAAGACAGCCGACAGGGCGGCGATAGATGAAGCCATAGAGCTGATAAAGTCTAGTGGGGCGATAGAGTATAGCAAGTCTGTCGCTAGGCGTCTCGTAGAGGATGGATGGAGTGCAATAGAGCCTGAGCTGAGACCGTGCCGTGCCAAAGAACTACTGCGCTCACTTGCCGAGTACCTAATTGTAAGGAGCAGATAAGACCCTCTACTGGATCTTATCGCTAACGCCTGCTAGGGATAGGAACTCCTTACTCAGCCGGGTGAGGGAGTAGAGTTCAACTCCAGCCTCGCGGAGGAGCTTCTCAGCACCCTCATTCCTATCAAAGATCACAAAATATTTGTCTATCACTCCCCCCTCCTCCCGAACAGCCTTTACACACTCAAGCGCACTATTACCGGTGGTGACGACGTCGTCAACGCCCACATAGAGTGTCCCGGGCTTGACTACCCCCTCTACCTTTCTCTCAAGCCCGTGAGCCTTTCTCTCCATCCTAACGTAGACAAGCCCCACGCCGAGTCTGTCTGCGACAATGCTCGCTAGAGGTATTCCAGCCGTGGCTGTCGTCGCAATCTCGAAGCCAGACCTGCCAACACGTCTAGATACCGCCCCGGTCATGAGCCTGGCTATGAGCGACCTTGAGACTGGGTCAGAGTATAGCGACCTACAGTCTATGTAGATTCGGCTCCACCCTCCACTCGAGAGTTGGACCGGCTTCTCATATATGTTCAAGACTCCCTTCGTCCTGATTATCGCCCTACTGGCGAGGATGAACTCCCTCTGTCGCGATAGGGTCTCTGCGATGTTTGCAGCCTCCGCTACCGGGTCCTCTGCAAGTATTATCGTCCTCCCCACATTGATCAGTAATCTCTCACCACCGGCCCTGATCATGGGCATCGGATCCCCTCCTTGGGCGCCAAATCCCGGTGAAAGGATTATTGCCTCCTCACCAACTCTCTGCCTGATCTCTGCTATCTCCCCTTCATCGAGGCTTGACGAGAGCCCAACCACGAACCCATCCACCCCCGCCTCAACCCCTTCCTCAATAAACCTCCAGTAGAGTGGCTCACCATCCACTCTGCGACGGAAGTATTTCTCGCCGTATCTGCCCGATGGATGGGCGAGTAGGAATACGCCTAGCCCATGCTCATGCGCCTCATCCACCACCTCTCCGACGTTGCCGAAGAGGGGGTTGAGGGTAAAGGCATCGTAGCCCAGCCTCGCAATGGTGTTTACGCCGGCCTTGGCTGATTCGCCGATGTCCCCGAGCTTACAGTCCAGAATAGTTAAAAGGCTCAGTTTCCTCGCCAGCCCGGTTATGGCCCTGTGCCCATCCTCTCCGAGGCCGCGCAAGTGATTCTCGTTCAGCTTAACGGCTGAGCAAAACCTGCCGAGCTGCTGGATCCTATCGAGACAGAATCTAAGCCTTAGGCTTGGGTCGTGGTAGACCCACGGCGGCGGGTCGAGTCCAAGACATAGAATGCTGCCAGAGATCTCGACGACCCTGTCATACCTCTCCTTGAGCAAAGACACCTGCTAGCGCCTCGTATCCCCTCTTAAAAACGATTTCCATCCCATCGAAAGCACAATCGTCTTAAGAAGTGTACAGCCTCTCCAGGCACCGACCCCCTAAATTCTTATCAATTGGCTAGCGCCACACTACTTGACTTGCCTCTGATAAGGATGGAGGGGGTTGCTCCGGTTTTCGTGGACCGCGGGTCTCGGATCCTCTTTGACGCAGCGGAGGGGCAGGGGTTGAGGTGTCTGAGCCACGCACACATGGACCATGCAGGCTCGCCTACAGAGCTCAATGTGATGACAGGCGAGACCCATAAAATCTTCGCCTCCCGTAAAAAATACTATAGGAGATTCATTGAATCCCCCCTCGGGGTCAAGATAAAACTACCACAAGGCACCCTCCTCACGGCCCTCAACTCGGGGCACATGCTCGGCTCAAGCATGTTTAAACTAGAGGCCGATGGTCTCTCCATACTCTATACTGGCGACATGAACATCTATGACAACATCCTACAGAGGGGTGCAGAACAGCACGAAGCCGACGTCCTTGTCATCGAGGCAACCTATGGCTCTCCCATCTACAAGTTCCCTGACAGGGAGGGAATCTATTACGAGATGATCAAGTGGGTGAGAGAGACCCTCGCGCGGGGCGATATACCCGCCCTCAAGGTCTACTCCGCCGGCAAGGCTCAAGAGATTATCGCCCTCGTTAACAAGACGCTAAGTGTGCCCGTCCTAACCACGCCGGAGATCTACAAGGTCTCGATGGTTTATAGGAGCAAGTTCAGGTGGATGGACTTCTTGAGGGCCGGGACCCAGGAGGGCTATGAAGCCGCTAGGAACGGCGCTGTCTATGTCTCTGCGCGGAGGGACGTCTCCCAGCTCGCAAACAGGCGTGTCAGATGGGCGCTAGCCACAGGCTGGGTGCTGACCAGTAGACAAGAGGGTTTCGACGCCTACTTCCCACTCTCCGCCCACTCAGATTTCCACGGCCTAGTCTCATACGCGAAAAATTCGGATTACAAGATAGTTCTGACGATCTATGGCTTCTCCTCAACCCTTGCTAGGCATCTGAGACGTCTCGGCATCAACGCCTACTCGCTGGAGGAAAAATTGTGCATTAAGTTCTAAGAATTTTCACTGGCTTGAGCAAGTTATGCAAAGCCCACAGCGAGGACACCTTCTAGTCCCTGATGGAACCTCTAGGTGGCACCGGGGGCACTCCTCAACCTCCTCTACTACCTGCCTGCTCAGCATCCACCCCTCTAACGAGAGTCTCGCATTAGCGAATATAAACTTTAAATACCGTGGAATTTAAAAGAATTAACGTTAATAAATCAAAAAGTAAATGAAGTATAACCGTGGTCAACGTCAGAATAGTTTACTGCGTGCCATGCGGACACCTGCCTAGGGCTATGGAGCTTGCAAACCACCTCCTACAGACGTTCGGCATGGAGTACAACAAACGCTTTTCAGTAACCCTCGACACATCTGACGGCGGAACCTTTGAGGTTTACATCGATGACGTGAAAGTGTATTCGAGGAAGGAGCAGGGAGGTAGATTCCCCACTGCGGAAGAGATCGTTAAAGAGGTCAGGAATAGGGCTAGGTAGACCGCTGTACTTCTCTCTCCAGAAAC
Source organism: Candidatus Calditenuaceae archaeon HR02 (assembly GCA_002898395.1). Lineage (GTDB taxonomy): Archaea > Thermoproteota > Nitrososphaeria_A > Caldarchaeales > Calditenuaceae > HRBIN02. Next base: position 62,011 of record BEHE01000007.1, read on the forward strand.
TCGATAGCCAGTTTAACGTGCTCATCAGGTTTAACCCCATCGATTATTTTGACTATCCTACCCTCAGGAGATATTATGAAGGTCTTCCGCTTCGCGGTCTTGAATAGGCTATTGTACGCGTCGAAGAGACGTGATATCTCGCCGTTCTTGTCACTGAGCAGTGGGAATGTTAGGTTGTATTTCTGTGCGAATTTCTCGTGGCTCTTAATGTCGTCGGTGCTTATACCATAGACTTCAGCCCCACATCTTGTCAAAACACCCATGTTATCTCTAAAGCTACAGGCCTCTGATGTACACCCAGGCGTATTGTCTTTTGGGTAGAAGTAGAGTATTATATAGCGGTTCTTTCCGAGCCTCGTGCCAAGCCTGAACTCTCCTCTTGTTGAGGGGAGAGAGAAGTCAGGGCAAATGTCACCCACTTCCATATCCAACAATACCCTACTCGATGAGCGAGTGGTGGTGTCCCCCACAGCTGCAAGTCGACTGCTCATTCGGGTTCTTCACGACGAACCCCTCCACACCCCCCGCCTCGACGTAGTCTATCTCGGAGCCGGTGATGAGTGATGCACTGTATTTATCTACGACAACTCTGATACCATTGTTCTGGATGACAATATCATCTTCCAACACCTCATTGTCTAGAACCATACCGTAGCGGTAGCCGCAGCACCCCTGCCCCATCACAAAAACCCTGAGCACTAGCCCCTCCCCCTCACCAGCTAGGTGCTCCCTGATTTTGAGGGCTGCCCTCTCAGTTAGGTTAATCCTGAACTCCTGCATCACGGCCATATCGAGGCCCCCTTCTAAATAATCCTTGTCCCAGTCCTCAATAATGAGTCCCAACACCGGTCCCGCATCTGTTTGGCCACCTAGCCCGCAAAACAAGCGTGGTGCTTACAGGCCTATAGTGCGGCTCGCAGCCGGGTAGGATAAGTTAATAAAGGGATTCTAACGTTTTTTCTCCAAGTGAATTCGGTTATAGGGATGGTGGTGTATTCTGCCCCAGAAGTCTTCTAAATCTAAAAAGTCTGAGGTGAAAGAGGCTCCATCGGCTGTCTCGATACTTGAGCATGAGCTGGTCCCGAAGCACGAGATTATGAGCCCAGAAGAGGTCGAAGAGCTATTAGGCAGATATAGGATAACTCTGAACGAGCTTCCAAGGATACTTGCCAGCGACCCAGTGGTACGCGAGATAGGAGCCAAGCCCGGCGACGTCCTTAGAATACATAGAAGATCACTCACCGCCGGACTCTCATACTACTATAGAGTGGTGGTGAGGGAGGAGTGAAGGCCAAGCCTGCCTCTGAGCAGCCAATTCTAACGAGCGAAGACTTGATGAAGGTCGCCGAGGCCTATATCGACGACGCCGGCCTAATCAACCATCACCTAATGTCGTACGATTACTTCGTCAAGGAGGGTCTCAAGAACCTAATAATGAGTATGAGCCCGGTCGAGATTAAGGCGAGAGGTAAGGCAGAGCTAAAGTTCGAGAGTGTCGAGATAGGATCTCCGAGGATCGTCGAGATTGATGGGATGGTCAGGGAGGATGTAACGCCAATGGAGTGTAGGCTAAGAAACCTAACCTACTCGGCCCCAATCTACGTCAAGATGAGCCTATATGTTGATGACAAGCCGGTAGTTGTTGCTGAGCGGGTCCTTATCGGCTCGATCCCCATCATGGTTAAGTCCTCTATCTGTCCGCTGAGCAGGATGACTCCTGAAGAGCTGGCGGCTATAGGTGAAGATCCGTTAGACCCGGGTGGCTACTTCATCATAAACGGTTCAGAGAGGGTTATAGTGGCGATAGAGGATCTCTCACCTAACAAGGTCCTCGTGACTGTGAAGGATCAGAAGGAGAATCCCCAGTACTCGGCGATGCTTCTCTCATCCTCGCAGGGTAGGATGAGTAAGGTTGAGGTCACCTATAAGCCCGGAGGCCCCATAAAGGTCTTTTTCTCGAGGATCTACAAGGGTATTCCCTTAATAGTAATGTTGAGGGCTCTCGGGCTGACTAAGGATAGCGAGATAGTTAATCTAATCTCGAATAATTCCGCGATACAAGAACTTCTCGAGCCATCCTTCAGGGAGGCTGAGGGTGTTGAGACGGCGGATGACGCCCTAGTGTACATAGGGAATAGGATAGCTTTTGGCTATGCCGAGGAGTATAGAAAACAGCGGGCTGAGCAGATGATAGACAACATATTCATGCTCCACGTAGGGACGACCCCCGACGCGAGATACAAGAAAGGGATACTCCTGTGCGATATAGTCGGTAAGCTACTGGAGACAAGCGTGGGCCTCAGGAAGCCCTCGGACAAGGACCACTATGGGAACAAGAGGATAAAGCTTGAGAATCCTTTGCTCACAGAACTATATAGAATGGCGCTCACCAAGCTGATCCGAGACGTCAAGTATCAACTTGAGAAGAGCATGGCATCACGCTACCCGATCACGATTTCACCATTCGTTAAGCCCAGCATAGTTAATGACGTTGTTGTCCACGCATTTGCGACTGGGAACTGGCCGGGTGGAAGGGTTGGCGTAACACAGCTGTTGAATAGAACCAATTATCTCGCCACCATCAGCCATTTGAGGAGGGTTCAGTCGCCTCTGAGTCGTAGCCAGGCACACTTCGAGGCAAGGGATCTGCATGGGACGCACTGGGGTAGGATATGCCCTGTTGAGACGCCTGAGGGTGCGAATTCCGGGCTTGTCAAAAACTTTGCTCTCGGCGCCGAAGTTACAGTCCCACTCTCGCAGCAGGACAGGATCGAGTTGAAGAGAAGGCTCGTCGACCTTGGCATGGTCGGCGTGTTTGTAGCTCTTGACGAGCGGAGGCGCGGACGGAAGAGGACATACGGCGCAAAGGTCTACCTCGACAACGAGCTGATAGGCTACCACCCAGACGGTCGGGCGCTTGTCCGCGAGCTTAGAGCCCTCCGCAGAAAGGGTGAGATAAGCCCCGCCGTCAATATCTGTCTAAACGAGTACCCACACATCCAAGAAGTCGAGATTTACACCGACGAAGGTAGGGTAAGGAGGCCGTTAATAGTGGTGGAGGATGGTGTGCCCAGCATCTCGAGGGCGATGATAGACTCGCTGTCTAATGGGACATTCAGGTTCAGGGACCTAGTCTCAATCGGTGCTGTAGAGTTCTTAGACGCGTCTGAGGAGGAGAACGTCTTGGTCGCCATCTCTCCGGAAAGCTTGACACCTAATCACAACTATCTAGATGTCTCGCCTCTCCTAGTAATGGGTGCAGTAGCCTCAATCATACCATACAGTAACCATAACCAGTCGCCGAGAAACGTCTACGAGGCCTCAATGGCTAAACAGGCACTAGGAGTTCCCCTAACGAGCCTAAACCTGAGGACAGACTCTAGGCTCCACCTACTGGTCTACCCCCAGAAGCCTCTAGTGTATACGCGCTTCATGAAGCGGCTCTCACTAACAGAGAGGCCAATCGGCCAAAACCTGGTCGTTGCTGTCTTGACGGGCTATGGATACAACATGGAGGACGCTGTTGTCCTTAACAAGTCATCTATTGAGCGCGGCGTGGGCTACAGCATCAGCTATAGGACCTATGAGGTGGAGGCTAAACAATACATTGGCGGAGAGAAGGATAGGCTTGGCATACCTGAACCGAGTGTGAGGGGCTACAGGGGCGAGCAGTGCTACCGCGCCCTTGACTCCGATGGGCTTGCCTTCCCCGAGTCAGAGGTTGTGGGAGGGATGGCTATCGTCGGAATGGTCAGCCCACCCAGGTTTATGGAAGAATACATGAGAGCCCCTGCCAGGGAGATGGTCTGGAGAGACTCGTCTGAGGTCGTTAAGCCTACAGAGGCCGGTGTGGTTGATACCATCTTTGTTACTAAGACGCTCGAAGAGACCACTCTGGTCAAAGCCAGGATCAGAACTGACTGCTTTGCAGAAATTGGGGACAAATTCGCGTCAAGGCATGGTCAGAAGGGTGTTGTAGGCATGCTCTTTCCGCAGGCCGACATGCCCTACACAGCCAGCGGCATCGTACCCGACCTGATAATTAATCCACACGCATTCCCATCGAGAATGACTGTCGGACAGCTGATTGAGAGCCTCGCTGGGAAACTCGCAGCGCTGAAGGGTGAGGAGGTCGACGGCTCACCATTCATAGGCAAACCCCTCGAGGAGATAGAGGCTGAGCTAGAGGCTCTCGGATTTAAGGGGGCTGGAACTGAGGTAATGTACGACGGCCTTACAGGCAGAAAGTATGAGGTTGAGATATTCGTAGGAGTGGTGTATTATCAGAGACTACACCATCTGGTCCGCGATAAGATACACGCTAGGTCTAGGGGCCAGGTCCAGATACTGACGAGGCAGCCTACTGAGGGTCGCTCCCGCGGTGGAGGACTGAAGTTTGGGGAGATGGAGAGAGACTGCCTAATAGCTTACGGGGCAAGCTACCTACTCCTCGACAGGCTGCTCGAGCAGAGCGACAAGTATTCCGCATACTTCTGCGAGAAGTGTGGTCTACCGGCATACTACGACCTTAAGCAGAACCAGCTTATCTGCCCAGTGCACGGTAAGGACTTCTCAGGCGTCCAGGTCTCTATGTCGTACGCATTCTTCCTCCTCCTGAACGAGCTCTTAGCCATGTGTATCTATCCAAGGCTCATCTTCGAGGAGGTGGGTGGGAGCTGAGGGGAGTAATATCGGCGATTAAGTTCGGCATACTTCCGCCAAACCTAATCAGGAGTATGAGTGTTGTAGAGGTACAGAGCCCAGACACCTATGACGAGGACGGGATGCCGATACCGACAGGCGTCATGGACCCAATGCTGGGTACTCTAGAGCCTGGACAGAGGTGCAAGACCTGCGGAAACACCTACATCTCTTGCCCGGGGCATTTTGGGCACATAGAACTTGCAGTCCCCGTTATACACATAGGATTCGTCAAGATTATTCATGAACTGCTGAGGTGTACGTGCAGGTCCTGCGGTAGACTACTGCTAAGCCAGAGCGACATCGAAGAGACTAGGGCTAGACTAAGGCAGCTGAAGCAGGAGGGGAGGATGTATAGACACCTCTTCTACAAGGTTAAGCAAAAGGCAATGGCCACCCAGACCTGCCCACACTGTGGTGAGAAACAGTTTAAGATAGAGCTGGAGAAGCCTTCCACTTTTGTCGAATCAACTCCGCAGGGGGCGGTCAGGCTTACAGCAGGCTCCGTGAGGCAGAGGCTTGAGAGGATACCGGACTCAGACCTTGAACTACTCGACATCGACCCCCAGTCGTCACGTCCGGAGTGGATGGTCCTAACAGTCCTCCCCGTTCCCCCTGTCTATGTAAGACCCTCAATAACGCTTGAGAGCAATTACCGCTCTGAGGACGACCTAACCCACAAGCTTGTCGACATTCTGAGGGTAAATCAAAGGCTGAAGGAAAGCATAGCTGCGGCGGCACCCTCACCCGTCATAGCCGAGCTCTCAGACCTACTACAATATCACGTAACAACCTACATCAATAACGAGACGATAGGAGTCTCACCGGCCCAGCATAGGTCGGGCAGAATACTGAAGACGCTCGCCCAGAGGCTTAAGGGTAAGGAGGGGCGCTTCAGGCTTAACCTTTCTGGGAAACGCGTCGACTTCTCCGCGCGCACGGTCATCTCACCCGACCCCCTCATAGACTTCGACGAGGTGGGTGTCCCACTCGAGATAGCTATGCAGCTCACCGTGCCGGAAGTCGTCACTCCATGGAATAAGGAGAAGCTGAAGGAGATGGTGAGGAACGGGCCTGACAAGTATCCAGGAGCAAAATACGTGATAAAGCCTGACAGGAAGATGATTCGTTTGAAGAATGTTCAGAACTTGGATGAGGTTGCTGAGAGCCTTGAGGAAGGGTGGATTGTGGAGAGACATCTAAGAGACGGCGACATTGTACTCTTCAATAGGCAGCCGAGCCTACACCGAGTCTCCATTATGGCTCACCGCGTCAGAGTACTCCCCTACAAGACCTTCAGGCTCAACTTGGCGGTATGCACACCCTATAACGCCGACTTCGACGGCGACGAGATGAACCTCCATGTCCCGCAGAGTGAGGAAGCTCAGGCGGAGGCCAGACTCCTACTACAGGTCCAGCGCAATATAATCTCCGCCAGATATGGCGCACCGATTATAGGTGCGATCAGAGACTTCTTGACCTCGCTCTACCTGTTGACAAAGGACGGCACATATGTTGATAAGCAGACGCTAGGATACCTCCTCTCAGCCATAGGCTATAAGGGTGAGCTACCTCCACCTGAGAAGACAGATCCTCAGCCGCTATGGAGTGGTAAGCAGGTGTTCAGCCTACTCCTGCCACCCACCCTATCACACAGGGTTCAGTCCAACTTCAGCTCAGATACACAGGTAGTAATAGAGAGGGGGAAACTTGTCCAGGGATTTATTGATAAGGCTATAGTGGGTGTAGAAAAGGCCAACAGCGTACTGCACAGAATATTCAGGGAATACGGCTACGAAGAGGCTGCAAGGTTCCTCAACGGAGTTATCAGGCTCGCAAACACATACTTAAACCTCCGCGGCTTCACATTCGGCATAGAGAGTCTAACGGTGCCCGAGGAAGTATACAGACAGGTCCAATCATACCTCCATAAGATGGAGAAGGAGTTCCAGCAACTAAAATCCGACTATGAGAAGGGGAGACTAGAGGTTAAGCCCGGTGAGACTCCTGAGAAGGCTTTTGAGTCCGAGATACTCGAGCTACTCTCCAGGACTAGGGACGAGATTGGCGGCTTCGTTAGGAAGTTCGTCTCCACAGACAACCCACTAGTCGTCATGGCGAGGACCGGTGCGAGGGGAAGCTCCCTGAACATAGACCAGATGATTGCAATCGTGGGTCAACAGGCAGTTAGGAGGGAGAGGCCTAGCAGGGGATTTACCGATAGGGTCTTAACATTCTTCGACAGGGGCGACCTATCTCCTCGTGCCAGGGGCTTCGTCTACAACCCATTCATCAAGGGCTTTGACCCGATAGAGTTCTTCTTCCACCTGATGGGCGGCAGGGATGGGCTTGTCGACACTGCCGTCAGGACGCAGCAGAGCGGCTACATGCAGCGGAGGCTCATAAATGCTCTCGAATCACTCTACGTAGAGTTTGACGGCTCGGTCAGGATGTCAGACACTAAGAAGATAGTTCAATTCCTTTACGGCGAGGATGGTGTTGACCCTGGCAAGAGCGACCACGGTAAGCCGTTTATCCCAGCCAATATAATCTCGCAAGTCCTGATGGAGGAGCGGGACACAGGAAGCCCGGCTGCACCAGATGATGTCGAGGCTGTTGCCAAGAAGTATGAAGGGCTAATGCCCTTGTCAGCTATTCAGGAGTTATCGGACGCCTGTCTCAAACTCAAGGTCCCGAGGGGTGCTGTCGAGAGGGTTTTCGCGACTGCCTACCGTGTATATCTCCAGAGCATGGTTGAGGCGGGAGACCCTGTCGGCATTATCGCCGCCCAATCCCTAGGGGAGCCTGGAACCCAGCTCACTCTCAGGACCTTCCACTTCGCTGGTGTTAGGGAGCAGAGCATTCTCGTAGGACTCCCCCGGCTTATCGAGATAATCGACGCCAGGAGAGCCCCCTCCACACCTATGATGTATATCTATCTTAAACCTCCTTACAATCAGGACTCTAAGCTCGCCAGGAAGATCGCCAGCAGGCTCCAATACATAAGTGTCGGAGACGTTGTAGATGAGATTAGGATAGAGGCGCGAACCGGCAACATAATACTCATGCTCGACGAGGAAGCCTTGAGGGAGCTGTCCGTGACGAGGGAGGAGTTGAGCCAGGCCTTGAAGCCTTACAGGCCCAAGTTCATCGAGTCTAAACGGGCTGTCTCCCTAACTGTTAAGGAGGTTGAACATGATTCTCTAGAGCTTTTGAAGACCAGGATACTTAACACGAGGCTGAGGGGTGTGAAGAGGATAACAAAGGCTGTGGTCAGGAAGAAGAGTGGTGAATACCTCATACAGACAGAGGGCTCAAACCTCAAGGAGGTCATGTCCTTGCCTGAAGTTGATTTCAGGAGGGTTAGGACGAATGACATTCACGAGGTGGCCTCTGTCCTCGGGGTTGAGGCTGCGAGGCAGCTCATAGTTGAGGAGGCTCAACAGCTCTTGAGGGAGCAGGGGCTCGACGTAGACGTCAGACACCTGCTATTACTGGCAGACGCCATGACCCTGGATGGAAGGGTTAGGCAGGTTGGGAGGCATGGTGTCGTGAGGCTGAAGTCGAGCGTCCTTGCGAGGGCTGCCTTCGAGATTAGCTTCCAGACACTGGTTGAGGCTGCGGCCTCTGGCGAGGTCGACCACCTGCAGGGAAACATTGAGAGGATATTAATAGGCAGGGAGGTTCCTGTCGGTACTGGCAGGGTGGACCTCCTAATGAGATATAGCGACCTCCTGCCGAACCAGAATAGCAGCTCCGGCTCAGATGCAGGTGAGAAGTAATGGACGTGAGGAAGGAGCTTGGGGTTATCAGGCTTACCGGGAAATACCTCATCGGGTTTCGGCAGAGCTATATAAGCGTAGTGAGGAGGTCAGCCAAGGCTGTGGTCCTAGCCAGTAACTGCCCGGATGACATGAGGCAGAAGCTGGAGCTTGCAGCTAAGATCTCTGAAACGCCTATAATTTACTCGGACCTGACAGCCAGGGAGATAGGCCAGGCGCTAGGTAAACCGTTCAGCGCATCAACCGTTGCGATAATCGACCCCGGCAACTCGTCACTATTGGGCGAGGCTAGTTGACGGACGAGGAGATCAAGCTAACAGAGCGTGAGATGAGGCTTGTATCGCTTTTCCAGAGCTACACTGGGGCGACAGTGCTGGACTGCCTAGCCGACGATGATCAGATTGTCTTCTTGGTTAGGGAGGGCGAGTTCGGCCGCGCCATCGGTAAGAAAGGAGTAAAAATACAGGAGTTGTCAAACCTATTGAAGAAGAGGCTGAAGGTCGTGGAATACTGTGGCGACGCCGCCTCCTTCCTATCAAACGCGGTGAAACCCGCAAAGGCACGGGAGGTCAAGATAGTTCCCGGCAAGGACGGGCAGCTTACAGCCATCATCAGGGTTGACCCAGAGGATAAGGCGATGGTGATTGGGAGGGGCGGCCGGAACGTGGGGATAGTGCGGCGAATGGCCAAGAGACACTTCAAGATCGAGCGCGTCGTGATAGAATAGCTCCGCCGCCACCTTACTCCCCACTCTTCCTCGGTTCTCGAACCCTCATTCGGCGGTCTCTAAGCCTTGGACCGAAATTATTGATTCTTTTCAGCAATCCGTAGGGAGGAGTTATTATGATCAGGCGCCTTTGAGACCTCCTCTAGACGGTGTGGATGAGCTTAAGCGTGAACGTGGGCTTATACTGCATCCTGGATGGAATATGAGAGGCTTATGTGGTATATGCAGACCTTTAATCACGGTCAGGTAAGAGTAGGTTGAGGCGATATGACTCAATGCTTTTATAGAGGAGTGCGGTGATAGCAACTATTTTTCGCCGAGGGGTCTTAAGCTATTTCTATACCGGGGTCTCCGTCTTAGTCGTGAGCCCTGTAGCAAAGAGGGGTGAGGCTCGCGAGGACGGTGAGGAGGTGGACATCTACAGCCTAGCAGATCTGAGGGGCGTGGGTGAGGCTACTAAAGAGAAGCTAGCCTCCATAGGCATATACAGCCTGCTGGACCTGGCAGCGGCCTCCCCCCGCGAGCTGGTTGAGGCTGGTATTGATGCGAAGAAGGCCGAGGAGCTCTGTCTCCAGGCCAGGCTCCTGCTGGTCAGCAGCGGGTTCCTAGACTCGGAGCTTATGACTGGGAAGGAGGTCTTGGAGAGGAGGAAGAGTCTTGAGAGGGTAACTACTGGTTGCCTGTCTCTTGACAACTTGCTGTTGGGCGGGGTGGAGACTCAGGCTGTGACTGAGCTGGTAGGCGAGTATGGGTGTGGGAAGACGCAGATATGCCACACCCTCTGCGTCACTGTCCAGCTCCCGAGGGAGAAGGGCGGCCTCTCCGCGGGGGCAATATACATCGACACCGAGTCGACTTTTAGGCCTGAGCGGATCTACGAGATAGCCAAGGCCCGGGGCCTAAACCCTGACAAGGTCTTGGAGAATGTCGTGGTGTCGGAGGTATATAACTCGAGCCACCTCCAGCTCGTTGTTAAAGAGCTTGGGAGGCACTTGGAGAAGTATAAGGCTAGGCTCGTTGTCGTAGACTCGATCATCTCACACTTCAGGGCAGACTATGTGGGTAGAGAGAATCTCTCTGAGAGGCAGCAGAAGCTTAACGCGACGCTCCACCGGCTGCTCAGGCTGGCCGAGATAAGGAATGTGGCGGTAGTGGTTACTAACCAGGTCATCGGAGACCCCGGCGCCTTTTATGGGAACCCCACGAAGCCCAGCGGAGGGCACGTCCTAGCCCACAGCACGACGTATAGAGTGTTCCTGAGGAGGGGGCCGGATGACACGAGAGTAGCCAAGATAATGGACAGCCCCTACCACCCGTCTGACCTAGAGGCGCGATTTAGAATCTCGGCGAAGGGCATAGAGGACGCGGAGCCTAGGCGGTAGTGAGTGGCTGGCGAGGTGGTCTCCCCTCGGATGCGCTGGTGAGTGTTGATGAAGCGGGCTTCCGAGCTGATGCTTCTCCGCCGCCCAGTATCCACCGGTCTGGAGCGGCTTGACGCGCTGATAGGTGGGCTCTGGCCTGGAGCCCTGCACATCCTCTACGGTGACCAGGAGGTCACAGACCTCGTGCTCTACAGGCTGATGGTTGAGGCCTCGAAGCATGGGCGGGTGGCTTATCTGAACAACACCGACTACTATGGCGAGAAGACCCTCGTCGACGCGACAACCCTCTCGACGGTCTCGAAGATGGCTGGTGTGGAGCCTCTCAAGGCCCTATCAGCAATACGTTGCGCCGCGGCCTTCAACGCTAGGAGGCAGGTCTTCGCGGCTGAGAAGCTCGTGGAGGACATCGTGGAGAGGGGGAGGGTGTCGCTAATAGTCGTGCACAACGCCTCTGCGTTCCTGGATAGGGAGGGCTCCGAGGCCTCGTCCGCCCTAGTCAAGTCGGTCTCAATCCTCATGGAGGCCGCCTCCAGAGCCTCTATACCGCTGGTGGTCACGGCTCAGTCTATAGGAGACACCCCAGACCCGCGCCGAGCCATTCCCAGGCTCCCCGCCCAGCTCATACATAGGGCTTCGGTGATAGTGTTTTTTCGCCCTGAGGCCCTCGGGCCCAGTAGCCAGGCTCGTCAAACATGCCTCGCTGCCTACCCCGCGGTCGGTCTCCCTCGGCTCCACCCCCTGGCTGGTGGTCTTGGGTAGGATAACACCCCCCTTCAGACAGCTCTACAGGCAGGTGGTCGAGCGGCTTAGGAAGGCCTATAGGCCGCTCCTCAGGGAGGAGAGGCATAGGAGAGCCCTGGACACGCTAATCAGGGAGGTCTGGGGCCAGGAGCACGCCGCGATGGGCGGGTTGGGAGAGATAACGATCCTAGACTCGATGAATCTGGCGGCCAACATACACAACAAGGCCGAGATAGAGGAGCTGAAGAAGAGGATCGCTGAGATTGAGGCCCGGCTCAGGGATATGGGGAGGGTGTCTAGCGGCTGAGGAGGATAGAGGGCTGGATACTCGACGCATATGTGCTGGACGATGAGGCGGTTGTATGGGTCAAGACGCCTAGTGGAGAGGCTCTGAGACTGGTCGACGAGTATCGCCCCTACATCTTCGCCGAGCCGCGAAGCGCCGAGGCTCTGAGGGAGCTGGTCCAGCTCCTCGAGCAGTCGCCCTTTGTTAGAGGCGTCAAAGTTGTTGAGGGGCTTGTAGGTCTGAGGAATACGACGCGCAAGCGTCTGGTGAGGATAGAGTCCTTCGGTGCTAGGAGCATCGGCCGGGTCTCAACACTAGTCAGGAGGAGCGGCTTAGCCGCGGAGATATACGGGGAGGAGCTCCCCCACGTCCAAAGATACCTCTTCAACCGCCTACAGATAGAGCCATCCAGTAGAGCAGCTTTCAACGTCGTGGGTAACAGGATAGTCTCCGCCGAGCGCCTAGAGGACTTGGACGAGATCAGGCCGCCTCCATTCTCGCTCCTAAAGATACAGCCCCAGTACTCGGGCCCGCGGCTGGCTGGCCTGGTCGTAAGGTTTTCTGGCCGCTCCCAGTGGGTTGAGGGCTCTGGAGACAGGGTCTTGGAGGGGCTGTTGGAGCTGGTCTCCAGCCTTGACCCCGACCTTATCTACATCCCCGGGCTCCAGTGGGGTCGTGGAGCGCCTCTTAATGAGTGGCTTGAGCGGCCTGCAGTACGCAGGGCTTTTGGCAGGTGTCCCGATGTATGGAGGCTCTCGCAGGGCTCAGCAGCGGGCAGGGTCTTCCTAGGGGACATCTTCTACGGCTTCGAGCCAGACGAATATGGCTTGGCAGGACTTGTTGAGAGGGCTCGCTTCTCTTTCACGACGCTGGGCCTGGCAACGAGGTGGACCAGCAACAGGTGCATCGATTCCCGAAACCTCTACGAGCTCGCGCGGATGAACATCCGCGCGCCGAGGCTCGAGTATATGGAGGAGGTGAGGTGTCTGGTTGAGCTATTGGAGCGCGACAGGGGCGGGGTGACGTTCACACCTAGGCCCGGTCTTCACGAGAATGTTGCTGTCCTAGACTTCGACTCCCAATACCCCAGCATCATATTGAAGCATGGGATCAGCTATGAGAACCCTTCTGGGGGCGGCCGGCTCATCCCCTCAATCCTCCAGCCGTGGCTTGAGAGGAGGCTCAGGCTCAAGAGGCTCAGGAAGACCCTCAGACCCAACAGCAGCGAAGAGCTCTACTGTACGGAGCGGATAGAGGCCCTGAAACTGATACTCTGCACCCAGTATGGAATAAGCGGCTGCTGCTGGAACAGGTTTGGAAACACCCTCGCCTTCGAGGAGATAAACAGGGTCTCGAGGGAGGCGATGCTCACAAGCAAGCGGGTCGCGGAGGAGAGGGGCTTCGAGATAGTCTACGGTGACGTGGACTCCCTCTTCGTACGGAGGGAAGGAGCCTCGAGGAGAGACTACGAGGAGCTTGCAGAGAGGATATCGGCTGCCACTGGGCTGCCCATGTCCCTCGACCGGCACTTCAAGTTCATAGCCTTTCCGCGGCTCAGGACAGACCCAGACACGCCGGCCCTAAAGAGGTATTTCGGCTTAACCTACGACGGGCTGGTCGAGGCGCGGGGAATAGAGCTTAGAAGGAGCGACACACCGGCCATAGTGAGGGAGTTCCAGGAACGACTCATCAGAACCATCATGTCCTTCGACAGTATCGGGGAGGTAATGAGCTGCAGCGTTGAGGAGGGCGTCAAGCTGCTGGCAGAGTATGAGAGACTTGTTGACAGCGGCTTAGGTTTTGAGGAGCTTGAGATAAGGAAGGTTCTGGGGAGAAACCCCGAGGAATATAGCCGCGGCCTCGCCCAGTCATCAGCGGCCGCCCAGCTCCAAGCCCTCGGGATAAGGCTTGAGAAGGGGAGGGAGGTCAGATTCGTATACACTTCGCAGAGCCATCCAAACCCCCTCCTCAGGGTAAGGGCCACACAGCTCTTCAGTGGGAGATATGACAAGGAGTACTATAGGGCCTATCTCAGACGGGCGGCGGAGACGGTCTTCGGGGCTATAGGAGTCTCGATAAACCACGTAGTGAAAAACGCTAGGCTTGAGAGGTGGCTATAGCCCCCCGACAAGCCTCCAAAGCAGCAGAACTAAAAGCACCAGCCCTGCCACGCCTGCAAAGACCGCCACGAGATAGGCGCTCCTCACGGAAACCCCACCTCCATCAGAAAACTATCCGAATGCGATCCCTATTATCGAGTAGACGCTCAGGATGAGGAAAGCCACCACCCCCCCTATCCCCAGCAGGGCGAAGGATGAGAGGCTTTTCGGCTCATACGCCAGGTGTTGGAAGAAGAGAGCGATAAGCAGAGCCTTTCCTCCAGCTAGACCCACTATGCTCATGTCTATGATGAGTCTTGGGAGCGGCATACCAAAGACCACCAGCTCAAGAACCGTCATCAAGACAAGGGCGGCGAAGACTGCGAAGTATACCCACACCCGCAACTCCACTCACCTCACACCAGATAGAAGAGCGGGAAGATAAAGACCCAGACTATGTCTACGAAATGCCAGTAGTATCCGAAGTACTCCAGGGTCTCGTGCCCCTTTCCTACGTAGGCACCCTTCAACGCCCGAGCAAAGAGATAGCCGAGCGCGAGCAGTCCTGCAAAGACGTGTGCGCCATGTATCCCTGTAGTTAGGAAGAAGGTTGAGGCCGGTAGCCCGCTTGAGAATGTTATGCCGTGGCTGAAAAGCTCAGACCACTCGTTATACTTGTTGAAGAGGAAGAGGATGCCCAGGCCGAGCGTGGCCGCTAGGAACCCCGCTGTACATGTCCTGCTTCCCATCCTCGATGACGCCAGCGCCAAGACAACCGTGAGGCTGCTGGTGAGGAGGATGAATGTATTCACCGCTCCGTGGCCTATGTCGAGCAGCGTCCCAGGGGCAGGCCATGTAGACGACGCAGTCCTCACGTAGACGTAAGCGCTTAAAATAACTCCGAAGAGCACAACCTCGGAGGAGATAAATGTCCACCAAGCCAGCTTCATTCTATCCACGCGCTCAAAGGGCCACCTCTCGCCGAGGTCCTCTTCACGGCTGATAAACCGCTCACCCGCGAGGCCTAGGACTGAGAAGGCAAGCAAGCCAACACCCACAACGGATACGAGGAGATGCGTCGTCAAACCCAGCAGCGCTAAAAAGGAGGCTAGGCTCAGCATGAAGGGCCAGCGGCTCAGGTGTGTCTCGGGCTCGCCATGAGCCGCGCCGTTTGCCGCTATAAAGGATAGCTTCCCATCAACGAAGGTCGGAGTGCCGTCAAAGTTGTGGGGAGGCGGTGGGGACTCAGTCATCCATTCTAACGTATGTGCCCCCCATGGGTTGCTGCCCGCCGGCTCACCATATCTTAGGCTATAGAGGAGATTCCAGAACATTACTAGGAATGATGCGCCGAATATGAATCCTCCGACCGTCGCGATCTGTTGTAGTGGTACAAGGCTCTCCACGTATATTGGAACCCGCCTCGGCATTTCCCATGAGAGGAAGAAGGGGAAGTACAGAGTGTTGAAGCCTATCATAGTCAATATGAAATGGATTCTACCCAGCTTCTCGCTGAACATTCTGCCCGTCATCTTTGGATACCAGTAATAGACACCCGCTATCAGCCCCACAAGAGCGCCACCTGCCATCGTATAGTGGAAGTGGGCCACAACAAAGTATGTCCCCCTTAGGACATAGTCTAGCGCGATAGAGCCCAGGAAAACCCCCGTGATCCCACCTATGATGAAGATTGCTATTGAGCCGAGCACAAATAGCATGGGGGTTTTGAGCTCAATCCTAGCCTTCGCCAATGTGTAGATGAAGGATAGGATTATGGCGTCGAAGGGCAGGGAGATTGCTATTGTCGTCACGGTGAATGCCCTCCTAACGTCAGGGTGCATGCCCGTCAGGAACATGTGGTGCCCCCAGACGAGGAAGCTTAGGGTAGCAACTACAACCATCGCCGCTATGATGATCCTCCTAGCGAAGAGTGGCCTTCTCGAAAAAGTGACCAAAATATCTCCGAACACGCCCAGTGCGGGGAATAGGACTATGTAGACCTCCGGATGGCCGAAGAACCAGAATATGTGGTCCCAGAGGATAGCCCCGCCTTGGGGGGAGGTGAAGTAGACCGTCCCCAAGATTCTATCGGAGGCTAAGAGGATTATTCCAGCTAGTAGGGCTGGAAATGCGTAGAGCATCATCAAGACGGTGAGTAGGACACCAACTGTGAACATGGGGAGCGCAGTTAGTCTCAACCCCTTAGCCCTCGACCTGAAAATAGTTACAACAAAATTAACGGTCGAAACCGTTACCGAAGCAGTTAGTAGCGCCAGTCCTAGACCCCCCGTGTTTACGCCCACATATGGTGAGAAGACTGATGTCAAGGGTTGATAGAGAGTCCATCCCACATCAAGTGTCCTATCCTGGAAGAAAGAAATCATAACCAACAAGCCTCCGAATAGATAGAGCCAGTAGCTCAAAGCATTAAGCCTCGGAAACGCCAAGTCCCTCGCGCCTATCTGAAGTGGAACAACATAGTTAGCCAAGGCAAAGGCCAGGGGAGACACTACGAAGAGAACCATGACCAATCCATGGATCGTTACAGCCTGGTTGAAAGCCGGGGGAGAGAGTATGTTAAGTCCTGGCTGAGCAAGCTGTAGCCTGAAAATTAAGGCTAGGACACCGCCTAAAATCAAGAAGTATAGAGACGTAACGAGGTATAGTATTCCGACATCCTTATGGTTTGTGGTGAGCAGCCACCTTTTGATAGAGTAGGATGGTGGGAGCTGGTGGGAGTCCAACCTAGCTCACCTGTAGAGAAGAATACCAAGAGTTGAACTCCTCGGGATCCATGACGACGAGTTTGCCTATCATCACGCCATGCCCATCTCCGCAAAGCTCAAAACACCTGATATCATAAACACCAGTCTCATAGACCCTTGTCCATGCGATATTGGTCTTGCCGGGAATAGCGTCAACCTTAAGCCTTAGGCTGATGATTCCCATATTATGAAACACGTCTTGGCTTGTGACATAGAGTTTGACTGGTGTGCCGCGCGGTATTCTAAGCTCGCCTATAGACTCGTAGCCGTTGGGGTAGATGAACTTCCAACCCCACTGGAAAGCTATGACCTTCACCTCCATCGCGCCAGCAGGCGGTCTATCCAGATTGTCAAGGGCTATAAACGTCAGTGAGATTAGGGTGAGGACAATAGAGGCGCTAAGGATCACTGAGATTAGAAGCTTTTTGGCACCCTTCTGTTCCCGAGGAAGCTCACCGGGCTTAGGCGCATCCTCTGGCTCTGGTCCTTCAGGCTTAGCGCGATTCCTGACTATGAGGTAAACCATATACGCCATTACTACAACGCCTACCAGAACACCAAGAGTAGAGAAGATGCTCCAAAGGGAAGTAAAGATGTCTACAGTGGTTGCAACCATATCTTAGCTCCGATGTCTTCTTAGTATTTAGGTTAGAAATAAACCAATACTGTTTACACAGTTATGAACTGCTTACACTGTGTAAAAGATACTAAGCCTTCACCGCTGTCTGAACCGTTGTCTCTTCCTTCTTAGCCCTAGACTCAGCTAGGCTGAGAAGCCAAGACTCTATTAATACACACTCAGTCGGTGAGTAGCTTCCTGAAGGGCCGCAGGAGTCGTTATAGGGGCAGGCAGGGCAAGGAGAGTCCCTAATTATGCTCAGATCCAGAAGCTTGACTTGAGAGATTAGACGCATAGTCCACCTATCATTCGCAAACTCCTTAACCCGCTTCACTAACCCCCTCTTCTCCAGCTTAATGGCCACCCGTGAGCCATCCCTACTAGTGATGCCCAATAAATGCCAGAGCTCAGACTGGAGAAGCCCCCTCTCCCCATGCTTCAGTAGGAGCTTGAGGGCTCTCTCTTCCAACTTACCAAGCTTAACATAGTCATGCATAGGGGTATTCAAATTATTATATATGCGCCCCTACTTAAAAAGATATTCTTCCCCATACGAAATCAGCAAATAATCTCAAATGCTTTATTAATCATGCTTCACAATGTATAGTGGAGTTGTAACGGCGGATACCTTACTCTTGCAGGTTAGGGTTAGCTCAGCCCTTGTCAAAAGGATTGACATGCTCTGTAACGAGGTGCTCTTCAGAAATAGGAGCGAGGCCATAAGTGACACAATAAGAATGCTGTTTATGTACCACTACACTAACTGGGTCGGCACTAAGACTTCGTGGTAATGCCTAAGTGTTAGCTCAAGATTAGAATAGAAAATGGAATATGAACCCGCTGAAGAGTACCTTTTTAGATGCAAGGAGGAATACAGCATAAAAAGAAGCGGATAAATTACGTTCATGACCGATACTGCCACAATGAAGAACTTGGCACACCTTAACAAATTACTGATCACGCCATGTTAGCCCTCCCTCGTCGCATAAAGGAGGGGTACGCGTATGTTAGCGCCTATCTTCTTGGTGCTTTATTTGATACTAATGATCATAAAAGATATAAACTAGATAAGTTATGTCTTAAATTGCACGCCTATGAGTGCACCAGAAAGAAAAATTGGTAGGAGAGCGTTTGTAGGGACAGTAGCGGGTGCTGTGGGAGGACTTGCCGTAGGAGTTGCCTTAGGATGGTCCCTGAGACCAGCTGGGGTTGCTCCAGCTGCCACGGCGACGGTTACTAGGACAGTAACTTCAACGATAGCGGCAGCTCCCACTACTGTAACAACTACGGTAACAGCACCTGCAGTGGGAAAAGTGGAGATCACGTTTGCGTGTGATGCAGGTCACAACTTCCTACCATTCATAGACCCTGGAGAGGCTGCGGAAGGAGGGCATTATGGGCAGAATCAGGCTCCAAAAATCGAGAATGCATTGGGTATAAGATTAATTGGCGAAGAGGTAGACCCAGGAACCGAGTTTTCAATATATATGGCAGACCTAACAGGTCCTGGAAAATATAACATAATTGTTTATTTCCCCACGTATAACGGAGATATAATGGGCGGAGGTTGGGCAGTTCCTCTGGACCCCTTTATAGAGAAATACAACATCAACATGTATGATCTCCCACCCGTATATAGATTCCTCTACTGTAGCTGGGGAGGAAAAACTTACGCGCTTCCATACGATGGTGATTTCCATGCCCTTTATTATAGGAAAGATATATTCCAGAACAGTGATATCAGGAGGAGATTCAGGGAGAAGTACGGAAGGGATCTGGAGCCTCCGAAAACATATGATGAGTACTTGCAGGTTGCAGAGTTTTTCAATGGATGGGATTGGGATGGTGATGGTGAAGAGGAATATGGGACCGTGGAAGATTTCAAAGACTTGACATGGGGAATATTCTTCGATAGGTTTGCATCACTAGGTGGTCTATGGTTCGACGAGGATATGAATCCGCTAGTTCCTAACGAAGCTGCAGTAAAAGCATTGGAAGACCTAAAAAAAGCTTTAGACTTCATGCCGCCGGGAACTCTTGAATTTGGCGCCCTTCAGGTATTTGATAGCATGACTAAGGGAATAACAGCCATGACCCTTACATGGCCTGATGTGGGTCCTAGGGCAGGGAGTGGGGAGTTTCCAGTTAAAGGCGACCAGGTGGGAACTGCCCTAGTCCCGGGCTACGTTGTAAATGGTGAGCTGAAGAGGTTTAGCTGGACTGGAGTAGGACGCGTTATGATAATTACAGTTAATACACCAGAAGAGAAGCGTGAGGCAGCCTTCAGGGTATTGAAATGGATGTGGGATACATCTCCTATATGGGTTCCAAGTGGTCTTAACGGCGAAGATCCATTCTCGTACAGTCAGACAAGCGTAGGTGCGTTACCTCATTGGGAAAGGGCAAACCCCGCCTGGAGTAAAGAAGGAATATTAGATTATTTGAGAGCAGCTGAGCTTAACTATTCTCATGGTTATCCAGATCTATATCTACCAGGAGCCGCCCAATATACCGATATACTTAGTAGATACATCATGCTCGCGGTCACCGGTCAGATGAGCCCAAGGGACGCTATAAATAGAGTTGTCCAGGAGTGGAGGGAAGTGACTAGGGAGTTGGGAGAAGACAAGCAGAAAAAGTTATGGAGACAACAGATAACGGAGTATAAACGTGCAGGAATTTGGCCTAAGTAGATTAAGCTATGGCAAAGCCAAGAATAACCACCAAATTTTTATTTATTTTACCCGCGATAATAACCATTTTAACGATCGTCGTATTTCCACTTCTGTTTAACATTTACCTAAGCTTTCATAATTGGCAGTTAAGATTCCGTGGTTCGCTCCCCCAATTTGTGGGAAACGACAATTACCTGAAAGCCCTATCGGATATCAGGTTTCAAAACTCACTAGAAAAGACTTTCTACCTTCTAATTGGAGCAGTGCCGATGGAATTATTCTTCGGCTTCCTGCTGGCACTGTTGCTGTGGGAGCCGTTTAGAGGCAGAAGGATAATCTCGGTATTCATCCTTTTCCCATTAGCGCTTAGCGATGCGGTGGTAGGACTTATATGGGGATTAACATTAGTCCCAACCTATGGACCCTTCGATTATTTTATGAGGTCTCTAAGGTTATGGCAGCTTCTAGGCTTTGAGAAACCAGTAAGCCTAACCGTGAGTTTCCCTATGGAAACAATAATAGCTGC
Source organism: Candidatus Calditenuaceae archaeon HR02 (assembly GCA_002898395.1). Lineage (GTDB taxonomy): Archaea > Thermoproteota > Nitrososphaeria_A > Caldarchaeales > Calditenuaceae > HRBIN02. Next base: position 82,314 of record BEHE01000007.1, read on the forward strand.
CGATGTATGGCAGTGGACTCCTTTCTTCTTTATTGTCCTACTTGCTGCTTTAGCTGCTGTTCCAACAGACTATATTGAGGCAGCCGAGATTGATGGGGCTTCCCAAATACAGGTGATACGGTTTATACTGCTACCAACATTAAAACCTATAATAGGTATAACTGTGATGATAAGGTTGATGGATATCTTTAAGTCATTTGGAGTTCCCTATATCCTTACCAAGGGAGGGCCGGGCTTCGAATCTGAAGTGGTGTCACTATACATATTTAACCAGGCTCTTCAATTTCTCAACATCACGTATGCGGCGACACTAACCCTTCTGGTCATAATAATTGTAACTCTCTTGCTTACAGCCTTCATGAGGGTATATAGATTGAGGTTTTAAAGGTGTGGAATATGAGAACGGCTTATGTAGCAAAGATTTTTGTTCTTACTCTCTTCCTAACGTTTTTCATATTCCCACTTTACTGGATGTTCACCATGGCTTTTAAACCCGAAGAAGATTGGGCGAGCTATCCCCCTAAACTTATCCCAAATCCATGGAGCCTTGAGAACTTTTACAAAGGTCTATTTGTTATGGGCGGTCTTCAGGGAATTATTGACAGCACGATAATAGCGTCGACTAACACGTTAATAAGTCTGTTTCTAGGTAGTTTGGCCGGCTATTCTTTATCAAGATATAAGCTAGGTCCCAACATAGCCTTCTTCATATTATCCCAGCGCATAGCACCTTCAATATCGTTCGCCCTCCCCTTCTTCATAGTGTTCAGCATAGTTAACCTCCTAGATACTCATCTAGCTGTAATAATAACCCACCTGACATTTAACATCCCCTTTGCAACATGGATTATGAAAAGCTTTTTTGATGGAATACCGCGAGAATTAGACGAAAACGCTTTACTAGATGGATGTACACCCCTTCATGCCTTAATGCGGATAATACTTCCTGCCTCAATCCCTGGTCTTATAGCAACATCTGTAATGTTATTCATGTTTAGCTGGAATGAATTTTTGCTAACTCTCTTCTTAACAAGGTCGGCGGTGAAACCTCTACCGACCCTAATACCAAGGTTCTACGGTGGGCATGACATTCTGTTCGGGGTGGTTAGCGCGGTAGCGTTGTTCGCTGCCATACCACCCATAGTTCTTGTCGCTATATTCCAGAAGTATCTTGTGAGGGGACTTACCTTCGGATTGGTAAAGGGGTAGAGATATAAAGAATGAGTCTTAAATAAGACCCTCTAATTTGGGTGGATAATACACTAGTCTCTTACCTTCTTCAGCACTAAACCTAAGTTTCTCCATAATATCGTGAACCAATATCGCATCATATACCGTTTGTATAGGTTTTCTCTTTCTAGCCAACACATCGTCTACAAAATGTTTCATCAGATTTATAAACGATTCCCTGTAATCCACTGTCCATGCCATCATAAATGAAACTCCTTCCTGATAGGACACATCTCCAAATGAGGATATTGTTATTACTCCCTTCGTCCCCACTATTTTGTCCAACCACATCCAAGAATCACTTGATATATCATCGGCAGCCCAGTTAGCAACTATATTCCCTATTCCACCATTAGCATACTTGAACGTGGAGACAAAGATCTCATCGCTCTTAAGTTCTTTGTATGTTATTGTGCTCCAACTTGCGTAAATTTCTTTAGGAAGGCCGAGCAGATAATTTGAAACATATATTGAATGATATGCTTGCGTGAACAGGGCCCCATGATATTTTTTCGCAACATTCTCTTCCATTCTTTGTGTAACTATGAAAAGAGCATAAGTAGGCTCACCTATTTCCTTATCTTGTATCAACTTTTTAGCCCTCATTACTTTGGGTCTAAAGATATAGTTATGAACAGGAAAGAGTGTTACATTTTCCTCCTTACTCACCCTAGCCATGTCTATAACCTCCTTAAGTGAAAGTGATAGGGGTTTCTCCACGAGCACATGTTTGCCGGCTTTCATAGCCTTTATAGCCTGTTCGTAGTGATGTTCATCAGCGCTACATATTACTACAGAATCAACTTTTTCATCTTTCAGCATCTCGTCATAAGAGTGGTATGGTTTTGTATTCCATAATTTGGCTATTTTTTCGGCCCTCTCTTTACTATGACTAAAGACCCCAACTAGTTCACCGTATTCCGTATAAAGTATGCCTCGGTAGTGGTTCTGAGAGACTTCTCCGAGCCCCGATATGGCTATCCCTACCATTTAAACCCCTCCCTTAGGCTCGGGACACACCCCTTCAACGCTATTCCTTAAGGAACTTTATATATCTCATTCAGAAAGGCTGAACAGGGTGAGATCCCGAAGCACTGCCTCCACCATTCCTCTTTGGCTGTTCCCGGAAATAAACCAATATTGTTTACGCAGTTATGGGATGCTGTACAGTGTGAAAGAAGCTATGCCTTTACTGCCGTCTGGACCGTGGCCTCCTTCTTCTTAGCCCTACACTCGGCCAGGATGAGTAGCCATGACTCTGCCTGCTCGGCAAGAATTGAAGTTAACGCGCAGCAGTGAGGTGGCCAAACCGGGTTTGATAGTCATAGCCACAGACGTCCTAATATCCACCACCTCGACCTGCCCTGCTGTAGGAATAACTGAATACCTTCATAGCGCGTAATAGTTTGGTCAGCAGCTCCTCTGTGGCTGCTCGTCAAGCCAAACTGTCTTGTACTCGCTCTTCTTAGGAATGATGCAGAGGAACTCGGCATCCTCTTCGCCATCATTAAAGTATGCGTGGACTGTCCCAGCGAGAATCAGTATGGCATCACCCCCACTCACAACAACCTCCCTATCACCCAGCATAACACGATACCTCCCCTTCAGGACATACTGGATGTGCTCTATATCTGGATGCATGTGCGGGGGAATCATCCCACCCGGCCTAATCCTAAACTTTCTCAGCTCGAAATTAGGCGCCCCGTCACGCCTGTCAATAAGCCACTGGATGAAGGCCGCCTCAGCCCTATCAACGGCCGCCTCAGGAACAGAAGAAGAGCTCTTCACTACAGACATCTAGCCCCAAACGCACCGGTGATACCTAATATTTAAGCCCGCGGGCATCACACATGTTTTCGCAGCCCTCCCTTCAAACCTATCAGCGCATAGCTCGTTGCATGCACAGGGCTTATCAAAATTGAGCCCCTTTATTAAATAATAATATAATTAAAATACTCTTTCTCCGAACCCCTTACTTCCGGCTAGTTAACCGTATAGGCATTAAGGTGACGAACCAGCGCCCCCATGCTGGCGGCGAGAGGATCATCCTTTTAACCAAAAGATATGAAAGCTACACATTGAGAAGCACCTCATACCTTATTCCTCGGCGCTCATCTCGGTCTCATAAGGGATTAATATATCTTCTTCCCAGCACATTCGTCATGGACCTTATAGTAATAGATAGGGGGGTGCCTCAGTTAACTGAGGGGAGCCACATGCCACAAGGTGGTTCCGTACACAAGTATCCCTCACAGTGCCGAGATGAGCGTTCCTCGGATTAGATGATGGTGCTTCGGCAAGGTGTCGAATGCTTTGAAGCGGTCTCTTCATCAATGGTTGGACGTCGAATTAATTCTACTTTCTCCTATGCCGTATTAGTGATGGCTGGTTTTTATCCCTTAGTATCGCCAGGTTAAGTAATAGTGCTGAGTAGTAAAACCAGAAGACTTGAGCTGGGTCCTGTCTGTTCCACTGACAGTCGCAAAAGGAGAAGGTGAGCCAGAGGTTAGCTGCTATGAATGTGCCTATGGCGGCCGCAATTCTAGATAAATCCCCACCAGGATTTATCCTAGAATCGGCATCGGCTCGCCGGAGAGGAATGATATCAATGCGTCTCCGCCAAGGCTCACGTATGTGAAGTCGCTTGGCCTGAGTCCCAGGATTTCTATGGCTGTGACCGAGTCGCCTCCGCCTATAAGTGTTGATGCGCGGGACCTTGCGAGAGCCATGTAGATTGCCTGGGTTCCTTAATTCAGAGGCTTTAAAACCCAGTTTAAGAGTCTTAGATCAGGGTTCAGGGACTTTAGGGCTGAGTTTAAAGACTTCCGAGCAGAATTCGAGGATTTCAGGACTGAGTTTAGAGACCTCAAGGAGCTATCAATTAAGCTGTCTCAGGACGAGGCGCAGGTGTATGGGCCCGTAGCTCAGTGGCAGAGAATATTGGACTTTTCGTCCAATATCTGGTCCGCTGGCCTTCGGAGCCAGAGGTCGAGGGTTCGAACCCCTCCGGGCCCGCATCTATATTTCTCTAGATTGGTGAGGGTGTGTTGGTTTGATTATAGGTAAGTGGGAAATAGAGTGGGAGGAAAAGAGAGGGGGAGGGTTGGTATTAGTCCTCTTCTCCTGAGATACTCTTCTAGCCTTGTCCTCTTTCTATCAATGGTGAAGTCAACTTTCTCGTAGAACCTCTTATTAAACCCCTTGCGTATCTTGATGTAATATTCGTCTCTTCTGGATTTGTATAGTTTGCCTGTCCTTGGGTCTCTAAACGGTTTGCCAGCTCTCTGAAGTAGCTTCGGCTCGTCCGAAGTCGTCTCAATACCAACCT
>BEHE01000008.1 GCA_002898395.1 Candidatus Calditenuaceae archaeon HR02
TGAGACCTGCTAGATAGGGGATTACAGCATACGCCTTCTCCAATGGAGAATAGTTGTGGAACCTGAACAGGGAAGAGATCCTTCCGATCAGGTAATCCAGGACGTGCACGAAGGATTTAGGACGGGCAAGGCCATAGTCCCTTCTCAGAAAAGCTTAAGTAAAAGTTGACAGTGCCAGAGACACTACCCTTAGATTAAAATAGATGTCCTCTATGGAGACCATCCTATAATCTAGTACGCTCCCAAACCATTCCATAAAAGTAGCTCCGCACCGCCTCTTATGAAGATCCAAACCTCAGATATAACATGTCCTCAGCCACGATGCATCCCGCTCAAATCATCCATCGAGATCCAGGACCCTCCGATTAAGTCGAGGGGTATCACGTTATCTAGCTTAGGTTTATTAGGTTCTTAGGTACTTTTGTTCTTGTGGACGATAAGGAGGTTTTGAAGATAGAGATTTCTAAGCCTATCGCGGAGAAGTTTCGGCGCTGGGTTGCTGAGAGGTATGGGATGAGGCGGGGGGCTCTTTCTAGGGCTGTCGAGGATTTGATTGCTAAGGCTGTTGGTGAGTCTGGAGTGGGGGGAGTGGAAGCCATAGTTGGAATTGGGCTGCTCTCGGATTATAGTTGGCAGGGAGAAGACCTATGTGAGGCCTTGAGGGCCAGGCATGTATCTGATAGACGCTAACGTAATCCTAGAAGTTCTATACAAGCGAGAAAGATGGCAGCAGACAGCTAGTTTTCTCGAGAGAGTAAAGAAAGGAGAGGAAACAGCATATATTCTACACTTCACCGTACACGCTATTTCAGCTATATTGGGGGAGCCGGAGCTGGTCTCAAAGCTTATCATAGAAATATCATCATGGCGGGGGCTTGGGATTATCTCAACAAGTTTAGACGAGGAACTAGCAGCAGCTGAAAAAGCAATCCGTATCGGGCTTGACTTTGACGACGGACTCCACTACTACGCCGCTAAGAAGAGAGGGTTAACGATAATCAGCTACGACAGGGACTTTGACAACACAGACATAAAAAGGTTAGAGCCGTGAAAAGAACCTTACGCTCTTCTGTAGATCTTCATTAACAACGTGGATTATGATGACTATATGCGCGAGTCCGCTAAGCAGACGTACAGAGACACAAAAACCGATCATGAACCAAGCTTAAAACTTCTATGATGGCAAACATGTTTACATAGCAGAAGGCAGGACTGAATAACAACAGTTGAGGGAGATAACTGGGCCGATAACCAAAGCTATTAAGGAGGCAAAAAGGGAAGAAAGGGGATAACGCAACTCATAGGCCCAGTCTATTCTTCTACGACGCCGTGGTCGTGGCCTGCAGGAGGCTTCTCCGAGAGGGTGAAGGCTGAAATACACCATCCAAGACTCCTCTTCATAGGCACGCTGGGACACGCGACCTTCGCGATTCCCAGGAAAAGGGGAGAGTAGGTTGCTGACATGGCTATACTGGTTATTAACGTGATGCAGTGGGTCTAGAGCAGAAAGTCGAGGGTATAGAGAGGATTTTGTATGCACATGCCGGTATTGGCAGTATCAGGTCTGCTTAGATTTTTAGTGATGCTTGGATACACTTTTTATTTTATCTAAGATTTGTGGCTGGGCTTCGCGTGATTCTTGGATAATTTTCTCCTCATCGAGTGTGAGGACTTTTCTGTTACGCATGAGTATTCTGCCGTCTACTATTAGGTCTGTGACGTCCTCTCCTGTTGCGTAGAGGGGTAGGAGGGTTGGGTCGTGGAGTGGCATGAGGTGGGGCCTGCGAATGTCTACTATCGTTATATCAGCCACGTGGTCCTCTTTAATTCTGCCGAGCCCGTCTCCAAACATTTTTGCTCCATTGTAAGTCGCCATTCTTAATGCTGTTAGAGGCGCTATGATATTGAAGTCGTGGTATGGTGTGCCGTAGTATCCTGTGAGGCCGCTAATCATGACGTTCATCTCAAGGAATAGGTCTAGGGGCCTGTAGCTACCACCATCGCTTCCAAGCGCCACATTCACTCCAGCCGCAACTAGCTCTGGGATCCTTGGAAAATTCATGTAGAGCATAGAGATTGTTGGGCAGTGCACGACAGTGGCTCCTGTTTGTGAGAGCTGCTGTATCTCTAGACTGGTGAGGAATGCGCAGTGAGCCGCTACAACCTTGCTGTTCAAGTATCCTTTGTTGTGGAGGAATTCAATCGGCCTCAAACCCCACCTACTGAGGCTGTGCTGAATCTCCGAGACCTCCTCACTTAGGTGCATATGGACTAGAGCGTCATCCTCCCGCGAATATCTGAAAGTCTCGTCTATCTGGATGTCTGTGGAGGTCATTATCTGTCTGATTGAATAGCACCCCCTAACTCGTCCTTTCCCGTACTTCAGCACCAGTTCCCTATTCATCCGGGCTGTCCGCCGATAATTCTCGGGGCCTGCATCCATTGTTGAGTGTGTCACCAGTCCGCGTAGGCCCGCCTCAGTAGCCACTTTTGCCAGTATTTCTGGATATGGGCCGCCAGCATCAGCGAAGGCCGTAATTCCCTTCTTAATCATGTTTATGCAGGCAAGCTCTGCGCTTATCCTTGCCTCCTCACGTGTTAGTTCAGCCTCGAATGGAATGAGGACTCTAAGCCAGACAGGGTGGGTCTGAAGCTCTCTTAGGGAGAGGGCCCCCCTGAGAAATATCTGGAATACATGTGTGTGAGCGTCTACGAGACCCGGGATGGCTATCTTCCCCTCCCCCTCAATCTCCTCAGCAGCGTCCATTTTAATTTCGCTACCTATTTTGGCTATTTTTCCGCCCCTTATCGCTATGTCTACATCGTGGAGTACTTTTGAGTCTGCAGGGTCGAGTACTATTATTTTCCGTATCAGTATGTCGGCCTCTTCTCTCATGTCTCTGCCGCGTACTCTACTGTCCAGTCCATGTTCATAAGCATGGTTCGGTTTGCTCGCTCACCCACTCCTATTCTCTCAACACCCTTTGAGTCCCTGATAGGCTCACCCATGTTCCCCTCACTGCTTATCGGCTCGAAGATACCCTCCTTCATCTCCTCATACCTTTTTCTTATGAGAAGCTGCATATCCTCCGGAACAGCAGGGTTGAGTGGCGCCATGTATACCGCCCCCTCGGGACTGCCGAGTGTGCTCTGCTCAGGAGGCTTAGCCCATCTTGAGGGTGTGAAGTCACCCAGCTTCGCCCATATGTCTACGGACTGCCACGTGTCTGTCAGCACCATCTTGTAAAACTCGAGATAGAGCGCCCCCCAGTTAACTATATGGCCGGTCAAATGCGAGTTGGGGCCAAATCTCGTCATGTCAGTGTAGTGGCTGAAACACCAGGTGCGCCGCCCCTTCTGTGTTGTGTATTCCTCCGCTACTTGGAGAGCAGTTGGCGAGTCCTCGGAGGATGAAATGACATCGGCATCTATCGTGTCTATTAGCGAGATGACAGCGTCTCGAGCCTTTGTTGGGTCGAACCAAGTGTTAAGCCAGACGATCCTCGCAGTAATCTCCTTGCCTGTCCTCTTCTTATAGGCGTATCGAGCCCCGAGTATGAAGGAGTTGATGAGCCTATTAATTACTGGGACAGGGAATGTGGCTACAACTCCGACTGCTCCTGTTTTTGTAACAGCGCCGGCAGCCAGACCTTCGAGATAATAGATCTGGTATGTGTTGATGTCTCCTACAGACATGTTATCCGGGGCGTTCCCCAGTGCTCCGGCCCTGAAGCCGTTTATGTGGACGAAGTATTTTTCAGGGTATTCGGCGGCGAGCTCAGCCATTGGGTCCATGTAGCCGAAGCTAGTCCCGACCACTAGGTCAACTCCCTCAACCTCTATGAGGCTTTTCATAGCGCCCTTAACATCTGCGTCGCCAACCCCTTCGATGTATACGCTCTCAACCCCTTTGACGCGGCTGTCGGCCCATCTTCTTCCCTGGTCGTGAGAATATGACCAGCCGAAATCCTTCGCAGGGCCTATGTACACGTAGCCCGCCTTTATCTTCCTTTCTACTTGTTTTGTTAGAGTGACCTCCCGCTCAATCGTTGTAACCCTCCCTCCGCCCGTTGATGCATAGGTACTGAGTGAGCCAGCTATGCCACCCAGGACCAGCCCACCTACAAGCGCTTTGCCTACGGATCCTAGGAAGCCCCGTCTAGATCCAGTTTTTGAGCTCACGAGCTTTCATATCCAAGTCGGAATAAATATGAGAGGTGCAGGGTAGCATAAAATTTGCATGCCTAAATCAAGTCTCAAAGTTAAAGATAGTGGACGGCAAAGGCGGAGGCCAGTGCAAGTACTAGTGGTATTGTGAGCCCCGGGACAGTGTCCCACTTTTTTAGCAGCTGAAGGGTTAAATAATATCCTATCATGATTGCGAGATTTGACGCAATAGCTGGGATTAATCCCAGCCTAAAAAAGGCTGCCGTGACCGTGATTGTGTAGAAGAGTAGGTCTCCTAGGCCAAGGTTAACGTTACCCACCTCAACCACTAATCCCCTGAGCAAATGTATTCTGTCGCGATATTGTTCTTGGCTTAGGAGGGATAGGTAGCCCTTCTTAACCATTACGATATCGAAGACCGCGAGAGACGCCGTTAGGGCTATGAATGTGAACAATGGTATCATGTATCCTATGATCGTTCCCCCAGCCGCTGCCGTGACACTGGCCGCGGTTAAAGCGGCAGGGCCTGAAACCCTCCTTACAAGAAATGCTAGGAAAGTTGAGACCAACAGGGCGACGACAACGATAACACTTTCCGGTAGAATAACGGATAGCCGTCCGATGTATCCCAAGTGTACTAGAAGGGTTAGGAAGGCTACTATCCAGAAGGCTCCGATTGAGATCAGTGATATCAGTTTGGGAAATTTTTTGAAGATGATGAATAAGGTGAAGCCGGAGATGGCTATGACAGAGAGTAGTGTCAGGGTATTGAGATATGGAGCGGGTGAGCTCGCCGGCGCCTCAACTGGTTCCTCAACCACTACAACCGGAGCAACAGGCTCTATCTCAACCCCGCCATGGAATAGGTTCAGGATAAAGAGCCAAAGAATCGCCGTGAGGATTATCGGCGGCAGCGCCTCGGGGCCCAGCATCCTCAATCTCAAGTCTGAGAATATTCTTATAGGGGTATAATTATAGATTTGTGTAAATTGAAGTATAGGTTGATGGATATTCTGGCCTGTCCAATGTGCAGGAACTTCCCATTAAGGCTGATCGTCTTTAGTAGAGACTCTAGATACAGTGTCAAAGAGACTATGAGGTGTGAGCTGTACTGTTCTTATCACGACGGACTAATTGAGCAATTAAAAGAGACTAATTGTAAAGAATGTTACTCCTTCGAGATAACAGACGGGCTTCTTATTTGTCAGAGGTGTGGAAGGTGGTATGCGATTATCGACGAGATACCTATCATGCTCCCAGACAATTTCAGGGATAGGAAGCGTGAAAGAGAGTTCGTTGAGAGGTGGGGTGATAAAATACCACCCGAAATATTAAAGACCCTCTCTATGGAATAGAGGGTTGGCTGACACTTGCAGGTTGACGTCCTAGTCCATGGCTCCGACCTATCCGCCGCTCTAATCTGGTATGAGCTTAGTCGGGGGGGATTTAATGTGATTCTAGCCCATAGGTCGATGCGAGTCTCAGAGCGGTTAGCTTATATTCCATTTACAACAGATTGGGCTAGATATATCAAGTGGTTGGGTGTAGACGAGTTTTCCGAGGAACATAGAATCCTTCTTAAGACTTCAGAGAGTTTTTGTGGGAGATTTTCCCCAACCATTAGGGTCTGTATTGGGGATGCTAGAAGGTTATCTGAACGATTGTTTTCGGTTGGTGAAGGTAGGGCGGAGCATTGGTGTAAGGATGTGAGATGGTGGAAGAATGACGAGGACGTGGAGTATGTAGTCTTGACTAGGGCAGGCGAAGAACTCAAAGGCATAGCCAAATTGTTGATAGATACAGAATATGGTAAAGTGACAGGTGGAGGAATTGTTATCTATACTTCCTTGTCAACGGCGGGAAATGCGATCCTAAACCTCTCTGAACCATCCATCCATCTCACAGTCCCCCACAGCGGGCTTGAGACACACATCCAAGTGGGTGAAGAAATTGGGAGCATCACTGGCCTATGCCGAGCTACGCTACCACTTGGCAAGGGCGTCGAATTGGGTGTAATGCCCCTGCTCTATGCTGGGATACGAAGCGGTTTAGTGACTCCTCCCTGGATAGGAGACTGCTTAGCCGCATCAGCCCTAGTCAGTGTCAAGATAGTTGAGAATTGGATGGGAGGGAGCGACCTCAGCCAGAACATATTATCCTATCTGACAGAGCTAACTGCGCGGTCTAACATGTTCCTCGACATTTTAAGGAGGGCGGCTAGTGGCCAGATAAAGGAGCTTGAGCTGACCTATCTATTTGAGGGGTTGAGGCCGCCGCCCCACCCTAGTTGTAGACTTTAAACCCGAGTAGCGGGGCAACCTCGTTTATGCATCGTCTACATATGTAAAGTTTATACTTTCTGATAACTCCTACGCTGGTACCACAACGCCTACAGGTCGCCACACCCTTACCGAACTCCCGCTTCTTCATCGGCCGGATCTTAGCCACGGACAAAAGATTGCACACGGCGATATTTATGCTTGATAAAGCATGGGCCAGCCCATCTATTATACAGACCGTGCAAGCTATGAGATGAGGCTTACCAATCCTCTGAGGGCAAAGGCTATTACCGCCATTCTCTCCAGTATCTCTTCACTAATCTTTCCCCTTACTCTCCTTGCTATACAAAGAGTGCATTGTGCTGGAGCGGTCAAGAGAAGGATATAAAGCGCGTCCGCCTCGTGTAGTGGTACAAAAAGCCCTATGACAAGTATCTTAGGCAATGAGGTGGTCAACAGCTGTAAAGTTCTTGAGCGCTGAATTACACTCGGATATAGGTTTAGCAGCCATCCACTCCTGTACAAGGCAACGCAAGACGAACTATGTGAGGGGGGTGATGCATCTCCCTTTCCTGCGTTCCAGCGCGTGGCGAGGAATAAGGCAAGAATCAGGTTCAGAGCTACTATCAAATGCTTCTCATAGCGTGTCTCTAGAGAGCCTATGCTCGCAGCACTGACCAGTAAAGTGTTTAATAGTTTCAGCCCAGAGAATGTAGCATCTTTTGCGGAGCATTTTTCCCAAGATTTCCCTATTGGGAATATTTTTCCACCCACTTCAAGAAGGACATCTGAGAGGAGGGAGATTGAGTAACCCTGCCGGGGACCTACACCTGTTATGAGAAGCGTCTTAAATGCAAGACTGCTCCAGCCCAGCCCTATAAACCCATATAGCAGACCAGAGATAGCTCCCACAAGTGATATTGTTAACTCGGACTGGGGCAAGGTTACCATGTAAATAGGCTATTGGGTGAGATATATCATATTTTCTCGTATATAGACTATATAGAAACACTTAGAAAACCATGTCAAGAATTCCAACTTAAATAAGACAACCGAGCATTCTACGTCAGGATTCCAGAATGAGTACGCGTATACCACTTCAAAGGGTCGGCGAGGATATCTGGCTCATATCGAAGGACTATCGGAGCGACATGAGGGTTCCGGTGTATGTCTTCGCCTCAGAAAAGTTGCTCCAGAAGATGCAGACCGACCGGACGCTCCTACAGGGGATAAACGTGTCGACCCTGCCCGGCGTCCAAAAGCATGTCGCAGTACTTCCTGACGCCCATGAGGGGTACGGATTCCCGATCGGCGGCGTGGCAGCGATGGACGCGACCGAGGGGGTCGTCTCTCCCGGAGGCGTCGGCTACGACATCAACTGCCTTCCGGCTGGGACGATGGTGTTAACCAGTCTGGGGTATAGACTTCCCATCGAAAGGTTCACGGGAAACGAAGAGGTCGTTTGCGTCGACCAGAAGCGCTCAGTGCCTGCTGGGATCGTATTCGTCATAAAGAAGGGAAGAGACCGGGTGCTTCGGTTGAGGACGAAATCCAGCTTCGTCCTGACCGCGACCCCGGATCATCCCGTGCTGACGCCGGATGGCATGAAACCGGTGGAGGAGATCAAGCCGGGAGAGAAGATCGCGCTCTTCCCCTTTGAGGGCGTTGAGTATGAAGATCCTGGGGACTGCATGGTCCTAAACGAAACGGACGTGCCGGAACCCGTCAGGCCCGGGTTGAAGAAGAGGGGGCTGTTGCCGCTTAAGCTAGATAACCCCAAGCTTCCCTACCTCGCGAGGCTTCTGGGCTATTTCACAGGAGATGGTGCCTTCGATGGTGAAACTACCGTGTTCTACGGTAGTGTGGAGGGGCTGGAGGAGATAAGGAGGGACATCGAACGGCTTGGATACAGGACCTCAAAAATCCTTACCCGCAGGAGGCAATACGTCATCAATGGCAGGAAATTCATTGGGGCTGAGAGCTCTGTGCGGGTAAGCTCCAGAAGCTTTACCGTGCTCCTGAAGCGCTTGGGCGCACCCGACGGCAGGAAGACGGACGTAGAGTTCTCTGTGCCTCCTTGGGTCCTGTCAGCACCCAAGTGGATCAAGAGGCTTTACCTCGCGGGGCTATTCGGTGCAGAGCTGAACAAACCTCAGACGGTGAACGGATACAACTTCCAAGTACCGCAGCTGACGCTGAGCAAGAGACCCGACCTAGAGAGCGATGGCCGGCGATTCTTGGAGCAAATAGCCGAGCTCCTAAGGGAACTGGGGGTAGAAACGACAGGACTAGTTGCTGCGCAGGATGGGAGAAGCATAAGGCTCAGGCTCCTCATCTCCGAGAGGCCTGAGAATTTGGTCAGATTGTGGGGCAGGATCGGATACGAGTATAATCCTCAACGGCGGAGGCTTGCATTGGCTGCCGTCCTTTGGCTTAGGCTTAAGCAAAGCGTCATCGACTTGAGGATAAAGGCGCAGGAGATGGCGATCGCGATGGTGGCCGATGGAGCTACGATGAGCGAGATCCGCGAGCACCTCATCAACGAGGTCGTTAACGCCAGGTACCTAGAGAGGTCTGTCTATGAGGGTCGGAAGGGAGCACCTTGGGTTCCGAAGGGCTTCCCACGGTTCGAGGATTGGGCTGAGCACCACCTCGATGGCGACGTAGTGTGGGACGAGGTGGAATCGGTCGAGGAGGCCGGCGAGGTTGATGAAGTCTACGACTTAACTGTTGCCAACCCCGGACACAGCTTCATCGCCGAGGGGGTGGTAGTCTCGAACTGTGGTGTCAGGCTTATGGTGACTAATCTAACCGAGAAGGATGTTAGACCGAGGATCACCGAGCTTATCAACACCATTTTCAGAAACGTCCCCGCAGGGCTGGGGTCGCGGAGGAGGGACTTCGTCGTTACCCACTCTGACCTTGACAGAATCGCTGTCGAGGGTGCGAGGTATGTTGTTGAGAGGTACGGGCTAGGATGGCATGAAGACTATAAACACATCGAGGAGGAGGGGAAATATCCGAGATACCGTTCTGGAAACATACCAGACCCAGATCCATCAGTAGTCTCACGAGAGGCTAAGAGTAGAGGAGAGTCTCAGATAGGCACGCTTGGAAGCGGAAACCACTTCCTCGAGATCCAGAAGGTCGACAAGATTTTTGACAAGGAGGCAGCAGAAGCCATGGGGATTTACACTGAGGGGCAGATAACAATCCTTATACATTGTGGGAGCCGGGGGTATGGGCACCAGATTTGCAGCGACTATTTGAAACTGATGGAGAGAGCCGTCTCCAAATATAACATCAGGCTCCCAGATAGGGAGCTTGCCTGCACCCCAGCCAGTAGCCCGGAGGCTACCCAGTACCTCAAAGCCTTTGGCTGCGCCGTAAACTTCGCATTCGCCAATAGGCAAGCAATAAGCCACTGGGTTAGGCAGAGCTTCGAGCAGGTTTTCAAGAGGCCAGCCGAGGAGATGGATCTGAGAATAGTTTACGATGTCTGCCACAACATTGTAAAGCTTGAGAAACATAAGATCGACGGCGAAACTAGAGATGTTTTTGTCCACAGGAAAGGGGCAACGAGGAGTTTCCCAGGCGGCGTAACATACTATTCAGATATGATCCCGGAAACCTACAGAGGCCTTGGCCAGCCAGTATTTGTGCCTGGGAGTATGGGAACTGCGAGCTGGGTTCTACGGGGTATGCCAGGCTCGCTTGACCTAACCTTCGGCAGCACAGTACATGGAGCAGGGAGGCAGATGAGCAGGGCCGGGGCGAAAAGACAGTATCGGGGAGACCAGGTTGTCCGCGCCCTGGAGAGCAAGGGAATATACGTTAAGGGCGACACAATAGATACAATCGTGGAGGAGGTTCCGGAGGCCTACAAGAATCCTGACGACGTGGTTGAGGTAGCACACAACGTGGGCATCAGCTCGAAGGTTGCTCGACTAGTTCCTATAGGCGTCGTTAAAGGATAGCCCATTTAGCACCTCTTATCCAGAAGAGATTTTATAGGTGTAACACTCCTCGGAGTCGCCGCCGGTGCTACCCTTTCCTACCCCGCATCGCTCAACAATGGGCTTGAGATAACACGCCTAGAGATGGGGCTTGGCTCCAAGCTAGCTTTTGTCCCGGACCTCCACTACCACTTGCGGGGAGAGTGGTATATCGAGACCGCGGCAGATGCTATCAGAAGGGTTGACCCCGACGTTCTAGTTATAGCGGGAGACTTGGTTGATGAGGGGACGCGTGACTTTGAGGGGCTCAAAGGAATTCTAGGCGAGATAAGCTGTAATGAGAACATTCTGTACTGGGTAATCACGAGTACTGGAGCGGCTACGCGGGGTGGGCAGTAGCCCTACTGAAGAGGAGCGGCTTTAAGGTCTTGTTCAACGAGTTTACAGAGACCTCGGTTGGCAGGGTGTATGGCTATGATTGGAGTGAAAGTAGAGCCTATCCCAGGATAAAGTTTAACGGGCTTGTAATATCCCATGACCCTAACGCTGCTGATAGCTGGAGGGAGACACTCTAATTCTGGCAGGCCACACTCATGGAGGAGTAAATCTATTCGGTGTGACACTCTACTCCAATTCAAAATATAGCAGGGGTCTATACAACCTCCCCCGCGGGGCTCGGCTCTATGTCTCAAGAGGGCTCGGGCAGATGCACCTCTTACCGAGAATAAACTCTAGGCCGGAGCTCCTACTCATAGAGTAGGTTGAGTCTCAACAGTTTATCCGGGTGGTGAAAGCCTAAAAGCCTGAGGAATGTGGCCGTAGCTTGAGGCATGTACCACAAACCCCTCATAACCGCGCATAGGGGGTTCTCAGGCAGATTCCCTGAGAATACTCTGAGGGCCGTTAAGGAGGCATTGAGGCTGGGCGTTGACGGCATCGAGGTAGATGTGCGGGTCACTAGGGATGGTGTGGTTATATTGATGCACGACGAGACGGTTGAAAGAACGACGAATGGTAGTGGCAGGGTTAGGGACTTGACTTGGTCCGAGATAAGGCGGCTCGATGCGGGTTCCTGGAAGGGTGAGGAGTTTAGGGGGGAGCCTGTCCCGAGGCTGGATGATGTGCTGGCCGAGACGGCTGGTAGGATCGTACTACACATAGAGGTGAAGGAGCAGGGTGGGGAGGTGGCGGCACTACGGATCATCAGAGAGTGTGGGGCCATAGATTGGGTATTGATCACGAGCTTTCACCCTGAAGTCATCAAGAACGCCTACTCCCTAGAGCCAGGAGTAGGGAGAAGCCTAATCGTAGGGTGGCTTAGAGGTGCAACGGATGTTAAGCCAGGACTATTGGTCCACTGGGCTCTAGCATGCGGAGCCAATGCCCTCGCCCTATATCACGGGCACGTGAGTGAAGAGGTCGTATCCTATGCCCATAAAAGACTATTATTAATAGGGGTGTGGACGGTAAACGAGGTAGAAGAGGCAGTGAGGTTAGCTAGGATGGGCGTCGACAGCATCACAACAGACTATCCAGACATCATGCTTAACTATATGAAGGGAAGAAGGATAACATGAGGGAGGGGGCCCGTGGCCTAGCATGGATAGGGCGCCGGCCTCCGGAGCCGGAAGTCCTGGGTTCAAGTCCCAGCGGGCCCGCTTTAAAAATTATAGATGTTTGAATGTGGTAAGCGAGACGCCCAAAGCGCCGATTCCGTCGCGCGGCTTCGCGGACGAATTGAATGTGGGAATAAGTTGATTGTTAGATGAGGAAATATCATTATTCAGACTTGTTTGTATGGCTTTTTTTAATTCTATTAGTTATCCTTTGTATGATAATTGGTGTAAGCAGATATATTATGGCGGCTATTATATTGAGGGGTTTAAAAAACACGTAGGGCATTGCTTCATAGATCTGGTTGGTTATCACAGCTATTTTTCCTCTTATATCGATCAGAGTCTGTGAGTAGGCGGCACTTTGGCGTGGAATGTCTGTTAGGCTTTTTAATCTGTCAATTATCGCGTAAATATCGTTTCTTATCAAGGCAAAGTCAGTTCTCTGTGTAGGGAATATCCAGACGGGATTTCCTTCGTGAGGTATGAGGTCCAGCGCTTGATCAACATAAGCAGCCATCTCTTCAGAGTATCCAGCCGTCTGGGCTCTGCTGAGGAAGCCGGCCGCCTGCTCAAGCGGGTAAACGTCTTGGACGTACGCAGCAGCTGTTAGAGCCGCGCCCACCAACAAATATATAAATACATAGAGTAGTTTCCTATGCATGACTTTCTTTCACCGTGAAGTAAAAAAGCGAGAATACTGCAATAAGTGATGCCGATAGGTTCCAGAGGCTAAGCCATGCAAACGGTTGTAGACGCCGCAACTGGCTAAGTACTTCTGTTAAGGCATATCTCGCATCTTCTGTGACAGAGTGGTAAGAGAGGTAATCGTTTTTGTATGTATTTGCGAGCCTTATTTTAATGGATTGCAAATCATGTCTAATGAGCTGGTAGTCTGTGCTCGCAGTAGGTAGCAACCATACTGGGTTACCTTGTGATGGGAGGTGAGCAAGAGCATCGTCAAGATGTTTAACCATGTAAATGTTATCTACAGAGGATGAGGCCCTTTCAATAGCTGCGATGGTCATTTCTATTGGATACACGATTGCCGCAAAAGAATGGAAAATAATAACCACAAACACCGCCGCTAAAGCAATAGTTAGAACAGTGGTACGTGGCCTGGAGTGTGTTTGCTTGCTTCGATGTGCTGTCTGGATTATTGATGCAAAAACAGTGTAAAAAAGGGAGCTAGAATATAATATGGTTAGGGGAAGGAAGTAAAATGCTCTTGTATAGAAACAGTATAGAGAGGCGTAGAGGCTGTATACACCCATTGCGATGTCAAAGACGATGTTGGGTTCGTTCAAGAGGGCGTAGCTACTCGCTCGCCAGTCGCCTTTTTTACCAACTATGCCGAACTTCGGAGTCCTCTCAAACTCTAAATCTTTTTTCAGAAATGCACGGATGACAGCCAACGAGTTGTTAACTGACATGCCCATCCCCCATACAAACATTAACAGCACATCTTTAACAAATTTTAGCAGGCTGTGGTATGTTTTTTTATAATAGGTTCGGGCTGTGATGAAAAGCGCTGAAATTAATAACAATGGATACAACGCCATCCATCCAAGCATCACGTCTAAGCGAGCTTGAATCCCCGAGCTTATAACTAAGGGGATCATCAGGACCTGGGCAGTTAAGAGTAACTGAGGTAAATGCCTGGTAAGATGAATTAGGACATGTATCTTAACGATACTGGGGATACGTGATAAGAGTATTTGAGACATGTATCTTATAGCTGTTTGAATCGAGCCGTAAGCCCATCTATATTGCTGCCTGCGCACAGCTTTCATCTGCACGGGAACTTCTGCCGGAACGATTAAATCATCAACATAAACAATACGCCAACCTTTTAGCTGAGCCCTATAACTCAGGTCAAGGTCCTCAGCTAGGGAGTTAATCCATCCACCAGCGTCCTCTATGCATGCCCTTCTCCAAACACCGGCCGTGCCGTTGAAATTCAAAAAATACCTGGATGAACGCCCTCTCTGCTCAATAGTGAAATGGAGGTCTAGGCTGAGTGCCTGTGCGGCTGTTAAGGGGGAGTAATCTCTGTTTAGATGCCCCCACCTTGCCTGAACTACCCCAATCCTGCTATCTGTGAAGTAGTGGAGGATTTGTATTAGAAAGTTTGGCTGGGGGATGAAGTCTGCGTCAAAGATGGCTATAAACTCGCCGCTCGAGTTTTGGAGCGCATACTGTAGTGCGCCTGCCTTGAACCCACTCCTATCACTGCGTTTAATGTGGACAATGTTTATCCCTTTGGCTCTATACTTTCTGACAAGTTCTTCACATATGGCAGATGTTTCATCAACGGAGTCGTCTATGATTACTATCTCAAGCTTGCTTGATGGGTAGATAAGGTTGCACACAGCTTCTATCAGCCTCCCTACAACGTGTTTCTCATTAAAGATTGGTAGATGAACAGAGACTTTTGGATATTGCTGAAGCATCATCCTTGGCGGCTGAGTGTATCGTCGCGATAAAATGAGTAGATGAATATATGCCACCATGTAGAGTGGGAGTATAACTGAAATAGCCAAGAAAGTGAAGGTTATCATAGATTGTATAAAAGCCATTGCTTTGTAATTGAGGGAGGGAGGAAAAAAGAGTTTCCCCAAATCTAGTCTGGAGTAATATTATATGTGGCCGTCTACATTTAAACATCGTTTAAATATCTTTAACGTCGTTAAATCTCGGAAAAACATTATCTACAAAACCCAAAAGCCGCTGAATGATGAGTAGACCAGTCGAGAGGCTTTTCTTCACACTCGACACTCCTTCTTGCCCGTTGCACGAGATTGATGGCGTTGTACGTGGACTTGTTCCTGTTTTAGATGGTTTAGCTTTGATCGGTGAGGGGATGGGGCTGGGCGGTGTTGTGGGGATATTAGGTAGAAGGACTCTTTTCCCCCTCACGGCGGAGACACATCAATTTAGTAGTGGATTCATATCTAGAGAAATCCAATTAAATGGCGTATCGTTAAAATATCTCTCAAAAGCATGCGTCGATAAGCCATACAGAAAGCTAAAGACCCTTTTGTCACCACTCTACCTCCAAAGTAAGGTGTTTAGGCCGCTATACATCATGTTAATGGCAGGACGTACATTAATACGTGTAAAAAGCCGTTACATACGGCTTAAGAAATATGGAGCAGTCCATATGATGTATAGAATAAACGGTTCAGAGGTCGAAGTTACTGCAAGGCGAGAGACACCCAAAAGTATGCGCATCCTTGTCGCAAATGAGCTATCAGGGCGGTTGTTCACACACCTGATGATCGACGGAGTGAAGAAATTCCTGCCACCTTGGATGAAACTTGAAAATAGAGATGTAGAACTAGTTTCACCGTCTCTAAAGCTATCGATGATTATTGATAGGCCAGATGATGTTAAGTCCTTCGCCGGTAGGGAGGTACTTGGCAACCGCCTCGACTGGGCTGGGATAAGTTTAGAATTTCCGGAAGAGGAAGATATACTTCACTACCGTCTGGTGTTTAAAGAGCTTGAATGACTTAACACTTATTTTTCCATACTTCGATGACGGTAGGTCAAAGTCTTTTAAGTTTCCACCGCTAGGCATAGGTTATATTGCATCATATATTAGAATGCATGGATATAAAGTCAAAGTTATTGACTGTACATTCAAAAAACCTGATGACGTTATAAGAGAAGCGTCTCAGTCAAAGGTAGTAGGCATCTACAGCATGCTTTCAATGGTGAAGCCTGCATTGGATATAGCCTCAAGATTAAGGGAGAAGGTAGAACTACTTGTCGCCGGCGGACCCATGCCCTCTGCCTATCCTATAAAATTCCTCAACCTATTTGATATCGTGGTTCAAGGTGAAGGTGAAGAGACAGTGCTTGAGCTGATGAGGGAATTCGACAACGGCATGAAATTCCAGCGCGTGAAAGGTCTACACATTTCTAGGCAATTTTTAAAAAATATCGTTCCAGACGATCCAATAAGCGGTGAGAATCACTTCTTCACAGGACAAAGGCCTCTCATAAAAAATTTAGACGCCTTACCCTTCCCTGCCAGAGACCTATATGACAATGATCTCTACAAGCAATATTATCTCCGAAACTATGGCTATACCATGACCTCAATGATAGCCTCTCGAGGCTGTCCATTTTCATGCAGTTTTTGTTGGAGGCCCGATTATGGTCGCGTTTATCGTACAAGAACCCCAGAAAATATAGTCGATGAGATGGAGGAAATACGTTATAAGTTTGGATATGAAAGGATATGGTTCGCTGATGAGTTGTTTATAGCCAGCAAAAAACATGTTCTACGGCTATGTCAAGAAATAATGGATAGGAAGCTAGACATCCTATGGGAGTGCTTAGCTAGAGCCGATTTGATCGACGCAGAAGTCGTTAAAGCCATGAAACGCGCCGGATGCCACAAAATAATTTTCGGACTCGAGGCCGGAGATGATCGGACACTTCAACTCATGAACAAAAGACTGACAGTTGAGCAGTCTAAGAAAGCGGTTTATACGAGTGTTAAGGCCGGCATAAAAGTCGGCGCCTTTTTCATACTCGGATATCCTGGTGAGACAAACGAGACAATGCTAAAAACAATAAAAATGGCGTCAAGCCTCCCCCTTGACTATTTCTCCATGACAATACCATATCCACTTCCTGGAACCAAACTCTATGAGATGGTTAGAGATAAGATGCTCGTGGAGGAATGGGAAAAACCTCTTCACGGGTATGATCACCGCCTACTCTTTAAACATGACTTCAGCTTAGAGAAACTCAAGTATGGTATGTGGAAAGCCGTGACCCAAGCCAAACTAAGGAAAAAGCTTGGACCGTTTTATGTATTACTGAAGCCGTGGGAATTATACACCGATCATAAGTTCAAGAAGATGCTTTAAGCCAAACATATGTAACAACCATGAGAGCTATGTTCTGGGGTAGCGCGAGCGGATAGCCAGCCACTAAAGAAAAAACAATCAATACAGAAAGTGTCAGGAACGAGACTATACGTCTCTTAAAACGTGTCAAAATTAGAAGCGATAGAGAAACTTCGAATAAACCAAGGCATAGTACAGTCAAGTCAAGGAGACCTGCGGGTATAAGGAAAGAGGTTATAACATTTCCAGCAAGATATGATTTGAAATGAAGAGGGTTCCGGAACGCATCTAATCCCCACTCAATGAAGGGATATGCCAAGCCAAGTCTCAGTAGAGCATCTTGAATTGTCCTACGTTTATCTGACGACAGTTTAGGGGCATACGGCACTAGGACGGATAGTGTGATGCCAAGTATCCCGACTGTCTGAGGCTCAGCTATAGGCGCGATAGGTTTGACAAAGAACCAATAGTAGGTTAGAAGAATAGACCCTAAAAAAGCACCGTACTTCTCACGAGTCAGTAGCAAGAGGAAGATTATAAAATGTACGAACGCGAATAAAGCAGGCATGATAGGTTTAGAAACATACCTACTAGGCTCTAGTAGAAGGGATAGGCCCCAAAAAATATGTGTCACCGCTAACCCAGGAACGATTATTTTCAGATCCACCACCTCCACGGACACTTCTTAACCAGGATCGCCCATAGGGCAATGATCCATATCACCGATACCACGAACTTAAGCCAGTACCGGATAGGATGATTTAAAGCAGCGAGCCCATGGATTATTGAGGGATATAAAAGATATAGTTGCTGTGGTATCGATAGGTTAAGACCCGCGAAGACTAAAGGAATTATCCAAAGCAACCGCGAAGGCAGTTTGCCGCACACGATGATAAAGAGCGACAAAATGATGAGAAGGTTTTGCTCCGAAACCCATGGGCGAAGGCTAAAGAACAGAGACGCAGAGACAAGACCTAGGCGGAATACACCTTCACTACCGGTCGGGAGAAGCTTAATCGCCAATATCACCATAACCATTAGAGACACCACCGAAACATATGATATAGGCTCAAGCCACGAGGGCATGGTAGATGTCCCGTAAACTGCTTCAACAAAGTTAAAAGGCGATATCCCACCAGCTGATCTAAACCAGTTAGGAAATCCATAGATAACAGTCCCTAACCTCCAGCCCAATAAGACGAAGGGTGTAAAAAACATTAGAACAGATGCTCCAAAAGCAATGAACATCTTTTTCTTCTCTTTCCACCAAGCGACTATGAATGACGGTGTCATTGAAAGTGCCAGCGGCTTAATCATGACAGAAACAGCTCCCGACAGAGGGCCACAGAATCTATGCAACATGGTAATTGATATTACTGCGAGCAACACTGCCACATTATCAGGTTTTCCCCATACTGCAGATACTAGGAGAGTGAATGGATTGTAGAGGAAGAAGTAATGGTCGCCACCTCTTTTCATTGCAAGAAAGCTGAGAGCTATATTTGCCGTGATAATGGGTATTTTTAGAATCAAGTTAAAGAGAAATAAGTTGCCTGCTGATACCAGGTATGCCAATCCTGCATAAAGGGCCCATAAAGGAGTTTCACCTAAACCCTGTACGTACTGGCCGTATCCTATAGCCAACAATCCTTCTAAATATCCGCCCTCATAAGGGGACAAACCTAACACAACATTTCTTCCAGCTAGATAGTTTACACGGAAATCATATCCGTGAGCCAAAAAGAGGGCTAGAACCAGCTGAAGCAGAAAAGAGAAAAACACTTCACGCCTCATCAGGTAATTTAACATCCCTGATAAAACGTCAGAGCTGAAGTTAATCTTTCTCCCAAATCTTCAAAACCGTAAAATAAGCGTGATACACGCGCATCCTTGGCGAGCGACAAATTGGGTCATGCTGCAGCTGGCATGCACGTTAGCTGATTGATTGCGATAGTACTGGCGAAGCCATATCACACCACGGCACACATCCACATGAAAGCCCCCAATAACTCCGTTAGAAGTCACAGAAACACTATTGCGCTCTCCAGCTCAACATCATACCCGTAATACAGTCCTCTCGACATAGGTCTTAACCTTGGTTGTCCTGCGTCTCTGGTAAAAGGTATCGGCGAATTGCCATACACACGCTTTTAGTTATGCCTCACCAAATTCTGACTTTATACGTGCGAAAGATATACGAATATGCTGAAGCCAGCTAGGCCTAGAAGATTTAGCATCAGAAGTGGATAAGCGATTTCGACATCGTAACTCCAGGAGAGCATGTAGAACATGTATGCAGCGTAAGTATTTTGAAGTATGAAGATCGCTGTTAATGCGACAAGAGCGTTTGTAAACTTGGTCCTGGCAAGCCTTCTCGTTATTAAATAGTTTCTTAGCGAATATAAAAGACCTAAAACAATCATAATAGATACTACAATATTAGTTATCCAGAGAGGTCCCACACCATATTCACCTTTTCTACTCTTTGCGAGAATATCTCTTCTATTAATGACTCGAAAACATCCACGTTTTCAATGACGAGTGGGGACAGCCTATATTTCACGTCATATTTTATCCCATCGGCTTCGACCAGCTTATTCTCCAATAAAACCTCCAAATGATATTGAACCGTTTTATAGTGGAGTCGAAGCGAGTTCGCTATCTGGTTAATGTTTGCTGGCCCATTTCGGAGAAGCATGAGTATTAGAAGACGTGTGGGTCCACCCCTCGTGCTTAGTAAGAGCCAGTGGAAAAGCCTCCTTATAGGTCTGTCAACCATCCTTAGCCACTAATTTGTATGACAATTTAAGCTTTTCTCTACATGTTAAAGATGACATATCTTATACGCCAGGTACTTAAGACCAGGACTCCGTTATTACATACGCTATTATTTAACACTCGTCACATGTGTTCATCCGTGTATGCTCATTATAACTGCATTAATTGGTAGGGGAAGATCGTCGGAGCCCTACCTATAATACGTAGTAACTCTCTTACCTGCTACCCTGTTATCCACCATACAGGTTAGCATAGTAGGCCATTAGGTTGGACCATCATTCCGCTGAAATATGGTTAGCTGATGTGTTTAACTAGCCGATCTAACGGACTTACACGATATTTACCCATACAAACATGTGTGATGCCTAAAAGTTAGATCACGGAAAAAATTTATATTATAGAGTACGTGTTGGAAATCAAATGAGACTTGGCAAAACTTTCACTCTGGTAAGAGTTTTGTTAGTTCTATCCATTTTAGTGGGTTTTATTATTCTTGCATTCGATGGATTGTTATGGTTTGACAACCCAAAGACACACCATGCCACAGCATTGATTGCTTTTACAATCATCCAATTGTTTATTGTGGGTCTTCTGTTTTTCAAGCCACGTGTAGGTTTTAGGTTGACTTTTTACTGGTCTATGTTATATCTTATTATCCTTTTGCTTAATCCTCTCACGGCACCGGCTATAGGAATATCTGTAGAAGCTTTCGCCCTATATCTCTTAGGCATAACCCCAATAACAAGCACTCCGCAGTTCGCCTGTCCATTTCTTTGCCCACCCTTCATCATCACATACGACCTGCTTATCATAATTCAAATAATTATCATCGCCACATTCCTTAGAACAAGGGGAAGGGGACTTCGCTGAATATGGGGGTCCTTTAGCTACTGATTCAGCATGTATATATGAGCCACTGCACCTAGCCCTACATAGCGTATAGGGTTTGGCCTCCCCTTGAAAAGGGGCGGAAGAAGCGCCTACATATGGACTATTACTGCTGCAAAAACTTGCGCCATAGGGATGAATTGTGAGTAGGAGAGCTCGCAGAGTGTGCTTAAACGTCCCCATTTGATACGATTGCCGGCGTGGGCCCGGGGTTCTCAAGTAGATTAATTACCTGAAACGGTAGTTCATTTCCAGTTGCCGGTATAGTTCTTCGCTGCAGATAAAAGTGAACTGGGGAAGCCCTTCCACCTTAATTTTCCCGTCAATCACGATGGTTGGGACACATCTTATACCGTATTCACGGATCTTCTCCCGGATTGAAGCATATTGTGTTGTCAGCTCGTATATATCGAGTCTGCATCCAGCACATTTACCCACCTCTAACATATTCCGCACCCTCTCACATAAAGGACAATCACTAACAAAGAGTTCAATGTGGTGAGGCATACACAACCCATATAATGGAGCCATATAACTTTTAAGAATTTACATAGAAAAAGGTAATCCTCGAGCCCTGGATCGCTTATCGTAATGGAGGTGGCTGTGTTATGTGGATGACTGGCTTGGGCTTGTAGGGCTCCTCCAGGTATCTGGTCTCTTCGTCTGTGAGCTTGATTTCAAGCGATTCAACAGCTTCTTCAAGGTGCTCTATTTTGCTTGTCCCTATTATGATAGATGTTACGTCTTTGCGGAGAAGCCAGGCTAGTGCTATCTGGCTTGGCTTGACGCCTTTACTCTCAGCTATTTCAATGACTCTCCCAACTATTTCCGCATTCTCTGGCGGCTCGATGTATGCCCTGTAGGCGTAGAAGCCTGTCTCGGGTTTCAGGCGGTCAGGCGCATCCGGACCTACTATAAGCCTTCCATCCCTATAGAATCTGCCTGAGAGGACGCCCACCGCAGTTGGGCTATACACCATGTATCCAATGTTGTGTGCCTTGCAGAAGGGAATCATTTCTCGTTCTTCCTCCCTGTAGAGGAGGTTGTAGGGTGTTTGGGTGCTTGTGAATTTCTCATAACCCTTATGCTCAGCGATGAAGAAGGCTTTAGCGAACTGCCACGTCCACATACTTGACCCACCGATGTATCTTACGAAACCCTGTCTCACAAGGTCTGTGAAGGCTGCGAGGGTCTCCTCAATCGGCGTCTCCGGGTCCCACCTATGTGTTTGGTAGAGGTCCACATAGTCGGTCTTAAGTCTGCGGAGGGAGTCCTTTACCTGCTTCATAATGTGTTTCCTCGACAATCCCCTGTCATTTGGCTTGTCGCTCATTGGGAAGAAGACCTTCGTCGCAACTACTGCGTCATCTCTCCTGCCCTGGAGGAATTCGCCGAGGATCTCTTCAGACAGGCCAGCGGAGTAGACGTTTGCAGTGTCGTAGAAGTTTATCCCTAAGTCCCACGACCTGTTCAGCACTTTGAGTGCCTCCTCTTTACCTACAATCCATCCACCACCCCCCATCGGCTGACGCCTAGGATCGCCGAACGACATACAGCCCATACATATTCTAGAGACCTTAAGCCCAGACCAGCCCAGACGAACGTACTCCACGCCTATGAGTCCGGCTTATGCCGCTAATAAAGATTTACGCACCTAGGCACAATTCTACAAACACATGCATTACTATAATGAGTGTGGGCTAGACAATGGGTGGTCACGCTGTTTATGCAATATGGGTGGAGGAGGATTTATCACTGGCCCTTAAGGCCCTGTTCTAGGCTTGGATAGGATTGGGTTTGCCGTAGTGGGGGCGGGAGTTATCGGGCAGGTCCATGCGAAAAACGTCTCGATGCTTGAGAGTTGCAAGCTTGTCGCTGTGGCAGACCAGGTTAGAAAGAGGGCTGAGCTGGTTGGGCAGAAGTTTGGCGCTAAAGCTTACACATCGATAGACGAGGTGGTTAAAGACCCTGAGGTCGAGGCTGTGGTGATTGCTACGCCTTCCTACCTTCACGCACCCCAGACACTCTACGCGCTCCAATATGGTAAACACGTTTTGGTGGAGAAGCCAATGGCCACGACGCTGAGGGGGGCGCGCCTGATCTCTGAGAGCGCCAAGAATGCTGGGCTTAGGTTAGGTGTGGTTTTTCAGGAAAGGTATCTGGAGACGGTTAGGCAGCTTAAGGAGTTGGTCTCAGACGGTGGTCTGGGGAAAGTTTACCTAATTGAGGCTGAACTTAAGTGGTGGAGAGGTGAGAGCGATTATTACAGGAGTGACGAGATTGCAAGGAGTTGGAGGGGGTATTGGGAGACGGAGGGTGGCGGGGTCTTGATGAACCAGGCAATACACACGCTAGACTTGGTCCTCTGGCTAGGTGGAGAGGTGGAGGAGGTTTCGGGATACATCTCCAACGCGTCACATCCTTCGGTAGAGGTGGAGGATGTAGCCACGGCGGCAATAAGATTCAGAAGCGGGGCCCTCGGAACAATCTCAGCCACAGTGAACATACGGCCGACAAACAGGCAGTATAGAAAGATACGAGTGCTAGGCACGAACGGGTTTGCAGAGATACACGACCTCTCGCTTAGAATCTCGACGGAGGAGGGCGAAGTACAAGTCGATGGCAGCGGAGTAGTATTTGGAGACCTCCACAGGGCACTCTTAGCGGACTTCGCCGACTGTATCAGGGGTGAGAGAGAGTTTCCAGTGAATGGTGATGAGGGTATTAAAAGCCTTGAGTTGGTCAAGGCAATTTATCTGAGCTCCGAGAGGGGTGTGAAGGTATCTCTGCCGCTCAGGTGGGGTGATGGACTTCTTTGAGGCTGTGTTTTACTAGCTTGGCTTATCCTGAGCTGGCTTTGGCCGAGGTTTTGGAGCGGGCGGTCATAATGGGTTTCGACGGCGTCGAACTAAGGGTGGCTGAGGACGGGATTCACTTGAGTCCTGTCTCACCTATCCCGCGCCAACAGATAGAGTTCCTAGAGTCCTACAACCTGCCAGTCCCGGTCCTCTCAAGCTATCTCAGACTCTCCGAGATGCAGGGCGGCGACAGGACTCCGGCCGCCTCGCTCGCGAATAATTTGGTCAAACTGGCCGCAGAGATTGGTGCATCAGGCCTAAGGGTTTATGGAGGCGAGTTTCCGAAGAGTCCTGAGCGCGTTATAAATGGCTACAAGCGGCTGGTCAGGATAGCGGAAGACTATGACGTAAAAATAATGATTGAGACCCATGACCACCTTGCAGAGACTTCTAACATCGCGAAGCTGTTGGGCCTCTCGGATGAGCCAATATTTCTCTACGATCCAGCCAACATAATCTTGGCCGGCGGTTCACATGGTGAGGCATTCAAACTGTTGAAGGGGCGGATATGGCATGTGCACTTGAAGGACTTTGTTGCGAGTGAGGGTAGGAGATTTTTTACGCCTCCCGGCGAGGGTGTTGTCCCCCTCCCAGAAATCGTCTCTGATCTCAAGCAGTCGGGGTATGTGGGCTATCTCTCCGTGGAGTGGGAGAGGTTCTGGCACAGAGACTTGGTGAGCGGAGACATTATACTTCCCCTCTATCGCGATTATCTGAGGCGGCTTATATGAAGCTCGGAATAATCTCTGACGAGATATCGCAGGACCCGAATCACGCATTCAGGGTAGCGAAGCGCCTCGGGGCGACACAGGTCGAGATACGCGACGTCTGGGGTAAAAATGTCTGCGTATTAGGCGACAACGAAGTCCTCGAGCTTAAGAAGATTGCCCAAACGCATGGGCTCGAGATATCCAATATAGATTCCTATGCCTTCAAAATCTACATTGATGACAAAGATGGCCATGCTCAGAGCCTAAGGATCCTGAGGAGGGCGATAGAGCTCACAAAGCTGCTCGATCTTAGTTTCACGAGGATATTCACCTTTTGGTGGCAGGGAGGGCTGACCAAGCATCTTGACCGTATTGCTGACCTTCTCAGCCCGGCTCTAGACATCGCCTCCGACGAAGGCGTCGTACTGGCGGTTGAGAACGAGTATAGCTGCATGGTCGGGACAGGGTGTGAGACTAGGGTTCTCCTTGATGCGGTTAAGAGCCAGTGGCTGAAAGTTCTATGGGACCCCGGCAATGCATTTTTCGCCCGAGAAAACCCATACCCAGACGGCTACACCCAAGTGAAAGAAAATATAATCCATGTACACTTAAAGGACGCCTGTGTAGAGAATGGCTCCTTCAAGTTCAAGCCAATAGGCTCAGGCATGATAGACTATAAAGGACAGCTACGGGAATTAGCCTCAAGCTTCAGAGGCGTGGTTTCCCTCGAGACACACTATATTCCACCGGGCAGGACAAGGGAGGATGGCACAATTGAGTCTTTCAATGGTCTTCTAAGCATCCTTTCCAGACTAAAATATGTCTGATTACTATTTTCTTAGGAGGAGCTGTCTAAGCCCATCTAGGTATGCCTCCCTGTCCTCAGATCCTCTGCCCCTAAGTGGCCTCCGAGCCGCATAGCACGCTGCGCCTATGGCGTAGATCGGTTCAACACCATTCGCCAAAAAGGCTGCCGAGAGGGATGTGGCAACGCCTAGGATATATCTGGAGCTGACTGGTGGCTCTATCCAGTTGGACTTCAGGTAAACACCGTCCGAGATAGAGTCCCAGCCGCCCACTAGATAGACGGGTTTTCCAATGGTTTTCGCGAGATCCGCCGCATCCCCTCCAACCTGCTCTTGGATTGGCTTTACTAGGGCGCTGAGGCTTCCAAAACTCTCTGCAACTCCATAACCCACCAAGAGACCGTCCACCGTCACAGTTAACCCCCCGCCCAGCATCTCCACCCTTGGCTCCACTCCGAGTATTCTCAAGACCTCAGCCGCCCCCCGAGCCTCCTCAGCTCCACCCCTTATACTCGCCGACACGGGCCGCCTCAGCCTTGACAGGGAGTAGGCTAGGTCGCCAGGGCCAGCGATGGCCTCGGCGTCTGGTGGCGCACCTATGGGCTCGATATAGGTTTTGCCGGCCAGTTCCCGTTGAAGCGTCATGAACGGTTTAGCTCCGTGAAGTGTGATCGTGACACTAGGTCTGACAGTGGTGGTGTATTTTCCCGTGTCGGGGTCCATACCGGATGGGACGTCTATCGAGAAAACCTTCGCAGGGGGTGAATTGATGAAGTTGATGGCTGTTTTGTATGGCTCTCTGATCTCCCCTCGGATGCCGGTTCCGAATATACCGTCTATTATGATGTCGGCCTCCCTGAAGAGTTGCTGGAGCCTATATAGGGCCTCAAGCGTGTCTGAAACATAATAGTCGACGCTCCTCCTCATTCTACTAATTGCCTCCCAGTTAGCTGCAGCTTCAGGTGTCCTGATCTGGTCCGGCCTAGCCAGTAAGATAACAGATAGTCTAGCTACCTTGCCAGCCAGGTGTCGCGCTGCAACCAAAGCATCCCCACCATTATTCCCGGGACCGGCAACGACGAGTACTTTAGCCGATGTGAGGTCCGGCACCTCCATAGCCAACACCCTAGCCACCGCAGCCCCCGCATTCTCCATGAGGAGTCTCCTATCGACGCCGAGGTATGCAGAGTTCTCGTCTACGATTCCAATCTCGTAGCTCCTGTATTGGCGTCTCTCTCCCATAAACTTCACATGGGTTCGGCAGGGTCTAAAACTTATTCGCGGGCAGGGGCCCTATTAATTTTGACCCGTAGGGTTGGCTCTTGCTTTGTTCCGTCTTAGGGAGAGTATTTCTAC
Organism: Candidatus Calditenuaceae archaeon HR02; assembly: GCA_002898395.1. Classification (GTDB taxonomy): domain Archaea; phylum Thermoproteota; class Nitrososphaeria_A; order Caldarchaeales; family Calditenuaceae; genus HRBIN02. The sequence continues at coordinate 26,277 of BEHE01000008.1, forward strand.
AAGATTCGCTAGGACCGCCCTAATCCCGCCCTTCTCGAGGTGGTTCGCCAGTAGCTCCCAGTCGACCCTTAAGATTATGACGGTTATGGCCACCAGCACGGATATTGAGATGATGGTTGCGCCGAAACCTCCGTTTAGGAGTATATCTAACGCCTCCATGTATGTCCGTCCAAGATATGCGACAAAGATCGCTAGGAGCACCTTGCCCGCAGTGCTGTAGGCCATGAACTTTGTGAAGGAGTATCTCGTCATGCCAATAGGGATGTAATAAACGTCGTCGGGGAGCGGTGTAAGGGCGAAGATGAAGACCCCGATGGCACCATACCTCCCAATCAGCCTGTTGAGCGCATCTATACTCCGCTTCCTCTCTTGCCCGAGAAACCTGTATCCCACTCTTCCGAGGAGATAGGATGTAATCTTCCCAAGCGCTCCACCAAGCCCCGAGACTAGCCCGAGCATAAGAGGGTCGAGTATTCCTGAGAGAATGACTACTACGAAGAGGTAGGGGAGGGGGAGAAACGGAATCGCACTCCCAACCAATGAAAGTAGGAAGACACCTGGATACCCGCTTTTAACCGCGAAGATTTCAAGCTGCCTGAAGAGGTCGTTCAGCGCTGAGAAGTCAGACACTCGTCTTTAACACCTCTCTGATGGCCTCTTCCACCATCTGGGTGAGCCTATTGAGACCATCAGGCGTTGTTGACTCGGCCGTATACTTTACCTGGGGCATCGTGTTGGAGGGTCTGACGAGCACCCAGCCATCCTGGAAGAAGGCCTTGACGCCGTCGATGTCTATGATCCTCAGGGCCTTGGGGCGTAGCATCTTCGCCACCTTTTCGACGACCTCTTGCTTCAGCTCGTCTGGAACCTCAACCACTTTGATGCTGGATGCATAGTATCTTGGAAGACTATCTACAAGCTCTGATAGGGGTTGGTCAAGCCTCGAGACGAGCTCAGCCATCTTAGCTACGGCGTAGAGGCCGTCGTCAAATCCGTGGAGTTCTGAGAAATATATATGATTGCTCTTTTCACCGCCTATAATAGCTCCAACCTCCCTGACCTTGCTGAGCATGAAGGCTCGGCCAGTCCTGCTCAGAACCGGCTCGAACCCAAGCTTCCTACTTACCTCTTCTACAACGGAGCTGCAGCTCACGTCATAGACTATCTTACCCTTCCTATCTAGCCCGTGGAGGAAGACAGCTAGTGTGAGGTCGCCCTCAAGAAACCTGCCCCTCTCGTCTAGAAATACTGAGCGGTCGGCGTCGCCGTCTAGTCCAGCCCCCAGATCCGCATCTCCACGCCTCATGGAATCCGCGAGTTGTTTGAGGGTCTCGGGTGTCGGCTCCGGCGGATGCGCTGGAAAACGGCCATCAAGCGCCTCGTTAAGGGACGTCAAGTCGCATCCTATGTCTCTCAGGAGCTTTGGCCCGATGATTCCTCCCGCGCCGTTCGAGAAGTCCACAAACAACTTAACCCTCCTGCGGAGCCTCACAAGACCTCTAACCCTCTCGACATAATGTGTTGTGATGTCGACCAGCTCTGCCTTGGCTTTCCGGGGCCGATCTACCCTAACCTCTTCGAAGAATATCTTCTTGAGCGTGCTCATACCCCGCACCTCTGATACAGTCTCGCCATCACCCAGCACGAGCTTGAAGCCATTCCAATCGGGTGGATTATGACTTGCCGTGACCTGCACCCCACCACTGTAGCCCAGCTCAACAACGCCAAAGTATAGGACAGGTGTGGGAACAATGCCTGCGTCCTCTACCTCAACACCTCCATCGAGAAGGCCTGCAATCAGTGCCTGGGAGAGGCTTGGGCCGCTGAGCCTGACATCCCTCCCGACTAGGACCCTGCCCTCACCACCCAACATCTTCGCAAAGGATAGGCCCACGCGATAAGCTATTGCCTCGTCAAGCTCTGCCGGATACCTCCCACGAATGTCGTATGCCCTGAAGATCGCCTGGCTCACTTCTCTCAATCTATTTTACCTGCGGCCTCCTTCAGATATATGTAAACCTTACCCCAACCCTATCTGAGTTGTATTGCCTATTCAGTCTTATCAGGAGCACCGTCAGCCTCTCGGTGATCCTCGAGTATTTCAGACCACCAGCGTACAGTGGCCGAACACCCTTAATCAGTGATAGGACTTCCATGACCTCCCTAGATGCCTCCTTCTCGCCACAGACCACAACGTCGCAGTCAACAGGGCTGTCCAGATCCTCCAGCGCATTGGCCGGAATGTAGGTCAACGCCGACACAACCTTCACACCATCGCCCAAGATTGCTTGGAGAGCCTCAGCCGCTGAACCGCTGGAGGGCTCCAGATACTCGGGCCCACCGCCGAGGTCTGATTCCAAGGGAACAACGCAGGAAACAGCTATGGAACCCGTCTTCATTACATGTTTGACGTTTTTAGCGAGCTGGAATAGGCCGGGGAACGGGACGGCGAAGAAAACTAGGTCAGCCTTTGCAGCCGACGCCTCGTTTAGATCGCCCACCGCGAATACTCCGCCAATAATTCTGTTCACCTCCTCCGCGACCCTCGCCGCTCTCTCAGCATCCCGTGAGCCTATTATCACTCTTCGCCCAGCCTTTGTGAGCCTTAAAGCTAGGGCTCTCCCAAGCCCCGCTGTGCCACCAAGAATAGCTATAAATCTCTCGCCAATCATTGCTGAGAACCAATCCCGAGGGAGGAGAGGATCTGCTGCACCTCCTCTTCTGGGAGTTGGACGACTTCAACCGACCCCCTCATCCACGGGTGTGGAATACAGAAGTATTGATACGTGCCTGGTTCTCTGAAGGAGTAGCTCCAGTTTTGCCCTGGCGCGAAAAGCCCCGAGTCGAATAGCCTGTTGACATGTGTGACCGTGTGGGAGACATCTATGTTCTCTTTATTGATCCAGACTACAGTGTGGTTTACGTTTAACACGACCGCGATGTGCTTTGGCACGAAATTATCAGGCTGAGTAGGGTCCCAGGAGCCGGGGATAATATTCACTATGACCTTGATAGGGGACTCCCTGAACTCCTCCTTAACCTTCCAAAGCTTGAAAGGCCCGGAATATGTGACCGCGGAGACCGTGAGGCCTGCCGTGGAAACGAAGACTACTAGGCCGATGCTCACAATGTGTATTGGTTTAACGTTTGGAAAACCGCCCCGTGCAAGCCCGCCCGCAAAGATTATGACCCCCATGAAAAGTAGTAGGGCTGATAGGGCCTGCAGCCCCAGCTCGAAGGTGTGGGAAATCCCTGAATACGTCAGGAATATGCCTGCTACTCCTAGAAGAATCATTACCACGCCTATCCACGTGGAGGTCGAGTCCATCTAAAATCCAACTCCAAAGCCCCTTATTTAACCTGAGTCGCCGCCTAGGAGATGTATGCCAGCATCTTCTTAAACTCCTTTAATGTCCTCTCATACTCTCCTTTAATCTCATCGGTTATGCTCGGGCCTACCTTCTGGAGCGCCTGGCTAAAGTGCCTCCACTCAACCTTATCAGCCTCTAGGTTCTCTCTAGCGGCTGTTAGGGCTGCCTCCCTACACACAGCCTCGAGGTCTGCCCCTGTATATCCCTCGGTGATCGCGGCAAGCTGGTTGAGATCCACGTCAGGTGCCAGCGGCATTTCCCTCGTATGTATCTTTAAGATCTCAAGCCTTGCCGCCCTATCCGGTGGAGGTACATAGATTATCCTGTCGAAGCGGCCTGGTCTCAGGAGTGCGGGGTCAAGGATGTCAGGTCGGTTCGTCGCCCCAATAACCACAACCTCCTTCAGGGTCATCATCCCATCCATCTCGGTTAGAAGCTGGTTCACTAGCCTATCAGTCACGCCCGAGTCCGTGTGAAGGCCTCTGCGAGGGGCGATCGAATCCAGCTCGTCGAAGAAGATTATGCAGGGAGCAGCCTCCCTCGCCCTCCTGAATATCTCTCTTATTGCCTTCTCAGACTCGCCCACCCACTTGCTCAGGACCTCAGGCCCCTTGACGCTAATGAAGTTGGCCTGACTCTCCGTGGCGACCGCCTTCGCTAGGAGGGTCTTGCCCACGCCGGGCGGACCATAGAGGAGAATTCCGCGCGGCGGCCTGATACCCAGCCTCTTAAATACGTTGGGGTACTTGATCGGCCACTCCACGGCCTCCTTCAGTTGCTGCTTCACGTCGTCCAAGCCGCCAACCATGTCCCATGTTACGTTGGGGATTTCCATAATGACTTCGCGGAGGGCGGAGGGCTGCACATAGGTGAGAGCCTCCGCGAAATCCTCTCTCGAGACCTTAAGCTGCTCAAGAACCTCGGCAGGAATCACCTCCTTCTCTATATCGATCTTCGGTAGGAAGCGGCGGAGGGCGTTCATGGCCGCCTCACGGCATAGAGCGGCTATATCGGCTCCCGTAAATCCATGTGTTATATCAGCTAGCTCGTCAAGATTCACATCAGGCGCCAATGGCATACGTCTAGTATGGATCTGGAGTATCTCCTTCCGGCCATTTCTGTCAGGGACACCTATCCTTATCTCCCTATCGAAACGACCCGGCCTGCGTAGAGCCGGGTCAACAGCCTCCAGCCTGTTTGTAGCTCCAATAACAACCACCTGGCCCCGCGACTTGAGACCGTCTAGGAGTGTGAGCAGCTGGGCCACAACGCGCCGCTCAACCTCGCCTGTCACCTCGCTTCTCTTGGGCGCGATGGCATCCAGCTCGTCGATGAAGATTATGCTAGGTGATCTCTGCTCAGCCTCTTGGAAGACTTCACGGAGCCTCGCCTCGCTCTCCCCATAAAACTTGCTCATTATCTCGGGCCCATTTATTGTGAAGAATGAGGCGCCAGTCTCGTTTGCAAGCGCCTTTGCTATAAGTGTCTTGCCAGTTCCAGGTGGGCCGTATAGGATTATCCCCTTTGGAGGCTCGATTCCAAGGTGGCGGAATAGCTCTGGGTGTTTAAGGGGAAGCTCGACTATTTCCCTAATCCTCTGAAGCTCTTCAGAGAGGCCACCTATATCCTCGTACGTGACACCTGTTATCTCCTCACCCCTCTTAACAGGCGTACTGCTAACTTCTATCAAAGTGTTCTCAGTAATCTTGACTATGTTTCCCGGGTATGTCTGGACGACCTTCAGCTCGACACCCATACCAAGGATGGGGACGATAACCACATCTCCGCGCGCAACAGGCGCATTAAGTAGCTGAACCTTAACTATTCTCGCGAAGTCACCTACGAAGGGTAGATTCTCGAATGGGGCCATAACGACTTTACTTGCTGGAACAAGCTCGGCCTTCACCACAGAGATAATATCCCCAACACTCACGCCTGCATTCCGCCTTATCTCGCTGTCTATTCGGATTAGCATCTGTCCATCATCCTCTCGATAGGGAGGCCAGACTAAAGCGACTGTAGTCTTCTTCCCAATAATTTCTACGGCATCCCCCGTCGTAAGGTTTAGTTCGCGGTATGCGTGGCTGTCTATCCTGGCGATTCGCCGCCCGACATCCCTCTGCTTCGCCTCGGCAACTTTAAGCTGAACACTTTTTCTCTCTGGCATAGCTTTCTAACAATTAGGAAGCCACCAACGATAAATTCTTTACCTTACTATCCACTCAGAATCAATAAAACTTAATATTTAGATTTATCAATGAAAACAGTGCCGAAATGAGGGGTGGGAGCCGGGCTGGACACCCTGTATCTAATTCAAAGGGCCTTGGCAGGCACCTGATCGTAGAGTTATTTGGATGTGATCCCGGCATTTTGAGCGATCCTAATCTGCTAGATGAGATACTGACCGAGGCGGCACTCTATAGCGGCGCCACAATAGTGGGGAGGTATCGTGAGAAATTCGGCGGGGGCGGGGGGGTTTCAGCAATTGTTGTTATCAAGGAGAGTCATATATCGATACATACGTGGCCGGAGCTTGGCTATGCGGCGCTCGACATCTATACATGTGGGGAGAGCGTAGACCCGTGGAAAGCCTATGAATTTATTGTAGGGAAGCTTGAACCGGCAAACGTGGGAGCCTTTGAGATAATACGCGGACTAAATGTTGAGAGGTATATGAGAATGAGTCTTCAAGCCCAAGAAGAGAAGATTAGAGGTGGATAAGCTGGCCTACTGGTATACAGAGTGGATCTCTGAAGGAGTAGTCGAGTCGTTTAGGATTATTAGGCCAATTTACCAGGGTAGGACGAACTATCAGAGGCTCGAGATACTAGAAACAGAGCCCTACGGCACATGCCTACTCCTAGACGGCAAGATGCAGTCTGCCCTCTTAGATGAGCACATCTACCACGAAACGCTCGTCCACCCGGCTATGTGCCTGAGCGAAGAGCCTAGGCGCGTAGTCATCATAGGAGGTGGGGAGGGAGCAACCCTGCGGGAGGTTCTCAGATGGCAGACTGTTGAGGAGGTGTTCTTAATAGATTTAGATAGAGAGGTTGTCGAGCTTTGCCAGAAGTATTTACCCCAGCTCTCCTCTGGAGCTTTTAATGACTCGCGGCTGAGGTTGTTTTTTGAGGATGGGAGGAGATGGGTGGCTGAGAAGCTGGAGGGGAGCGTGGATGTTTTTATAGTTGATGTTACTGACCCCCTAGAGCGCGGCCCATCCTACCTCCTCTACACCTCAGAGTTTTACTCGCTCCTGTACTCAAAACTCTCAGAGAACGGGGTGGTAGCCACACACGCCACGTCCCCAACCCACACGCCTCTCGCATATCAGTCCATTAAGAAGACGATGCAGCACGTCTTTTCTCGCGTCTCAGAGTTGGCTACCTTTATCATATCATTCTCATCCGTTTGGGGTTTCCTCTATGGCTCTAAGAGGAGAGTCCTAGAGTCGATTAGGGGGGTAGATGTCGATAGAATTCTTAGAGGAGCTGGAGTGAGGGGTCTAAAGTTTTATAGAGGTGCCACACACGAGGCCCTGCTAGAATTGACGAGACACTATGTGGGGCTTAGGAGCGTGGAGCCGCGTTTAATCAAGGACTCTGAACCATTATTCATTGTTTGATGCCGAGGACCCGGGTAATTACTTTCCAGGCGGTAGGTGTAATGTCATAGTTTCTTAGGTCATTTGTCTGGACCCATCTCGCATCCTCTGCATCTGATCCCGGCTTCAAATCTCCTCTAAGATACTTGCCGGCAAAGCAGACGACTACATAGTGGTATAGTAGCTGGCCTCCCTCTCTATAAAAGACGTCTACGACGTCTAAGACCTGACCCACTTCTATTAGGACGCCTGTCTCCTCTAACACTTCCCTCACAACAGCATTTCTAATTGGCTCCTCCCACCGGACTGCGCCACCCGGAAGGGACCATTTCCCCCGGGCCGGCATCCTTCCACGCTTCACTAACAGCACTGCCCCCTCTCTCTCTACGAGCGCGCTAGCGGCAGCGACGGCTCGCCTCTCCTCAAACACCCCCTCTACCACCCCCTTAGCTAGCTCTAGGACGGTAGGTAAGGTTTTAGGAAAGGGATAAAAATGGAGCTATGTACAGTTTGGGCCTTGCACCACGGCTTTATCAGACCGTCTTCGTCTCGGAGCCCGCCTCGCTTACCTTGAGGGTCTCCGGGATCTCTGGGAAGGCTGTCTTCATTCTCTGTGCCGCAATCTCCGCCGCTTCTTGGAGTATCTTTTGAGCTTCGCCATCGCTTACTGAGACGCTTGTTATGGAGCCTGTGACGGAGCCGGCCTCAATTATTAACCCCTCGAGCATTTCGTCCACATATCGTAGATTCTCCGCAACCTCGGGCACAACCCCTGCCAGATCTGACTGGACATGCTTTATAATGGCGGTGGCTGGGCCAAGGACATGCATTACATCACCAAACTCCTTTACGGTCTCAAGCCTCAGGATGACCTTTTCAAGCGAGAGCTGACTCCGGACAACAACTCGAGACATCTTCCGAAGCTGAGCTATCTCGTTAGCATAGATTGTGGCGCGACCCGTGTCTCCCTCCTGCTGCGCCCTAACGCACTGCTCGAATAACTCCTTGCCCCTTGACACAAGCCTCTGAGCCGTCCTGTTCAGCTTTTCAGACTGAATCTTCAGGGCAGTGACTATCTCTAGGTATCTGCTATCTGAGGCGACTATCCCTCGACCGTGTCCGGCATCTCTCTTGAAGGGGTTTTTCAACATGTATCAACTGGCAAACTACTTCTGTATTGTATTTAGGTTTCGTCGGGGCCCTGACTCGAAGACTATGGGCGCAATACTCTGGAATTCCTCCACTAGTCCCCAAGTAATCTTAATTAGAGCAGACCCGCTAGATTCGTTGTCAGGACTTTGACCGCCACAGCGATAGTTTTGACCGATTTCTCTGGGATAGGCGGGGTCCAGAGAGGGCTGTACAAGATCCTTGATAAGCCTATGATCGAGTATGTATTAGATGCCCTACCGGACGAGGTGGATGAATTGGTGATCTCGGTAAGGGATGAGGCGGAAAAAGAGGCTTACTCTGAGACGGCCGAGAAGTATATGGCGCGGATACATGTTAGCGGGGCGGGACTCGGGGGTGCGCTGAAATCCTACATGCCCCTCTCAGAGTCTGACAGGTTTCTCATACTGCCCTGCGACGCACCTCTTATCAGCCAAGAATTCGCAACATTTATCCTAGAGTCTTGCAGGAAATTCTCAGCTACAATACTGAGAGACGCCGCGGGGAGGGCTGACTACCTCTTCTCAGCCTATAGGAAGACGCCGTTTCTAGAGGCATGCGGCGCCACTGGGAGCGAGGAGATCGATGAGATAACCCGGCACATGAAGAACGTCCTATACATATACATAGGAGCCCTAAAGATCTTCGACCAGAAAATGAATATCCTCTTCAGAGTTGCGAACAGCTCCGACGCCAAGAGAGCCGAGAGGATAATCAGGGGTAAAATGAAAAGATTGTAGTTTACCACTCGATTTAGTTTGGGGGGAGAGCGTTTTAAATAAGGGCTCTCCAGCTGGATTAGGCGTGGACAGAGCCTACGACGTTATAGTTGTAGGTGGAGGAGTTGCGGGTGCTCACACGGCCATGGCCGTGGCGCGTTTCTCTAACGGCCAGCTGAGAATACTCTTGATCGATAGAAACGATTCAAAAGAGTTTGGGAAGAAAACTCGGACAGGCTGGTCATGTGGGGATGCTGTCAGTAAAAAAAGCCTAGACTACGCATGTAGTAATCTTGGAATCTCTTATGGCTTTCCGGAGGTCGAGCATAAGGTAGAAGGCGTCCTAGTTTACTCGCCTGACCACGAGTCAAAAGTCTTGTTCGATGGTGAGGGCTACATTCTGAATAGGCGAGTCTGGGCCGCCCGCCAGCTCGAGTATCTCGAGAAGTTCGGCGTAGAGGTGAGGCACGGTCTAGACGCCCAAACATTGATAGCCGACAACGGATATGTCAGGGGGGTTAAATGTAAAGACTTAGGCAGTGGGGAGGAGTTGAATTTCTATGCGAAAGTGGTGGTGGATGCGTCCGGTTCTGCCTCAAAGCTCCGCTCAAACCTCCCCATCCCCAGCTTCATCGAGAGGGAGATAGACAAGGAAAACGACATCATAGGTACTGGAAGGTACATTGTGGAGTTTGAGCATGGCGAGGAGGACGAGACATGGTTCAACACCCGCTACTGCATTATACACCTAGACCAAGTCCTAGCGCCCGGCGGCTACTCATGGGTCTTCCCTAAAGGGGAGAATAAAGCCAACATAGGCCTCGGCGTGCTGAGACGCCTACTCAACAGGAGAAACGCCTCCCTTGGCGTCAATGAGGGCCTCCCAGACCTGATAGAGAAGTACCTGAGTTTGAACCGAGCCGTGAAGAATCCGAGACCCTCCTCCTCACCCCTAGACGCGAACAACACCTTCAACATTTGGCAGGTCCCTGTGAGACGTCAGAATGACTGTCTCGTAGCCAATGGCTTTGCGATAGTGGGTGACGCCGCGTGGATGCCTAGGCCGATTGACGCCGGCGGGATTGGGCCTGCTCTTGAGGCGAGTATTATTTTGGGGCGGTGCGTCACCGAGGCCATCGAGTCTGGGGATGTCAGCCAGAAGGGGCTCTGGAGATATAACGTTGAATACGTGAGGAGGCGCGGCTACCAAATGGCTAGTTTTGAGGTGCTTAGACGCTATCTCCAAGGGCTCACAAACGAGAGGATTAGCTTCGGCATGAAGCACTTCCTCTCACAGGAGGACGTGGAGAGCATTAAGAAGCGTGAGCATCCACGGTTCCCGCTCCTCACCAGTCTGACCCGGTACCTATTCGACGGAGAGTTGAGGAGGAGGATAAGGGAGGACCCAGCCCTCGCGAAGGGGCTGAGGCTGACGGCGGAGAAGAGTAGGCGCCTGATAGCCCTTTACGAGAAGTATCCGGAGGATCCCAGCGGTTTCGAGGAGTGGCACCGCCGTTTCCTAGCCGAGCTCCGTGACGCCTATTCTAGGTTATCTCCTCAATAGTGTTAGAATTGAGTTTAAGGTGTTGAGAAACCTGTTGTTCTGACCCCTTAGACCGACTGTGACTCTGAGACAGTTCTTTGTGAGCTGGCTCTGGGAAAGGTTTCTTACGACTATTCCTCGTTTCAGCAGCTCGGCATAGATTTGATTAGCGTCTAATTCTCTGAAACGGATGAGGAGGAAGTTTGCGTGTGAGGGGTGGACTTCTAATCCGTCTATACGCGAGAGTACGTTGTATATCCTTTCGCGCTCACTGACTATGTTTTTGACCGAGTGGTACATGTAGCTACGGTGTGTCAGGGCGTGGTGAGCTATCTCTATGTTTAGTGTGCCGAGGCTGTTAGGTGGTCTGGCCTTGTTGACCAACTTCACAGTCTCCTCACAGGCGAGGATGTATCCTATTCTTGCTCCAGCCAAGCCGAACGCCTTCGAGAGTGTCCTGATGACTATGAGGTTGCTAAACTTCCGGAGAAGTGGCTGCACAGAGACTTTACAGTATTCATAGTAGGCCTCGTCTACTACTATGCAGGCCTCTGTCTCGGCGCAGAGGCGTTCGACGTCCCGTATCGTTGTTATGTTTCCGGTTGGATTATTGGGGCTGCAAAGAAAAACCATCCCTGTATTACTGTCTAGACGTGAGAGGATTCCGTCTAGGTTGTCTTGGAAATTTTCTAGGCGTGGGACCCCTACGAACCTGGCACCCTGGAGCTCAGAGGCTATTCTGAAGTAGCTATAGGTTGGTACTGAGGCCAGGGCCGTGGTATCCTTCTCAAGAAAGACTCTCGCCACTATGTCTATCGCCTCGTCAGCACCATTTGTTGGAATTATTGCATCAGGGTCGTGGAAGGTGTATTCCGCGATAGCCTGCCTCAAGGAAGAGTAGCTAGTGTCCGGGTAGAGGTTGATCTTGGTTTTAGGGAGTTTTTTCGAGGCTGCCTTCAGCGACGCAACAGGGGGTGTGGGGGAGGTGTTGAGGTCTAGTCGAAGAATCTTGCCAGGCTTAATGCCGAGGCTAGAGGCTATCTGCTCCGTGGACGGCTCCCAGCCGTAGGGCTCGAAAACATCGAGTAAAGCCCTGTACCTCAAGACCTCCTAAGAAGATACGGTTATAGACTCGATGTCTTAAGGATTGCCTTAGGAGGAAGTTGGAGGGGATACTGCGGATAGGTATTGATGATACGGACTCGAAACGCACCATGTGCACCACCTATGTCGCGGCACAGGCCCTTAAGGAGCTGGAGAAGAGTGGCTATAAGCCAGCAGACCTTCCCTGGCTCGTAAGGCTCAATCCTAACTGCCCCTACAAAACCCGTGGGAACGCTGCCATCTGTATCTCAATCCGTGCCAATTCAAGCGACATATCCCAGATCGAGGAAATAGTAGTCTCAGCTGTTGAACGGTGGGCGGACCTCGAGTCTGAAGGCACAGACCCCGGAATCGTGTATGCGTGGGACGAGCAGGCCGGGCACTTGAGAGAGCTGTATTGGAGGGCTGTTCGAGAGATTATTGAGCCCGCGGAGGTTGAGCAGAGATGCTACGAACTGGGTGTCCGCTACGTGCAGATGAAGGAGGGTAGGGGAATTGTTGGGGCAGCCGCTGCCGTGGGTGCAGAACCAGACTCCTTGAAGACCTTTGAGGCTATCGCCTATCGCGTTCCTGAGATGTGGGGTAGAGAAAGGCTCGTCGACGAGCAGAGCGTGATCGAGATGGATAGAGCCCTCACACAATACACCTTTGATAACTACGACTATGAGAAGGGGGAGGTCAGGATCACTCCACACACACCATGCCCAGTGTTAGCCGGTGTCCGCGCGATAACCCCACAGCACGCGGAGAAGGGGTTAGGCATGGTGAGGTTTTACGAGCCGGTCGACTTCTATATGGTCTTCAAGACAAATCAGGCAAGCGATTTACACTACGTACCCGCCAGAATCCGCGACATGAAGCCGAACACATCATACGTCGTGAGGGGAGTAGTCTCTTCGCGCCCTAACATTATAGCTGGTGGACATGTCTTCATCAAGGTTAGCGACGGGACCGGAGAGGTCACCCTTGCAGCCTATGAGCCGACGGGTAGTTTCAGAAGGGTTGTCCAAGGCTTGGTGGTGGGTGATGAGGTCCTAGCATATGGTGCTCTCAAGGCAAAGCCCTACGGCCTTACAATGAATCTAGAGAAGCTCGCAATAATCAGGTTGGTGAAAGCAGTATCAAAGGCCGCCCCCAAATGTAACGTTTGTGGCCGTCGGATGAAGAGCATGGGGCGGGGTAAGGGCTACAGATGTGAGAAATGTAGGATTAAGATGCCAGAGCTAAAGCCTGTTTATGTAGATGTGGGGAGAAAGATATCAGAGGGAATCTATGAAGTCAGTGTCTCAGCGCGGAGACACCTCACAGCCCCTCTGAAGCTGGAGTCACTCAGGCGACATGACAAGCATAGTTAGCGTTGATCTGACCTTCTCGAGCCTCCTAATGTTCCAGGAAACAGTCTCCTTTAGCTTATCCATCGACTCTGCCTCAACCTTGGCCACAATGTCATAGACGCCATAGACTAGGTATGCCTCTTTAACAGGTGGCATCTGCCTCAGCTGTTTCAAGACCTCCTCCTCGGCACCTATCTCGGTATTGATTAACACGTAGGCCGTCGGCAATCCGAGACGTAAACTTAGCTATCCCTCATATATATCTTTTAACACATATAATCTCGACAAAAGGTATAGGCGTCGAGGATGGTTCGAGTCTTGGTGGGGCATCCCTCTCGCCTCAGGATAATAGTCGAGACACCTTATAGCGATACAATTTTAAGGGCGATAAAGCCGGAGCTATCCTCCCTACCCTCTAGGAGGGTTAGAGCCTCTATCCAGCTCAGAGAAGGGGCCTTAGATTTGAACCTCGATGCCGACGACCTCGTAGCCTTGAGGGCTGGGCTTAACACTTTCCTCCGCTGGATCATATCACTTGATAAGTGTCTCTGTCTCATCGATGCCAGAGAGCAGGAGGCGCCTTAGGGAATTGTTGGAGGGGAGAGGATCTCCAGACAGGTGTGTTAAGTGTTTAATAAGAGTTGGGACCCAGCCTAGACTTGGGGATGCCTCAGAGGGAGAGGGCTAGGGAGGGGGAGAGGAAGTATAGCGACATATCGGAGCTCCCAGGCGTAGGTCCTGCAACGGTCGAGAGGCTGAGGGAGATAGGATGCTCCACAATAGAGGCCTTAGCGACAGCTACAGTAGCCGAGCTCGAGGCGGCAGGTATAGGTGAGAAGAGGGCTTTAGAACTGATAGACTTGGCCAGAAAGTCGATAGAGATATCTTGGGTGACCGCTAAAGAGCTCGCATCGCTAAAGAGCAACGTCAGACACCTCACAACAGGCAGTAAGGCGCTGGATAGTTTGCTGGGTGGTGGGATAGAGACTCAGGCCATCACAGAGTTCTTCGGCGAGTTTGGCTCGGGTAAAAGCCAGATCTGCCACCAGTTAGCTGTTAATGTCCAGCTCCCCTATGAGAGGGGCGGCCTCGAGGGGGCTGCACTCTACATCGATACTGAAAACACGTTCAGGATAGAACGGATAGAACAGATGGCTAAACACCTGGGGCTAGACTTTGACAGTGTCGCCGAGAAGATCATATACGCCGAAGCATACAACTCCGACCACCAGATACTACTGCTCGAGAAGGCAGATAGGATAATCAAGGAGCATAACGTGAAGCTCGTAATTATTGACTCACTGACAGCACACTTCAGAAGCGAGTATATCGGAAGGGAGATGCTGGCAGAGCGGCAGCAAAAGCTGAACAAACACATGCACAGGCTCCTCAGACTTTCTCGCGCATTTAATCTCGCCGCAGTCGTAACTAACCAAGTCATGGCAAGGCCTGACGAGTTCTTCTCATTTAACGCAGTCTCACCAGTTGGGGGACACATAGTCGGCCACACAAGTCACATGAGAATCTTCATAAGAAAGACGGCCGGCAAGAATGTGAGGATTGTGCGTCTAGTCTCCAGCCCGCACCTGCCTGAGGGCGAGGTACTTATAAAAATCACGGAGAACGGGGTAGAAGACGCTGATGAGGCGGAGGTTAAGTCGAGGTAGATAGGGGATGGGTAGCACACTACAGATGGGGAAGGGGATACTAAACTTCATGAACTCTCTCTTGGCCGGAAAGTTCGCCGAGGCCGAGAGGAGTTTGGAGAGGATGGAAAAGAAATCTAAGACCCCAGAGGAAAGACGCGTTATACATGCACTACGGGGGCTGCTCAACGCGTATCAGCTTGATGATAGAGACTCACTAATCTACCGCATCTTCATGGATGCTGATCCCCAAGAGAATGCCAGAGAGGTCCTAAAGGCCTTGGAGTTGCACCTTAAACAGCTGGACAAGGGGTCTGACGGCTATTTTGAGGCTTGGTCTTTCATTTTGAAGAATATTAAGAGTCTCCCTATACCGCATAGGCTCAGAGCGGAGAATCAGGAAGAGGCTAGCTAAACTGAGAGATTGTAGAAAAGCACCCACACCATAAGCCAAATAAACGCATAAGCCGCCATGCCCGATGTCACAGCAGCCCGCCTAGATAAGAAGGTGGAGCCGCTATATAGCGCCATAACAAGCGGGATCGATAGGCCGTAAACTCCTATTCCGAGTAGGACGGAGTAAATCCAGTAGATAGGCAAGGTCCCTGAGACGAATCCTACGGCGAGGGCAAGGACTATGCGTATAAGGTATATGACCTCATCTGGCTCCAAGGGCTCAGACCATATGATGATGCTACTAGCTTTTAGCTTTGTCTCGCTACTAAACAAGTGCTTAGGTGCTTTTCAGCATAAATCGCCTCATGAGGAGGAGGGAGCCTATACCCGCTGCAAAGGCAGAGACACTGATAATCCAATCTGTCTCGACCCACTCTCTCAAGACACCTGCCCCAAAGCTACCCGCACTAGAGCCTAGATCTATTGACAAGGTCAAGATGGCTATCCCCATTGTTAGGGAGGAGCCTTCCGCCAGTGATTGGACTGCAAGGAGGCTTGAGGGTATGAAGAGGCCGAGGGAGAGGCCGTAGAGGGCCATACCTAAGTATAGTGCCGGCAGGGCCGGGGTTAAGAAAAATATTCCCGTCGTCATGATGAGGGTGGAGCTGGCCATCATTCCACGGGTTGGAGACTTTAAAAGAGAGGAGAGTGGTCTACCGAGAACATTGAAAATCGAGGCCCAGGCGAATAGCAATGGAACCTCTGGCTCTGACATCATTGATTTCTCCACCAAGTAGATTGGAAGCATTGCGGTGATTGCCCCGACTACATAACTAAGCAAGAACCTGGAGGAGACTAGAAGCATCATATCCCTACTCAAGAGCCTAGAAAGTTCGCCCATACCTATAGAGCGTCTATTGTGAGGGTTCTCGCCACCAGAAGGGGCGAAGAATGCGATCCCTGATAGAGCGGCTCCAACCATGAACGTATAGCTGTAGGCTAGGCTAGGTTCGAATTTGGCGCGGAGAATTGCCAGTAGCATGGAGGATAGGAGTGGGCCCAGGGTCATCCCCAAGGGTGGAGCCGTCATGACCCACCCGAGCCTCTGATTGTTGCCCGACAGCCTGACAGCCTCTGACAGGGCCGGAGGGTGAAAACTCGCGAAACCTATCCCGCGTAGCCCGCTAGCGATATACATGAATGGGATTGATGGGGAGAGTGCGTAGAGTAGTAGGGAAGTTGAGTTGGTGACCACCCCGGCCCTGATTAGCGATTTTGAACCTAGCATATGCTGGAGGGAAGCTAAGGGTAGTCTGGTGAGGAATGTTGTTAGCGCGGCGACTCCATATATTACTCCAATCTCGCTTGGCGAGGCGCCGATCCTGTAGGCATATAGCCCTATGAGGGGCCCGGTCATGGAGGTAGATACTGTATAGCAGAGAAAGGATGTCCAGAGCCTCACTGTTTGACCAGCTAAGACTTGACTATGAGTCACTTCAGAAACAACGGCTCCCCGCGTAGCATTTAACTTTGATTGCGACGAATTACACTCAATGTTGCTTGTGACGAGATAAATAGTAGGTCAGCATTTATCAAAGTGGTGCCCAAGCATTGAGGACCTTGGCACTCGCAGAGACAATCCATACATATTTCAGCCTCACAAAGCCTAATGTATGGTGGCTCTTGGTCTTCGTAGGCCTAGCAGGGTATCTCGCGGGTTTGAGAAACTCCCTAAATCCAGTGACACTACTGTCTTCTGCCCTGGGCTTAGTGTGTGGATCGGCGGGCGCTGAGAGCGTGGCAAACTATCTTGAGAAGGATGTAGATGCGGTTATGGAGAGGACTAGAAGGCGCCCACTGCCAAGAGGTCTGATTCAGCCCCCTGAAAAAGCGTTGATACTCGGCCTCACGCTTATAGTAGTCTCTCTTGTGATCTCCGCCCTCCTACTCAACCTCACAGCCCTCCTAGCCATGCTCCTAGGGATACTCGACTACGTCTTGGTCTATGTAGTCCTAACTAAGAGAAGGACAGCTTGGAACATTGTTCTCGGAAGCCCCGCGGGCGCAGCACCAGTTCTAGTCGGATACGCCAGCGCAAGCGGCTTTATAGACATCTCCGCATTGATCCTCGGTCTACTAGTGGTCTTCTGGATTCCAAGTCATGTCTGGAGCCTCGCCCTAAAGTATAAGGAGGACTACATCAGGGCTGGAATACCAATGCTCCCCACAGTTGTCCCTGAGAAGGTTGCTGTTAGATGTATAGCAGGGACCGTCATACTGCTGATTACCTCCTCCCTCCTATTGCCGATACTTGATAGGAGATTCCTAAAGGGCCCCTACTTAGCCACAGCAGCAATAGTTGGAGCCGCACTCTTATCACTCTCACTTAAGGTTCTCCAAAGCCCAAGCCAAAAAAACTCTTGGATGCTATTCAAGTTCACCAGCCCCTATCTTGCAATTCTATTCTTAGCCGTTATGGCAGAGTCGGTATTAGGCCTTCTTAACGCTCAGTGAGACACCATCCTCAATACGGATTATCGAGGAGGTTAGTTGTGGATGCGTCATAATAGTCTGACGAAATCGCCGGAGCTCAGGCCATAGCACGTTATCCGCGACTAGTATGCCGTTTGGTCTGAGCCTTGAAATACAGTCTTCCAACAGGTCGAGGTAGCGCGACTTCTCGATGTCCATGAAAATCATATCATAGAGAGAGTTGTCGATCTGAAGGTGTCTACCCGCCTCGTCCACAATAACTGTAACCAATTCTTCAACTCCAGCTCTCCTAAAGTTGGCCTGGGCTTCATCCGCATTCTCCTTGTCCTCATCGACTGTCACGATCCTCGCCCCCGGCTTAAGCGCCCGCGCTATCTGTAGCCCCGAGTATCCGATACCTGTCCCGAGCTCTAGAACCCGGAGCGGCTGGGCTAGGAGAGTAAAAACGTAGAGAAGCTCTCCCTTCACAGGACCTATTATTGGGAAGTATCCTCCACTGCTAACGCGGCGCTCAATCTCCCTTAGGACAGAGTTTATTCTCTTAACGTTCAAGCCCTGTCCCACCTAGTAGGGGAATAGGTCGATAAAAAGAAATCTGTTTTCCCGCAGGACTGTCTCTCCCCTCTTAACCGGTATCGGCTCCGAGAAGATGGGTCCGCCGTATACAAATGTGTGGAACTCACCCCTCTCGCCGCAGGGGTCTACACCGCTTGGCAGCCTGTCCAAAAGCTCCCAGCTATATTCGAGGCCGATTATACCTGCAGGAGCTTGCTGCGTATCAACACAACATATTATTGCCTTGAACCCAAGCTTCAGGAATTCTCTGGCTAAGTCCCAAGTATCCCTGCCCCAGAGCGGGAATATGCCGCGGAAATTTATGCTGGCAAGGTTCTCTTCTCTGAACCTACGTACATCCTCCAAAAAGATGTCGCCGAAGACAATCTCCCTCACGCCCTCTGCTTCAAGGGCTCTGAGCGCCTTCCTCATCCTTTCAGAATAGGTCTCATTGCTGCAGTCTGGGGGTAGGGGGATTTTTAAGAGCCTAGCCCCCAGCCTCTCGGCCTGCTTCTCTATAAGCTCGAGCCTGACACCATGCATACTGACCCTATTGTTTGACTCGTTATACGTGGTAAGCAGGGTGTCGGCTTGCAGATTTTCCTTTTTTGCCAGCGTGTGAAATGCCATTACAGAGTCTTTTCCACCGCTCCAACTGAGGGCCACCCTTCTCTTCATGGTAGCCGCAAACGTAATGCTGATATTAATCCGTATCGAACAATAATATGTGCGTGACTGGGAAGCGTTAAATGAGCAAGTCGAGAAGTACATGACGACTGACTTTATCGTGGTTGGGGAAGAGGCTACCGTAAGAGAGGTCGCCTTGGAGATGAGGGTGCATGGACATACAAGCGTCTTGGTAGCTCGTGCGGGCTACCCTGTGGGCATAGTGACTGAGCGGGACATTCTCTACAGGGTTGTGGCTGAGGGTCGGGACCCAAACAATACAAAGATAAACGAGATCATGTCTTCACCACTCATAACTGTTAGCCCGAAGGCTAAGCTGAGCGAGGCTATTGCCGTGATGGCCTCTAGACAGATTAGGAGGCTTGTGGTTGTAGAGGGGAAAAAGGTATTGGGGGTACTGACCCTGATGGCCCTTGTGGGTGGACTGACAACTAGGACATCCATTCTACCGGAGGTCGAGAGGGATGTTGTCTCATGCCCCTACTGTGGAGCCAGATTCAGGACAACTCACGAGCTATCTAAACACATAGACAACGTCCACATTGGCGCCGAGATACTCTCGAGGAGACCCATGGAGTGGTAGCATCTAAACTGCGAGCTCTTTCCCTTTACTCCTGTAGTGCTTAGCCATCTCCCCGTTAAATTCAAGACTCATAATGGCATTCAGAACCCTCTCGGCCTGCTCTAGACTTTTTGTCCGAGGATCGCTGAGCAGCTCCTCGATCAAAACGTCCCTATCACCGGTTAGGAAGGCTTCCAGCCCAAGCTCCATCCTGAATATCCTCATCTTAATAACCATCTCCATCACCCTCTTAGGTAATGGGGTCACCTGCACCGGCCTAACACCCTTTGCAGAGACAGCAGCTGGAACCTCAACCACCACGTTGTGGGGAATTCCGGGAATGACACCATTGTTAGGCACATTCACCTGGTAAATTGCCTCCTTGTCGTTGTGTATCGAGTTTATAACTGGGACGACGGACTCATCGCTAAGCACCGGCGGGACTTCCTCTGTGATCGATTTGGAAGGGTCTGAGGCAATCTCCTCAAGCCTCTCCAGTCTTCTCCTGAGGTATGATAGGTAGGCCTCCCACCCCAACTCGGAGTCAAAACCCCCCAGATGCCCATACCATTTCTTCTTGGTCTCGAGGTTGTAGTGATATTTCCAGCCACCGCTACGGGTGGTGTCGCCTATCGGGAATAGACCATATCTCCGGTACATGTCAACTGCTGCTGGAGACATCTGTGTCTCCCAGAACTCAGGCTTCCAGCTGCGCCAATACTCCTCCGAATACTCCTCTATCCACTCATCAATCAGTGGGTATGCGTTTTCTCCATCATGCCTAAAGTCTGTCAGCCAGATGCAATGGTTGAGGCCCGGCGCTTCGAATGTGACGCGCCTATAGTCAAGCCCCAGCGCTGATGCCAGCTCCCTATACCCCAAGTGGCCGTGGCACAGCCCCACTATCTTTATCTTGGATATCCTTGTGCCGAGGGTGCACAGCTCCAGTAATGGGTTGGCGATGTTGATTAGCCAAGCGTCGGGGCAGAGCCGCTCCATGTCTAGAAGGATGTCTGTGAAGAGTTTGAACTGGTTGTAGCCGCCGAAGACGTGGTAGTCCGAGACCATGTTATGGTCTACGGCGTCGATTCCCCTGTAGTATCCGTGCTCCTCGGCGACTTTTCTCTGGACCTCGTAGTTGTGGTGTCCTCCCGCAAGGGCGGCATTAATAACGAAATCAGCATCCTTAAGGGCCGCCCTCCTATCATCACTGTGCACGAACTTATAGTCTGCGCCTGTTTCCCTAGCATACCTTTTAGCGAGCTCGTAGATTACGCTCAGCCTCTCCCTATCAATATCCATCAAAACTATAGTCGAGCCCCACAGATCCTTAGTGACGCATAGATCACCTATCAGCCTGATAGACCAGACAGCGCTCCCAGCACCTATAACTGCTAACTTGATAGGTGCCATCAATTTTTTTCGGGTCCTCTTGTTAATAAGGATACGGTATATCCTTGCTTCAGGGACATCAGTAACACTTTTACGAGACTATTCCTATTGATTTTCGATGTCCAGCGGGGCCAAGATAACATATGTAACACTGATGGGCGATCCGAGCATACACCCAGCCTTCGAGGAGGCTCTCAGAAGGGTTATGGAGAAGGAGCTTGGCAAGAGCCATCCAATGTATATTGGCGATGAAGAGGTCTGGTCAGAGGTAGGTGAGTTAGAAGACAGGTCTCCAATAGACACCTCAATACTTATTGGCAAGTTCCAGAAGGCCGAGCGGAAGCACGTCGCAAAGGCTATTGAAGTTGCGGACAAGGCTTTTTCAGAATGGTCGAGGAGAGGCTGGCGTGAACGTGTAGCTATCATTCGGAGGGCTGCTGAGATCATCGATGAGAGAAAGTTCGAGATAGCGGCTGTCATATGCCTCGAGGTCGGTAAGAACAGGTTCGAAGCATTGGCAGAGTGCTGGGAGGCGATAGACGCTCTACGCTACTATGCGGACATAATGGAGAAGAACCAGGGCTATGAGAGGGGGATGGGGCCAGGGGCTCCTGGCGAGGAGTGTAGAATGGTTGCTAAGCCATACGGCGCTTGGGTTGTGATCTCGCCCTTCAACTTCCCATTCATGCTTGCCAACGGCATGATCCTAGGCGCACTCATAACAGGAAACACTGTGGTGTTCAAGCCCACCAGTGAAGCACCTTTCGCGGGTCTGCTCCTCTATTGGGTCTTCAGGGATGCTGGGGTGCCGCCCGGCGTCATCAACTATGTTACGGGGCCGGGCGACGTGTTTGAGGAAGAAGTCACCACAAATACCAGGGTTGCAGGCATAGCCTTCACTGGCTCGAGGGACGTGGGCATGAGGCTTTATAGGAGGTTCCTCACGAGCCAGCCATATCCAAAGCCTATCGTGCTGGAGATGGGGAGCAAAAACCCCACAATTGTTACCGAAAGGGCGGACATAGAAAAGGCGGTTACAGGGGTTATCAGGGCAGCATTCGGATATGGGGGCCAGAAGTGCTCCGCGACTTCAAGGCTCTACGTCCAAGAGTCTATAATGGATAAGTTCATCGACAGACTCGTCGCGGAGACGAGCAAGCTGAGGGTGGGAGACCCCCGCGAGAGAGAGACATTCATGGGACCTGTCATCAACAGGCGGGCCCTCGAGAACTTCAAGAAATATGTCGAAGAGGCAAGGAGGGCTGGAAGGATACTGTTTGGGGGAGAGGTGCTGGCCGGTGGGATATATGACCGCGGCTACTATGTCCAGCCCACCATAATCGGTGACATTCCTGCAGATCACCACCTATGGAGAGACGAACTTTTCCTACCGATACTACTTGTCTCATCCTTCAAGACACTCAATGAGGCACTAAGGATGGCGAACGACACAGACTATGGATTAACCGCCGGAATATTCTCCGAGGACCCCGAGGAGGTCAGATATTTCTTTGACGAGATCCAGTTCGGTGTCTGTTATGCTAATAGGCGTGGCGGCGCAACGACTGGGGCATGGCCTGGAGCCCAGACGTTTGTGGGATGGAAGGCTAGCGGCGCGACAGGTAGAGGGGTTGGGGGGCCGCACTATCTGCTTAACTTTCTAAGGGAGCAGGCTCAGACGGTTGTGAGGGAAAAATAACTAGTGCTGGCGCCTACTTACCCGAGCTGAGAAGCCTCATGTGCTCCCGCATCATGCATCTATTCCACACAACTTTTATCCCATTAGAGGCTAGAAGTCTAGAGGCTGCCTCGTTATAGATTCCCTCCTGCATCCAGAAGACCTTCGGTCTAATTTTGAGGGCTTGCTCCGCCACACTCAACACCTCCTCCGACGGCCTGAAAACATCCACTACATCAACAACAGCATCAAGCTCCAACAGACTCCTATACGACTTAAGCCCCAAAATCTCAGAAGCCGACGGATTAACTGGAAAGACAATGTACCCCCTCGAGATCAAGTATCTCGGAACATAGTTAGCTGGCTTCTGAGGATCACGCGACATCCCCACAACGGCAATTCTCTTCGACTTCACAAAAATATCTCTGATCTCATCATCGGATAAGCCGTCGGGAGGTATAACTCTCTCTGTCATATATCACATAATGGTGGGTGCGGCTTTTAACCTTTACCGATCAACGTATGAAGCCGAGGGTGAGCCCTCTGATTAGATATTTCTGAATCATGATGGCCGTCATTATTACCGGCAGAGAAATTATTACCGCGGCTGCAGAGAGCGGCCCCCATAGTATTCCATACTGGTTTGAGAAGTATCCGGCAAAAGCTGTGAGGGGCATGGCACTCTCGCTTGGGGCCAGGAGGAGCGGTATCAGGAACTCGGACCAGCTGAAGAGGAAAGCGAATATCGCCGAGGTGGCAAGCCCTATGGAGGCCTGGGGTAGCGCGATCCTCGTGAAAACCTGGAATGGTGTGCAGCCATCAAGCATCGCTGCCTCTTCAGTCTCCCGTGGAACACTCTTGAAAGCCCCGATCATGAACCAAGTAACTATAGGCAAGGTTATCACCGGGTAAACGAAGACTAGGCCGCCTACGGTGTCATAAAGTCCGATAGATTTTGTCAAGACTACTAGAGGATAAAGTATGACGACTGGAGGAATCATCCTGAGACTTAGGATCCAGTTGGCAAAGAACGTGCCACCTGCACGATATCTGAGAATACCGTACGCGGTAAACGCACCCAATAGGCTTGTCAATATTGCCACAGTTACCGAGACCATGACGCTGTTGAAGAGATACCTCAATATCGGCGGGAAGTGTCCCCTGACGCCATAGACACCGCCGGTTACCAAGATCTCCAGGTAGTTTCTTCCTGTGGGGTTTTCAGGCAAGAGTGTGGGGAGACCCCACTCACCAATCGGCTTGAAAGACGTCCCTATCATCCATATGAAGGGGAGCAAGTAGATGACCCCAACGGCCCATGCAACAAGCGTTATGATGAATCCCAAAATCCTCTTATCCAAACCCAACACACCTCACTCCCACACCACTCGTTTCACGTTCAGGACACGAGTCAATACCAACAAGACTAGGAAGGTGGCAATGAGTAGTAGAATTACGGCTAGAAGTGAGGCATATCCGATATCCGCCTTAGCGGCAGTCAAGGTAAAGCCAATCTTATATATGTAGAATGGAAGAGTGGTTGTCAGGTTTCCAGGCCCACCGAAAGTCAGCATGTATATTATGTCAAAGATCTTTAAAGAATCGATAAGCCTGAATAACAATACGATGATTATTATAGTCTTGCTAAGTGGAAAAACGATATGCCGGATCATTTGTAGTCGTGTAGCACCATCCAGGGCCGCGGCCTCTTGGATATCTGGTGGTATACTTTCTATACCTGCTGCAACGGCTAAAGCAACAAAGGGGGTCCACTGCCATATATCCAGAACCGCAAGGACGAAGAATGTGTTAAAGGGATGACCGAATGGCGCACTAAGCCATGGCTGAGGCTCTAGGCCGATTGAGCCAAGGAAGGTGTTCAGAGGCCCATATGTGAAGAAGATCATCTTCCAGTTTAGACCTACTATAACAGCAGGTATACTCAGCGGTATCAACGTGATAGATCGGAGGACCAGCCTTCCCCTCAGATGCGGAGAGGTGAACAGCAACGCTAAAAGCGAGCCGAGAGCAAGTTGGACAGGGACGGTAATTCCCGTCAAAAGCAGCATGGCTAGAATGGCGTATGATGCGTCCTGGTCCTGCACTAGAGTGTATATGTTTTGGAACCCAACAAACTTTGGAGCGACGTCAAAGAGAGGGTTGAGGGAGTGGAAGACCATGTAATAGAGATACACCGTCGGATATATGACCAAGGCTACCAAGTAAACCGCCGCAGGGGCTATGAACAGCAGCCCTGAACTCCGGCTCCCCAATGCCGCACACTAGAAATTGGCGCGGAATATAAAAATCAATTCCACCCAGTATAAATGCTTCAAGAAAAAGCTTATATCTACACTTCAACCCTGTATGTCTGAAAGACTTGAACAACCTGAAAGATATAATTAGTAGACGTGAAGCCATTTCCACCGCGGCTAAGATTGGTATAGGCGTGGCAATTGCCGCTGTGGCCGCAGGCGCCGGCCTGTATGCCTGGAGCGCTCTTCAGCCAACTCAAAAGAAGATCAGGGTCGTCGCTATCGCACACTCGGCTCCCGGGATGAAGGCGGTTGCAGAGGAGGACTTCAAGATCAAGTATCCTAACATTGAGGTTGAGCTACTCCTCTTCGACTGGGAGACTGGCAGGGATAGACAGCTCCACGACTTCGCAACAAGGGCGGGCGAGTACGACGTCTACATGTGGGACTGCATCTATACAGGGGCCTTCGGCCCACACTGCTACCCAATCGATGATCTCAGGTCACAATACCCAGATGCAGAAATATTCAAAGAGTATGGAGACTTCCTCGAGACTATTGATAGGCGATACATGCACTGGGATGGAAAGAGGATCGGATATGTTATCACGGCCAACGTAATGGCGATGTTTTACAGGAGAGACCTGTGGGAAGACCCAGCTATCAAGGACATGTACAGTAAGTGGATCGACCGTAACCTATCAGACCTTCAGTCAATGGCTCCAGACTTAGGGCTAGACCCCAAGAAGATCCCCACTAGTCTAGTCGTCCCCAAGACGCTTGAGGATGTATTTGCGATAGGACGTTTCTTCACCAAGAGATACAACCCCAACTCGCCGGTCGAGGCTGGAAACACTATAATGGCTATGAGGACACACACTATTCACTGGGAGTACTGCTGGCTCTTTGCCCAGTGGAGGAGATCGCCCGAGGGGATTTCCAAGCTGGGTCAGCCTGTCGAACCCTGGGGCGACCTCTTCACACAGGATGGAAGAATAGCATTCGATCCAGATATAACAGACATGGGAATCAAGGTCACGAGACTATTCAAAGAGCTCTGCAACTATGTTCCGAACGCCACGCAGACTGAGTGGTCTGAATGCATGGAGCTTTTAGGCAGGGGTAGAGCCGCTATGTGGGCTGGCTCATGGGCTTCCACTTTCATAGACTTCATCGAAAAGGCTAAGGAGAACTATCCTGAGACGGCCGGCAAGATCTGGGTTTCTCCAGCCCCAGGAGTCCCGATTGACGGTACATGGCAGATAGGTGTTAGCAGGTACTCTAAGAATCCGCGCGAAGCATGGCTCTTCACGCAGTTCCTAGTATTGCCTGACTCCGCTGTGAAGCAGTGGAATGTAGCCTCCTCCTTCCCAGGAAGGAAGAGCGTGATAGAGACTTTAGCCCCGAGGTATCCTGGAATATTCAAGGAGGTCTTCCTCGACTCGCTGTTAAAGGCAGGATTCAGAAACTATGTACCCGAGAACCCCATGTTGGAAGACTCTATTGCCAAGTGGATTACCGAGTATGTAGCAGGAAATGTTGACGAGGTGACCGCAACTACAGAGCTAACGAAGGAATGGAAGAGCATACTGAAACTGAGCTACTAAACCCTTACACAGCAATTTTTTATCCCTTCTTTGTAAACGCTTTCAGGCACAGGAAATTATAGATTATATTCGCCGCTAAATATGCCGTTATCTCTCCGTGATCATATGGTGGGGCGACCTCCACCAGGTCAAAGCCCACGAAACCCAGGCCTGCCAGTCCATGTAAGAGCTTTAGAGCTTCCCGTGAAGTTAGGCCACCCACCTCTGGCGTACCAGTACCGGGCGCGCATGAAGGGTCGCAGGCATCTATGTCGAATGAGAGATATACTGGCCCTCCGCCAGCAATCCTCTTGATCTCGCTGCAGACGGCCTCTATTCCCATCTCCTCGACCGACATCATGGCAATAACCCGGAACCCGAGAGACTCTACCGAGCTTATCTCATCCTCAGAGTAGAGACTGCCCCTTACACCCACGTGGACCGACTTGTACGGGTCAATGAGGCCCTCTTCATAAGCCCTTCTAAAAACCGTTCCATGCGTATATTTCTGAGAGAAGTGCTGCTCAACCATGTCGAGGTGGGCATCGACGTGTATAAGGGACAGCCTACCATACACCTTTGACGCTTCCCTGAGTAGCGGGAGAGTAATAGAGTGATCACCGCCACAGACCAGTGGAGTAATACCCCTCGCATGAATAGGCCCCAGCTCGCGGGAAATGCTTTGATATGTCGCCTCTATGTTGCCGGGAACTGTGTCTATGTCACCGTAATCTGCCACGTTTAAGGCATCAAAAGGCCTTACCCTGAGATATGGATTATAGAGACGTAGAAGTAGCGAGGCCTGCCTAACAGATGCAGGCCCAAACCTCGCACCCGACCTAAAGATAACGCCACCGTCAAAAGGAATTCCAATAAAAAGCGCATCAACTCCCTCCAAGTCCCGCGTATGAGGTAGCCTCGCAAAAGTGTAGGGGCCAGTGAAGCGCGGAGACTTTAGAGAGTCTGCCGGATAAAATCTCCTAGCTATACCCGTGTCCTTGGACATGTATCGAGACCGTCTCGGCAAATATAAATAAATTAGTATCCGGCAACAGCCTGTAGGTTTGTAAACCGCGATCAGAATGGTATGGATTTTTATAAGGGTGCAAATCAAAACAGCTTTAGATGGAAAAGCATGAAATGGAGCTGCCGAGCTATATTGTTATTGGCAGCAATCTAGTGGATGTAATAATAGAGAGGTTGAGAAGACACGGCTTCAAATACTGCATCATGATAACGAGCAAGACACCCTATAGGTTTTACGGCTCGAAGATTATTGAAAGAGCTGAGAAAGCAGTGGTTTTTAGTGTGTGGGATATTAATGAGGCGCCCGATGAACTAGACAGGTTTGTCGGAGAGGCTAGGGCTGCAGATGTTGTTCTTGGGGTAGGCGGTGGAAGGGTTGTTGATATATCGAAGGTTATTGCAGAACTTTCCGGGAAACCGTTCTTCAGCATTCCAACAATAGCATCCCATGATGGAATAGCGAGTCCCATGACTTCTTATCGCAGAGATGGCCGAGCTTATTCACGCAAATCGGTAATGCCTAGCGAGATTTTTGCAGACATGGATGTAATCAGCATAGCACCTCGCAGATATTTATTGAGCGGTTGCGGAGACCTAGTCGCTAAAAAAAGCGCGGTGAGAGATTGGTGGCTGGCCCACAAATTGACAGGAGAGTATTATGGTAGATACGCCGCACACCTTGCTTACCTGAGCGCCTCGGTCGTGATAAAGTCTCGGAAACTGATAGCAAATAATTCGTTGGAAGGTATTAGGACTGTTGTCGAAGCGCTAATAAGCGCTGGCGTGGCCATGGGCGTGGCTGGAAGTAGCAGGCCTTGCAGTGGAAGCGAACACTTAATAGCCCACGCGCTGGAGACCCTGTCTGAAAAACCGGCCCTCCACGGGGAGAGGTGTGGCGTAGCAACAATCTTCACCCTATACCTACATCGAGGAAACTGGAGAAAAATCAAGAATAGTCTAGCCGCCATGGGAGCTCCCCACAGGATTGAACACATAAACACTGACACTGACCTATTCGTCGAAGCCGTGAAAAAAGCGCCCGAAATCAGGCCCGACCGCCTCACAATACTCCATAAAATGAATCTAACTAGGAGCGAGATAGTAAACATTCTAGAAACCACAAGTCTCGCCTAATTTAAACCGGAATGGAAAGAACTACATGCTTCTGGTTTACGACCAATATGTATTCATTCGTGACGTGGAGGTCGAGTCGAGTGCAAAAATCGCCTCTTATAGATGCACTGATTTCCAAAAATGCATGCTAGCTCAGGCACAGGGCTTCTAAGAACCTTGGAATGGTGGAGGAGTTGTTAGAGGCCCTCAGCCATGCAGGGGGTTAGAAGGAGCTTGTATCCGAATAGTCGGCACGGCGATGGCTTTATCAGTTGGTAAAATAATGTGGTGGAAGAGTTGCATCTTACAGTTGTGTATAGAGGAGATAAGATGGGTGCTGAAAGCAAGGCGTTGGAACTCAAGAGAATCATTGCTGAACATGGATGTGAGTATGATTTGTATGAGGTGGGTGAGGAGGGAGTAAAGGGTCCTCTGAGCTGCGACTACTTGATAGTCCTTGGAGGTGACGGCACAATACTCGCCTCCATCCACTCATTAGAGGAGCCTGAAACCCCGGTGCTGGCGATATCGTATGGGAGAGGGGGGTATCTCGCAGATGCAACACCTGATGAAGCAAATCATGCCGTGAAATCGCTACTCATCGGAAACTATAGGCTTGAGAGGCTCATGAGACTTGACATATCAATCGACGGGGAATTCATTTCCAACGCCGTTAACGAGGCTTATGTCTCAAACTCCTCACCGGGTAAAGTGGTTGAGTTCGACTTGGAAGTCGAGAGGCTAAGGCTTCAAAACATAGTTGCCGACGGCATGGTCTTCTCAACACCTGTCGGATCTACAGGCTACAACTCCTCACTCGGCGGCCCACTCGTCGACGAGGAGTTGGAACTAATCATCACGACACCAGTAGCCCCGATCACGAACATCAAGCCACTTGTCTTTTCGCCCCTCAGGAAGATTGTGATGAAGTGTCGGCGAGGACCATTCAGCGTCCTAATAGATGGACTCGTGAGGCGGGAGTTTGAGGGAGGAGAGGTCGAGGTCACGAAGTCTAGGCATAGCACAGTCCTAGTGAGGACCTCGGGGGTAACGCTCTGTGAACGGAGATTCAAGAGGCGTCTCGGTATATAATAGGGCGTTTGTTTTAGACACCGCCGCCCTGCTTTTGGGATTCACAGCAGAAGAAGACACATATACGACGGAAGAAAATATTAAGGAGGTTAAGCACGACGAGTTAAAAGTCGCCAGGCTACAAGCCATGCTAGACTCAGGTGCTATAAAAACCATAAAACCAACCCTCGCGTCACTCAACACCGTCCAGCAAAAATCAAGAACACTTAAAATCAATCTCTCACGAGCAGACACTACTTTGCTAGCAGCGGCACTAGACCTCAGAGTAAAATACGAAAGTTTAACCGTCGTGACCGATGACTACGCCGTACAGCGACTAGCAGCAGAACTCGGGCTAAACTATATTCCACTAAAACTGCCCGGAATCAGGAAAAATAGACACCGACCAATAAAATGACTGGGCACTTATAGGCTATGTCTTGAGCATTATAGAAACCCTTACATGCAATTTCATGGCCTATCCTCAAATAAGTCATTATCAATACCGGTTATCCCCTTTCTAGACACTTTTCTAGTCAAAACGAAACGCTCACGCCGTTGGGATATGTAGACTTATAGGACCGGCTGGCAATGGTGGATCAGGACAGGCTCTTCAAGTTGCTGGGGGGAGGCCTTGAGCTATTCGTTCAACGGATAAGGAGGCACAATTAACTCACCGATCGCTTGAGGAGCTACGCATTGGAGCTCGGTGAGGTAGCCCGACGCGTCTCAGTTCACCGACCATGGGTTTATAAGTAGTGGCCGAGTCGTTAGAAACATGAGCAGTAGAGTAATTGTCATAGGAGGGGGCGCGGCCGGAGCTTCAGCGGCCGCGAGGGCCAGGAGGATGGACCCAGAGGCCGAGGTGACCCTGATCGAAAGGACTGGGATGATAACCCACGCTCCTTGCGGCATCCCTTTCGCGATATCGGGACTCGTCCAGAGCTACAGGATGCTCAGGACCTACTCTCCTGAGAGGTTCGCCTCCGAGAGGAGGATAAGGGTCCTGACGAACGCGACGGTGACCTCGATCGACGTCGACGGCAAACGAGTCGAGGTCTCGCTCGGAGACGGCAGGACGGAGAAGCTCTCATGGGACTCGCTGGTGATAGCGACGGGCGCTAAGCCGCTGATACCTCGTGGACTCGAGGGGGTGGAGGAGGCGAGGCCAGTTCTACTGAGGCACCCGGAGGACGTGGTGGAGGCGCAGCGGAGGCTCTCCGGCGCTTCTAAGGTCGCGGTCCTCGGAGGGGGGTACATCGGCGTCGAGGCTGCGGAGGCCCTTATCGACCTCGGGAAGAAGGTGACGCTGTACGAGATGATGGACAGGCTTCTGCCAACGGCGATCGACGGTGACGTCTCGAGGGTCCTCGAGGAGTCGGTGCGGCGTGCGGGCGTTGACCTGAGGCTCGGCCAGCCGGTTAGGGCCCTGAGGAGGAGGTCAGATGGGATAGCCGTGATCACCGACGCCGGCGAGGAGGTTTTCGACGAGGTGGTGATGGGGCTGGGCGTGAGGGCAAACGCGGACCTCGCGGTCTCGGCCGGCGTGAAGCTCGGAGCGACCGGGGCTGTGGAGACCGACGAGTTCATGCGGACGAACCTCGAGGGCGTCTTCGCGGCCGGTGATCTGGTAGAGAAGCACCACCTCCTGCTCGGTAAAAGGGTCTGGATACCTCTGGCACCTGCGGCGAACAAGGAGGGGCAGGTGGCCGGTGCGAACGCCGTGGTCCCGGGATCGCTCAAGATGAGGGGCATCGTGGGAACGGCCGTGACGAAGTTCAGGAACACGTACGTTGCCAGGACTGGCCTGTCGGAGACGGAGGCCAGGGCCAACGGGTTCAACGTAGAGTCGACCCTGATCAAGGCCAGGACCAAGGCCGGGTACTATCCCGGAGGGGTTGAGGTGACGGTGAAGATGGTGGCCCAGTCCGGAAGCGGAAGGTTGCTCGGGGTGCAGGTGGTGGGGGACGATCCGGTCGTCGCGGGGTACGCCGACGTCGCTGCGACTGCGATAACCGCGGGCTTCACGATCGAGGACCTCTTCTTCACCGACATAGGTTACATGCCGGCCACCGCGCCCGTCTGGCACCCGCTGATCGTGGCTGCCAGGACCCTCTCGGGAGGAAGGTTCTGAGGTAAGGAATAGAGGAGGCGGGGTGGGCGATAGGTTTATGAGCGGTTGAGGGCCTCACCAAATCCGCTGACTTAAGGACCAAGAGGGGGATGGACCTCTGCCCCCCCCCCGATGGGAGAGGTAGTCGCATGGACCTCGCATACAAACCTCGCGCCAATAGCTCTCGCATACCTTAGGGCTACGGGCCCTGTCCGGATGGTTAGCTTTTGAGCTACCCAGCGTTCTCTACACGTGCCTATAATATGCTCAGATGAGCAGTGTTCCTCCTGCAAGGAGGGTTGAGAATAGTCACGGGGCGATGATGTAAGCTTATTCCACACAGCAGCTCATCTTCTGCAATGGTCTGAGGAAGGCCTGTGCACTTAACTTCAGGGCCTCTGCGTATGTGGGGAACACGTGTATGGTGTTGACGATGTCCATGAATGTCTTGCCATATTTGATGTATAGGGCTGCCTCGGTTATGTATTCGGCTGCGTTGTGTGAGACGATGTGCGCCCCCAACACCCTGCCATCGTCGGGCGCTATCACCAGCTTGGCCAGGCCAAGTGCACCCATCATTCTAGCCTTTGCGACGTTCTCCAAGGAAACTATCCTGCACGAGCATGCACCGAACCTCTTCACCACCTCCCTCTCAGTCAAACCCACTGAAGCCGCCTGCGGCTCAGTGAATACCACAAATGGAACGGCATCATAATCCATAGAAGCCGAACCCTCTTCGACGATGTTGGAAGCAGCCACCACACCCTCACGAGCAGACAGTGTCTCAAGCATTAGAGGCTTGGCTACACAGTCACCCGCGGAGTATATGTTGGGTGCACTTGTTCGCATCATCTCGTCCACCTTTATGAAGCCTCGCCCGTCGACGGCTACGCCACATTTTTCCAGCCCGATTCCATCCGTGTTTGGTTTTCTGCCTGTCGCTACCAGTATGGCGTCAGACTCTATGGTCTGCCTGCCCTCGTTGGTCACAACCACGGCGTGACTGTGACCTCCATGCTTCGAGAACTCTACAATCCTAGCCTTCATGATAATCCTCATCCCCTCGTCAGCCAATATATTGGCCAGTGTGGAGGATATCTCAGGCTCCATGTTGGGCAGAATCCTGTCAAGCACCTCGACCAGCGTCACTTGACAGCCCAGTCTCTGCATAGCCTGACCTATCTCAAGCCCCACGGCACCCCCGCCCACCAGGAGCATGCTCTCGGGGAGGCTCTCTATCCCCCATATCGTGTCGGTGGTGTAGTATCCCACCTCCTCCAACCCAGGTATGCTGGGCACGGATGGACGTGAGCCAGTTGCTATGAGGGCCTTTTGGAACCGTACCTCGCGTACTCCCTCACTTGTCTCCACCGCGATGGTATGGGTTGAGGTGAATGAGGCCCTGCCCTCCACATGCTCCACGTTCGGATAATGCTTCAGGACATCAACATATTTCTCGCTACGCATAGAATCTACAAAACTGCGGAGAGAGCCCATTAACCTGCCGAAGTCGAGGTCCGCGCCTTTGGGCGTGACTCCGTCGAACAAGGCCATGTGGCTGCTGTGATAGTGTTTGGCAGCCTCTATCAGGTATTTAGAGGGCACGCAGCCTACGTTGACACATGTTCCACCAAGCCTCCCAGCGGAAACCATCAAGATACTCATCCTACCCCCTGTTAGCTCGCTAGCCTTTATCGCAGCACTGAAAGCGGCAGCTCCTCCGCCGATTATAATCAAGTCGTATTTGGTATTTCTCATTTCATTTCCCTCGGTTAAACTGAATTCCTGGGTAGATAGTTCATAGACCAGGCATCACCTTCTTTTTTCTTTCCCGCTTAATTCCTTCCGGCATCTCTTCTACTTTCTTTTCCGCGGTCCTTGCTTCTTCACCCATTCCGCCGCAGCAACACTCACACATCGATAATAACCCCTATAGAATGGTATATAAGTTATACGGTTTGTAATCATATAGTAACTATAATAGAGAAAAGTTTATCAAGGAAGCGGTCGATAAAACTTCGGGAGACCCTGTTTATCAGCCAAACATTAACTTATCCATGGTTGACATGATAATTCCTCTCTTTTCGTCAGGAAGCCTCGCCACACATTCTATCATACTCTTTCTAACTATAGCTCGAAGGTTGCTTGGCAGTGTTTCCAGACCATCCATCATGTATTTCACATGTTCCAGCCTCTGCCGGCCTGGACAAGTCGCCAAAAAGTCGAGCCTCTTATACATGACTACTAGTCTCTTTTCTTCCGATAGTGCAGCAAGCATGCCGGGCATTATCCTAAGTAAAGCTCTGAACTCGTTTCTTAGTGCTAGAGGTCTCACTACCAGCATCAGGATGGCTCCTAAAACAAAGAGAAAAATTCCTATGGAAAAATCTAGAGGATTGTTGGCATAGTTCAGGCTGTTTGTGAATACATGGATTTTTGTTCTAAAGGCAAATGCAAAGCTATAGATCAGAAGTACCACCCCCACCCAAAGAAGCAATTGCTTAAGGAATAGCTGTCGTCTTGTTTCTAAGCCTTCCAATAATCGTGACTTATACATCATCCTCACTGGAACCAAGATGATGAAAGATATGACAACCGGAATTATGGCTGGCCAGTCTTCAGAACTTGGCACTAGAACGGTGAATGGTACTACCGCCCGAAAGGCATTAAGAAATCCATAGAGAAGGATCAATAGACCGAAGAACAGTAAGGATTCTTTGGCAAAATTTATTTTGTTTTTGAGTACTCCGCTGTTTCCAAGCAACCTCTCTCTTCTCAAAATCATTTTGAATATTCCTCTTATGGGAATGAGAAACATTATTCCCCAGAAGGCCAGAATAAACCCCCACCAATTCCATCGTGGCAGAGTAGGATCGATGTGAAGCATCAGGATAAGCCCCATTCCGGTGAGCAAAACACCCTTGACAAGATTTACCCCACCAGGCAAAATCAGGTCAGGTCTGAAGGCAAACATTTCCCCCAATTCCAAGCCACTAACATACTGACCATGTGTCTTGCTGGATCCAAGCCATGCGGCAGAAGCCCAGAATCCAATTAGTAATCCGATAAGGACGAACGCAGGCAAGCTTAATTTTGTAGTTGCCGTTAAAAAGAATTGCTCCATGGAGAGCTTGCCAGATTCCTCCAACTGGTGTAGTTCATGCAATAAAGGTATAGCAACTGTTAATCCAAAGGTAGCAATGGCGATGAACAATGGCATGAAAATTACCCCAGCAATAAACAAAACCGGTTTGTACTTGAAGTAATGCTGAAGCTCGGTAATCGGATAGAGCATTATGCTCATAACCGCAGCAACTAGGCCGATTCCAATGATGGCTTCTGGCAAAAATAGTGGAACCTTTCTTTGTGTAAGGGAAACCGACATGATAAGATATAGAATCCCCAAAAAAGGCAATGAGAGAAAGTGCAGGATCGGGATAGATTTTCTAACTTTTCCAACGTAAGCTGTGAATGTAAATGTTACGGGAAGAGAATACGCAACCAAAAGGCCCTCTAAAAATTTTTCATTACTAAATAGGTTTCCCATCAGCCAGTACCATGACAAGAATGTAAAAAGGAATAGCAAAAAGAGTGGAACAACGCCCACTATGAAAGGAATACTTCTCATACTCATATGAGCTTTACATCTTTATCCCTAGCTCCCTCATCATCTTAAGCATCATTTCGCGACTTTCTGCGGGCAGTCCCATTAGAATAGCTTTTAC
The DNA here is from genome assembly GCA_002898395.1 of Candidatus Calditenuaceae archaeon HR02. Classification (GTDB taxonomy): domain Archaea; phylum Thermoproteota; class Nitrososphaeria_A; order Caldarchaeales; family Calditenuaceae; genus HRBIN02. Next base: position 61,420 of record BEHE01000008.1, read on the forward strand.
TACCCGCATCTCTTTTAACTGTTTTTCAGAAGACAATTCCTGAAGCGCTGCAATATGTGTTTTCATCAACTTTACCTGGTCTGACTCTGGAAATCCCATTAGGACCTGAAGACGCGTTCTTGCCAGCTTCTCATATTTTTCTTCGGGCAAATCAAGTGCAACGTCAAGCATCATCTTCATCGCATCTTTTCTCTTGTCATCAGGCATCTCTGCAAAGCTTTTCAGCCGCGTTTCCATCATAGCTTTCCTTGTATCCTCGGAAACAGTAGCAAGGCTCTCAACCATTTCTTTCACAGGATTGCTTGCCATATTCCATCAATGATAACTATCCATTATGTAGTATTTAAGCCACCTAGTTTATACCGTTATAGTGGCTATGCTATTCCATAGTAAGCATTGTATCAAGCCGGTTCACTCTCGCTTCATCTTCTTCTTTTCGAACTTGAGAACATCACAGCAGCTCTGACCTCTTCTTTTTGCGAATCTTTTTTCAAAAGACGGAATATCTTGATATCTACAGCAAGTCCTGCTCCAGCCCCTGCAATACCAAGAATGTATGGTACTCCAAAATAGCCGCCGATTATAAATCCAGCGAACAGGCCGATACAGCAGAACAACTCATGATAAAAAACGGAAGGAAATATTTAAGCACTAAAGTATAAAAATGCATAGCCAATATCGTTGAGAAAAGTTAGAAAACTCATTCGACGAATGAAAAATTAGGGGAACTGATTAGGGTAGGGTGTTCCCCTCTATTTTTTATCCTTTTCTATCAATGTACAGGAGCAATGGGCGACGACCGTCCCTTTCTGTTTCAGCGCCCACTGAAGGATTGGAATTATAGCTGCCCTGAGCCCCTCCCCCTCTTTAGTGAGCGTATATTCAACTCTTGGAGGGATTTCGTTGAATGTCTCTCTTTTTACCAGGTTGTGTTTCGCCAGGTCTTTTAGTGTGTCTGCAAGTATCTTTGGACTGATTCCCTGTAGCTCCTTCATCAATTCGTTGTAGCGTATCCTCCCGTGGTTGCCTATTTCATTCACTACCAGGAGAGTCCATTTTTTGCCGATTAGGTCGATCACACCTTCTAGTGGGCAAAGGCATATAACACGGCTATCAGCTTTGCTACTTTTCTTGGTCGCCACAATGTTCGTACAAACCAGATAGCATAAATACTTTATTGTGAGATTTGGTAACCGTCGTTTCTTTACTTATCTCACAAATTATTCTCAGCGTAGCTCAATTCTGGACAGGACACGGGTCTAAGAGTAATTAGATATGAAGATCGTACTGTTACGAGAGACCAAAAGGGTGGATAATTGGGCGTGAGTGATGTAGCTGTAGCTAAGATATCCGGAAAATTGTGCAAGATGCTGGCAGGTCAGGGACATTTTTGATGTATGGGACAGCAGGAACCCGTGAAGGAGTTCTACGCGTTTGGCAAAATGCTCAGGCAAATACTGAGGAGCACCATAAGGTCAGACAAGAATTATCGTAAAGTGGAAGACAGGCTAAGTTAAGGTTTGGAAATGAGTATCAAAGTTCTGATATCGTTACACTACCACTAAGGGGACTGTCTCCAGCAGGCGGCTGAAGATAGAGAAGAGAGGCTTTTTATGTTCCTTGAAAAAGAAAGGGTGCGATAGGGCAACAAAGTAGGTGAAAAATCTTCCAACTGTGTGTCGTTGGGGGCAAGGGGTCTGCGGTGCGACAGATGCAGACTACGCGGACCGATTCTCTATGACCATGCGCTGGAGTATCTAGCAATCCTTTTAAAAAGATAAACAATTAATTTTCATAAAATATTTCAAGCCCCTCTTCAAGTCTGGGATATTCTACAGTTTATTCTTTCGCCATATTCATCATGATAAACCTCACCAGTAAAGAAGCCAAGGAAAGAATCGTTCAACTATTAGGTAGCCAGGACTCGCAGAGGAGGCTGCCGCTGGCATGAAATACAAGGCACATATTGCCAATGGAACTATCATTGCAATATGTGCCATGAACGGAAAAATGAAAAACCGAGGATAGTTGAATCGTATAGCGGGCATCATAGTTGGCATTACAGCCATCATAACAGCAAAGACAAAAATGCCCCATAGTATCGCCAGAGTCCACGAACCTCGCCCAAAGAGCATCGTATACGCAATTCCATATGTTGCGCCGTTGATGAAATGCCACAGATATCCCAGAAACAATATCCGAGCAGCAGAAATTTTCTCTTCCTTTAAAGTCATAGAGAAAGCAGCGGGGAAAAGCCTGAAAAAATCTTGGACGCTAATTTTAGGCATTTTCTTATGACCGCCGGGTGTGGCCATCCTCAGCTTTGCAGGTATGACTCCACGGTTTTCACGTATGTTTTCAGATGATGCAGAAAATACGAGTTCGTCCATGGTTCTCATTAATACAGATCTCTTTTCCGCAGGTAGAGTGGATAGAGCTTCGATTTGAGACTTTACAAAGACTTCTCTCTTATCATCAGGTAGCATTTCTATTCCTCTCATCATTGCTAGCATCATCATCTTTCTCGCATCGTCTGGCAGGTTGCTTAACCATTGAACTCTTTCGGCGATCATGCGATTTCTCTGCTGTTCTGGCATGTTGGCTATTTCTTTCACCAAATTCGCGATCACATTGCCCATGAATTTTGCCGCGACCCCAGACCACATCATACCAAATATCTTAGGCATATCTGCAGGAAACTCACCAAGTCTGACTCCGGTTAGTCTCACTATGTCGAGAGCTATTGTACCCAAAAGACCACCAACGGCGCCCCATAAGATTAACTGTAGAATAGAACTGTTGACTGCAATTGACGATGTCAGCGTGATAACGAATACTGCCAAGGACACTATACCTATCGTTTTAAAGAATTTGGGTGCAGGAAACGCCAGGATTCTGTCGGCCATGAGCCCTGCAGTAGGCGCACCCAGTGTAAGCATTATCGGAATCCATAAAGACCAATCTACATTACTGAGTTCAATAGGCATGAGTAAAAGTGTGGAAAGCCATGCTATAAGTTGTCAAGTTTTTCAAAGCATTGTAGCTATTACATACAATAGTTAGGAAGGACAATCGTTGCCTGCTAAGAATCTACAGTCTATTATAACGGGTTCCTTTTTCAGGTCCTGACCACCACTAATGCTACAACAGTGGTCATTGATATTGTGTCGGTTATCGATCTAATTGTAAATTTAGATGAGCTTTGGTATCGATACAGATTCGGAATTAGTCGGCATAACGCTTATGCCACAAACTATGATCCGAATATAGTCATCAAATAGAAAAAGTTAGGATCACAGAACCATACAACCAAACGCACTTGCAACTAGTCGTCTCTTCTCTTCTCCGTATGGGCTGTTGTTGTCTTACGGCTTTCAAGTACGCTGACAGCATTAAGCGTCTTGAAGCCGCCTAGCTTGTATATAGAGAAGAACACGATACTAATCGATATCACTGTGAATATCGGCGAATAATATGTGAGGAAAAGGATAAGTCCGAGCGGAAGTAGAATACCTATGAACGAGAAACAGGCAGGGCAAATGCCAAACATTAATCCAATAACAGACCCTACAAACCCCATCCTTGTACTTTTTTCAGACTTGCAGTCCAGACACATGTTTCTTGTAAAAGAATAGAGTGAGATAAACATGCCAAACAGGATGGAAAAGGCTATGTATAGTACCGAGTTAAGTGGCTTTTGCTGCAGGTCAAGCAACCATATTCTGAAAGCTAGTGGCGTGTTTATCAGCTGAATTATCGGAAGTAGAGAGAAAATGCATGCTGCTGCCACTGCAATAACAGGCTTATTCTTTACAGCATAAAAGAGCAGTATGTGTGCTGCCATTTCCCATCATCACTTTTGTGTTAAAAGAGGTGCAAGCACCTGCTTTATCTTCGAATATTCAAGTGGATATACATCCACCCACCGGATTATGCCATCCTTATCTAGTACGTATTTTGTATCAAGATACCGCACCTTATATTGCGCTACCATATCTACGCCTGCTGCCACATACCAGTCCTCCCTGCCATACTTATTCTTCCAGTCTAAAAACTGGCTCTCAGTCTCCCTTGGGTCTACAAATACAATTAATACGTTGAAAGCATTGCCTCCAGTCTCGTCATCATATCTGGCCAGATTCTGAGCGCCTATCTGGCAGGGTGTGCACCAGGTGGTTGTAAAGAAGATCACAAGCGGCTTTCCATGGAATGTTGCTTTTGAGATAGGCCCCTTCAGAGGGTCTATGAGTCTGAAGTCGGGTGCCAACTGTCCCACTTCTAACCCTTCTACGACGACTGTTCCGGGGGCGACCGTAAGATTCCGACCACCAACGCTCGATGACGCTTGTGAATTAGACAGGGTCATAAAAACCGCGCCTACTATTACAGCAATTCCTATTACACCTATAATAGTGGCAAAAAACTTAGCTGTGGATTTCTTTGGTTGTGACCCTCTTTTCTTACCCTTTCCCACAACAACTCCCCTCCTTCATTTTACTGATTTTGTCTGAAATCGAGAAAGTGCCTAGAGCCAGAACTGCCACAGTTAAGGGAGCCATGTAGCGGCTGTAGAGGGATAGGGAAGAGAAAGCAATTGCCCCGATGACAGAAACCATCAACCCGCCTCCACAGCATGCAAAGCTTGTAAAGAATGCGGGTAGCAAGCCCAAAAACCCCTCCAACCCTGTCGGCTTTCTAACTCTGCATACAGCGGCTAGTCTTCTAGAATAAAATGTTAGAGCAACATTAAGCCCAACAAAGAACGACGACACTATCACGAAGGCGAGAGCATCATAAAAGATGAAGAAAAATACGTCTGGCGCAGGAATAACCAAGATTCCTATTGAGTATAACCTTATCATGGGGTAGTTGTCTGTGAAGGAGGTTAAACCAGGTCCGTATCTTATTACTCCAACAGCAACCATGTAGAATGAAGCGTAGGCTAGTCCAGACGCCAACAGTATTCCTAAATAACTTTTTGATTTTATGACATGAAAAATAGGTGCTAACATTCTCCTCTCTAAAAGGATGCTCTGCATGTATCCGCATGTTACTGTCAAACCGAGTATTTAAAGAATATTTTTATACCATAGTAGTTACTATCCTAATTGATAGTATTACAGCTTAGGCGACAAAGACTAACGTAAAAACCTCAGTAGATGTTTGATGTTGCAACATTATCCTTTCTTGAAGTAGCTTGGCATCTTTAACAATGTCTTTGAAGATAGCCAAGTACAAAACATCTGCATGCATAATGCTATTACCCCAGCCAGCACATCCAAATCAAGCGTAACCTGAAAGAATACCACACCACACAACCACGCGTTAATCTGCTTGCTCAACTGTTTACCCAATCCGCTATACTCGCGCCACGTCTCATACCCAACTATCTTCTCACAATCCTCTCAGACACATAACGTTTCACACAAGTTGCCAACCCGCTTTAACAATCACAACTTCTTCTCCATAAAATTTCGACGACGTCCTCGAAGAGTTATCTCCACGTTTCTCCACCTCGTTTACTGCGGGGCCTCAAGCAGCTCCTTCTGAGGTAGATTTTAATATGTGCTATCTTTACGAATGCGATAAACACCTCAGCAAGTCATCCGAAGAGCTTCTCGTGAACATGCTCTAAACCTAGCCTCTCCAGCGCCCGGCTATACCATGGGCATTTATCACCTAACTATCGCTTATCTTGATGAATCATGAATGCTAGAGCATATGGTATAGACGACCAGAATCTCCCCGGGACACATGTCCACGGCCGACCATTAGTAGCATCCATAACCATTTTTCTTTCACTAGCTTTCACTAGTCAGTCAACGGTCCCCAGCTCCAACGGAGGTAACCGAAGAGAGAAGACATAAACTCGACTAAACAATTAAAGAGGTGCACGGCGTTGGATTAACGAATCAGGCCATAGGCCCAACCTAGAAAAGATTAACAGTATCAAGACACGCATAAAGATTGACAAATCAGGAAAAAGATGGGGGAGTTAAGAGAAGTATTCGTAAGCGTAGAACCCCCGCAGTATGACCAGCATTATTATAACCGAGACCGCAAGTAACGCCACCAGCCTCGTGAGTGCCCGTTCCTGTAGACCTTTTTACGGTAGATCTGTAGTGTAGCCAGCGAGAGCACTATGAAGAGGACCAGGAGGATTACGCCGTGTCCCACCCAGTGGTGTCCGAAGGTAGCTTTTAGTACACCCTTTAAAGGTGTCAGCTCCTTGACTACGGTGAGTGGGCCATTTAGGAGTGTGATGATTATCGATGATGTGAGTAGTGAGAAGGCCCATGCCTTTCTATGCTCGAGCCGTGTCTCAGCATCTACCCTCACCCCTTGGCTAGGGCGACTCTGTAACCGATCGAGACTAGAAGGTTAAACATGCGGAGCTTCAGGGATTGCTAGAGAAGCTTAAGGAAGAGGTGGATAAAGGCCCCAGTCTACCTAAGAGGGTCGGTGTTGATATAATTCCGAGATGCGGGTTAGGTTGGAGCGGGTGGCCTTAACTCGTCGGACTCCTCATTCCGCAGCGACTTTGGAGAGATGGTAGATTAACCGGTGGAGCTCCTCAGAAATTGGAAGTGTTTATATAGCTTATGTTTAATTTAGTTGTACTGAGGTTTAATGACTGTTAGTCGGGTTAAGCGTATGGGCGGGTCATTGATGGTTACTATTCCTAAGGAGCTGGCGGATGCTTTGGGAATAAAGGAGGGAGAGATCGTTAGTATCGAGGTAAAGAAGCTGCGGCGTGATTTCTTTGGCGCATTAAGGAATTTGTCGCCCATGGCTACTGAAGAGGAGCTGCATTCCCATGAGTAGGGTCTATGTGGTCGATGCATATGCATGGATTGATTATCTACGTGGGAGTAAAAAGGGAGAGTATGTTCTGGAGTCGTTGATGGCTTATTGTTTTCGCATCTGTGTGTAGGTTCCGAGTCTCCGTCCAGGCTTTGGTGGAGGGTTCGCAATCGGATGATGGGAGGACGGCAGAGTTGCTGGAGCTGGTGAAGGAGATTTTGTAGCAGTTGGAGGTCTCTAGGGATGCTAGGGTGGATGAGGTGGTGGAAAGGGTTCTAGAGAGCATGCCTAGGAGGCTGGATGAGGTGACTGTCAGGGCAGAGGAGAGCTATACCTAACGGATTCTTAGGCTGGCCGGCGGCGTGGAGTTTTGGTGAGGAAGAGCGGGGCTATCGCCGTCAGGTCCTACATCCCACTCAATGACATATCCATAGTCAAGAAAATCTGGTAGTCAATCTAGAATGCCTCACCACGCCTCTACATCGTTCTGGTTTAGCCGTCCACCTCTACCTCTCTACCACTTTGCCTTTCTCGAACTTTGATGTAGCCTCCCAAATCCTTTGATGGGGTTTCCTCAATCTATGTGTTTCAACCTCATAAACGTATCCTGTTATCGCTACGTCTCGTGGTATCAGAGGGCTGTTTCTGAGTGCTTCCACGTTCTTTATGACGATATCGTCAATATATTCAACTCCTAGGTCTGTGAAGAATTTGAACCAGTTGGCAAACTCTTTTTCACCTTTTAGCCCGAGGGCTGGGAGTAGTGGGTCTATCGCCAGCTCGGCCGGCTTTATCCCACGCCTCAGGAAGTAGTCAGCCACCTCTGCACCTTTGAAGCGAAGCATGCCGCAATCGGTATGGTTAACCACAATTATTTCTCTTGTGCCAAAGAAGTTGGTGGTGAGGGCTGCCGACCTTATTACGTCGTCGGTTACAACGCCTCCGGCGTTTCTGAATATGTGGGCGTCGTCGGGTTCTAGTCCCAGGGCGGACTCTATGCGGATTCTTTCATCCATGCAGGTCAACACGAATAGTGACCTGTTGTTGGGTATTCCTCTAACTCTTCTCAACGCGTAGTCTTCGAGTTGTTTTATCTGTGCTTCCAGTCTCTCTGCGTGCATACTGTTGACTGGTGTGGAGGGGTATTTATGTATTAGCCTATTACAATAATATGATAATATTATTATATTTAAAGGCATATTTCAGGAATAGACGCATCCCACCCGTAACAGCCCTAATATCACCCAACCAAAACCCAAGCCATCTCCTTAAACCAGCCGCTGAGAGGTTGGAAGTAGCTCCCCCCTCTACCGTAGGCCCTTATATATCTCTGGGCCCCTCCTAAGCATCTCCAGCCACCCGACGCAGTAGGTCCTGCAGACATGGCAGACATCGTCGAACAGCGTTACCTAGTCCCGGAAGGGTGCAAAGGTCTCTGCTGACCTATACCCAACCTATTACTATATGACGAGATTAACGGTTTTAACGGGTATGGTATAGTAGCCGATGTACAGAATCATACCTTAATCACAGATTACTGACCAAAATGCAATATAAAAGTAAAAAGAGCCAAGAATAGATATAGAAGGGGACCCCTAATCTTTACTAGACTAGAGTAGAAAATATTTATGCCCGAAACCTGTTAAACAGCCATTGAAGTGGAGCTGATGAGCGGAGCCGCAAATGATGTGGTGAGAATAGTCCTGGAAGCGTGGAGGCGGACTTTCTCTCTGAGAACACTCGGCGGCGGGGTGATAAGGTGTCTACTCGTCTTCTGCGAGAACAACCTTGTGGAGTTGGAGACAGATGAGGTACGGAGCGTTGCGCCAATCAGTGGGCCTGAATCAGATCGGTTCTACAGTAGAAGCGGCCGCGCTGAGGAAGATGTGTTTTGGAGCGTAGTAGGAGAGATATTTGCAGAGATTCGAGGCGCCGATGAGAAGGATAGAACGTGGTATGCGGAATTAGCGAGGCTTAGTGGCCTCAAATACACTCACGCAGTCCAGATCATCCAACAGTTGATGGAAAAGTACTGGAGGATCTCCCATGTAAGGGTGGGATATGAGACGGGTTACGGCGAGCTCGATGGGTTGAAGGTGAAATCAAGAGGGAACAGGGTAGATTTGCAGTTCAAGGTGGGTGGAGAGAAGAAGAGATACGAGATAGTCTTTCTATCTAACGAGCACGTCGAGAATGCCTATAAAACCTTAAAGGAAGTTCTTAGGTTGGGACAAGGCAACAGTGATATATCTCCCCGGGACAGCGGGGTGGACAAGCTATGAGGATGGTTTGGGGCTCTTGACGTCATAGTGAGGAAAGAAAACATAGCAATTATCATATCCAGTTTCTTCTACCTAACCAAAATCTTCTCGAATCAAAGGAATTTAAATAAAATAATTATTTCTCGGAGGGATTCAACACTTTCCCCCGTTGCTACAGCATAAACAATATAGTAAAGCAAACTGTCGCCAAGATAGAGGAGTCTAGCAATGGTGTCAAGAACATATAAATCCCTTCCATCTAAAATCGAGCACTTCAAAACTCATACTACCCCTGTACCTCATCTTCGCAAGCCACGTATGTGGGTTAACGGTCTATAGAGGGGTGCTTTGGTGAAAACAATTACGATGCTACACTTCAGAGAGATGCTTTATGTTTGTTAATGGGACTTTTGCTACAACCTCTTTATCGGCTGTATAGAGGGTTGCATTCTGTAACATGGCTAGGGAGACATAAACTGCATCATATAGCGTTATGCCGAACTTATATGCCAGTTCCACCGCTCTTTCACGCAGTTCCCCTTTAAACTCGTAGGTAGTTATGCTCATGTCTTCTAGGGCTTTGAGAGCTGTCTTGACATCCTCAATCCCAAATCTTGGATTATACCTTAAGGCGTTAGCCACCTCGTAGTGTAGAAGGACTGGCGCTATCAAGTCTATCTCACCGTTAGCATACCTATTCCTTATTGTTAATGCCTCCTTCCTTAGTGGCTCGACGTTGAACCATTTCACTGCTACACTTGCGTCAAGTACGAGTATCTTCTCCTCCTCCATCTGATCACCTCATCCTCAGCTATCCAGCCAGACCCCTCCGATAACTTCGCCAGCCTATCCATCTCCTCGATAGCACGCTTAATGGTTGTGGTGTCTTTAGTGGACCTCATTCTTCGCTCCTCCTGCTCCACAACAGTTTCAACATACCTCCTAAGGAGCTCGCTCCAGTTTATGTGGCGGAGCCTATCTATCCTAGCTTTAAGCCTCTTATCGACCCGGAAGCTGATGATGCTCACATGTCTTGTAATACATCGCTGTTTAATAAGTATTACAGTTCCCCACTCCGCAGCCCAACATATATAGCAGTTTTCCACCCCCTTATTAGAGAGAAGGATCTCAGCCTTAGGAGCTAGGTGGGGCGTGGTGAGCGGGGAAGCCTTCAGGGAGGGCATGAGATGCCTTATCGGGAAAGAGTTAGGAGATGAATAGGCATAAGAGCGGGAAGGTGCTGATTGACGAGTGGGTCCCAACGGGAGAGGTAGGGGTAGAAAGCGTACAGGAGAGAATCGTTGGCCAAAATCCAGTTATAAATCGACTACATGTTTGGTTTGCGCGTCGTCCACCCGTGGCTTCTAGGGCTGCTGTTCTTGCCTCCATACTCCATCCCGAGACCACTAGAGAGGAGTTTCTTAGGCTGTTGGGCATTCCTCACGACAGGAACGTGGTCGCGGCTGCCGAGAAACTAGCTAGGGCCAAGGCCAACAAGGTTAGGCTTAAGGAGAATCCGTTTACTTGGGAGAGGGCCTTCAAATATACTCCGCCCAAGCCTCAGCCAGATGAGCTAATGGAGAGTGTTAGGGAGTGGGGCCATAGGATATTGAGACTCTTCAATCCATCTAGGAAGTTTAGCTACAGACGAGACAGTGGCTAAGAATAACAGTAACATGTAGAGAAGTTCTATAACAATATGAACTCCAAGACTGTCAAAAGCATTAAGGAGATAGCGACTACGATGGCCCTAATACACAACATACTTCTCGAGAACAGAGAGGGAGCTGCAACACTTGATAGTGCAAAGGATAGAGTGTATGAAAGTAGCTTACCTTGCATAGCATAGAAGATATTTTTAGCTGTACGTGGATGTGTGGGTAGTCTGGGTAAAGTTGTCGGTATAGATTCATCTGAGCATCTGAATTTCATTGGTTTCGTTTCTGGAACATTAGATCCTATCTGCGCATATACTGGTATTAGTGATCTCAGATACGAGTTGAGCCGATCGACTAGAGTTCCCGCAAGCGCGCTAGAGGGCTCGCTTAAAAGGAATTTAGCGAAGTTGATATTGAAGATAGTCTTAGTAGAGAGTCTTGGAAAGGTCTACGCCGATGTTGAGATATCTCAACCACCAGGAAAACTTGGTAATTAGATCATCCCATGGGTTACCAATAAAATTGGCCGATATAATTGCTTGGACGAACTTAAGAAGACCACACGACATAACACGAGGCGGCAAGTTTTCGGGGGCAGTTAAGTTAACTTGAAAGAGGAACCGGCAAAAATGGTAAGGTCAGAGTTTAGAATTTAACGTCGGGCTCACATCAGCCCCCGCCCCTATGCCTGTTCATTCATCCCCGAACTTTTTCAGGCATAGCATGAGGGGTTCGGACCCTCATCCAGTTATCACTCCCCTTTCCTTACCTTTAAGCCTTTCCTATAAATGGGTGGGGACTGTCAACTAGGTGTTACGCCTCCTCGGGTGTAAGGAAGGTGTTAGGTACTCAGGAGCGCGAATCGTCTGCAAGAGGTACCTGTAATACGCTCGTTGCTCCTAGCACCATTTAACCAACATGTCTACAAGGTGGTTAAGTGCGTTGTTATCCCTTACGATGCCCAGATGAGCGATTATATTATCGATGCAATGTTGAGTTCTTGCATAACCCTGTTTATCGGATTCGCCAATGAAAATATATCACTTCCTGCAAAGAGGACCCCTATCGCCCTATTGTTCTCATCTACTACAAGGCTACCAGAGTCTCCTCCTTTACTAAATCCACCTGGCTGAATAACAATTTGGTCATCAAATGTCAGATGTCCTAGGCTTAGGTAATTAACTTTAACATAAGCTCGTAGTATAACAATTACACCACGTGTCAAGCCAGTTGTCCTTCCACTCTTCTTTACATGTAAGCTCAATGTTGGCATTCCCACACCCCTCACCTTGCCAATGTAAAATATATCGGGACTAACATCTTGTATGTTTATCGGCCTAGCTAGGGCGGCATCAACATAGTTAATGCCATTAGGATTCAAAAAAGTCCACGTCCATAATGTAGCAATTGTATCGTTAGGATTTCCCCCGTCATAAGGACCAGGTTGGTATATAGGATCACCTATTCTGGCATTGTTAGAGTTTGCAAGCACATGATTATTGCTGAGAATGTATACATGACCTTCATTATCTCGAACCAGACATCCTAAGGTGCCAGCAGTGACCATATAGTGACCTATACTCACACCCCCCTGAGCTGGCCTAACCCTTTGTCTTGATACGTAAGGAATTGGTCTTGCACTTTGGAGCTCGCCAGCTACAATAGCTGTTACTGGTACGCCGAACTGATCCGCAATGGCTTGAGCTATTGGTTGAGCGTATTCGTTTCCCCGCCGAAGGAGGATAGCTAATGCTTGCCTACCGTTTGTGTAGGTTATCCCAATACCGTTCACATCATTTTCAAGCGTTCTTGATGAGACTCTCGCTGCAGCAAATAACTTGTTTATATTAGCTCGCGAACCAAAGAAGCAGTCTATGCAATAACGTCGAGCCTGCTCAACGCTCATGTATAACTCCTTTAAGCGGCTGAAACTCTCCTGAAACCAATATTCGATATGGAATAGGGATGTCTCTCATAAGACGCTCTATTTTAGCACAAGTATCTTTATCGTCCTCCCTAAGCATGACGATCACATACAGAGAGCCCTGATGCCCTCCTATACCAACTCCAGATACACCTTCTATCTCCATGAGGCGAGACTTCACTTCTCTTAAACGCTCCTCAAATTCATCTTGACTCATTACACCTTATGTTTGATCGCACAGCTAATTAATCCTTTCGCATATTTGAGGGGCACCGTCAGCCAGGTATTACGACTCTTCCTTCCCATGGATTAGGTCTTAGGTTGTGTATTTGTCGTTGCTATCTCCTCAATACTCCTCACCATCTCTGTGTTTATGTTGTTGTAGAGCCTCTTTGTTCTGTCTTTCAATTCCCTGAAGAACCTCTCTATCCCGTTCCTCTCCCCGAACGTCTCATGAACATACTTAAGCCTCCCACGGATACCAAGGACCCCTATTATCGATGGCTTATCATTATTCTTAACAACCGTCTCGTCTACAGCCACCACCTCCCTAAACATAATCCTAGATAGGTTAAGGAGCCTTGATATCCCAACGACCTCCCTAGATGAGAGACACAGGCTTAGACCCGCAACGTACAAGACGACGACATAAACCCTCTCGAAAAGAATCGTTATAGAACCTGAACTAGATACACGTTTGAAGACGTATGTGGCAGCTGAGGGGGAAAAATGGTATTGCCCTAACGGAGGGAAAACCATATAAAAGATGACTGTGCCCAGATTTCTGAACAAATTCTTTATTATTCGTTGTCTTCTTTTTTTTATCTATGTGACCTTGGTTATTAAGAAGATTGACCCGGAGAAGGTTAGGTTATTTAAGGCCGAGGCTGTTAGGAGGGGGTTTCTTCTTAACCAGGCTTTGGAGGAGGCGATAACGCTCTGGCTTAACGCCAGCCACTCCGTAGTGGGGACCGAATTTTGAGGCGAATAACAGGCTGTATGAGGCGATAAAAGAGGAGTTGAGAAAGAATCATCTGGGAAAGTTCATGGTCATAGCCGAGGATAGGTTGGTTGGAGTTTTTGAGGAGAAGAAAGAGGCTTTAGAGGCCTTGCGTAGTCTTGGTAGTAGCGCGAGTCACGCGATACTAACCCAGGTAGGGGTAGATGAGGAGCGGGGGGCCGAGCTTGAATGGTGGGGCGGGTCTATAGGGTCTCAGAGTGCACAGAATACATAGCCTCTAGAAGACATCCAGCACCCGCCTAAACAATAACTCTTCACAGCATAACCGGCGACAAAGTAGCGGAAAATACTAGGGTTCCAGTAGACGCAGGTTATGAAGGGCCAGTCATGCTGACCTCGGAGCTTTACAGTCCCTTCACAAAAGCGGGATTACCACGCCCTCCGTATCCAGCTACAGAAGCCGTATACCCTATGCCCCTGTATCCGGCCAAGTAATAACTCTCAGCAATATATACCAGATGTCTCCAGAATCTCCTGACATACTCTCAACTACCTGCTAGACCCCAGCCCACAGACCATGAAGAACTAAATCCTGTATCTAATTAAGTCCTTAAGGTCAAAAACAAGGTAACCTTTCTCGGTTAGTTCTGCCTTTCGCTCGAGACTTCTTGCGAGGATGCCGAAGTACTGCTTCCTCCTGCCCCTGTTCCATGCGAAACTGGATGATTTTTGTTTTAGTCTTTCAATTATCTCGAGCGCCTCGTTGTAGCTTAACTCCTTCCATTTTGCCTCCAAGAACAATACTTTCCCGGATCCCCTGTTCACAGTCACAACATCTATCTCTACGTCCCTGGCCACCAGTTGCCAACGGTATCGACTCTAAACGGTGACAGGATAGGGATGTAATGGAGTGCCAATCTTTCAAATGCCTTGCCTAGTATCTCTTTTATTTCATTCTCGTTATAGCTCGCGATTCCCAGTTCAATCTGAGATACTTTCCTGTAGCATAAGTTAAACCATGAGATGAGGGCATTCTCCCTTATGAAGTATCTTCCCCTTTTCTCCCTTGTCATCAAAAGTACCTTTCTTTCGACGAGGCCAAGGAGTGACAGTTGCTCAAGATACGGGAATATCTTTCTCGTCTCCATTCCAACGTAGTTCGCTATGCCGTTTGTGGTGGAGTTGCCGGACGCGATTGCGGCAAGTATTAAGAAATAATTTCTCGGTCCCCTTAGCTCCTCCGCCAGCAAGAAGTAAGGTTCTCTGTAAAAATAGCCATTCTGGTCTAAAAACTCACGTTCTACCAGCTCCCTTATAGATCTGTACCTTGCCGAAACCTGCAGGTATGAGGGCACCCCTCCAACCATCATATACGCCATGATCCCATATTACCTATCCTTGAAGAAGTCAAGGGCGTGCCAGGGCCTCAGCTCTTCAAGAAGTATATCCCTCGTCCTCCTGCCGTAAAGGGGGGGGGAGCCGCTTGACAGTACCTCTTCTCGCATGAGCACTAGCAAAGAGCCGGAGATGATGAGCATCACCCCTCTCTTTGACATGTTTCTGTCCCAAGCTCGTTGGAGGTCGCTCAGAATCCGGGGGTCGGTCTTTACCGCATAAGAAAACTCATATAGCACGACGATCTTTCCTTTCCCGAGCAACCTCGACACATAATCGAACAGATAGAGCCAAGAATCGGTTTCGAGCTTCTCTATGTAGGGATCGGCAAAATGTGCCGAAGCCTGCCTCTTGAATCCCCTCATTTGTACTTGCTTTGATGCATCGGGAAAAACAAGTAAAATGAGTCCTTTCCCGAGATGAACTCCTCGATTAGCCTACCCTTACCTATCCTCCTCCTTCCGTAAAGTACGGCAAAGGAGGGAGCTCTCTTGTACTCTTCTTGAAGAAGTTTCAGCTCAGCCTACCTGTTTATGAATTTACTAATCACGATTAGTATTTACCCGTTTCGAATGAACGACCGACTCCACTTCTGCCCTTTCGCGGATGTATCCGATGCCCAAGCCGAAAGTAACGAAAGCAAACAAGCTCAATGGGTAGGAAGTGGGCATCAGGGACGAGATAGTCCACCCTCTTGTTACCTCCCTCTGTCCAGATCTGCGCTGCCTCAAAAGGGTCATCCATTCATAGGCGCTCAGCTCTCTAATTATCGGTTTGATCTCAGCCCCAAATTGGACCACTCAATTTTGAGCATCGTATAGTCTCCGGCGAAGGTAGACAACTGTCGCCGCACAAACTCTCGTCGACCCTCTTCCAGTAGGAGGTCATCAAGAAAGAGAGGTACCGGTAGGCCATAGGCCTTACTTCTCATAAGGGACCTACCTGCAGGTCAGAGAGGTATTTGGACAGGAGCACGTTCAGAAACGCCGGACCCGAAAGGGAGTGGTGAGTTAAGCCATAAGGCAGGATTACTATTCACATGATATCACAATGATGTGTCAACTTCTTTAATCATTATTCGCGGTTACAGTTCTCGTTCAGGATAAACTCAGCCGCCAAAAGCGAGTCAGTTATCTGTCGACTCGGCATGGTCAACGTGTGTAATTATCTAGGCGGAGGAACAGTTTGCTATACTGCCCGAGGAATTAAGCTGCAAGGCGTTACAGAACTCAGTTTTATTTCTGGTATGTTATTATTTCTATGTCTGTTACTTTTTCTATTTCTAAGAAGTCTTTATCTCGTGTCGCTATCTTTTCTATTCCGTTGGCTACCGCTATTCCAACTATCAGTATATCTAATGCGTTTACCTCTTTGCCACTTGCTAATAATCTTGCGGCTATCTCACTTGATTCCTCAGCCGCCCGTAAGTCATATTCAAATATTGGAATGGATGAAAAGAACCCCCTAAAGAATATCTCCTCACGCTTTGCTTTAGCACTTTTTAACCCGGTTGATATCTCATGATATGTAATTACTGTCGTGCTCACTTCCTGATCCTTTACAATATCTCTCGTAGCCTCTACTCCTCTAAAGTAATCTATCAGAAATGACGTGTCTAATAGTATCATGTCCTAAACCTAGCCATCTCTCTTAAACGCTTAGTTGACAACTCAAGCTCCATTAATAGGGGACTGTCCTTCAAACATCCGAAATACTCGGCCATATCCACTCTAGACCGCTTCAAAAGCCTCTCTATCACGTCACTAAAACTCTCGCCATCCCGCTTACGCTTGACGAGCTCCATATACACCTCATCACGGATCATAATAGTCTTCATGCACACATACATGATAACATGAGTATTTAAAAATTTTTCTTAAAAAGAGCTATAGTGATGCGATGTGGGGTTAGGCTTAACTCTAGGGGCCGCTCATAGCATGTCATGAGCGGGTTAGTGTGCGGTTTGGACGTTCATAAGAGATTCTGCGACGATACGTTGGTTGACTGGTTTGGTAATGTGGTGGAGTCTAGGAGGATGCCTAGGGATGGGGTCTACTCTTTCCTTTCTAGCAGAAATGTATCTCTAGTAGTTGTGGAGTCTTCTAGCTATGTATAGGGGGCTAGGGTTATGGGTCTTTTCATCCGGAGAGCCACGCTGCTGTTTGGCTTTGGAAGAAGATGCTTGGGGGCTTTAGGGGTGTCTTCTCCTCTAGATGATGTCGCTATTCCTCATAGACGATACCTAGGTGGGGATAGGTGGTTCTAGCGCGTGGTTCTTCATAGCCTATGAGTCATTCGAAAAGTAGATACTAGACATGTGGCTCTCTAGGATCAAGAACCAGCTAGTAGTCGAGGCGTTCCTTAGGGAGTTGGTTAGGAGCTTTGGGAGGACCAGTATATGTCGATGGTGATAGCCACTACCTGGCCGCATGCAGTGGCCTAGGACTAGAGCATAGGGTATACAGCTCCGGGAGATGGATATAGAGAGCGTTATCTTCACAAAGATAAAGTTCATGACTAGAGTTTTCGATAACTATTTCCCATACAGGAGGAAGCACTGCATCCAAGAACACGTATGGAGCCGGATGAAACTAAGAACACTATTCGAAAAAGAATTGACAAAAACATGCTAAAAAGATTAGTAGGGATGATCAAGATTGAGTAATACCAACTTAACAGACCCAACCTTGGATTTAGAATTGCTTATATTAGGGTTTTGGTATAGGTATGTGGGATTATGCCCCGTGTAATGCTGGACGAACGTCAGATTGAACTGCTCAGACGTGCTAGGGACTTGATAGACGAGCTATTAGAGACTCTAGAAGTGGCAAGCGATGCCGAACTCATGCAAGGCATTAAAGAGGCTGAGGAAGACATAGGGGCTAGCAGAATAAGAGGCTACGACGAGATGATTAAGAAGCTGAAGGAAGTTAGAGAAATATAGGCTAATAGCCACATCCAGGCTTGAGAGAAGTTTTCGCAGATTGGATAAGTAGACGAAGCTAAGGATAGATGAGCAGCTAAGAATCCTAGAAACAGAACCTTATGCTGGGCTAGAGAAAAGCCTGAACAATCCAAAGGTAATAGTCGATAGATGACCCTTTGGTATGGATGGGCATCAGAGAGGCTTGTACTAGAATACGAGCATCAGAGACTCGGTATGAGGAATAAAGGTTCTTCGATAACAGGTTTATAACTATGTGTGAAACTTTTAATACATGTTAGTAATGTATACACATGGTGAGTAGTATGAATGTAACCATCAGGGATGTGGATGAGGCGGTCTTTAGACGGTTTAAAGCTAGGGCGTTGAGAAGGGTATGAAGCTTGGGGAGGCGTTGACGCAGGCCATGGAGATGTGGCTTAAGCAGAAAAGTCTAAAACCTAAGGCGAAGCTTCTGGACATAAGACCCTTTAATTGGGGGGAGAAATCCAAGAGACTCAGCTCTGAAATCGACCAGCTCATCTACGGAGAATCATAATTCTCCTTGATTCAAGCTTCATAGTTGCATATCTTAATGAGGCCGATAAAAATCATTCAAAAGCCCTCCGAATAGCAGATGACTTAGAGACAAGGGCAAATATGGAACACCGGTCATCACTGACTACATATTTGACGAAGTTATCACAGTAATGCTATTGAAGATAAAGAACATAGCAAAGACATCTGAAGTGGGCGAGGCTCTCCTTAACTCAACACTACTTCTAAGAATCGATGAACACATATTCGATTTAGCATGGAGTATATTTAAAAAGCAGGATAAGCCCAGATTCAGCTTCACCGATTGCATAACCATAGCCGTATGCAGAGTAAAGGGAATAACGAAGATAGCAACCTTCGATAAGGAGTTCCAAAACCTAAAAGAATACACAATAATAGGGCCATCAGTATAATACACAGTTACGCCCATAGTTGTGGTAGGTATGTGTTTCTGTATTGGTTTTTGCTATTCCGTCCCTCTATCTGAGGGACCTCTTTAATAGTCTTGGCCTTTGATGGGTGTCGTTGTTTACCAGTGTCCTAGATGCGGGGCTCCTCACAGCGTCGGGGCGCGATGTACTATTACGGTATGAGAAAAGGAGGAGGATAATAGAGAGCTAATCCCGACACCTATGTGGGGCTTATTCTTCTATTTAAGGCATACACTATCAAAATCTCTGAAACAAGGGATAAATGAGTGCTGTTGAGGCCAAGTGATGGCTTTGGCTCTATCCTGGGTGTGAACCGCCAACCTTCTGAGCCGGCTGCGTCTATCGATATAATGTAACGACCTACGGGTAGACTTCGAGAATGACTGGCAGGCCTCTTTTCACCAAGAACATGGAACAGACTCTTTCACGCGATGAGTACTTTCATCCCTAGTAGCTTTGATAATGTTTCAGATATTGATGCTATCTCTCTGTCTAGGGTGGCGAGCTTTTCTGCTTTTATCAGATGGCACGTAGCCACATGGAGCAGGTCTAGGGTTTTCAGCCGGAGTGTAGGCGCTAGCCTAAATGATTGCTTGAGGGTTTCGTTGAAATCTATCTCTACCAGCTCGGCTCCTATGAGCTCCACCGAATACATTGCCAGTTGTAGAGGTTTTTCGAGCCCTGCGCGAGAATAGACTGACGCCAGCTCGGTCAGGACTAAGGAGCTCACGACGAGCTTCTCTCCCCTGATGTCCTGCACGAGTTTCTCAGCCACGTTATGTTGAGGGTCCTTCTCATCCACATAAGATATTATGAGGCTTGTGTCGACATATATCAACGCTTGGCCCGCCCTTCTCTAAGAATCTCTCCTAGCCCACCATGCCTTATCCTATAGCCCGACCTCCTCAGCCTCTCAACACCATTGTGTAGGTCTTCCCAGAACTTCACTTCGTCAACGGCCTTCTCCATCCCCCTCTCAATCATCAGGTTTATTGCATGAGACCTGCTTCTAGCAATGCCGTACCGTACCATCTTTTCCGCCAGCTCAAGAACCTCTGTTTTTACTTTGATAGTAATTGGGTGGGACACTATGGTATACCCACGAATACTATGGTATAGGTAATTAATAAACATTCACTGCTCAACAGCTCACGTGTTGTGAATAATTCGATGTTTTTAGCCCATACGAAGAAACTTTCGACCACTGACAATCCTTTTGCAAGCCTTGCCACTCCTCTCTCCCAAGGTTCACAGGTATGTCATGATATTTTTGGCCTTCTGCCCTAGCTATTCGTATACAACCTCCTCCAGAAGGCGGCGTAAACCTAGAGAAAAGGAAGACCAGCGGGAGAAAAGAATATGAACACTAGAGCCTATTAGCCCCAGGCTGTCTTACTGCCGTGGCAACTCCAAATTGACTATGTAGGTATGGGTTCTATCTTTTATGGTTGCTGAGGTGATTAGTATGAACTTGTTTCCCACGATTATCAAATTTACATAATCGGAAAGGCTGTAGGACCATGGGTCTTCCCCGGTGAAGAGCTCGGCCGCCAAGACATCTTTCAAGGATAAGATGCTATGGATTGCTCCGCCGAGGTCTATTCTCGCCAGTGTTATCTATGTTCCCTGGCTTGTTGGGCCTATTAGCTGCTTCCCTGTGGGGATTAGTGCGTACAGGTATCCGTTGTACTCTCCTACCACGTTGATGTAGAATGGGAAATGGTTAGGAACGTAGTTGGAAGAGGCTACTAGTCTTCCTTCGGAGCTGTAGAAAGCTATCCTAACCCTCGTCTCGTATGCTTCATAGGTTGTGTTTGCTCTTACTTGATATGGGAAGCCCACCAGCACGCCTTCTCCGAAGGGGTGAACAAGGATTCCGCCGGAGGAGAAGTCCAGCCTATACTCGCCGAGATCACTGCACCACCTGACATCCATTGCTATTCCCAGCCGGCAGAGAAAGAGCCACCGCTCAAAAACCACGACGACAAAGTATCCATCTCCAGTAGCTACAGCCCATCCATGGAAACCCAGAACAGGCGCCGGCCCCACCTCTCCAGAGATGGTGGTCCTCTCGATATTCACTTCTCCTTTGGGACTCAGGGTCACTATAACTATGGTGGGTGTAGCGTACCATCCTCCAGACCTCTCGACGAATCCATGCGCCTCGACAAGCAGAAACCTCAGGTTATCCTTGGCTGTGAAGAGGATGTACTGGTAGGGGTCTTCCAAGACGAGGGGCTCTTTCGGGGACCTCCACAGCTCCCTCCCAGCATGGTCCATGGCCACCAGCCATATGTCGCCGGCTGTGGCATCGTTGGCGTAGAGGATGCCCGAGCCAGCGCCCTCGAAGTATAGATAGGTGCCACGCTTGTCAACAGTTGATACCTCTCCACTCACCAAATCGATTATCTTTGCCAGCTGCCTGTTCTCCATCAGGAAGTAAGCCTTTCCCCCATCGAATATCGGCTGACCAACCGCCAGATGCAGATACACCTGGCCATGCCAGTCATCCCTAAGCGTCGCAACCCTACTCACAGTCCCGCTCCCAACATCAAGCTTCACCAAATCCACCCTACCACTATCCGGTCTCTCGATAACTCCATGGGCTAGGTATAGAACATTCCCATCAGACCAGAGAGGAATAGCCACTCCCTCTAGCTTCGAAATAAGATTCAACCCCGCGGCGCCTTGAGACGGCATAGTCTGGGCCACAGTATTAGTAACCGTCTCCCTAGTCTCCGCCGCAGTTGTCCAGGGTTACTGGGTCTGATGAACTAGGAATGTAGCTAGGGAGCCAAGAACAAGAGCCGCGACGATGAGGAGAAAAATACCGGCCCTCAAGTACATGATCTGCTAAACTTTCATAAATTTAAAAATTGACCCAATCACACTGGCGGATATATCTTCCGGGATAGGTGGGGTGGCGTGTATCACTGCTCCGAAGCGCGGGTCATAGGGTGTAACGTAACGCCTCATGGATGACGCCTACAAGCTTTTTTGGTCATCAAGGTCGCCGCCAAGTTTATCTCCATTGCTCTTCTTGGCGGGGGATGGGCTGTGTTATGAGCCCGCAACCTTGGAGAAATTTAACATGCTATTACGTAGGAAAAGGGGAAGCCTGGGCGTCGAATAACGACTCATGTTAGGTGGTTTAGTTTTCTTTACTATGTCTCGCACCCGTGGATGGCCGAGGGGAGATAAACCACAAGGCAGGCCACAAAGAAAACAATAAAAACAACTTAACAGACCACTCACAGTCCGCAGACTCCTATTTATATGGGAAATGGCTAGTATCAACTGGGTTGGGTTACGTTCGCGTAAAGTGCATGGTTAGAAACCCAGAGGATAATGTTTGCGAGGAGATTGAAATGCTAGCTGATACAGGTTCGTGGTACGTGGCTCTTCCAAGAATCGTTGCCAATAAGCTAAGACTCCGTATAATAGGCAAGGAGAGAGTCACGCTAGCAGATAGTAAGGAGATCGAAGTAGAGCTGGCACCAATATACATAGAGGTTCTGGGGAGGGGGACCCACACTCTGGCAGCAATAATAGATGCTCCGGAACCATTACTGGGAACGTCTGTTATGGAGGTACTAGGATTAGTAGTAGATCCGAAGAGCGGCGAAATGAAAAAGAGAGGCCCAAGAGCGTCTTATATGCTCTAAGCGGGGCGCTGATGCGATGTTGAGGTGGCTTTATTCTAAGGGCTGTTCAGGGCATGTTATGAGCGGCTTGGTATGTGGTTTGGATGTTCATAAGAGCTGTTGCGAAGCTGCGGTGGCTGAGGTGTCTTTCAACTCTCTTTGCGAGATTCAGCGAAGCGGGGCCGCAGGCTGTAGGACATGCGCCAAGGCCTTTCAACTCTCTTTGCGAGATTCGTAATGACTGCTAGGACTGGGGCATTTGCATATGCAAAGTACTTTCAACTCTCTTTGCGAGATTCGCTCAAACACTTTTCACACACGTATCGGCCCCCTCTCAGGCTTTCAACTCTCTTTGCGAGATTCCATACTATACTCGACCCGAAATGACGGGAACAAAAAATTCGGGAACTTTCAACTCTCTTTGCGAGATTCAATAATGGACGAGCGGATTATAAAGGTCAAGCAGCTGTTACTTTCAACTCTCTTTGCGAGATTCTTGGATATGGATGGTCTCGCAAGCTGGGGTCTTTAGCTTTCAACTCTCTTTGCGAGATTCTGCAGGCGGCAGGCGAGGCGACAGTGGAGGGGCCGCACCCGAAGAGGGCGTTGAGGGACGTTCTGGAGCTCGCGGCCCAGGTCCTGGAGGAGAGGGCGCAGGCGG
>BEHE01000009.1 GCA_002898395.1 Candidatus Calditenuaceae archaeon HR02
AGAAGGGTGTTAAGGCTATGCTTGAGGTTAGGAGGCGTGTCGTATATAATCATGGACCGGGGCTGATAGGTATATTCGCCGAAGTATTTGAGAGCGAGTAGCAGCAGGAATTCAACTATATTGGAGAGGGGATAGGATGTATGTGAAGGTTGGCTGAAAGTCAGTACGCCTGGCATGCCCTCGAGACTTCTGAGTGTCTGAGGCTTCTGGGCTCGAATCTTGACACCGGTCTGAGTGGAGATGAAGCGGCTGAGCGGCTTAAGACCCTTGGCCCAAACGTGATCAAACGGGGGAAGAGAGTCTCTCCCCTGAGAATACTTCTGAAACAGTTCTTAAACCTGATGATCATAATCCTAATCGCGGCTACGGCCATATCTGCCCTTCTTGGCGAGGTCATTGACTCGGTTGTGATTCTTGTAATAGTTTTCTTGGCGGCGTTTTTGGGCTTCTGGCAGGAGTTCCGCTCTGAGAGGATTGTAGAGGCTTTAAAGAGGATGATGGCCCCTAGCTGTAGCGTACTCAGGGACGGCGTCATGGTCGAGGTGAAGGCAGAGGACGTCGTCCCCGGCGATATACTTATCCTCGAGGCAGGGGATAAGGTTGTAGCCGACGCCAGGGTTGTAGAGTCGCATGGTCTACAGGCCTATGAGGCGGCCCTGACCGGCGAGTCAATACCAGTCGCCAAAACCGCATCAGCCCTTCCCGAGGACACTCCCCTCCCAGACAGGTCAAACATGCTTTATGCGGGGACCACGATAACTGCGGGTAAGGGAAAGGCGGTAGTTATTGCGACGGGGATGCGGACGGAGTTTGGAAAGATTGCCAAGGAGGTTCTAGAGATACGAGAGGAGAAGACCCCGCTTGAACGGAGGATGGAGGAGGTCGCGAGGAATCTGGGGAAGATAGTCCTACTGATAATAGCCGTGATTGCGGTTGTTAAGCTGGTGGAGCTTGCACTTCTGGGGAAAGCACTCTCGTATGACCTACTGATAAGCATCTTCATGTTCGCCGTTGCCCTCGCAGTAGCCGCCGTTCCTGAGGCCCTCCCAGCCATAGTGACAAGCACCCTCGCGGTGGGTATGTGGATGCTCGCTAAGAGGAATGCTGTTGCGCGGAGCATGACCGCGGTCGAGACACTCGGCTCCACCGAGGTGATATGCTCGGATAAGACTGGGACTATTACCAAGGGCGAGATGGTGGTTAAGGAGGTCTTTCTGGGCGGGAGATTTCATGAGCTGTCAAATCCACAGGGCGCGGCCGAACTCAAATCAGAGAGGTTGGAGGATAAGTTGCTGCACGACCTACAGAGACTAGCATTGGCCGCAGTACTCTCCTCAGACGCTGTAGTCAAAAAGGTGGAAGGCCGCTACGAGGTCTACGGAGACCCAACTGAGGCAGCGCTCGTGTTAATGGCCGAGAGTTTCGGGGTAGACCATATAGAGGCGCGGTCCAAGCATAGGAGGATCTCCGAGATACCCTTCTCATCTGAACGTAAGCGCATGACCACTATCATATCCTCGGGAGGTCGTCTCATGGCCTATATGAAGGGTGCTCCGGAGGTTGTGATTAGACTCTGTAGCAGGGTTCTCGTCGACGGCTCCATTGCCGAGCTAACTGAGGAGTGGAGGAATAGGCTATCGATTACTAACGAGGAAATGGCAGCCCGCGGACTAAGAGTGTTGGCTGTAGCCGAGAGGGAGATCCATGGGCCCATGCCGAGCTTTTCTGAGGAGGAGGTGGAGCGCGGGTTCACCCTGCTTGGGCTTGTGGGAATCATAGACCCTCCGAGGCCCGAGGTGAAGGAGGCCGTGGAGAAGTGCCGGATGGCGAAGATAAAGCCGATAATGATTACCGGTGATCACCGTTTAACAGCCATAGCCGTGGCCAGAGAGGTTGGCATCCATCAGGAGGGCGACATCGTAGTGACTGGAGCTGAGCTTGCGAGGATGAGTGACGATGAGCTCGAGGCGAAGGTTGAGAAAATAACCGTCTACGCCCGCGTGTCACCTAGTGATAAGCTACGTATCGTAGAGGCTTGGAAGAAGAGGGGAAAGACGGTAGCCATGACTGGTGACGGAGTAAACGACGCACCAGCCCTGAAGCGCGCAGACATCGGTGTCGCGATGGGATTGACGGGGACTGAGGTGACAAAAGAGGCATCAGACCTTATCCTGCTAGACGACAACTTCTCAACCATCGTCAAGGCAGTCGAGCTGGGCAGATGGATCTATGACAACATTAAGAAGTATCTGGCGTATCTACTTCAGGCGAACCTTGTCGAGATAGCGGTGATCATGATCTCGGCGCTCATAATATTACCATTCTTAGGGGTTGG
This sequence comes from Candidatus Calditenuaceae archaeon HR02, assembly GCA_002898395.1. GTDB lineage: Archaea > Thermoproteota > Nitrososphaeria_A > Caldarchaeales > Calditenuaceae > HRBIN02. The sequence goes on from BEHE01000009.1 coordinate 2,336, forward strand.
GGGTGAGGAGCTTCTACCACTCCTCCCGGTCCAGATACTCTACATCAACCTAGCGACGGATGGGCTGCCGGCAATAGCCCTAGGCTTCACCCCGCCTGAGCCCGATATAATGAGGAGGACTCCACGCCCTAGGGGGGAGAAAGTCTTTACCCGCGACGTTAAGGAATACTTGGTCAGGGCGCTGATAGTTGAGACGCCTGTCCTGCTTCTAGGCTTTATTGACGCCCTCCCACTGGGCATCGAGGCAGCCCGCAGCAGGCTCTTCCTAATGTTCGTATTCATCGAGCTGGCTGTGGCCCTTAACACAGTCTCACTTGCGCAGTCGATCTTCAAGTTCCGCCCACACAAGTGGCTCCTCATCACGATACTCTGGGAGATTTCATTGATAACGATCCTAACAATCATCCCTGTAACCCGTGAGGCCTTACACATAGTCCCACCCGGCCTGAGGGACATTGCATGGATGATGGTTGGAGCCGTAACAACCTTCATGAGTATAGAGCTGCTAAAGCGCTTTGAGATAAGTAGGCTCTACCGCTGAGAGGCACCATACGTAATAAGTAGATTGGGGCTTTAACAAGCTGTATCCGCGATTATTGCTATATTGCTGACTTGTAGGAGTCTTATTGATGGTTAAGGGGGCCGCACCGATGTCAAGGCCGATAATTGGTCGTGGAACGTGGCTGGACAGGGTGGCGCATAGGCTTGTGGAGAGGGAGAAGAAGCTTGGAAGGAGCCTCGACCTACTCTTGACCGAGAGCGGAGTGGCGGCCAGCGGCATCCCCCATATAGGGAACCTCTCCGACCCCGCCCGCGCCTACGGAGTAACCCTCGCCCTCCGCGGCCTAGGATACAGTTCGGAGATGATACTTTTCGTCGACGATATGGACGGGCTTCGGAGCATCCCTCAAGGCCTCCCAAAAGAGCTGGAGGATTACCTACTGATGCCTGTCTCGAGGATTCCAGACCCCTACGGCTGCCACCAAAGCTATGCCGAGCACATGGTCTCCATGATGACTGACCCCCTCGACCGGATCGGGATCGAGTATAGGCTGTATAAAGCCCACGAGGTTTATGAAGGTGGAAAACTGGCTTGGATTGCTGCGGAGATATTGAGCAATGCTGGGAGAGTGGGAGAGGCGATAAAGTCCCTCGTAGGGCAGGAGAAATTTATGGAACAGCTGCCCTATTACCCTGTCTGCGAATCATGTGGCAGGATATACACGGCCAAGGCGGTCGAGTTCGATAAGGACACCTGGCAGGTGAGATATGTGTGCAGCGACATCGAGATAAAGAAGAGGATTCACCAAGGATGCGGCTACGAGGGGTGGTCGAGCCTAAAGGATGGAAATGGCAAGCTCCCGTGGAAGGTCGAGTTCGCAGCCCGCTGGAAGCTCCTCGACGTCCGGTTCGAGGCGTATGGGAAGGACTTGATCGACAGCGTCAGGGTGAATGACTGGGTCTCAAGGAAAATCCTCGGATTCGAGCCTCCGATGCACATCAGGTACGAGCACTTCATAGACGCCACGAGACGTAAGTTCTCCAAGTCGGTGGGAAACGTCTTTACTCCGCAGATGTGGCTTAGATACGCACCGCCAGAGACGATCCTCCTCCTAGTATTCAAGAGAAGCGTGGGTACGAGGGTGGTGACACCCAGCCTAATCCCGAGGCTTTGGGACGAGACCGAGGAGCTCGAAGATGTTTACTTCGGCCGCGTCAAGGTCCAGGACGAGAGGCTCAGAGCCAAACTCCGTGGCCTGTACGAGTATATCCACTTACTCAAGCCGCCGAAGGCCCCCAAGACACATGTACCTTTCCGCGTCCTGCTCGAGCTGGCAGCCGTGGCCCCCCAGGAGGGCTTCCGCGAGTTCGTCGAGAAGCGGCTCAAGAAGTACGGCTACAGGGTCGACGACTATGTCCTCGAGAAGGCCGAGAAGGCCAGGTTATTCGCCATCGACTTCGGAGGAGCCGGTGAGACGAAGGTGGAGGTGGAGCTTAGTTCTGAGGAGAGGGAGGCCGTAGAGGCTCTGGCCGAGCGGGTCGAGAGGGCCTCTGACGGCGAGGAGGTTCAGGCCGCAATCTTCGAGGAGGCGAGGCGCCGAGGAATCGATCCACCCAAACTCTTTTCTAAGATCTACCTCCTCCTGTTGGGCCGGCCGAGCGGCCCCCGGCTTGGACCCTACCTCTACGACGTTGGAAGCGAGAGGCTTAGGAGGGCGCTGGCCAGCCTCTCGAAGGGCCAGCCCGCCTGACATCCACGCTACTTGGCTGTAGCTCTGCCAAGTCTGACATTCCTGAGGCGCGCCGACGGTCCACCGAGCCAGACTGGAATGGCCTGCATGGGGTCTCCCTTCCCGCAGTAGCCCGCAAAGAACTGCAGGTCCTTGCCTAGAGCATCTATCGCTGAGTAGAGGCCCTGGGTCGTGAGGTCTACGACCGGCTGGAAGACCATGGGGCCCAGATCCCCATTCTTGATAAGATAGGCCTCAACGCCGACGTATCTCTGGTTCCACCTCTTATCATCTATGTTCCACTCCATGTAGCTCTTCACGTAGACGCCCTCACCGATATCCTCTATCAGCTCCTCAAGCGTGTAGTCGCCCGGCTTCATGTAGGTATTAGCCATCCGGACAATCGGCTCCCTATCGAAATTGCTGGCCCTCGAAGCTGCGTTGCTCTTGACGCCGAACTCTGGGCCGGTCTCGCGGTTGTGGAGGAGCTCCTTTATCACACCGTGCTCGATTAAGACGCGCTCAGACGCCTTTACACACTCATCGTCGTAAAGATAGTAGCCGAATGAGTTTGGTAGTGTTGGGTCATCAACTATCGTGACGTGCTCCGACCCTATCCGAGACCCGAGGTGTTCTCTCGTGATGTAAGTCTCCCCCGCCTGGGCTGCTTCCCGCCCCAGCATCCTGTCGGCCTCGCCAGGATGACCTGCAGACTCGTGGCAGACGAGACCGATAATCTCGGACCCGAGGACGACATCCATTGTTCCCTGAGGAGGCTCAACGGCGCTCTTAACAGCCTCGGAGACAACCGAGGCCTCCTCCCGTAGCATCCCGTCCAGCCTCCATCTCTCCACAGCCTCCCATCCCCTCGACTCGCCAAGATTGATGAAGCGCTGGAGGTATCTGCCCTCGCCGAAGACGCCGAAAATGCAGTGTAAAGCCGTTACAGGCTTCTCCATATAGACATCACCTCCATCGGTGTTAACTACATGCTTCTCAAGCCTGGTGAGTGTAAGCTCAAACAGCCTTGAGACTGCTTTGACGCCGGCCCTCTCAGCGGTCTCCACGATAGCGGAGTCAGCTTCACGTAGAACCTCAATCCGCCCCTCAACAGAGACACCGTCAAATCCAACCCTTGGCTTGACAACGACCCTCGCCTTCCCCATCTTCTCATCCGAGAACGTTACACCCTTAGTCACAAGCCTCGAGGAAGCCTTCGCGAGCGTCACAGCCCTCCTCACAGCGGCCTCCACACCCCTCCTAGTAAGTTCCCCCGTCGAGCTAAACCCCAAGGCCTTCCCGACTAGAACCCTGATCCCGACGCCCCTCGAGACATTCCGAGCTGAGACGTCTACAACGCCATTCCTAAGCAGTATCGTTTCATCTACATGCCCCTCAAACCTCGCCTCTGCATAAGAAGCGCCCAGCCTAGAGGCGGTCTTCACGGCATAGCTTAATAAGTCCTCCAACGGCGCCATCTTCTTCCTTCTAAACCCTCACCCTCACTACTAATATTTTCTTCCATCTTGCTCAGCGCGTTGTTTACCTTCCGCTGGATTCCGAGCGCGCGCATCCTAAGCTCCTCAAACATGCTGATTGTAGAAGGGGAGAGCCGTGGATCGAGGAGCAGGCTCTCGATCGTCTCTATGACCTCGGATATATTGTTTGCAACCATCTCAAGCCGAGAGCCGCTATTGACCTGCTCCTCAAAGAAGTCCACCGTATCCTTAAGCTCTTCGTAGATCCTGTGTATCTGCTTTAGCGCCGTCATGCACTCTAAAAAAGTCTGACTCAAGCTATAAGTCTTTCCCAAAGCAGCGTAATGGTTTAATAACTTATAGCAATCTACACTGAGAAGCGGGCTTGGATACAATTACGGTAACCGAGCTATATCCTATGCTCTGGGAGGTTGTTAGAGGAATGGGAAGCTATAGTAGCAAGCGTGACCTACTCGTTAAAGAGATCTTGGTGAAGCATCCGCGGATTACTCTTGACGAGCTTGCGCTGCAGCTAGGGGTGCTGAGGGGGGAGGCTCTAATATTGCTGAGGAGCCATCGTCTCTGGTTCTATGAGGTGGATGAGGAGTTGGAGCTATCTAAGAACTTCACGCCAATCTACGATGTGGGCGCCCTGGGGGGTACATTCGACGAGCTACACGTAGGCCATATCGCTCTCCTCAACACGGCCTTTAGACTCTCGAAAAAGGTGATAATAGGTGTCACCAGCGACGAGTTTGCCTCTAAGCTGAGAAAGGAGGGGCGGGTCTCGCCGATGAAAGAGAGGGTTAAGGAGCTTAGTAGAGCCCTAGAGAGGTATGGTTGGTTATCGAGAGCTGAGATAACACAGCTCAACGATCCCTATGGTCCTCTATTATCCGATGAGAGAATTAACGCGTTGGTGACAGGCCCCATAACGCTTGACAGGGCTGAGGAGGCAGTGAACCTCAGAGTATCGAAAGGCCTGCCGCCAGTATCACTTGAACTCTCCCCTCTGGTACTCGCAGAGGATGGTAGACCCATCAGCAGCACGAGGATTAGGCTAGGCGAGGTTGATAGGACTGGAAGACTTATAGCAGACCGAAAAAAAGAAGGGCAATAACCGAGAGGATAATAGAGAATATAGTCGTCTGGGAGCTGAGTCTGTAAAACCTTTTGCAAGCCAACCCAACATATGAGACCAGCCACAGCCAGGACAGCACCGTGGCAAGGGCGCTCCAAGGCTCACGGCTCAAAGCAGGCTCAGTCACAAAACTATAGCCGCTAAACTCTATACGGTTCCATGAAAGCCTTCCAACCATTATGTCGCCCAAGCTTATAATCTGGTCAGAGACCCTAGCACTCGCAGACTCTATGAGGAGCGGGTAGCCGTGGCTTGAGGCGTTGTATACTAGCCGTGGCGACCGCAAGACGTGGGTAGCAATTCTCAGCGCTGATCCGTTAGACCTCAGAACACCATCTATCCCCGCGTTCTCAAGCTTGACCTCGCTTATCTCCGCGTATACTATGACCACGTTGGTGGGAGGCGCTGGAAGTAGGATGGGAAGTAGGAGTAGCGTCGCCACAGTGAAGGCTAGGAAGCCATGCATAGCTGAGCTAAAAACAGGTATCAGACTCTTTCTCTCCCTCCCCTTCAGATAAACAGTAATGGAGAATACCCCGATAACTGCTAGAAACCCCATGCTCAGATATAACGTCGCCAGAAAGACAGTCTCGGGAGCCTCAGTTATAGGGGGGAGAGGCAGCTTAACATCGGGTGAAGCGTAATCGACTCGTAGCTTCTCTGAGACATAGTAGACCGAGGATGCGATATGGGAGAGAAGGGCAGACAATAATATGATGAGACCTCTCCTAAACCTCGTATTCTTAGACATGGACTCCGCCAGAGAAAGCGGGTCAACAATTTCTCTAACACCCTTCACGCCGACACCACTTCAATCGGCAACTCTACATCCCTGCCCTACTCTAAAATCTTCCCATAGGATAGGGCGACACAGATAAAAGTAACATTCACGGCCCCGCACTCTAAAGAATATGCCGGGACATTATAGGGTCACCCAACCTCTTCCAACAAACAATATGGCTCAAACGCCTACCAGCGTTACTGTGGAGAGTGTTATGATGCAGCAGTCCAGGCAAAACTATTAACACTCTCTTAACCTACATTGCGGGGGATACTACCGCGGACATAGCAACGACCACTTTAAAGGTTCTCAGTCTCGGTATGAGTAGCTAGCCAGCATGAGAGAGGCCAGCACATTCCATGTTGGAGTGATATAGGGCCCAGCCCATGAAAACTGTGAGACTCTAATACCTTCAGATGCTGCCACGTATCTGACGGTGAGTGTCTCTACTATCATAAATGTAGAGATAGCCTAGCAAGAAGATCATGAGTATCTTTTCCAGATTAATGAAGGCTCCATTGGCGATTACTTCGCGGAGAGCAAGCATCCATCTAATATGGCCGAGGTTTTATGACGAGCAATAAGCCTGATAGAAGCGCCCTTATTATGAAGTTTGGACCTATGATTGCATCGTACCATGTTGGGAAGCCTTCATCTCCCAGAAATCTTCCAACACGGAGGTTAGAGCTGGTTTTTTCGAATTTCCCTGTAATACTTGCATAGGTCATTTAGGACACACTCTCTACACATGGGCTTTCTTGCCCTACAGACATTACGTCCATGGGCTATTAATAGAAGATGCGCCAGGTGTCTCGAGTCGGGGCTGAAGACCTCTTCCAACCGCTTACGTATCGTCTCATAGCTCGCGCCCTCGTCCACTAGGCCTAGGCGGGCCGAGACCCTCCGGACATGAGTATCCACCGGGACGGTGCGCGCAATCCCCAACGTGGCCAGTAGGACGTCGGCTGTCTTTCCACCCACACCTGGCATCGACATGAGCCGCTCCCTCACACCCTCTGCATCACCCTTAAGCACGTTCCACATATCGCCGCCATACCTCTCCATGACAATTCGGGATACCTCAAGGATGAATCTGGCTTTGGACCGATACATGCCAGCAATGTGTATAGCCTTCTCAACCCTCCTCTTCCCCGCCTCCAAAATCGCTGGGGGAGTAAGCCCCACATCCCTCTCAAGCGTCTTGAGGGCGTTGAGGGCGGCTTTATCCGTCGTGTTCTGCGACAATATTGTCGCTACTAGGACCCGGAAGGGGTCTCTGCTCTGGAGATGAGTGTAGAGCGAGACATACTCCTCCGCCTGTATCCTGTATTGCGTCCTTAGCCTTCGCAGAATCTCCTCGCCGATAGTCAATCTGCACAGAAAGCATTCAGGCGCGAGATAACGATTAACGTTCAGGAGGCTGTGTAGTGTTTAAATTTGGCTCATAATGCAGACTAGTGGCGTAGATGTCGGCAGCCACGCTGCTTAGAGAGATTCTAAGACCCATATGGGTAGCCGCTAGGCACGTATTCTTCAAGCCCTACACTTACAAGTATCCATACGAGGAGATACCTAACCTTCCCAGTGAGAACTACAGGTTTGACCCCAAGCAGGGGTTCGCCTACCCGGGCTTTAAGGGCAGGCACTTACTAATCCTCGAGAAGTGTACCGGCTGTAGCCTCTGCGACATAGCTTGCCAAAACATTGCGGAGGCAATAACAATGGTCTACGCGTTTGACGTAATCATTGAGGCTGATGAAAAGGATTATAACGAGTTCGCCTCTGGGAGGGGGGTGCTTTCAGAGCTTCTCGACCGGGTGGTGGAGGGGTTCACAAAGCCTCTTGTAGAGCCGGGGCCCGGGACAGGCGGGTCGCACCCCCTGTTAGGATTTTTTGCCGACTTGAAGAGGGTAGTCAAGGAACAGGGCAAGACCTCTATAAGACTCAATGCAGACCCGATATGGGAGCACAATACAGCTACACTATACGGTAACTACCTCGACGAACAATTCAGCCAGCTTGAGAAGAGCGGCTGGAGCTTCAGCATACTAGAGGACAAGTTCCCAGACGCCATTGTCTACGGGGCCAGCAAGAATGGGTGTAGCGTCAAGATCATAATCCAGAAGCGCGACCTCAAATACCCCCAGAACAAGAAGTCATATTTCCCGCAGGTAGACTATGGGAGATGCGTCTTCTGCGGCTTCTGCGTCGACGCCTGTCCATTCTACGCACTTGAGATGACACCAGATGTGGAGCTCTCATCCATTTCTCGCCAAGGCTTGGTCTACAATCCCTACATGCTAGCCGGCCCAAAGATCTCCACTAACCCACCCTCCACTAACCCAATAGATGCCTTTTACGGCTGGCTAAGGGCTAAGCTTGGCCGGTGACGGCCCGACAAAGGGTTACCTATTTAGCCACCTCTAAAGCGAGATTCTTCTGACGGTGGTTCTTGATTGAGCGGTCTTAGACTAGGGATTGTTTTGGCATCTGAGGAGTATTCGCCCAGCGAGCTCGTCAGGCAGGGCGTGGAGGCTGAGAGGAATGGGCTTGACGCCTCATGGGGCTCAGACCATTTCCACCCTTGGTTTGATACTGCAGCCCACGGAGTCTTTATCTGGTCAATACTGTCGTCGGTCGGCACCCTCACAGAGAAGATAGTGATGGGCACAAGTGTTACTTGCCCACTCTTTAGATACCCGCCGCCGGTCGTCGCCCAGGCCTTCGCTACGATGCAGAACCTTTTTCCGGGCAGGATGTTCCTAGGCGTGGGGACAGGTGAGGCGCTAAACGAAGTCCCATGCGGATTCTCTTGGCCACCCTATCGCGAGAGGTTAGAGAGGCTTGAGGAGGCGGTCTTCATGATGAGAATTCTCTGGCAGGGGAAACAGGTGACATATCGTGGGAGGTACTATAGCCTCAACAAGGCAAAGCTATACGACCCACCACCAGTCGATATTCCTATACACATTGCCTCAAGCGGTGCTAGGGGGGCTAGGCTGGCCGGAATGCTCGCCGACGCCTTCATGACACTACCAGTTGATGATCTCGCAGTGTATACCCAGAAGCTCTTCCCCGCAATAGATAGTGGCGCAAGAGAGGTGGGTAGGAGGGGAGAGGATGTTGAGAAGTCACTACTCATACACGTGGGATTCCACGAAGAGGACTATGAAAAGGCGCTCAAGTCCCTCCTTCCCTGGCGGGGAACACTCCTCCCAATATTCTTCGACTTAAACGTCTATGACCCGAAATACATCGAGATGCATGGAAACAGGGTCTCGGAGAAGTTGGTTAAAGACGTCTTCCTAGTTGCTACAAAGGCTGAAGAGGTCGTCAAATATCTTGAGAAGTATCTTGCGCTAGGGTTTAGGCACATATCCTTTTCAGTCAGCGGGGACCCTATTGGATTTATCAGGATGCTGGGGAAGGAGGTCGCCCCCTACCTGAGGGAGATTTACGGCGAGGCTAAGATACCCTACCAAGGCAGCTACACTAAGGAGCATCTCCAGAGATATATGGAGCTGCGAGGAATAAAACTACATCTCTAGCAATCCTCCAAGGGAATACCTAAAAGCTGCCGCGTCTCTATCTTCGCGTTGTCGGCCAGCCAGCGAGCAGGGTTACGTGAGGTATGGAAGACTTTTAGAGAGATTGTCGCCGATCTCAGAGGATTTCTCGAGACAGACGACTACAGATATGTGGTGATGGCGTATGAGAAGGCTGAGTCACTCGCATCGAGTAAGGAAGTGGTAGAGCTGAGCGGTGTTAGGGATCTACTGGAAAACCTCAGACATATGCGAGATAGATTAGAGAAGAGCGGCTACAAGCTGTCAACACTTGAGCATGGCCTCTTAGCGCAACAGGCAGTGTATGTGATTTCTCGGTCAAATATTCTCGCGACGGGGCTGGAGTTCCGCTTCAAAAGGGCAAGGGGAGGCTGAGAAATGGCACCGACCATTTGGGCGCCTGGCCCTTAGCTTCTGGAGCCATCAGAATGCAGGACCCTAGATCTTAGGGCCATTGCGTTATAGGCGAGTACTCTGAGATGAGTGAAATTCCTGCCGTAATTATCAGATTCACAAACGCTAGAGGTATGAGGTATTTCCATCCGAGGTCTAGGACCTTTTCTATAGTCAGCCGCGGGTAGGCGCCTCGCAGTAGTGCGACAAATGTGAACAGTATTAGGCCCTTGAGTATGATCCAGAAGGGGGCGGAGATACTTTCGGGTAGGCCGGGTATTGGCGGCCCTAGCCAGCCCCCAAGATATAGTATTGCCCCTAAGAAGCAGAAGGCTAGAACTTTCTCGAACATGGCGAGCTGAATCATTAGAAAGTAGACGCCTGAATACTCGGTTTGCCAGCCGAAGACGATTTCGCCCTCTGCTGTCGGTATATCGAAGGGAAGTCTCTCAGTCTCGGCCAACAAAGTTACGATGAACACTATGAATCCGAGAATCTGGGTGACTGCGAGTGGAGCAACCGCCTGGGCCTCAACAATCTTCTCTAGGTTAAGTGTCCTCGTGGACAGGACTACACCTGTTAGGGCAAGGAAGAGGGGCACCTCGTATCCGAAGAGCTGGAGCGCTATTCTAGACATTCCTATGAAGGGGTATTTGCTCCTCGAGGCATATCCTGCCAACACTATTGGTATTGGGGACAGGGCCGCGACTATGAAGAATAAGAGCAGGCCGATCTCTGAGGGGTAGATTATCCAGCCCGCCCCGAAGGGGAGGAAGGCGTAGAGCGAGAGCGATAGTATTAGTGCGAGGCACGGCATGAGGACGAAGAGCGGCCTGTTTACACCCTCTGGGATTATCCTCTCCTTTGAGAGAAACTTGATGGCGTCCGCTATGAGCTGGAGGACGCCTGCTACTTTCCCTACGTGGAGTGGACCAATCCTGAGGGAGACGCGGGCGAAGAGTTTCCTCTCAAACCAGACGGCAAACATGCCGAGAAGTGTGCTGAAGAGCGCGCCGGGGAATATGGCCGCCTTAATGAATGGCTCGCTGTAGATGAAGCGTATCAGCTCCTGGATTAGAGGCGGCATAGAGCCATAAATTTGGACAAATGCTTGGACTGGGTCTATCAACCTCCTCCACCCCTCTCGAGCCTCTGCTTCAAGGAGGGTAGCTGTGTCGACGCGTATATCGAGCCGGCAGTTATTACGGCCAAGATCAATAGTCCACGCACTAGGCTCTCACCCGCCCGCAACATGTCCAAGACGACGATGAAGGCTATGACGGCAAAGACTGCGTAGGCGATGTAGATGATGACATAGGGGAAGTATTCGATGGGGAATGGAGCCACTCTGGCCGGTATTGGTGTCTGCCCTGACTCGAAAAGCATCCTCTTGACCCGGGACGGTTTCTTGGGGGCTATCAGAGCCGAGACTAGGTAGAAAATTGGCGGAGCGATGACTGTGAGGATTAGGTAGAGTAGCAGTGTCCAAAGCGCCGTGTCCAAAGCGGCTGGGCTCAACACTTTAATCAGTAATAGACCACGATTTATACACTAGTTGGATCCCACGCCGCGGAAACTTTGGGAAAGGAGACGGACTACTCCATCTTCTCAAACGGGTCAAGGCCGGCGAAGGCTCGGAGCTCGAGGATGCGCCTTTTCAAATAGTCAACCTCCTCCACGCTGGGTTCGCTAGCCTCTGGTCCAGAAGCAAGTCTCGCCTTCAGGCTAGCCCATCTGTACGCCAGCTTCTCCACATCCTCTTCCGTTAAGTTTTTTTCAAACATTAGCCGCGAGATCTCTTTAAACTCCTCGGCCGGGTCGCTCATGGTACGAGTCTGAACCTGTCTCTCGGGAAGAGTATGACATCTCTTATGTTGGTACGCCGTGTGATTACCATTATTAGCCTCTCGAATCCGAGACCCCAGCCTGCATGGACGGGCATGCCGTAATCGTATACAGCCACATGATGTTTGAAGCTCTCGGGGTTGAGTCCATGCTCCTGTAGCCTCTGCCTGAGGAGCGCGGGGTTTGATATCCTCGTCCCACCCGAAGCTAATTCGAGCCACTGATACATCAGGTCAAAGGACTCTGAGACCTGCGGGTTGTCGGGATCGGGCTGAATGTAGAAGGGCTTTATGGCTGTTGGGAAGTGAGTGATGAAATAGAACCCTGTGTGCCTCTTGGCAAGATACCTCAGGTCTGGTGTCTCCAAGTCCCCTCCCCAACTCTTCGAACGCCCAAGCTCCGCAAGCTCCCTCAAAGCCTCTTCATAAGTCATCCGCCTGAAGGGAGTCTTGGGAGGTCGAAGGGAGACGCCGAGGAGCTCGAGCTCCCTCTGCCTCTCCTCCAAGACCCTCTTGAAGACGTGGACAACCATCTCCTCAAGGATCCGCATAACGCCTTCATAATTCATGAATGCGGCCTCTATGTCGACAGAAGTGAATTCGCTGACGTGCCTCCGCGTATGTGAGGCCTCAGCCCTGAAGAATGGCCCAATCTCAAAGACGCGCTCAAAGACCGTGACGAGCTCCTCCTTATAGAGCTGGGGGCTCTGGGCAAGATACGCCGCCTTCCCGAAGTAGTCCACCTTGAACAGGGCTGCCCCGCCCTCAGTGGCGGTGGCTATGATCTTCGGAGTCCTAACCTCCACAAATCCCTGTCCACGGAGATACTCGCGTATAGCGTCGAAGACAGTGTCAGCTATAAGAAATATAGCCGTATTCACAGGTTTTCTCAGATCTAGTATCCTGTGGTTAAGACGAGTGGTCATGGATGCTGGAACCTTGCCTGTCACGTCGTAGGGGAGCTTCTCCAGGGCCTTGGCAACCACCTCAACCCTCTCACCCTTCACTTCAACACCCATCCTCGATTGTGGAGCGACGCGCACAGTCCCCCAGACCCTGACAGCCGATTCACGGGTCAAACCCTCCAGAGCGGCTAGGAGATCACCGTCAGCACCTACTCGGCTAAACACAACTTGGCAGAGGCCCGACCTATCCCTCAAAACCATGAAGACCAGAGAGCCGAGGTCGCGTATCTCATGGACCCAGCCCTGGATGACTACACGCCGGCCGTCAAGCTCGGGCCGAACCATTCCAGAGCGTATCTGTTCAAAATCAGACTCAGGCTTCGCATTTCCAGCCATATAGTTTTCAGACCAGGCAGAACATTAGTTCACGCATATTTAAGCAATAACTTCGCCTGAACTATTCATAAACTGTCGGCCAAGGATTAGGGAACTTAACGCCGCGTAGCCCTCTCAATCCTGATAACCCTTCCCTTAAAGCCCTTAACCAGGTCCACGATCTCATCTACCTGTAGCTGGAGCTTAGAAGTATCGTCCACTGTGACTATCGTCTCCTCGGATCCGTCGGGAAGCCACACCACGTTAATCGCAAGGATCTTAGCAGGTGCAAGCAGCTCAGCCAAGAAGTTGTTGAATGAGCGATGGTCCCTCAGCACTCTTACAATCGCCTTTAACCTACGTGAAAGCTGTAGTGAAAGCTCCATAAAATCTTGGACAGATGCATCTACATCCCGGAGGAAGACAAAAATTTTGTTTTTTTGACGTATTGAGCCGGCGTACTCGCCCTTAGCTAGTATAGGCAGGTTCAGATCGATTAGCGCTGTTAAGACCTCGACATCCAGCCGCGTAACCTCTCCTCTCTCTAACTTCCTCTGACAACTCGGGCAAAGAGAGCCACTCCGCAAGTCGAACTCGCAAACGGGAATCCTCAGTAATCACCGCCTCCAAGTCTATCATCAGCCTCATCCGTTTTTAACCTTCCTTAGCCTCTTCGGGCCTCTAAGAGGCAATCTTAATCTCGATCGTGCTCACGTTTACGTCCCTGTTGTCCTGCCCCTTTAACATCTCTGTGCCCAGCTTTATCTCCTGAACCTTTAGGTCCTTGTAGAACCTGTTCTTCAGTATCTGGACCACGTCAACGGCCCTGCTAATCGACCTACCTCTCGCCTTCAGCGTCACGTTCTGCCCCTGCTGCAGCGATATCAGACACGCAAGGACATAGCTCATCGCCGGCTTCTTTCCTACCAATACAGTTACCTCATTTGCAGACATTCTTCTCACTCCCTCTGGTTTTTGCAGAAGACTTATCCACTAACCTAAATAAAAACCTTCATTACGCCTCTAAATACCCAGACTCAGAGAGTGTCAGCGAAAGAGTTTATGTGGAGAGCTGTCTGGTTGAGGATTTTGAAGGCCTCGGCGTATCTATAGCCAGCTCGCTTCCCAAGCAGCTGAGAATACTTGACCAATAGCTCTATGACCTCTTGGGTGAATTGAGACTGGTGCGCGGCCATGGCCTTCTTTTTGACGTCAATCAGGTCTGAGATGTCGATGTACAGGTTCGGGTTCTTTGTCCAGTAGTAGGCTATGTATCTTGGGGAGTGGGGCTCTAGCCCCTTTTCAAGGTCTTCACGATTGATGTTTGTGAGATTGCTGAAAAAGAAGGCCTCACTGGCTACGAGCCCCGTTGCAACGTGGTCTGGGTGGGCCTCGTAGGGCAGCCAGGGGTCAACCGTCAGAATAACATCTGGCTTATAGTGCCTCACAAGTGTTATTAGCCTGTTTCGAAGCTCAAGCGTGGGCCTAAGCTCAGAGTCCCTATAATCCAGCCAGATAAGCTCAGAGACTCCTAAAGTCTGCGCAGCTGCCTGCTGCTCCCTCTTACGAATATCTGACAGCCTGTCCCAAGACATTGAGGGGTCTGTTGTCCCAGCGCCACCATCAGTGACCGTCACGTATATGATTCTACAACCACGGGAAGAAAGCCTAGCAACCGTACCCCCAGCAGCTATATCAGTATCATCCGGATGGGGCTGGATCGAGAGCAATGTTTTACAATTTTCAAAAGCTTCCTCCGGCCTTAAGCCTATTAACGACCTAATTTCCTCGGCTTCAGCGGAGTGCATACCCGTTCAAGCAATTCCTAGTGTGTGAAGGTTTATAAAAGTTGAGTCAAAGCTTTTGACAGGCGCTATACGGTATTATTTGTGAGAGGTTACAGAGAGGTATCGGCATGAGAATGAAACACAGACGAAAACTCGCCCCCTCCCCCCTTATCCCTTCATTGCTTACCACATTGAAACGTCAATAATTTTAAATTTTTCAATTTGGGGCCGGTGGGAATCGAACCCACGACCTCCGCCGTGTGAGGGCGGCGTCATACCGCTAGACCACGGCCCCTTCTTCAGAACCGTATACCAATGCTGTAACAAATAACCCTTATCTCCTCTACATCGGAGCTGCTATGCTAAGGGGCTGTATAGGCCTACGGTATGTATCCTTATCCCAGCTTCTAGTAGCCGGCGCGTGTTTAGAACTCTTCTTCCGTCGATGATTAGTGGTTTTCGCATGAGGGACTTAATTGTGGAGGGGTCTGGGTCTGTGTACTCGGGCCATTCTGTGGCTATTATTGCTAGGTCTGCACTGTCTAGGCATTCATATAGCTCCGAGCAGTAAGTGACACCTTCGCCTAGGACTCTTCTAGCATTTTCGAGCGCGGCTGGGTCGTGGACCCTAACTTCTGCCCCGCGGGCTAGTAACTCGCGGATTATATCGATGGAGGCGGATTCTCTGACGTCATCTGTTCCGGGCTTGAAGGCCAGCCCCAGGACAGCAACCCTCTTCCCCGACAGCCCACCCAGCATAGACTCAGCCTTCTCCACAATCCTGAGCCTTTGGGCCCTGTTAATCCCGATTATCGCCTCGAAGAGTAAT
Organism: Candidatus Calditenuaceae archaeon HR02; assembly: GCA_002898395.1. Classification (GTDB taxonomy): domain Archaea; phylum Thermoproteota; class Nitrososphaeria_A; order Caldarchaeales; family Calditenuaceae; genus HRBIN02. The sequence continues at coordinate 17,666 of BEHE01000009.1, forward strand.
GTGTCCACGCCGAGGCGCGCCGCAAACCATCTCAAGGAGCGGAGGTCTTTCGGGAGACAACTGCCCCCAAATCCCAACCCCGCCCTCAGGAACAGGGGGCCGATCCTTGGGTCGAGTCCCAGCCCCTCAGCCACAACCCCCACGTCTCCGTCTTCAGTTGCTTCGCAGACTTGCGAAATTAGGTTAATGAAGCTGATCTTAAGGGCTAGGAAAGCGTTCGTTGCAAGTTTTATGAGTTCTGCATTGGTGGGGGTCGTGACTAGGGTTGGGATTTTCGAGGGGTGGTAGAGGGCTTCGTAGAATTTTTTCAGTCTTTCAGCCGCCTCGCCATGCTTGGCACCTATGACTATTCTGTCAGGATTCATGGTGTCTTGGAGTGCCGAGCCCTCCCTAAGGAACTCGGGGTTTACACAGAGGTGGAATTCCTCTCCGCAGGTCCTACCGCTAGCCTCCTCAATTAGTGGTCTCACGACATGCCAGGTTGTCCCTGGCGGAACCGTGCTTTTAACCACTATGAGGGGGGTGGCGCCCCTGCGGGTGGGCATGGCTTCTCCAATCTGTCTTGAGGCTTCCTCGACTTGGGAGAGGTCGGGGACACCGTCGGTACCCGTGGGTGTGCCGACAGTTATAAAAACTATGTCAACCCTCTCCAGCATGTCTCCAATCTCGTCTCGCGCCTCCAGCACACCATCCCTTACAACGTGTTGGAGTAGCTCTGGGAGTCCCTGCTCATGTATTGGGGATACACCGTCCATAATTTTCCTAACCTTATCCCCGTCCCTCTCCACGCATATCGTTTTTACACCCTTCGAGGCAAGGAATACGCTGAGTGTCAGGCCTACATAGCCAGCCCCTATAACCCCAACCCCCCTGCCCAAACCACCAGTCGACATGCCAATACTCTGCAATATGCTCCCTATGGTTGGTTTTAGGGTTTGCTGGAAAACATGTGAGGGCTTAACGCATTGAACCCATTGTCGAGAGCTTGTATGAGAGCTGGAGGGCCTCCCAGTAAAGCTGTGGCGTGCCTATATCCATCTTCAGACCATCCTCAAGCTTGATCGCGTCAACCCTATACCCCCACTCAATGAGACGCTGTATCCCATCGGTTAGCTGGAGCTCGCCGCCAACACCACTCTTTATAGATCTGAGCGCCCTGAATATCGAATCCCTGAAGATATAGAGCGGGACAATCATCAGGTTCGAGCGGGGCACCTTGGGCTTCTCCTCAACCCGCGTAACCCGTAAAAATCCTCCGACCTCGGAGACCTCTGCCACCCCGTACTGTCTCGGATCTTCAACCTCCTGCAGTAGAAGAACAGCCTCAGCACCCTCAGCCTCGAAGTGTCTATACATACGCTCAATCACTTGCGAGCCGTTAACGATGTATGTGTCCCCTGCATGGACGAAGAATGGAGAGCCTCCAACAGTCTTCTCACAGATGAGGACTGCGTGCCCGAATCCTAGGGGCTGGGGCTGGTTGACCCATACTAGTACAGACTCACTAATCCTCCTGTAGAATGCCTCGAAGTCCCTCAGTAGGAAGTTCCTACTCCTCTTAATCATCTCGAGATAACCCTGGTCTGGCGTGAAGTGGTCCTCCACAGCCCTCTTTCCCCTACCAACCACGAGTATGAACTCCCGAATGCCAACATCGAAGAGCTGCTCGAAGATCAGCTGCACAATAGGCTTCACACAGAGTGCCCCCTCCTCACTTCTGGCGAAGACTGGGAGCATCTCCTTCGGCTGCTCCTTAGTGGCTGGAAGCATCCTTGTACCCAAGCCAGCGAGAGGAAGGACGGCCTTAAGCTCCTCGACGCCCATAAGCTCGCGACACAAAACCACCACACCGGTATTAAAGCAGCTCCCTATCCTCTAAACCCAGCCCAGCCGGCAGCCCAATGTTGTGGGACTACCTATTTCTCACCCCTTTACTCCGAACCGACTATTTTTATCATAGAGTATGCCATAACACTTGTAGGGGAATGACCCACGGAGGAGGCCGGGGCACTACCAACAGAGAGAAAGTGCTCATCCTTGACTTCGGAGGCCAGTATACCCACCTCATAGCCAGGAGATGCAGGGAAGCTGGCGTCTACTCAGAGATAGTGCCCTTCAACATTTCACCAGAAGAGATAAGCCGCTATAGTAACGTTAAGGCGCTTATATTCTCGGGAGGGCCTAGGAGCGTCTACGAGGAGGGCGCACCGCATCCTGACAAGAGGGTGCTCGAGACGGGTATACCTATACTGGGGATATGCTATGGCCACCAGCTCCTTGCAGAGCAGCTTGGAGGTAAAGTGGTGCGTGGTTCTAAAGCTGAGTACGGGAGAGCCATAGTTAACGTGGTTGAGGACTCGGCGCTCTTCGCATCACTTAACAAACGTTTTGAGGTGTGGATGAGTCATGGCGACGCTGTGCTGAAGACGCCTGAGGGATTTAGGGTGACAGCTATCTCTGAAGACAACCTCATCGCTGCAATGGAGAACGCGGAGAAGAAGATATACTCGGTGCAGTTTCACGTCGAGGTGAAGCATACACCACCTGGTATGCAAATTCTCAAAAACTTCCTCAAGAACGTGGCCGGTTGTAGATGCGATTGGCGGCCAATAGACATACTGGATGAGGTTGTGAGAAGCGTCGCCGAGACCGTGGGGGAGGATGAGAAAGTTATCTGCGGTGTCAGCGGAGGGGTAGATTCCATGACCACCGCGGCCATTATCCAGAGGGCTATCGGTGATAGGCTCCATGTAATATTCATAGATCACGGGCTTCTCAGGAAGGGAGAGAGGGAGCTTGTATTAGAGGGTCTGAAGCTCCTCCAGATAAAAAATGTACACTTCATCGATGCAAGTAGGGAATTTCTGATGGCCCTTCGCGGAGTCAGGGACCCCGAGGAGAAGAGGAGGATTATAGGGCGGGTGTTTGTAGAAGTCTTTGAGAAGGTTGCATCCAGTATAGGGGGCGCGAAGTATCTTGCACAGGGAACGATATATCCCGACAGGGTGGAGAGTGGCGCAACTGGAGCCCTGACAAGCCTCATCAAGAGCCACCACAATGTCGCCGGATTGCCAGAAAAGCTCGGACTACAGCTAATAGAGCCGCTAAAAGACCTCTACAAGGATGAGGTCAGAGAGGTCGCGAAGACCCTAGGTCTACCTGCATCCGTGATAGAAAGGCACCCATTCCCCGGCCCAGGCCTAGCAGTTAGAGTCGAGGGGGAAGTGACGGAGGAGAAGCTGAGAATCTGCCGGGAAGCGAGCGCTATTGTAGAGGAGGAATTCCATAGAGCAGGCCTATACGGCTCGGTTTGGCAGGCGTTCGCCGTTGTGCTTGACTCGAAGTGGGTGGGGGTCAAGGGCGACGCCAGAAGCGTTGGCCACGTAGTTGTCGTTAGGGCTGTAACGAGCGAGGACGGCATGACCGCTGACTGGTATCCGGCACCCAGCGAGCTGATGGACAGAATCTCACGGAGAATAACAAACGAGGTTGAGGGCGTGGTTATGGTGGCCTATGCCCTCACCTCTAAACCCCCCGCCACAATAGAGGCTTACTAGCCAGCTGAGGCCCAATCAGAGTTAAATTCCACCAGATGACAGCTGGAGTAGAGTTTGCGGATAGCTTATTTCGTCGGGACAGCAGGGTCTGGGAAATCCTCGCTGACAGCGGCCTATGCAGAGTGGCTGAAACAAAATGAACAGAGCGTCGCGACGGTAAACTTAGACCCTGCCGCTACAGTCCTCCCCTACGAGCCAGAAGTAGACATCAGAGAATACGTCGACTATGAACGGATGATGCTTACATATAATCTAGGCCCTAACGCCGCACTCATCGCCTCGGTGAGAGAAGCTGTGAGGGAGATCGACACACTCTGCTCAGAGATCATGGACCTCTCGGTAGACTATGTGCTAATCGATACGCCTGGCCAGCTAGAGTTATTCGCCTTCAGGAAGGAGGGTAGAGCAATCGTTAAGGCCCTCAGAAGGGTTCCAAGCATCATAATATATCTAATGGATCCAGTCGCGAGCCACACGACAAGGCTATTTGCATCCTCGCTATTCCTAGCCACATCGGTCTATCTCTCACTCAACCTCCAATCAATCATCGCAATATCGAAGATCGACATAGTCCCGAAGAGAATACTTAGACGAATCCGCAGATGGATCTCTTCACAGGAAGCCCTCGAGGTTGATATAGAGTCTAGGAGCCAAGGCATGCAAATGCTTATAACAAGGGATATTGTTCATATTTTGCACGACATTGGCAGAACATTTCCGGTTATTGCTGTGTCTTCCAAAACACTGGAAGGACTGGGAGCGCTCCACGGCGCAGTCACTAGAGCACTTAGTGAGGGTGAATATGAGCTCAGATAGGTGGTCCTTATGAGCATCGAGGAAGAGATTTCGAGAGAGATCGGCGAACTAAAGGACAGGATAAGCGAGCTGGACAGGAAGATTGAGGAGATAAACACGAAAATCAGCAAAAACATCTCGGAGAGAGACAAGACACATGATAAGATGAGAGAGATAAGGGAGAAGGTAAAGAGGCTAAAGGAGGAGAAAGCATCACTCATGGAAGAGAGCAGAGCCTTGAGACGAGAGGTGAGAGAGCTGAGACAGAAGCTGCTTAACTATGTCATAGAGAAGAGGCAGCTAAAGGGTGAGCTGAAGAACCTGAGACTTTCGATGGATGTGAATAGGATAAAGAAGAGGCTCGACGAGATAGATCTCTATCTAACATCTCATAGGGTGAGTAGAGAGGAAGAAAGAAAGCTCTTCGAGGAGGCTTCAAAGCTTGAGGCGATGCTCATAGACTATGAGAAAGCCCTAAAGATACACCTCTCACTGAACGAACTCTCACCCCAGATGGAGGAGGTTAGGAGAGATCTTGAAGAGAAGAGAAAGAGGCTTGAGAGTGTGACAGCTAGGCTGGGCCAGATCTCGATGGAGATGGAGGCCCTTAACAATCTTTACGACAATCTTAAGAGTGAGGCAGATAGATACCACTCCAGCTACATCGAGGCTAGAGAGGAGAGAGACAGGCTTGAAGCCGAGAGAATATTAGCAGCTTCTAGAATATACGAGCTCTACAGACTCCTGAGGGGTAAGAGGGAGGAGCTGCTAAAGAAGAGGATCAGCGAGGTCAAGGCTAAGAGAAAGAAAGAGGCCATCGAGAAGCTGGAGAGAGGGGAGAAGCTAGAGTTTGAGGAGATGAAAATATTGCTGGAGGATGAGACCCTCTGGCAGCCAAACGGAGGAGCAAGACAATCATAGCGGGGAAGAAGAAACCGTATATAACCCTTTAAATATCATTACCAGATGGTATGTTGAAAAATTGTTACCAATATTACGGCATACTATGAAATAGATCTCCGCTAAGATTCGTCTGAGAATCCCATGTCTACTGGCCGGAGAGAATAACTTTGCCTTCATATGTACTGATTACATTATTCATAGAGAGGACAGGCGACCTAGCCCTGAGTAAGATGCACAAGGCCCATAAATGTTTATCGTAGTGATTGGTAAACTACGGTAGAATCATAGTGATGGGTTAAACGCCCAAATTAGGGAAAAATGGGGGAGGGGGTTAGCCCAGCAGACAACCAGCCCAGCAACAAGGATAAACCCGAGGCCGGCATGTCAAGAAGGTTAACGGACTGGCATTTTCGCCAGTCATGTCTGGAGTTTAAACGGCCGGCCTCTTTTGGGTTTCCTAGATGTTGTTGGGCTGGTTGTCCGATGGCTAACCCCCCGTCTTTCCATTGTTTAAGTTTTTAATCCTTCACTATGGTTGTCGGATGATATTGAGTGTTTTAAGCCGCTCTCTCGGCCCCTCTTAGAGAGCCTTCTCGCGACCTTCTACGAGTCTGTCAAATATCTGCTCCTCCAGCTCGCTCATCCTAGACTTCAGCTGGCCAAGGGCCTCGTTAAGAAGATTCTCACAGGTCTGTGCCTCGCTTAGTAGAGCGTTCCTCTCGTCTGAGAGCTGGTTGAGCTTCTTCACGGATCGGAGGTCTGGGCACTACTTATCAACCCCAATAAAGTCCCAGGTAAGATAACCACAAGGCTGGACTTCCTATGCTACCAGTCATGGTAGGTTTTAAATTTAAAGAGGTAATCATGTATGTCTGGGGTTGGATGGCTGAAGAGGCGAAGAGGCCGCTCCTGATACTGGTTATTGATGAGGATAATGATGTCGGGGTTAAGGCTGGGGTACAATCCCCCATCATAGGACGTGAAAAAAACCTGGAAGCGGCTCTGAAGCTTATCATGGCAGACCCCGAGGATGCCGATGCCAATGCGATGTTCGCCGCCATCAAGATATTCGACAATGAGTCGCATAGGTGGCCTAATGGTGTTGAGATAGCTACTGTGACGGGAAAACATGATGGTGGACTTGAGTCAGACCTGAAGATTTCAAGGGAGATAGAAAGCGTTATCAGGCAGCTGGGGGCTACCGAGTGTATTGTAGTCTCAGACGGTCCACTCCCCTCATCACTCTCATCTATCATCAGCTCACGCATCAAGGTAGTCTCGTCCAGAACAGTAATTGTCAAGCAGAGCCAGACGATAGAGACTAGCTGGATACTATTCCTCAGATACCTCAAAATGCTCGTCTACGACACCTCCTATTCAAGAATAATTCTCGGAGTCCCCGGCATACTATTATTATTAATGGGAGTGCTTCATTTTTTCAATCTGCTCAGCCTACCCCTCCTCCTAATCTTTGTGGGAATCGCGCTCCTCGTTAGGGGGTTCGGAATAGATGCGGCCTTCTCAGGCCTCATCCGGAGACTGGCCGAGATATCGAATAAACCTAGTCTAGTACAGCTACGTATATTCACAGCCGTTGTCGGTCTGATTCTAATAATAGTCGCTTTTGTAGCGGGTTTTCAGGCGGCCTTAAACTATCTTCAATCCGCTTTAAGGGGTGGGGAGCTAAACTTCGAGCAGGTTCTTCCGCGCATGGGACCATTCGCAGGTGTGTTGATAGTCAATAGCATAGACTTGATAGCTATTGCCGCATTCCTCAACACAGCCTACAACATATTCTACTACTATCAGATGAAGAGTACTCGCGTTTGGAGGCATGTACAAGCCATGCTGATATTCTTCTTCCTCTGGATTATGATGAGGCTGCTCGGAGCCTTCCTTACCACACAGAGCATCGTCTACCTCATACAGCTTGTATTGATCGCGCTGATAGGTTTCGCCTCGCTGCTAACCTCTATTACGATTATAAGATCGATCAGAAGTATGAGGGCGCCTAAGCAATGATTGAGAAGATACTCAGGCTTTTTGGGGTGTATTCGCTCTATGAGAGATGGTTAGAGAGGATTGTGGGCAGCGGTGATATACCCCAACACCTCGCAGTAATCCTAGACGGTAATAGGCGCTGGGCTAGGAGCGTAGGTATTCCCCCAAGCAAGGCGTACAGGTTTGGCGCCGACAAGGTTGAGGAGCTTCTGAGGTGGTGCCTGAAGATCGGGATTAAAATTGTTACCCTGTATGTCTTGTCAGTTGAAAATATAATGAGGAGGCCTAGGGAAGAGCTTGAGGAAATTTATAGGATTTTGATGGAGAAGGCTGAGAGGTTCTTGAAAGACGAGACGGTCTGGAGGGAGAAGGTTAGGTTTAGGGTGATAGGTAGGCTGGATTATCTGCCAGGCGAGCTTGCTGAGAGTCTTAGAAGGCTTGAGAGGGAGACGATGCATCATGATAGGTTCCATTTGAACATTGCAGTCGCGTACGGTGGGAGAGCAGAGATAGTTGATGCGGTCAGAAAGATCTGCAGCAAAGTTGCGGAGGGGGAACTTCAGCCAGACCAAGTTGACGAGGAGACCATCGAGCATAACTTGTATACCAATGGGCTTCCCAAGCCTGACCCCGACCTAGTCATCAGGACATCGGGTGAGGAGAGAATAAGCAACTTCCTCCTCTGGCAGATAGCTTACAGCGAGCTGGTCTTCCTAGATGTCTACTGGCCTTCATTTAGAAGGATAGACCTTCTGCGCGCCATTAGAACTTATCAGCAGAGGACACGTAGATTTGGCGGCTAATAGACCAGATAATCGTCTAAGGGGTAGGAGGTGAGTGGTATGGCAGATTCCTCCGTGACCAAGACTGTGTCCTCCATTCTGACACCCCACTCACCCATTATATAGATACCCGGCTCACAGGTCACCACGTTATTCTCCATGAACTGGTCTTGACTGCCAGGACCTATTCTCGGGGGCTCATGAATATCAATCCCCACGCCGTGGCCTAGGCTGTGTATAAAGTAGGATCCCATCCCCTTGCTGCTTAGTGAGTCACGGGCTATGTCGTCAACGTAGCTGCATGAGACTCCTGGCCGCATTATGCTTTGAGCCAGCGTCTTGGCGTTTATAACGGATTCGAATGCATTCTGAAGTTTCTCATCCATCTCTTTTCCGATGTAGAAGGTCCTAGTTATATCGGAGCAGTATCCCTCTACTTTCACACCAAGATCAATGACAACTACATCACCCTTCTTTAGGACCCTATCTCTAGTCGTTCCTCTTTGGATTGGCCCGTGGGGGAAGGCTGAGCGCTCTCCGAAAGCAACTATCGGCGCGAAGGCGGGCTCTTGGCCCACACGCCTGTAAATTTCAGCGGTCAGCTCCGCCTTGACCTCACTCTCCCTAATCCCTGGTACCAAGAGGTCTGAGGCTGCCCTCATGACCTTGTCGGAGATTGAGCAGGCTTCCCTAATCACCTCCACCTCATATGGATCCTTTGACATTCTCATGTCCCATACGAGCCTTGACTGTGGCCGCAGGTCTATACCTCCTATTAGGGCGCTGATCTTCCTATAAGTCTCGATGTCTAGGTTGTCTATTCCGACCATTCCTCCTAACTGGCTGAGAATCTCTGCGAGGAGCGCTTCTGGCGCAGCCCCCATTTTTAACTGCACTATCTCGATCTCCTGCGAAGCCTCCTTCTCTGCGAGACCGTAGTTCATTGGTGAAACGTAGAGAATTGCTGAGCCATCTTGGCGGATAAGGAGTGTTGCTGGACCTGGTAGTCCCGTGAAGTAGAAAATGTTTGACTCGTTGATGCATATGTAGGCGTTGAATCCGGAGAGCTCCAGCCGTGCTGCAAACTTTTCAATCCTGTCCTTATACCTCAACTCCAATCTGCTGTCAATCTATCCGCGGACTATATCAATCTTCAACCATTAAAGCAGAATAGAAATTGTCCTGAAGACGGTTTGAGGGGTTCTGATGAAGGGAGATTTAAACGGGAGGTAGGCTGGTTTAGCGCTTTTTCCATGTGATACTCGCCCCCGCCCTACATCTATTATCTTCTTGACTTGTTTCTTAGTTTTGTGTTGCATCGGGGGCATCTAATTTGTTCTGTGTTTATGTATTGTTGGCATTTTGAGGAGTATTTAAATCACCTACCATATGCACCACTACTAGCGTCGGGGGTATCGAACTCTCAACAAAGACGATATGGCATTATAGGGATGAGATAGGAGAAAGGAAGGATTGGTGGAAGATTTGTGATAGGTTACAGAGAGGTCTAGGCAGGAGAATGAGGCGCAGACGAAAACCCGCCCCCTCCCCTTTATCCCCTCTTTTTCCTTTTTCGGATCGGTTTCGCACCCGCATTCCATATGAAAGTAAGGTTATTCCCTGGATGCCTCCAAGGCGGGCCGTCAAGCCCCTCCCCACCACTCTTCACGCCCTTCTCCCTCACCTCCACGACCTCTCTTATGCTCCCGAGCACCTCAAGCTCGTGCTCCAGCTCCCTAATCTTCTTATCAAGATATTCTCTTAGCTGGCTTATCCATTCTCAACCTTTAGGTTCGCACTACGTCGTGTATCACTATTGTGGTCTTCCCGTCTATCTTGTGTATTGTGGCGAGCGCTTTGAAGACTTTCCCCTTCTTTATTAGGTCTCTGGGGCCGTTGTATGCTGTTGCGTCGAGCCTCGCCCTAAACCTGTCATCAACCACTACTATCGCGAATCCTGGATAGATCTTCTCGACCATTATCTCGTGGACTTTCTCGGGGGCCTTGGAAGCCTTCACAGCGGCCTTTGCAACATATCTTTCACCCGACTTGACCACTAGTCCGTCCCTGACTAGCCTGTTCAACGATATCCTGACTATGTCGGGGCTGTGGCTGAGAAGGTCCATGGCATCGGCCATGGATAAGCCCTTAACTCCAGCCTCCAGAAGCCTGTCGTAGAGCTCTCTCCTACACCTGAGAAGCTCCCCATAGCTGATCTTGGAAGTATCAATAGAGGGTTCGCTCTCCTTGGTCTTCTCTAATTCACCTTCAACCACCACTTCTAGCGCGTCCCGCCTCCAGGGCCACGGCTCTCCGGGCTTAGGCTCAGGCCCCCTCCTCTCGACCTTGAAGCCGCTCAGCTTCTTCGAGACGTTCTCAAGGATTTTAGCCATCTTCCTAGCCCTCCTATACCCTTCCCTGAAGTAGTATTCGTCCACTGTTTTCTCCGTGATGAGAATGGTTACTTTCCCAGGTAGTCTCCTACCAGTCCTTCCCCTTCTCTGTATGTATCTTATCCCTGAGACTGCCGGCTCGTAGAATATAACGTATCCGCACTCAGGTATGTCTAGGCCCTCCTCTCCTATAGATGTGGCTACTAGTACTTTGAATTCTCCCCTCCTGAAGGCATCTAGTATCTTCTTCTGCTCCTCCTGGCTCATCCTCGGGCCCATCTTACCCTCACCCTTACCTATGAAGAGGTGTGCAGATACTCCTCTAGACCTTAGCCGCTCAACCAGTATCTCGGCCGTGTGCCTAATATTGGCGAATACCATAATCCTGTCACCCGGCTTCTCCCTTAGGTGCTGGTCGACTAGGGCTAGGAGGGCCTCGACCTTGCTGTGGTCCTCGCTGCACTTCTCAGCCATCCTGACTAGCTCCTGGAATTCTGGTCTCCTAGAGAGCATCTTGTGGCTCTTCAGCTCCGAGTTTGAGATCTCCCTCAGATACTCCCTCAACGAGTAGGCGTGCTGGCTCTCTATCAACTCCAAGGCATGGTAGAGGCTCAGGAGCTCAGAGCATAGTGCCACGTAGTGCATGTTCTGGCCCTTAACGCCTGAGTCTATCTCAGCCCTAAGCCTAGCCATGAGCTGGACTATCACCTTCCTGTTTATGCCCTCTAGCGGAGACCTGAGCAGGCCATATGTCTGTAGTTGCCTAGCCGTAGACTCTATCATCCGCTTTATACGGCTCCTAATCGCCTCGTATGACTGTGGGAGCCCCAGCTTAACCCACGCAACCTTAACCCCTGGAATATAGCTCGAGACATCCTCATCCTCCTCTGTCCTCCAGACAATCCTCTCTATCCAGAGGTTCTTGACGACCTCGAGCACTCTCTCCTCCTCGCTCCCCGGACTAGCTGTAAGCCCGAGAATCCTGGGCCACGGGCATTTCCTAACGTATTCGGACGCGAGCCTAGTATAGGCGTATCTGCTCCTACTTCTGTGGCACTCGTCGAAGACTAGTAGGGCGAACTCCTCAAGCCTTATCCAGCCCCGTCTATAGTCGTTATAGGCTGTCTGGGGTGTTGAGAATACCAGCCTGATAGAGGGGTTCTCCCAGACCATTCTCCTATTGGTGTCCACCACCTCTCCGGTAACGGCCACGGCCTCGCCCTCCGATATGTTGAGGTGTTTTAGGAAGCTCTGCCTGTGCTGTAGGACTAGCGGCTTGGTTGGAGCCATCATGAGTATTCTGCATCTAGGATGCCTGTGGAGCAGCTCTGCGGCCACTAGCTCGGCTATGACAGTCTTACCCAGTGCTGTGGGTAGGACTACTAGAGTATTGCCCTTGAGGGCTCCCCCAACCATCCCCCTCTGATAATCTCGGTCCTCGATCGTCTCGGTCCTAACCATGGGATGAGTTACAAACTGCCTCATCTCCACCCTCTCAACCTCCTCCGTTGTTCTCTCTTGGACGACTGTTTGGTTGGGCGTCGGGGATGCCAATAGACCCTCAGCAACCTTCACCGCATAGATGTGCTTACAGTCCCTGCCCTGCTTCTTGGCCCTGTATACGTAGTCAGGGCATGTGCACGTGAATTTTTCCCCGTCAAACGTTACTCTGTAGGTCTTTGAGGGGTCTTCCTGGCTGGGGACATCCCAGACACGCATCTAAGCCTATCTGGCCCACGATTCATAAATATTTTGAATGCCTTCATATGTTTGATGAGCTATCGTAGGGGTAGGAGGTTTGAGTATGAGGTTAGGGATTATTTTGGGAGTAGGGGCTGGCTTGTAATAAGGGCCGCTAGGAGCAAGCCAGTAGACCTGGTGTGTATTAAGGGTGGTAGGGTGGTTCTGGTTGAGTGCAGGTATGCTGGAGGAAGGCTCACGAGGAGTGAGAGGAGGAGCCTAGCGAGGATGGCTAGGAGGTATCGTGTCGGTGTAATTATAGCTCATAGGAGGGTGAGGGGAGGTCTGGAGCTTACGACAGTGAAGTAGACTCGATTATCTATTGGAGGCTGTGGAGCCTAGGCCTCATAGTCAGGCGGCCGCAGATATAACAGATGTCGGGGACGGCTGGGGCTATATTTCTAGTGACTCGTCTGGGCTTGTTTCCTTGGGGTTTACCTTTTCAATGGCCTTTAGAACGTCTTCTAGCCTCTCGTCGGAGAGTAGTTTCCTGAATGTCTCAAGCTCGTCTACTGTCCTTAGGATTAATCCCCTCTTCTTGGTTGGCGCTCCATCATCACCCACAGGGTTAATCTCTACTAGTAGTGATGCTGGCCTGCCTCTAGATGCTGGTGCCTTGACGACGAATATTCCCGGAGAGCCCCTAACCGGAACCCTCTGCCAATCCCTACCACTCTCAAGAACCCTCCTCAAAGACTCTTCCAGCGTCATCGGCTGAGGAGGTGAATCCATGCATATAAGCGTAGCAGCCTCTCTTCCTAGCCATAAGCCATCAAAATAATGATTAGACAGTGGATAAGTCAGTTACGCTCAATGGATGAATTGAATACTGTTCCGATGTCTGAAGCTACTCAGAGGGCCTGGTTGGGAAGAGGTCTAAGAAAGCCTCCAAGAAGTCACGCGTCAGGGAGAAGGCTAGGAAGACAGCTAAGAAGCCTGTAGAGGCTGGGGAGAAGCCTGCTGAGACCGAGCCTGTAACTGGGGTTTGGGACTCCGACTTAGCTATCCTCCCTAAATATCGTCATTTTTCGTGGTTCCATCTTGTTAGAAGGTCTTTTCCAACGCTTGCCACATCCGCTTTCCTTATCGACTACGTAGATTACGGGTCTCTGCATATTTAGTGCGTGTCCCTTGCCTTACCTTGAGGGCGAATATGTCCTGGCCCTTCTGCGTCGAGACACTTATTGACTTCCAATACAAGATAAAAGCGGATTCGCAACAGCACTAAGCAACCTCGTCGATCATAGTAGGGGCGTTCGTGGACAACTCCCTTTCAAACCTGAATATCTTAGCTTCGGCGCCCTCGAACACTTCCTCGTCATGGGTTATAATTATCACCTGCCTAACTGCCTTGCTCAGGCTAGTGAAGACGTCTAGCAGCCTCTTTCTATTTTCTGAGTCTAAATGGATTGTGGGTTCATCGAGAATGAAGAAGCCCAGTCTCTGGGCGCCCAACACATCCCCTATCGCGAACCTGAGTGCCAGGGCAAGGGCAACTTTCTCTCCCCCGCTTAGCCTACTCATATCCACTTCTCTGCCCCTGAAGAAGCATTTGAACATGATTTTTACGCCGCTTTCCTCGATCTTGACATCATCTATCCTGACGTCAAAGGCGTCTAAGTAGCTCTTGGCGTGGTCTGCAACCTTTCTGAATATCCACGTCCTCAGGCTCCTCAATACTACACCATCGCGGTAGAACAACTCGTTCCTTACCTTATCCATGAGCCTGTAGAACCTCTCGGCCCTGACAAGTACTTCCCTGACCCTTTGCAACTCTTTAATCTTCTTTTTAGCCTCCTCAAGCTCTTTCTCAACGCTTTCCAATCTTGCCTCTCGATCGCTGATCAATTTTATGAGACCCTTTTCTTCGACTTCCAGCCTTCCGAGTTCTTCAGGATTGAATTCCTTTTTCCGAGCCTCCTTCACTCTCTCTTTCAGCCAAGGGAGGAGCTGCTCTCCCTCTTCTCCGATTAGCCTACTAATGTCCTCGAGTAGCTGGTCTTCTAGATTGACTTCTCCCCAGATCACTTGATTTAGCGTCTCCAAACTCCGCTTAGCCTCCTCTAACATGGCTTTAGCTTTCTTAACACCTTCCGGGCCCCCGATCTTTTCTAGTTCTTCCGACGCCCTCTTAACCTCTTCACGTAGCCATGAGACCTCTTTCCCATATAACTTGCTGAGGTTATCTCTCTCCTTCTTGGCTTCATCTAATTTCTTTGTGAGAGAGCGTAGTTCCCGGTCTATTTCCTCGAGCTGCTTACTTACCTGGTCGCGCTCCTTTTCCCGGTTGGCAACATGGCTTGCTAAGGCGGAGCTATACGCCTCTGAGACCACCGCCACAACCTCTTCTACTTCTTGGTCTACCTGTAGGCTGAGGAGATTTATCTGGCCTCCCTTACTAATAGCTAGGGTTCTGCCCAGCTCGATCGCGTCATCCCTAAGCTTCTCGGCTTTGACGCGGGCCTCCTTTTCAAGTTCTTTTAAGGTCTTAGCTTTCGAAGCATCCACCTTGACCCTGCCCAGCTCGTCTTCTATCTCCTTCAAGCGTTTACTCGCTTCTTCCCTCCTCGCCTTCAGTGAGAATAAGTCGCCTTTAATCTTCTCGATCTTCTTATCAAGTTCCTCTACACTCTTAACTCTCTTTTCTATATCGTCCTTCAACTCTATCAACTTAAGATACTCTAAGCCCTTCTCCGAGATGTCTCGCAACCGGGTCACTTTATCATTCAATAAATCCCTAAGCGTTAGGAGGTCTAATCGTATTTTTTCAAGAAGTTCTCTCACCTGTCTCAGCTCCTTAATCCTTGCGTCTACTTTTTCTTTCATTCGTTTAAGCTTATCTAGCTCCTTTTGTAGTGATGCTCTTGTTTCCTCACCTGTTTCGGCCTTCTTTTCAAGCCCTCTTAGTTCTTCACCCACCTTATCGGCCTCTCGCGGGGGCCTCCCAACCTCCCTGACCACCCTCTCTTCAAAGCTTTTGAGGACTTCAAGCATGGCATAGTAGGCTTTTTCCATGGCAGTGAGACCCATTAAGTCGTCGAACAGCTCTTTGAGGTCTTTTGGATCAGCGGAGAGTATCTTATCGAGTTCTCCCTGCTGGATTATCACCGCGGTTCTCATCCTATCGTAGTTTAGTTCGAACAGTTCTTGAACAGCCTTTGATACGGTTTCTTCCCCTCTCTTCTCACCGGAGGCAATTAATTCCCCATCCTTTCTCAGCGTAGCGGATTCAAGGTTTCCTCTCACGTCAAAGCTCCTAACGATCTGATACTTACTGCCCCTATACTCGAATTCGAGCTCAACTCTACCGCTGTCTGTCCCGTCTCTCACAATATTCCTATTTCCGCCCTTCATGTGCTTCCCATAGAGGGCGTAGGTTATCCCGTCTATCACGGAGCTCTTGCCAGAGCCGTTTCTCCCAAGGAAGATAGTCAATCCTTCTGGAAACTTTATCTCGGTTTCTTTGTGGCAGGTGAAGTTTAGGAGCTTAACCCTCACTATCACTCCCAGCCCAATCCCTCGGCCACGATTTCCAAAGCTTCCAGACAGCTTCCTTCGCGTTTACTAGATCTCCTGAAGCTAGGCGAGGGAGTAGCTCGTTTAGGGCAAAATCTATGACCTTCTCGTCTCCTATCGCCTTCACCGCGAGCCTTCTGAGCTCCCCATCAATACTAATCTCCGGCTCGCTTGCGTATACCTTTCCCTCAGTTGGGGCTGGAATCACCTGTAGCCTCTTGATTATGAACTTATCACTAAGCCTCTGCTCAATACTCTGGACACTTACCGGCCTATCGGCCTTGACGACAAGCCATAAGCATGGCTTGGACGGATAGTCGACGCCGGTGATCTCCTTGACCTTCTCGTCAAGCTCTCTTACATCTACCTCGAGTCTGAGTTTCGGCCTAACGTTTGGGAGCCTGACCCATTCGGCTAGGGCCTGATCACCTGATAAATCCACTATGAAGACGCCGCACTCACCGGAGTCGTCGACCTTGACCCAATGCGTTGCTCCGGGGTAGGCTAGTAGTCCACTTCCCCAATTCCGTTTATAGCTCTTATGAATGTGCCCCATCGCATAGTAGTCGAATCCGGCAGGTAGCTCGAATATCGAGAGCTCGGCTCCAAGCTCCCAGGCCTCCTTTATCCCCTGATGGAGGACTAGGACCTTCTTTCCCCCTATATTCGGTAGCATCCTCTGAATTTTTTCAAATTTTTCTATGAGAGATTTCCACTCAACCCGCTTATGCTTATGGAGGCCTATTACGGTAACCCCTCCAACTTGGTATGGTTCGCCTGTTCCAATATATCTGCCGAGGCCCTGTAGCTGTAGGATTATGGGATGCGGCGTTGAGGGGACGTTGCTTATGTCATGCTCTCCGAGCGTGAATAAGAATGGGATGCCGCGCCCTTTCAGCTTTCTCACTTCCTGGATCAAGACCTTCATTGCTGTTCCATAGGGTTTCGGCTCATGTAGAATGTCTCCTGAGTGGATTACGAGTTCAACTCTTTCTCTGATGAATAGGTCTATGGCATCCTTAAACGCATTGTAGTGGTCTTCTTCTCTCTCTGGCTCGACTCCCGCATGGACCCCCAGATGCGTGTCGGATATGTGACCGATCATCATAGCTTTATCAGCTCCTCCGTCGAGTAGTCGGAACCAGAACCATACTCTCTCTCCCATAAATCGACTGCATCCAAGTCTCTACCGATCAACTTCTCCTCTACGAGATCCACCTTAACGAGGGCTGGAACTTTGATGAACTGGCCTGCGAGTATCATCTCTCCTGGGTTCAGGCTTGGTAGAGAGGTGCCGAGCTCTTCTGATACGTCGTCGGTGACCTCCCTGACGAAGTTCTGGTCTTTTGGATGTATTAGACCTGAGATCGCAAAGCTCCCCATCTGACTTATCGTGTCGGCGTCCAGCTTGCTCGGCCTCTGCGAGATGATTATCAGCGATACCCCGAACTTCCTACCCTCCCTAGCAATTCTCGCGATTATCTCCGAGCACCTAGTCCGCCTTTCTGATGGGAGGAATGCATGAGCCTCCTCTATCACCACTATCACAGGCGACTTGAACTTCGCCCCGCCCTCGCCCCTAACCGCATTCTTCCTATCCTGCAGTATCTCTTCTAGGTAGCGATCAACTATGATTTGGGACTGATATTCCGTCAACTCTGAGATATCGAGGACGTTTACCCTATTGTTGACGATTACATCGAGTGGGCTTCTAGCCGAAGGATCGAATACCTTTCCCCACACGGTTAGAGCCCTGTTGATTATCTCGGTAACGCTCACAGCCCTAATCCTCGTCTGGAAATCAAAGTTGTTATCATCCACGGCTATTGCCTGAAGTCTTCCAATAATAGCCCCCCAGAAGTCTTCAGCCTCCCTAACCTCTTGAGTATAGACTTGTTGAAGTAAGCCCCTCTGCCTTTCGGCATCCCTCCTGACTCCCACCAAGTCTGCCAACTCCTCTGCATCTAGGTATCGGGGATTTATCTTCGGTATGGTAATCTTTATTCCGGGGATTCTTAACTGATCGTATTCTCCATGATAGTCGAATATCACCATGGTCCCATGTCTTTCGGAGACCTTCTTAGCGAGAAGGGCTAAGAGATTTGACTTGCCCTTGCCAGTTGCCGCCAATATCGCTAGATGCCTCGAGGCGACCATGTTCAAGTTTATCGATACCCTGACCTCGGGCCTTCTCAGCAGATAGCCCACGCCCACCCATCTCTTCCCCTCGGAGCCGTAGATACTCTTCAGCAAATCATCTCCGGCCGGTTTAACAGATGCTCCAGGCTCAGGCGGCAACGTAGGGTAAATTCTCCTACCCTCCAATAGCTCATTAACGAGTCCAAGAGCCCTAGCGATGCCTATCCTAACCCTATCTCTCGGGTTCTTACTGCTTGCCCGCCTCACCTCGTCAGCAGTTTGGTAATCTGTTTCATTTTGCAACAACTCACTGATGTTCCTAAACCCCTCAACCATGTAGACTATGGGCCCATCCTCGGTGTCCACAACTACATAATCCCCAACTCTTACTGGGTACTTCGCCACGAACTCTATCCTATCGGGTCTCGCCTCCCCTATCACGATTCCGACCTCGTCGCTCATTCCTCAAGCACCTCCCTAGCCTCGACCCATCCGGTTAGGCCGGCCGTCTTACAGATAAGATCCATTAACTGGTCTGGCAGGTTGGCGGTCTTGTGGGCTAGCCTGAGGGCGTAGGGATAGCCAGCGATGGACCTTTCACGCAGAACGTCTATGAACCATTTGACGGAGTCTTCTTCTACTACGGCTGGCACTTCTATGTGCAGGGCGTTGGAGTGCTCTGACAATCTAACGTAGAATATCGAGAACTTATAATCTTCTCTTTCGATGACATGTGGTGCCGTATACCCTACCCCCTTGGTTGCATGGTTAATGTAATATACGTCTCCGAGAACTCCGCCGAATAGGCTTTTATCATGCGAATATTTCGAGACGAATGCTAGCTTATCGTTGCCCATGAGAGGTTTAACGTAGGCCATGTATTCAGTCTGAAGGCTTTTGGAAATTCTTTTACTGATATCAGCCAGCCTAGCAATAAGGGAGCCATCAACTAGAACTAGGTCAGGGTCCTCCTCTTCGGAAACATTATAGGCTATGCTATGCTCGTGGATCTCGGCCTGGTACTTAAGGAAGAGATCTGGAGACAGGGCCGCGTCGTAGGGGTCGCCTGATAACATATCAACATCCGTTACGGATTGGTAGGTGTTCACGGCCTCATCAACGGCTGCCGCCTTCATGGCGTAGATATAGAAGCCTGTGTAGAGCCTGTAGTTCCAACCGCTGTCAATAGCGAGGATACCAGCCCTTCTCGGCTTTGGGCTATATTCTATATAGCAAGCCCTCGCCCTGTCCAAGATCTCTTTAACCGTTCCCGCCCCATCCGTTCTCTTAAATTCCTCGAGCTTGGCCTTCAGGCGGACGGCCTTCTCGAAAAGCTCCTCCAGCATCGAGTAAAGGCTTGACCAACGGGTATATATGAATTGGTGGTCCTCCCAGCGATTTTTCTCAGCATCTCCACTATCGATTCATGGATACATACTTCAAACTAGCTCCAAACCTTCTAGATTAGATTGGTTAGGTAACTCTTAATCCGTATATAACTGGGAGCTCGGTCACTATGTGGAGCTCCCTGAATAATTTGTCTCGAGATTACTATGCTTAGCTCCCCCCTGGCTTGGGCTTCCAGCCTCCTAGTGTGTGCTGCCTTTATCAGCTCCGCTATTGATTCTGGGTCTCTCCTTATGTCTGATGCCTGTATTCTGAATACGTCGTATCCAGCCTCCCTCAGCGTCTCAATCTTCCTCATGTCCTTCTCCTGTATCCTTTCCTGGTAGTGCTGGAGGCCGTCAACCTCGACGACTATCATGCTATCCGGTATGAGTATGTCCACGTTATATCCCTCGAAGTACACGTTGGTCACGTGGCGTATGTCCCGTCTCCAGAGCTCCACCGAGAGCCTGCGCTCCTACCAAGAAACCCTCAGCATCTTAACCCTGACCCTTAGTCTTGAAGAGCCTTTATCAATTGCCTCCATGATGGCCCTCTCGACACCCTCGTCGCCCTCCGCTACCAAGTATATTGCAAAGCCGTTGCTCGGGTGCTTAGTCGTATATGTGACCGGCGCATGCTCCAGCAGACGCCTCACACTCTTGACTGAAGAACTTTTAACACCTCCATCCTTCCTAACCTGAACTCGGACCCCTCCCCCCTTTTCTCTCCTCATCCTTATTATTCTCTCCTCCACGCGCATCTACGAAGCGAAGCACCTTTCCTCTCCACCTCTCCATAACAGCCCTCTCGCTCCTATGTATCTGCTCATACAGTCTCTTAACGTCTCCACTTATAAGAGGAGACACGATTACAGGCTTCACGACTAGGTCTCCGCGCACGCCTGTCCGTCTCCATAGCCCACGCCCCTTCACAACCACCGATACGCCAGGACGCGTCATAGGCGGTATTTTTACCTCAAGGAGCCCATCGACGCCCTCTATCTTTACCGTCGCCCCCAACACCGCTTCACTCGGAGATATAGGAGCCCTCACAACGAGGTCGCCGTCCTTCACATGGTAGTATGGAGATTTTTTGACACCTATTCTGACGACAAGTATGATCTCGCCCCCGCCGGCCCCCGAATTTCCCGGAACTCTAAACTGGAGGATGGAGCCGTCTGAAACCCCCCTGGGAATATCTATGTCTTGCTTCCTGACGCTCTGAACCCTTCCACTCCCTCTGCACGTCCTGCAGGGCCTTTCTATTATTCGCCCTATCCCGCCACAAACTTCGCAAGTCCTAGCCACACTGTATGTCATGTGACCTAGGACGCTTGTTCTCACAACTTGACCTGTCCCCCTACAGTTGGAACATACCCTCAGCCCACCAGGCTCAGCTCCACTACCTCCACAACTGTGGCACACTTCCAACACCGAATACTGAACAGTTTTTCTCGCACCGTTAAACAGCTCCTTTGGCGAGAGCTCAACATCAACAACAACTTCGCGCGCAGCTCTCTCCTCATAGATGCCGAATCCGAAATCCCTGAACAACCTTTCAAAGATCGAGCTAAAACTTCCTAGTCCAAGGTCCCTGAAAATGTCTTCGAAGTCCTCCATCCTAGACCTGAAAAAGTCTTCCCTAGTGTATGCACCTGACAACCCCTCGTGACCGTACATGTCGTATATCCGCCTCTTCTCGTCATCCATAAGTACGGCGTAGGCCTCGCTGATCTCCTTGAATTTCTCCTCGGCCTCCGGAGACTTATTTCTATCGGGGTGATACTGGAGGACGAGCCGCCTATACGCCTTCTTAATCTCATCCTTTGTAGCATTGCGTGGGACGCCGAGGATCTCGTAGTAGTCCTTCTTGGTCCCCCGCATCCTCTACTCTACCTTCTTCTTTATGGTGGCTATTGATAAATTAAAATCAATGGTTGATTTCTCGGGTTGATTGGTATGGTTATGGCTTTTACTGTACACCTGCGCCTGGCTCTATCTCTGCCTCCGGGGCTATGGGGACAATATTCTCCTCGCTTGTCATTGCTGCCAGTATCATGCACTCTGATACTAGGCCTCGGACCTTTCTAGGCTTTAGATTGGTGACGAAGACGTAGAGCCGACCCTCAAAGTGCTCGGGGCTATATAGATGGCCTAGGCCGGTTATGGCCTGTTTTCTCTGACCTCCGAAGTCGACTTCCAGCCTTAGAAGCCTGTCGGTGGCAGGCACGCGCTCCGCCTTTACTACCTTCCCAACACGCATCTCAACCCGCTTAAACTCTGTGATATCGATCTCAGGTAGACTCAAGCCCGTCTGCACGACTATTGGAGGCTACTATATTTGTGTGATGCGTCAGACTCCTAGGAGGGTCTTAAGGGGCGGTAGGCCTTGTGTGGCTAAGCGGTGTTTTTGAGGTATCCCCGCCTTCTCCAGCTGAATAGGGGTCTCTCATCACGGAGTTGTTGTGACCAGAGCCTCTCCATGATGATGCCAGTTGGGATAGAGGCGAGCGTTGGCGCGGCAACCATTACTGGGAGTTCGAGCGGCTTCTCCAAGAAAAGTATTGAAAAGACGGCGTCTATCTGCCATCTGAGATCTCCACTCTGAACCGAGAGGGTAGGTAGAAAGCCGATCATGAGCATTATGGCCATTATTAGGAGGAGCATCGAGGTTGTTAGGGCAGCTGTTATAGCCTGTGGGAGGGTGCGGCTCATAAGCCCTACAAGAAGCCCAGCCAATACGAGTGAGAACAGGGGGAGGGGCCCGTAGCTGGAGCTTAGCACAAAATTCACACCAGTTATCTTCACGCCTTCCCCCAAGATGCTTGATAGGGGGGTTAAGTGGAAGAAGGCTGCTTTGAGAAACTCCCCCACTACAGCCCTCTGTGGATCATAGACGGGAAGCTGTACACCCGCCGTGTAGTATACCCCCAGCAAGAGTAGAAGCGATACCGCCGCAAGTATCCCTCTCAGCATTCAGGGTTATATGCAAGCGTAGCGATATATTTAGCCGTTATATCGCTAGAGCCCCGAATTACCCTCGAATAATACCGCGGGATTCTCTAAAAGGGTCCCCGAGACCTCGCCTACATTACCGACGCCTGGATGTACTTAGACGAGTCGACGGGCTTCTTCTTCCTTGGCGAGTTCCTCAGGAGTATCCCGCAGTATGGGCACCTGACGCTGTCTGTTAGGTGGTATGTCCTGCATCTGCTACAGTATTTATAGCCTGCGGCGTAGCTCCTCCTGGCAGGAATCCTTATGGTCTCAGTTTCCTGTAGGGATGCCATGTCCCTCACCTCTTACGTCTATGACATACCTTTACTGTTATGATAAGCGTTATGCTTAAATAGTATATACATTACATATACAGACAAATGGCCATTTATCCGCGAAGGCTTCAGAGATTAGGCACAACCACGCTCGTAGTATCGCTGCCTAAACAATGGGTTGCTGAGAGGAGGCTAAAGCCCGGCGACATCGTCTACATCGAGGCTAACGGAGACAGCCTCACCATACATAGTAGAGAAGTTGTGCATGAGCCTGCGTCGGCAGTCATAAATGCCGACGAGGTAGAGAAGCCCGAGGTCTTGGCCAGGATAGTTACCTCCTGCTTCTTACAGGGATACGACATAGTCAAGGTCATCTCTAACACAGGTCTCACGGGTAGTCAATCCCACGCTATATTGGCTGCAGTTGAGTCTCTTCCAGGTTTTGAAGTTATTGAACAGACACCGAGGCAGATAGTATTGCAGGCGATAATTGACCCGACGCGGTTTAAGGTCGAGGCCATAATCAGGCGACTCAACGTTCTGGTCATATCCATGTTAGGTGTTGCCATAGACTCGCTTGTCCGCGGAATCTCTGAGAAGGCGGGGGATGTTATAAACACGGGAAAGAAGCTTGAGGAGCTCTACTCCATAGTCGTAAGGCAGCTAATCCTCGCCCTCAGAAACCCATCACTCGCACACACAATAGGAATCGACATGCCAATCGCTGTTCTGGGATACAGGCTTGTCGCAAAGGCTCTAGAAGAGGCAGGGCAACATGCTATCGCACTGGCAAAAGAGAGCCTGAACATCAGGCATAAAGGAGCACCGACCAAGAAGAAGGTTGTAGACAGGCTAGTCTCATTGGCTGAAGATATTCAGAGCCTTCTCACAAACGGTGTCAACGCCTTCCTAACACTTGACCTCAAGATGATAAATAATGTCCTCGACTCCTTGGAGGGTTTGGCTGATGAGATTGAGTCAACCGAGCGGGAGTTGATTGAGGAAGTAAGTGACGTCGAGTTCTCCCTCTCCCTCAGGGTCTCGCTGATGCACTTCTCGGCAATACTGGATTCGGTTAAGATGATTGCAGAGGTGGCGTTGAACAAGTTTGTGAGAATGAATACAGATATTGTCCAGGCGGTTAGTCCTCCCTAAATGGCTGAATCTGGACCCCCTACGAGTCTTGCTGCGCGTCTAAATACGTTGTTTATCATCCGCTGGGTTAGTAGTCGTGTCTGCGTGTTCCTCCTGCTCGGATGATAGGTCGCCAGTAGCCAGATAACCCGCCCACCCTGTCTCTGAGTAAATCTGTAGGCCTGCCCGTGCTTGAACACGGGTCTACCACTATCTGGTGTGAACCCCTTATCCCGGAGAAGCCTAACAGATGTGCTGAATGCTAGGCTCCCTAACGCCACTATGACCCTTACCCCTTCGAGAGCATCGAATTCCTCTCTCAGATATCTATAGCAATTCTCCAGCTCTTCTTTAAGCGGTGTATTACCTGGCGGAACACATCGCAGGGCAGCGGTCAGGAAGCACCCCGTCAGTCTCAACCCATCATTGAGGCTTATCGAATAGGGAATATTCGCCAGGCCATTTGCGTATAGTGCCTTGATCAGAGTATTGCCAGCGCTATCCCCAGTGAACATACGGCCCGTCCTATTGCCTCCATGCGCAGCGGGGGCTAAGCCTATGACGAGAATCGAGGCCTTTGGGTCTCCGAAACCTGGTAGAGGCTTGGCCCAGTAAGTCTCTGCGGAGTATCTTTTGGGTGGATGCCGCGCGACCTCCTGCCTATATTTTACGAGTCTGGGGCATAGGGTGCATGAGACTATTCTATCGCTTATCTCGGCCAGTCTCTTCTCGAATTGGTCTTGGGACATCATGCCCTGACGAACGGGTTATTCCGCTTCTCGTAGCCTACAGTTGTTGATGGGCCATGCCCAGGATATACTAAGATGTCGTCGGGTAAAGTGTATAGCTTTGATTTTATCGACTCTACTATTTTCTGGGGGTCTGCTAGGGGTATGTCTGTCCTTCCTATTGTGCCTTGGAAGAGCGTGTCCCCGCTGAATAGTGTCTTGCCTGTCAGGAGGCATGAACTTCCAGGTGAGTGACCCGGCGTATGGATAATCCTTAGCTGCAGCCCCCCGACGTGGATTATGTCACCGTCCTCCAAGTAGCCGTCAGGCCTCGGCGGCTTCAGACGTATTCCCAGTATTCGAAGAGTGGCCTCAGGCAGGATATCTAGTACTACCTGATCTGCGCGGTGAATCAGAAACTCTACTCCGAGAACCTCTCTAATATCATCTACAGCTAGGACGTGGTCGAAGTGCCCGTGCGTCGCTATTATCTTCTTGACCTTGACACCAGTCTTGAGTAAACCCAGTATCTTGTGCGGCTCGTCTCCTGCATCGATGATCACAGCCTCGCCACTTCCGCCGTCGATGAGCAGATAAGAATTGCTTCTCAGAGGCCCCACACTAACATAGTAGACCTTCTCCAAGTCTAACCCCCCAGAAGTTCTCGGCTTCGAGCTAAATCCATCGTTGCTGGAAAGAGAGCCTCCTCGGCCAAGAAACCACCTCCTTCCTTGCCGCATCTACGAAGGATGCTGGATCTAGGCAGCCGAGCTCGGAGATATACTCTTGAATCAAACTTGAGTCGATTCTCTCAAATACTTGGAACTCTACCGGGATCCCTTCAGCCGTCAATCTCCACTTCTCGGCCAACCACAAGTTGTTTATGTCGAGCTTGGTCGAGTCGCAGATTATGAGTGTTGGGACCCCCGCCTCTCGGGCGGCGAGTGCCACTATGCTTGAGCCTGACCTATTGATTGCCGAGCCGTCAGGCAGCACCGCATCACACCCCAGTAGCAGGACATCAACATCTGTAAGGGCTTCACAGACTGAGAGGTCGGGTAGGAGAATAGCGTTCACACCCGAGGCCTTGAGCTCCCTATAAGCTGCGAGCCCGTCCATCAGAGGCCAGCCCACCAATACCCTAGTCTCATGAGGCGAAAGCCTCTTCACCGTCGATATTACTTGGGAGCTCTTACTAAGTGTGAGGATCGTGTTACATTGTGCCAGCCTCTTCTCAGCCGATCTCAAAGCTGCTTCGAGGGCTGCCCCATACATCTGGCGCAACAGGCGTATCATATCCCGCAAATAAGGTCTAGGCCCGCTTTCTCCCAGAGAGATCTCGTAGGCCTGCCTCAGAGTGTTGACAAGGTTTATCGGGGAGATGAGACTCCTCCGTTTAAGGACAATTTCATACAGTTCCTCTAGGAAGAGTTTGACAACACTAGGCTCTTCCTTCTGCGCGACCTCCTCCAGATAGCTGAGGAGACCCATGGCTATTTGAGAGGAGCCGCCACGGCTATCAAAAACTATCTCAGAAACCTTCTCCAACATTCTACGGCTTCAGCAATATCTTCCCAAAATGCTCACCGGCCTCCAACCTCCTATGGGCCTCAGACGCGTCCTTGAGGCTGAAGACTTTATCAATCACTGGGCGTAGCTTGCCGTGGGAGAATAGATCGATGATTCTGAGAAACTCGCCTTGAGTGCCCACACCGCTCCCAATAATTCGCTGATATTTTCTAAAGAATGGCCTCACGTTAAACGAGACTTGGTCACCTGCTGTTGCGCCCACCACCACGAGTGTGCCGCCTGGTGCAAGGCATTGTAGGGCCTTCTCCCAGAAGGGGGTTCCGGCCATTTCAAGCACGACGTCCACACCCTCACCCCCCGTCGTCTTCAAAACCTCCTCGACCACATCCTTCTTTTTACGGTTTACGACAAAGTCGGCACCGGCCTTGTAGGCCTTCTCCTCCTTCCAGTTATCCCCAACCACAGATATTACACTCGCACCCGACAGTCTGGCAATCTGCGTAGCAGCCACACCTACTCCACTACTTCCACCAACCACTAGGACCCACATCCCCGGACCCACAGCCGCGTCTGTGACCAACGCTCTCCACGCTGTAGAGTAGTTTACTGGGAGGGCAGCGGCCTCCTCTAAGCTGACTCCGCTCGGGAGAGGAATCGCTGTAGATGCAGGCGCTACTATCTGCTCTGCATATCCTCCCCAACGCGTAGAGCCGAGCCTCGAAGCGTTCCTGCAGAGTTGGAAGCGCCCAGTGAGACAGTATCTGCACCTGCCGCAGGGCGTGTCGGGGAACAGCACAACCCTGTCACCCTTTCTGAGATGGGGTACTGTTGAGGAGACAACCTCACCGGCAACATCAACCCCTAGGACGTGGGGGAGCTTCACTTGGTATTTCCCAGTCCGAATCCACACGTCCACCCTGTTAACGCCTGCTGCCGCAACTCTGACTAACACCTCTCCCTCCGCCGGCACCGGGTCGGCCACGTCCTTATACTCGAGGACCTCAGGTGATCCGTACCGCTCAAGGACTACTGCTTTCAACACCCTATTCAGAACTAGTGCGGGGTAAATGAGTGTATCGCCTCTCTACCTCAGCCCGCGTCTAGCGGGGATTGAGGGAAAACTAAAATTGAGCCCTACCTACTCTAATGCCGAAAAAGAGGTTGAAAATAGATTGAAGACAACACTATCCGTCATTAAGGCGGATGTTGGGAGCGTCTCTGGACACTATAAGCCACACAGCGAGATGCTACGCTATGCTCAGAAGAAGCTGAACGAGGCCAAGACGACAGCCCTCATCAACAGTGGATATGTGACTCACGCGGGAGACGACATAATACTCGTCATGACCCATAATAGGGGTGAGAATGACGCTGAGATCCACGGCCTTGCTTGGAGAATCTTCAAAGAGATAACTGATAACGTGGCGAAGCCGATGAAGCTTTACGGGGCCGGCCAAGACTTGTTAAGCGACGCTTTTAGCGGCAACGTAAGAGGCCTCGGTCCAGGTGTGGCCGAGATAGAGTTTGAAGAGAGAAGGTCGGATCCGGTTGTAGTCTTTGCGGCTGACAAGACCGAGCCAGGCGCCTGGAACCTACCACTCTACAGAATATTCGCCTCACCTGACAACACAGCAGGCCTAGTCATCGATCCGCAGCTCCAGAAGGGCTTTGTTTTCGAGGTACTCGACCTATACGAGAGCAAGATAGTGGAGCTGAAGACCCCTGAGGAGCTTTACATGCTCCTAGGACTGCTGGGAACACCAGGTCGATACGCCGTCGCCCGCGTCAGGCGGGCTGCTGACGGAGAGCCTGCAGCCGCGGCCAGCACTACGAGGCTGAGCCTAATTGCTGGGCGCTATGTGGGTAAGGACGATCCTGTGCTAGTTGTTAGGGCTCAATCTGGCTTCCCTGCCGTTGGGGAGATACTGGCCGCCTTCGCCGTGCCGCCGATAGTGAGTGGGTGGATGAGGGGATCACATAGGGGGCCACTGATGCCTGTCTCGTTCAAGAATGGGCAGAATGTTGTCTCATACTTCGATGGTCCCCCGAGGGTGATTGCGATGGGCTGGCAGGTAAGTAACGGCAAGCTAATAGGCGTTGATGGTGAGGAGCCTGCAGACCTGTTCGCCGACCCGTTCTGGGACTATGTAAGGCATAAGGCAGCCGAGTTGGCTATTTATCTGAGGACGATGGGCGAGTTTGAGCCTGCACGCCTAGGCCATGAAGAGATGGAGTACACTACACTACCCTCGATCCTAGAGACTTTGAAGCCAAGGTTTAAGCCATACGAAGAGAAGCCAACCACGAAGGCTCCGGCCACGAAGAAGAAGGAAGTCCAAGAAGAGGTAGATTAAACCACCAAGAAGAACACAACATTCTTTTTTATGGATCCAAAGAGGCAAAGGCATAGCATAGCCCATGCGGGTGTTTTAGTGTTTGACTATCTCTACTCCAAGCTGTCGGAGCTTCTCAACCACGAGTCCCCTATGCTGACCATGGATACCCTTCCAGTCAATAACCGCCACACTACACCCGTCCACAACACTTCTAATAGCCTCACCCAGAAGATCGAGCGCCCCGGGGATAAAGTATTTTGGAAGTATGTGTCCAAAGTCATGCTCGCCGAGGCTCATCAGCCGGGTAAAGGTGGGTGCATAGTGTCCTCCGCCTACGCCTATCGCGGCAGACCTTGACGGCCCCGCGAGACACGCCTCAATACACGCCTCAGCCACGGCCTCCGCCGCCCTCTCGTCAGTCCTAGCCTCGACAGGCCCACCGAACTCAACGTATACCATTGGTACAGGTGAGTAGGGGCCGTGATGTGTGACCTCCAGCCCCACCCACCAGTCTCGCAGACTGCTGCTTTCCTCGACGGCCCGTCTGAGAGTGTTGTAGGCAGCCCTGATGGCACCAGCTAGTGTTAGAGACAGTGCGCGCGGTTTTCCTCCCATGCTCACGTCGCAAGTCCAGTTGCCCGTTGCGTGAGTAGTAAGTGCCTTTGTCCCACTCTCCGACCTATGGGAGGATGCTACTACTATGAGGTCTGCTTTGAGTTCCAATATCTCCTCCTCTGTGAGGTAGAGGTGGTGTTTATCGACGACTATTGCTGATACTGGGCGCCCGCGCAGAAACTCCACTCCCGCTTCTTGGACAGGCTCAAACCCAAACCTCTCTACAAGGCACTCCCTAACAAGCATTGACGAGCTATCAGCACGTGATATGAGGATAAAGCGTCCGGCCAAGGGCTTTGAAGGGTTAAACGGCACCCCGACTATTTATAGAGTCGTGAGTTAAGGATTATCTTCTCGACTTGTTCCTTAGTTTTGTGTTGCATCTAGGGCATCTTTGTTTATGTATTGTTGGCTTTTTGAGCAGTATTTAAATCCCCTATTGTATGCATCACCCCTAGCGGCGGGATAGTATCTTAGACTCACATTTTCAAGCCTTACCATAATGGTGTCTGGGGAGTAGTCTTACCTTGATTGGCCTCTCCCTATCTAATAATAGCTCATAATCATGTATTGGTTAGGGAGCTCTAGCTGAGCTATTGACGTATGTTGATTTCAGTAAGTCATTTAGGAGGGTTCGTGGATACTTGAGGCTGTATCGGCGACGGTCGTATAATAGGAGGTATGGACATGCGACGCGTGAAGCGTTGGGAGGACTTACGATGGCGGTAATTGGTAGATATAGGTTGAGGGCTAGGGATCAAGAGGATGTGCTGAAGATGTGGCTGATGTTCTGAGGGGAGACATGGAGGCCGGCGGGTATACCGGCCCAGCAACAGTGATAAAACCCGAGGCCGGTATGACCCACGGGTTTAAACGGACTGGCATTTTCGCCAGTCATGTCCAACACATAAACAACCGGCCTCGTTTGGGTTTCCTAGATGTTGTTGGGATGGTTGTCCGCCGGCTAACCCTCCCATCTTTCCATTGTTTGAGTGTTTAACACATCACTATGATTATCTTATCTAATGGTATTAAGTGTTTTAAGTCGCGCCTCCTCAGTCCAGCTTAGAGAGCCTTCTTGCGACTGATGGTTCTTCGCCCGTCAACTCTTTGAA
The DNA here is from genome assembly GCA_002898395.1 of Candidatus Calditenuaceae archaeon HR02. GTDB lineage: Archaea > Thermoproteota > Nitrososphaeria_A > Caldarchaeales > Calditenuaceae > HRBIN02. The sequence continues at coordinate 47,610 of BEHE01000009.1, forward strand.
TAGAGGGAGTAGAAGTATCGATACAATGATAGGCAGATTAAAAGGGGCCAGGGGAAGGGATGGGCGAGGCTGCCGGCCGCGTGGCAGAGGCGTTAGAGAGGGTGGGGCTCAGAAGCGAGGTTTTCACCGATCATGGTGGTTACCCAGTCGTGTGGGGGGAGCTTAGGGAGGAGCGGCATGGCACCCTTCTAATTTATAACCACTACGATGTCCAGCCACCAGACCCCCTGGAGAAATGGGCTTCACCACCCTTCCAGCCGACCATTAGAAACGGTAGAGTGTATGCTAGGGGTGCATGCGACAATAAGGGGAACCTAGCAGCAAGGCTATGTGCCTTAGACCTACTGCTGGACGCTATCGGCGAGGTGCCCCTAAACATCAAGTTCCTAATAGAGGGTGAAGAGGAGATTGGCAGCCCACATCTCAGCAGGCTGTTATGGTTGATGCAACAAGAGGGTGGCGGGACTATTTTTACCTGCAGACGAGGGGGAAGAGGAATTAAACTCGCTAGGAGAAGGGATAACCATAATCATAGAAGTTGTGGAAGAGAAAAATGGTGTGTAAGACTAGGGAAAACAATACTTGTTAGTTAAAAAAATACTGTGACCGAAATCAAAGAGGATAGAATATGTCTTTAAATCCGAACACTGAATTTTTAAACCATCTACACCATCTTCAACGAAGCCCGAAAGAACCCGGCGACCCAGCACAACGCCTTGCTGGTGATAGATGTTTTATATAGGCTTCTCTTGTTGTATGGTGGTGCTTGCAACCAGCCTTAGCGGAAGGTTGAGGATAGCTCTGGCACAGGTCTCGACACGGATAGGCGATGTTAAGGCGAATAAGGTGAAGCACATAGAGTATATCGAGAAGGCGCGGAGCGAGGAGGCGGACCTAGTTGTTTTCCCCGAGCTATCGCTGACCGGCTACCTGCTGAAAGACGTCGCCTATGAGGTCCCCCGCGCCTGTGGCGAGGCCTTGGAGGAGATTAAACGTGCCTGCCGCGATATCCACGTAGTCATCGGGGTGGTTAGAGAGGTGAGGCCAGGCATCATACAGAACGCAGCAGCGATCATAGGCGACGGAGAGATAAAGTGCATAGTCCCGAAGTTCTATCTTCCAACCTATGGCCTCTTCGAGGAGGCACGCTACTTCATGCCCGGCGACCCTCTTAGAGACCTTAAAATCTTTGAAGACAAGTTTGGGGTCTTAATCTGCGAAGACCTGTGGCATCCGGAGCCTGCAGAGGCTCTTGTAAGACTGGGTGCAGAGGTGCTCATCTGCATAGCATCATCGCCCCTTAGGGGGTTGAATAATCCGGTGGAGGGTAAACCATGGATTGACCATGCCTGGACCTCGATACTAAATGCAACAGCACTGACGCATGCAGTCCATGTCGTCTTCGTGAATAGGGCTGGGCCGGAGGATGAGGAGTTCTTCTGGGGAGGCTCAAGGGTTGTGGGGCCGAACGGTGTAGAGCTGGCAAGATGCAAAACTATGGAGGAAGACTTCAAGATCTGCGAGATAGACCTCTCAGAAAATGCGAGGACTAGAAGGTTCAGCTCTTTCCGGATACATCTCAGGGAATTCCACCGCGCATTGTCTAGGCTCTAGAAATTTTCTTCCTCAGGCAGATTTTTAAACCCGTTGCGGCTGGAATGATTGGATGATGTGAAATTGGCCACTAGGGTAAGCCTCCCAATCAAAGAGTTGGAGATCGATGTTGTGAAGGTCACCAGCTACCTCTGTGAGAGGCTAAGACGCTATGTCTTCGAGTACGCGGGTAGGCGAGGAGGGGTTATAGGTCTGAGTGGGGGAATAGATTCGTCTACCGCCGCCTATCTAGCGGCCCGTGCACTAAAACCCGAGAACCTCTTCTGTTACATTCTTCCAACCTCGGCTACGCCGCAACACGACATACAGCTAGCCCAGACAGTAATTGAGGAGCTGAGAATACCTGAGGACAACTACGAGCTGATAAACATCGACGATATTGTGAGGATATTTGCAGAGAGGCTTATGGTCGAGAACCCCCTCATAGTCGGCAACATAGCCGCGAGGGTCAGAATGATAATACTCTACGCACAGGCGGCGAAGCATAACTGCCTCGTCATCGGAACAAGCGACAAGTCAGAGTTAACAATAGGCTACTTCACCAAGTATGGGGATGCTGGGGTAGACGTTATGCCCCTCGCCGACCTCTACAAGACCCAAATCAGGCAGCTTGCAAGGTATCTCGGCGTCCCCGAGGCGATAATCGTGAAGCCGCCGTCACCCGCTCTCTGGCCCGGCCAGACTGCGGAGGCGGAGCTTGGAATGCCATATGACCTACTCGACAGCATCCTATATCTCAGGTTCGACGCCTGGCTCAGCGAGGAGGAGGTCGCATCCCGCCTAGGAATAGACACGGAAGTTGTGGAGAAGGTCGTGAGGATGGTGAAGCAGACACAGCATAAGAGGCAACTACCCGAGATATTCAGACTCAGTACTAGATCGCATGGATCTGACTGGAGGTATCCTAGGGAGTGGAGGTAAATGGATTGGCCCGAGGCACGGCTCACGGTGTTAGCTGTGCTAGCCGGCGGGTCAAAGAATGGTAAGGCTTTAATTCTGGCGTCACTCGCGATTCTACTGGCTCACAATACTTTTATATTTAGGAGATGAGTGAGCTTCAGGCACGGTGATTATGAGCTACATTAGGTTCTCTGAAGAAGAGTGGGAAGAGGAGGAAGAGTGGGAGGAGGACTTCGAGGAAGAGGAGGAAGAGTGGGAGGAAGAGGAGTGGGAAGAGGAGGAGTTAGAGGAAGAGGAGGAGGTATAGTCTAAGCCACCGATAACCAGAATTTTTTATTTAGAGGGTCTAGGACAGTTTTCTCATTGCGAGGTTTACCGAAATTTGGATACACTGGCCTCCGCGGTTAGGGCTTATCGCTGGATAAGCGTTATAACACTGGTGCGAGAATAGTTATACATGCCTAAGCTTGAGGAGAGGAGATTACAGCAACTTCGGGGAAGCTCCTATGTTTTGACACTCCCGAAGGACTGGGTGGAGGAGCTGGGGCTCGGTAAGGGGTCTAGTGTTTTCCTGCTTGCGGAGCCGGGGCTCCTGATAGTTGTTCCAGGGGAGAGGGCTGGTTATCCTCTAGTGGATGTGGAGTTGGATGTAATAGGTGTTGGACGTCTTGAGGAGTTAACTAAAGCCCTGTATAAGATTGGTGTGAGCCAAGTGAAGTTTAGGACGCGCGAGCCAGTTCAACAAGTTATAAGTAGGCTTAGGAAGATGAGAGGAGAGGTTCACGGCCTCATAGCCACCACTCCTAGTGAGAACGAGGTTTTAGCCTCCTTTTCCGACGAAGTCTTCGCAAGTCTAGACCATGGTATCAGAGTTTTTTTGACGACTCTGGTCTCAGCAGCCCAATCAGTTGCGAGAGATGTGGGCTCCGGATATACTGCATCACTGCCTGATGAGCTGGCTGACTGCCGCCTATACGCCCTCGCTCTCTTCAGATATGCCTCAGGGCTGATAACCAAAGCCTCTAGAGACTTGATAGTCCGAGCCCTTCCCATAGCTAGCCTGGTCTCAGCCCGGATGCTAGACCTCTGCGAGGCTTTTGAAGACGTTATGACTGACAGTGGGGGAGAAGACCTCTCACAGTTGGTCAAGACCTTTACTACATTTGTCTCCGAGCTCATAGACGCTATTGGTGGTGATTTTGAGGCGTTGGAGAGGGTGGAGGAGAAGGTGGAGAAGGTTTTGGCTGGTAGGAGGTTGGAAGACCGCCGGGCTTGTACGCTGTTTGTGGTGTTGTCAAAAGTGGTTGAGAGTCTTAAGGAGCTCGCACTCGTCAAGGCTGTGCTTACTGCTTGATGGCGAAGAGCTCTATGGCTACGTGGAGCTTCGAGGGAGAATAGCTCTTAATGACCCTCTGGCCCAGGAGCCTCGCCTTGTATCCCAGTCTCTCGGCAGTGGATATGGCCTTGGCTGCCAGTTCACCTTCCCTCCCCCTCACAGCTAAGCTGTGGAGATGGATAATTCCCCCAGCTGATGAGAGCGTGTCCAGAGCATATGGGAGGAAGCTGACTGTGTTATGAAGGTACCCCATTATGACCCTGTCCGCTACCTGGCCTATTTGCTTAGCAACTTCTCTGCAGTCTCCGAGATGGGGTACAACTATCTCCGAGACCCTATTCCTCTCGATATTCTTGACTAGAAATCCGTAGGCGTCTGGATTAATCTCTATTGCGTGTATTTTCTTAGGCCTGGCGTGGTATGCTATAGGGATGCTGAACTGCCCTACACCTGCAAACATGTCTACGACCACCTCCCAGCTCCTGACCATGGCCGCGGTCCTAATCCTCTCAAACTTGTTCCCGAGACAGAACATCAAGCTGGCTGGGTCGAGCTCAAACTCCACACCATATTCGCGATAAACTATGGAGTCAGGAGTGGCGCCCCAGAGAACCTCTATCCTCGGCCTCCTATACTCACCCTCTATTCCCCAATACCTCAGTATCGCCTTGACATTCGGGTGGCTCTTCAGTATCCGCCTGACTGTCTCCTCGACGTCGCTCGACTCTTCCGGCCTAACCAGCGCAACGCCGCCAAACAGCTTAACCACTCCGAAGAAGCCTAACCGAGTCCATAGATAAAACCGTAACCCTGGGGCTTAGAGGGTCCGTTAAGTTGGTATTACTGAGATGCTGCCTGGATGAATAAATCGCCTCAACCATTGCCTATAGTTGGTTTTAAGACTTATAAACTAGCAACTCTTAAATAAAATTTAACGGACCCGGGCTTAGAAAAGGAAAAATCTTAGAGGCGCAGACAGAGTCGACGATATAGCGTTGAGGGAGACGACCACGCTTGAGGATTACTTAAAGGAACATGGGGTAGATGCGCGCATAATATTTTTTGAGGGGCACGTGAAAACCGTGGCCGCTGCGGCAAAGCGGCTTGGTGTGGGGGCGGAGCGAATAATCAAGAGTATCCTGTTCATAGATGATAAAGGTGGGCCCGTCCTCGCCATTGTCAGGGGCGACAGGAGGGTGAGCGAGTATAAGCTTGCGAGACTGATTGGTGTGAGGAGTGTCAGGATCGCCACTCCGGAAGAGACGCTGGTGCACACAGGCTACGAAGTGGGTGCGGTTCCCCCAATAGGGTTGAAGTCGAGTGTTCGCGTGGTCATCGACTCTGAGATTGTACGTCTCGATAGGGTCTATGGTGGCGGTGGTAGCCAAAACGCACTGGTTGAGATTTCTCCTGCCGATATTCAGAGGCTGACTGGTGGCGTGGTAGGGGATATAGTCGTGCCTACTTAGAGACCAACACATATATAATGGCCGGCTAGAAGGTTGGTGGTTGTCTCAGAAACAGCAGACAAGACAGGCTGAAAAGGCTAAGCCAGTAGAGAAGCGCGTACTTGGCTTATCAGTCAGCAACGTCGCTGAGATCGAGTCCTTCGCCAAATCCCAGCCCTACCTCACCCCATACCTTATTGCAGAGAGATTTGGTGTTAGACTATCCGTAGCTAAGAGGTTTCTGAGAGAGTTGGCCGAGAAGGGGGTTCTAAGACCGCTTGAAGGTGTCACGAGGCTGAAGCTCTACGTACCGACGACAGAGGTTAAGATCACTCCACACAAGCCTCAGACCGCTGAACAGACGGTTGAGGAAGGAGAGGTTGTAGGTGTGGCTGCTAAGAAAAAAGCCAAGGGGAAGGCTGCTAAGCCTAAGAAGAAATAGACTCATCCCTGGCCTCCGTAACGACTATACGTGCGCCCTGCCTCAAGTTCTTGAGACCGCTGGGGTCGCTGGTCAGTCTACCAATCCTGACAGCCTGCACCGGCGGCGGTATCGGCTCCACCACAAAGGCGATAGCTGGGATTGAGGGCCAGTAGAGAATGTCCCCAGGCTCAACTTTTTTGGCCTCCTTCTCAGCTCCTCTCCTTATCTCGACTTGGAAGTATGCAAGCCCGCCTGACAGTGCCAAGGCGCCACTCAGGGGAAGAGCCCTGACCACCCTATCATAAGTCATAGGGGCCAAGTATCTGTTAAGCTCCCCCTGCAGTTCAACTCCACCTTCAATCTGGATTCTGATCTGTGTGGATGGTCTGAAGGGCATCTAGGGCGTCACTGCCCCTTCTGCTCTTCCTTGCCGACCTCGCCACTACTCTGCTGATAGATCACTGCACCTATTTCCTGCGCAACCTTCCTCAGAGACTCCATTGAAGACTTTATACCCTGTATGTCGGACTTCTTCAGCGCATCCCTCAGCTTGTCAGAGGCGTCCTTTATCTTACTCCTTGTCTCTTCACTGAGCTTCGAGCCATACTCACTCATCGCCTTGTCTACTGTGTAGAGTAGGGACTCGGCCTCATTCTTCAGCATTGCCTCCTCCTTCCTGCGCCTATCCTGCTCTGCATACTGCTCGGCCTCCCTAATCATCCGCTCAATCTCTTCACGGGAGAGCCTGTGGGGAGCTGTTATCTTCACGCTCATCTCCTTACTCGTCCCCAAGTCTTTAGCGGTAACGGTTAAAATTCCATCAGCATTTATGTCGAACGTTACCTCGATTCGCGGGACACCGCGCGGGGCAGGCGGAATCCCATCCAATATGAACCTCCCCAATGATACGTTGTCGGCAGCCATCGGCCTCTCACCTTGAACGACATGTATCTCCACTGATGTCTGGAAGTCAGAGGCGGTTGTGAAGATTTTGCTCCGTCTGACCGGTATTGTCGTGTTTCTCTCGATTAGCGGCTCGACCAGCCCACCTAGCACCTCGACGCCAAGCGTGAGCGGCGTGACGTCTAAGAGTACAATGTCCTTGCCCTTCAGCTCCCCGGTCAGTATTGCCGCCTGAATCGCCGCGCCAGCAGCCACGCACTCCATCGGATCTATTCCACGCTCAGGCTCCTTACCAAGCGTCCTTTTTAGAAACTCTCTTATAATCGGCATCCTCGTAGGCCCACCAACTAAGATGATCTTGTCTATATCTTCGGGCTTGAGCTTGGCGTCCTTCAGCGCCTGCTCTATGGGCCCTCTACACCTCTCGATAATAGGTGCGACGAGCTCCTCAAGCTTTGCCCTTGTCAGGACGTGGGTGAAGTGTTTAGGCCCACTTGCGTCCTGGGCGATGAACGGCAGGTTTATCTCTGTCTCGTAGACGTTTGAGAGCTCTATCTTTGCCCTTTCAGCGGCTTCGCGGAGCCTGTTCATGGCTACCGGGTCTTTTGTCAGGTCTATTCCCGTCTCCCTTCTAAACGTCTCCACCAAGTAATTGACTATTGCATCGTCCATGTCTCTGCCTCCGAGCTGGGTATCGCCTGAAGTAGCCTTTACCTCGAAAACACCTCCACCGAATTCCATTATCGTAACATCAAGCGTCCCACCACCTAAATCAAAAACAAGAATCTTCATCTCCTTCTCCAGCTTATCAAGACCGTACGCGAGGGCGGCAGCCGTGGGCTCATTTATTATCCTAAGAACCTTCAGCCCTGCGATCTCGGCAGCATCCTTTGTTGCCTGCCTCTGGTTATCGTTAAAGTATGCGGGCACCGTTATGACGGCCTCCTTAACCTCCTCGCCGAGATAAGCCTCCGCGTCGCGCTTTATCTTCTGGAGTAGGAAGGCGGAGAGCTGCTGGGGAGTAAACTCTTTACCGTGCAGCCTATACTTGTAGTCTGTACCCATCTTCCTCTTGAAACCAGTGACCGTGCCTTCAGGGTTAGTAACAGCCTGCCGCCTCGCAGGTTCGCCGACCAGGAGTTGTCCATCCTTCGTGAACGCCACATAGGATGGGAAAGCCTTTCCATAGAGTGTGACGCCTTCGGTGCTCGGAATCAGTGTCGGCCTGCCACCAACCACCACGGCCGCGGCCGAGTTACTTGTCCCGAGGTCAATGCCGATGGCCTTCGCCATATGACCCCACCATTATTGTAGGATGTGGTAGAGGAATATTAACCAATTGTCTGAGACAAGTCTTCACTAACCCATGCCGATCTTTTTCTCGTAGATATATATTCCATCGAGGAACTTTCTAAGGTCTTTCCGCGTTATCCGCGTCCCCTGTTCTATGCGGCCCGCTGCGAGGCCTACGAGGTACTTGTCAATCCCCGTAACTATTACGTCGTCTCCCTTCACCTGAACCTTCACGCCCTCTGGGAGGCGGATTACCCGCGGATACTTTTCCCCGGCGAAGTTCTCGACTACCAAATTGCCTCCCTGAACCTTAACACTCATGGGGAAGTGGCTCTGAACTATTTTCAGCTTATATGTGAATCCCTGTGTTACGCCTATTATCATGTTTTTAATATTTGCCTTCACGGTGCCGAGCCTCGCAAGACATCTCCGTCCCCTACCATAGACTCTTATGTGCAATACATCGCCGTCCAAGCTAACTTCTGCGCCTGCATGGCCGAAGTCCCTCTCAACACTCCCTAGCTTCCCCTTAATTTTCACGCGGGCTGGGGGGGTTAGCTCAACCTGTATATCCTGAGGAATCTTGACAGTATCTTCTTGAAACTTCATCTTAGAAATAGACTCTTGGGCCATCCCCGTTCACCTCGTCTCAATACACGTATCCAAGGAGCTTTCCACCAAGTCCGCGGGAAACCGCCTCCCTATGCGACAACACGCCCTGATTGGTTGTCACGATCAGGATTCCGACGTCCTTAGCCGGCAGATAGAGCTTTGCCCAGCTATCATATCCGTTCCGCGAGACACTGTATCTGGGCCTAATAGGTGCGGCCCTATTGATTCTGCCAAGTAGCTGGATTATCACCTTACCGCCCCTGCCGTCTTCGATATACTCGAAAGAGCCGATGTAAGAATGTCTCTGAAGTGTCCTTAATATGTCGCCGATCAACCGTGAGTAGTAGTATATACACTCCTTGTTGCGTACCGCCTCGTTATTCTGGAGCGTCGTAAAGAGGCCTGACACTAGGTCCTTAGATACCATCTCTTCTCGTCTGTTCTAAAATTCCTGCGAGCCCATCTAATAAGCCTAATTAAGCCGGGTAGCGCCCTCTAGGCAGACTAGCCTCCTATTGGAGCCGGATTCTCACCCTGTCACCCGGTTTAAGTCCAAGTAGCATGGAGGCGCTCCCCCTACTCGCCGCCAGCTCCAGCTGACCAGTCCCACCGAATGTAACTAGGAGCGAGCCAGGAGGCACATCGCCGTAGGCCTTCACATACCGGGCAGTATAGACCCGCCCTCCATACTCTACAATAAGCTCGTCACCGAGCCCCAACCCTTCAGGCATTCCACTTGAATCGATGTTAAGGATGGCGTTCCCGAACCTGTCTATGTGTAGAACCTCTGTCTCTACGCTTCCTCCCACGAACCTCGCAGTAGTTAGCTCAAGCTTCACGATTGATTGGGCGTCGATTTTCCTGAGAGCAGGCTGTAGGCCGGAGGCCAGCTCGCCGGCAACAGGACCGAACACGTCGCGCGCATGAAACGTATGACCACCAATCCTAGGATATTTTTCTAGCATGATCTCGAAGCACTCCTCAAGCCCATCGCTCATCGCAGCGGGGTAGAGGAGACCATTGTCAGGCCCTACGAACCAGTAGTTATGCGTCTTTAGAACTAGCCCGCGCCTCTCCGTACCTACGCCAGGGTCAACGACGGCGACATGTATTGTCCCAGGCGGGAAGAACTTGTAGGAGAGGAGAAGTAGGAATGCACCCTGCCTGACGTTGAAGGGCTCCACCTGGTGGGTTATATCCACTATCTTAACATCACCGCACCTAGATAGGATTACACCCTTAACCTCAGCCACATAGATATCTGAGACGCCAAAATCTGTCAGAAGGGTCACTATCCTCACACTCTAACCTCTCCACCTCCAACTAGATTAAGTTCAGGGAGAGACCTCTATTATCCCACCCTTGTGGGGGTGGAGCATGCAGTAGTACGTATAGGTACCCGAGACCCTAAAGGTGTAGCGATAGCTGTCGCCGGGGTTGACGGGGCCCGAGTCGAACTTGCTTGCACCGCTAGGTACCATGCTTGCAGTGAAGGTATGAGGGACCTCGTCTTCGTTGACGTAGACCACCGTGTCGCCGACACTTATTGAGAGTCTGGCAGGGTTGTAATACTTGTCGTCGATGACTGGAGGATCTCCCACTTTCCATCCTTCAGGTGGAAGATAGGAGCCCTTCATGCTCCTGATGGTATATGTCTTTCCGGAGGTCTGTCCTGCAACTACGGTAGCTCCGATAAGCTGCCCCCACAACAGCATAACAGCAACCGCGACAACCGCTATAGCAACGACAAAAGCCACGGCGACGTAAACTGGCCTCAAAGATGATCTGCCCGCGAGGAGCCAGGCCGAACGTCGATATTTAAAAATTTCTTGGCTTTTAACGGTTTTGGCTTCGTTAGAGAGGTGGCGGTACTAGATTCCCGCAGTATATACTGTATATTGTTTTAGGTCGCGAATATGCACAAGGTATATTAAGCGGTAAAAGGTTATATCTGATGAGGTGAAGGGGTTTAAAGCTTTTCACCGGAAACAATCCTCAGGAGGGAGGTGTGTATGGCACTTCCTAATAGGCGTGTAGAAGGATATATCTGCCCAGAGTGCGGCAGCGATAATATAATTACCGATTCTAGGACAGGTGAGATAAGCTGCGGCGACTGTGGATACGTCCTCCTAGCTAAGGATGTTGACAGAGGGCCTGAGTGGAGGAGTCTCGATGATGATCAGCAGAGCAGGGCTAGAACTGGAGCACCACTCTCTATAATGTATAGAGACCACGGCCTCTCGACTGTGATTAACAGGATCGGCGAGGACGCGGGTGGGAGGCGTCTCCCCAAAGAGATGAGGGAGAAGATGCTCAGGCTGAAGAAGCTCGACCAGACATCCCAAGTAAATGCCTCTGAAAACAGGAACCTCCAGCAGGCGGCAAACGTCCTCGAGATCTATGTCGACAAGCTTCACATACCTCAGTCAGTAGCGGAAATGGCCATGTCGATCTACAGGAAAGCCTTGAAGGCGGGACTGGTCAGGGGCAGATCCATCAGGAGCATAGTAGCGGCCGCGACATACGCTGCCTGCAGGATGAGTGGGATGCCGAGGGACCTGAGAGAGTTTGAGCGCGTCTATCCACTGGTTAAGAGGAAAACTATTGCACAGGGCTATAGACTCCTAGTCAAGAACCTGAACATCAAGATACCTGTAGTGGAGCCTAGCCTATATGTCAGGAAGATCGCCTCCTCTAGGGTTGGGCTGGACGAGCGGACAGTACAGGAGGCTCTTAACCTTCTAAACAAGGCCGCATCTAGGGGAGCAACGGTGGGTAAGGACCCAGTGGGCATAGCCGCAGCCGCTCTCTACATGGCATGCCAAGAGATGATGCAGAACATAACTCAGAAGGACATAGCCCGCGCCGCCGGCGTAACGGAAGTAACGGTCAGGAACAGGTTCAAGGGCCTAAAGGAGGCGCTAGAAAGCACAGCACAGGCGGTATAGCTTTCACCTAAGCTATAAGCCAGGAAAAGACATCCTCTTCCCCACGATTTTTAAATAGAGAAGTAAAGGATAAAAGTTATTGGATAGTAGAAAAGATTAGAGGGATGCCTATCGAAGGAATTGAGTGGGTGATGGTTTTAGGCGTAGTCCTCATTATGATTTTTTGGAGTCCGGAGAAGATTCCGGAAATTGCGAGGGCCATCGGTAGATTCGTGAATGAAATCCAGAAAGCGCAGATGGAGGCGGATAGATATGTTAAGGAGCTTATCAAACCCGGTGTGGAGGCGGTTGATATGGCTGATAGGCAGCTCATTGAGGCAGCAGGGAAGCTAGATATTGTCACCGAAGGGCTTAAGAAAGAGGAGATAATATCCCTGATAAATAAAAGGCTCGAGGGCGCGGCGTCAAACTAGATTATCTCGAGGTTCTCAGACGGTATTCCGAGCTCTACTAGAATCTTTGGCACTTTTTCGCGCTGGTCGCCCTGCAACATTATTACTCCATTCTTCACCGCTCCTCCACAGGCGCACTTCGCCTTAAGGATAGATGCGACTTCTTCCATATCTATACTGCTTGAATCGAGGCCCTCGATAATCGTCATAGTCTTGTTCCACTTCTTTGTCTCGAGTTTTATCTTGACACGCTGTTGCTCATAGTCGATAGTTTTGCACACACAGAGATTCTTGGGGAGCCCGCAGGTGGGGCATATCTCCGCCATTATTTCTCTCCTAGACCCTCCGCAAAATTTAGGACCTGGGGGGATATAAATGTTAAGCGGACTTAGCCCGACTCGTAGCTCTTTTTCTTCTGCTCAAACATCTCCCTGTCTGAGACAGGCCTTGCCGGCGAGCCCATGACCAGTTGGTTGGGCTCAACATCCCTCACAACTATTGAGCCGGCCGCGACAACAGCTCTTGAACCAATTGTCACCCCAGCCAATATGAGGGCGCCCGCACCTATCACGGCTTCGTCTCCTATTGTCACACCTGTCAGTTTTCTGCTTGGTGGATAGCGATCATTAGTAACGCAGACGAGAGGGCCTATGAAGACCTTTCTACCAATCTTTGTGAGATGAGGAAGGTAGGCCATTGATTGGATGTTGGTGCCATCTCCGATTACTACTTCGCCATCCAGCTGGCACCCACTCCCTATCTTCACAGCGCGCCCAACCCTCGACCCCTTTCTAATCAAGACATTGTGCCCCAGCTCCACATTGTCCATCAATTCCACCTCCTCATATATCACGGAGCCAGATCGTATCAAGCAACCCACACCAATTCTAGCACCAGAACTCAGCGTGTCAAGCTGGTTGATCGATGAGGGCTGTCCCTGCAGCAGCTTCTCCCTTGAGGGGTACCCGACTACTGTGTTGAAGTCAATGTAAGACTCTTCGCCAATCTCAGTGCTTCCGAGAATGATTGAGCCGTGAGATATGTGGCCCCTACACCGGGCCCGGGGACTAACGTATCCCAACAATTCATAATAGGTGGTTTAGGGTGTTCTATATAATTTGGGTTGGGGTCGGCCGTGAACTGGAATGACTTCAAAACACGACTGAGGTCGCTCCAGTCGAGGAGCCTTCTGGCTGAGGACTTACTCGATATTTTATTGACTACTTATAACTATTCGGTAGTCTCTCCCGAGAAGGGAGAGGAGATTGTTAAGCTGTTTATCACCCGGGAACTTGATTCCCCTGAAGCAGTCTACATGCTAGTTGATTTAAGCATAAGAGCTGAGCCTGAGAAGACTTTAAAGGTGCTTAAGAACCACGGACTCGTCCATGGGATATGAAGTATTCTATCGAGATACCACCTAAGGACCCTATCTGGCGCCTCCAGATATACGCCCACCTCGCAGACACTCTCTCTTTCCACACAATATGGCTCAGCGACCACTACTATAATCGGAACATAGCCATAGTCGCAACGGCAATGTGCATGGTGACTAAGAGGGTGGGAATCGGCTTAGGCATCATGAACCCCTACATTTATCACCCTGTATCGATGGCACAAATGGCCGCCTCGCTATCCGAGGTGGCTCCCGGCAGGGTCTCGATAGGCATTGGGGCGGGTGATAGAAACATTCTCGAAAGTCTGGGGATTATACAGGAGAGGCCCGTGGATAGAGTACGGTGGGCTGTGAAGACGATTAGAGAGCTTTTCAGCGATAGCAGACGCAGCGGGGCCCTGGGCCTAGACTTCAAGGCCTGGGGATCGCCACAGATTTATATCGCAGCTCAAGGACCAAAGATGCTTCAGCTAGCAGCTGAGATGGGAGATGGAGTCCTAGTCAACACTTCCTGGCTCCCAAACCCTGAAAAGCCTCTAAGCCTCGTCAAGAAGACCCTAGACGAGGTGGGGCGTCGCCGAGCAGAGTTCTCAATAGAGCTTGAGACTCTAGTCTCAGTCCACGAAGACTCTGAGAAGGCCAGCAAGACTGTGAAACCATACGTGGGCGTGGTCATGCAGGGCCTGTCGCCCGAGATGGTAGAGGAGCTGCGGATAAGCGAGGAGACTCTTAGAAAGATAAGATCTATGGTACAGGCTAGGATGTGGCTTGAGATGCATAGAGTGATTCCTGACGAGGCTGTGGAGTTATTCTCGATCGCTGGTACCCCTAGCTATGTGCGGTCTAGGCTGGAAGAGATCTCGTCAATAGATTTGGATGGCTTAGTTCTTGGCGGGCCCCTCGGCCCCACTCCACGAAAAGCAATGATAATGCTAGATGAGATTATTAAAGGGTTTAGTGGATCACCATCCGCGCGAGCAGCCTAATACTCGTCTTAAAAACTCTCAATTCCTCTTCGCTGAGTATATTCTGGCCGAAGCGGACGGCTTCATATAGCTCCACCAACTCCAACGCCTCCCTCCTATCAATGGCCTGGAAAATCTCCCTGACCGTGGAGGATGGCTTAATCTCCAACAATTTACGCTCGACTAATAGTTGAATAAAAATGTTGATACAGTTTTTAAGATACTCCTTTTGCCTCTCGCTCGTCACCTCCATGCTAAGAGCCCTTTCAAGCCTCCAGAAAGGGCCTTCAACAAACTCTTCCACACTAGACTTTGAGGCGGCGCTCAGGCTTTTCCTCAACTTCAATATTCCAAACGCTACAAGAATATTGAGCACCAACCAGAAAACGGGGCTGTAGATTATGTCGAGCTCCATTCTATATCTCCTTCAACTATTGTCGCGTTTGTGATCTGGATTGGGATAAAGGTCTCGTCACTAACCACGGATAAAATGCTCCACGGAACTATTGTGTTTGTGCTTGAGAGGACTGGTACCACTACATCGTACAAGACGTAGACAGCCGATGGTTGTAGGCTGATATAGTAGGGGCGGGGCGTTATATGCCATGCCACAGCCTCATGCGTCGGGTAGACGAGCTTTCTACCCATTTGATCTATAGTAGTTATGATTGGGGTTGAAGCGTATATAATCTTGTCCGATGGCGGCATATACTGCATTTCAACACTGCTAGAGTCTGTGGTGTAGTTTACCATCAATATTAGAGAGTCGGGAATAAGCTTCTCTTCCCTGAACGAGACTAGGATCAATAGCGGCTTTTCAACCTTCACGATTGTTCTGAACGGGTAGAGTATTCCGTCACGCCATGAGACTATGAGGCTATAGTTCCCTGGAGGTAGGCTGAAAATCGCCTCACCCTTAGCGTCTAGGTCTGCTATATTCCCACCTAACACGACGAAAACCAGTCCAGTAATTGGCGGCCTAGGGGTCTCATTTCCTATCTGGTGTGTTACTCTGACCTTCACTGTGATCCCGCTTTCAACTGGAGAGGCTATGTTGGAGACGTATGCGATGGCGCTTGATGACGAGAGTGATAGCGGTGGCGAATTAAAAAGGATGAATAATAGAGCTAGAATTACTGCAAGCGACATGACCAGTAATTCATGGCGCCTAAGCAAGATCCATAATCAATATTCAGAGCGCGGGATATAAGCTATTTTTGAAAACCCGCCCTGAGCCCCTTGGAACGGTGTCGGACGCATATATCAGGCTTGACACCGCATGTAAAAGGTTTAAAAACTTAGCGTTGATTCACGGTGTCTCCGATCTTTATGAGAATCTCGCAGGTGAGAAATGTTGTAGCAGTGGGTTTTCACGCCCTGTTATAACGTCCTCGACGAGCATAGCAGTTGCCGGGCTTAGCGTGAGGCCGAGTCTGCAGAGACCCGTAGCCACCAGAACGCGGCCCTTACCGCCAATCCTACCGACCAGCGGCAGGCCATCGGGTATGCAAGGCCTTGAGCCTACCCACTCATCAACTATTCGCACCTCATCCTCAAGCTTGATGGCCCTCTTCGCTTTTCTCACCATCTGGATTATCTTGGATCGGTCTAGAGGTGCATCTGGGTTGTTAAGCTCGAAATAGCTTGTGAACCGTAGATTACCATCTGCTGTCTGCCCAATAACTATCTTCTCATCAGCGTAGAAGAGTGGTCTGGACAGCCTCTTTTTAACCGGCTCTGAGACTGCGAGATATCCCCGCCCAGCGATAAGGGGTATCTCGACACCAAGACTCTTAAGTAGGTTTCTGGTCCAAGCTCCTGCAGCCAATACTACGTGTCCAGCCCTCAGCCCTCCACTATCCGCCTCGACCTTCACACCATCTCCATCCTCTCTGACACCTCTGACTCTTTCCCAGACTATCTGTACACCGAGCCGCTGGAGGGCTGAGATGAGGGAGTTCAGTGTCTTAGAGGGATTTACCCATGCGTCGTCGACATAGTATAGCCCACCTGCGACGCCCTCCCTCAGGAGGGGCTCCAACTCCCTGCACTTCTCCCCTTCAAGGATCTGGACCCTGTATCCCAGCTTAGCCGACTCCTCTGAGACGACGCGGGACTCGAGGCTGAAGAGCTCTTCAGAGAAATAGGCCTCAATAGACCCTTGCTCCAGCAACTCAGTATCGAGCTCCTCGCTCCTGATTATCTCAAGCCACAGCTTCTTACTCTCGCGGACTAGACGGGCCAGCAAAGCTGCACGCACGGCTAGCTGCTCCTTTTTGAGGGAGCGCGCATATCTCCAGAGCCATCCACCGGGGAGGGATTCCCGCAAAGCTATCCATGGATTTGACGATATGTAGGACCCCCGTCTCAAGGCCAGCCTAACCACACGCCAGAAGCCCATTATCTCCGGCACAGTAGTTGTCGAGCCCTGATGTATCAGCCCCGCATTCCCCCACGAGGCACCTCGACGCGGCCCCTCCCCACCAACAACCACCACCCTCAAGCCACTCTTATGCAGCCGGTATGCTGTGTGCAGGCCTACGAATCCACCACCTACAACAATGGCGTCCGCATCCAATTCAATATACTCTATCCACCACCCGCCTAAATACGCGTTACTCTTGGCGTCACACCCTAGGAAAGGTTTTTAATCGGCTCCGAGCAGGTCTAACCAACATGGCAGCCGAAGAGTTTCTAAAGGCGCTACGGTACACACACGAACTGAACATCACTACAGTCGGAAGGAGGAGTGGGAAACGCATCAGTCTACCTGTCTGGTTCGTCAACGAGGATAGGAAGGTTTACCTCCTGCCCGTGAAGGGCTCAGATACGAACTGGTATAGGAACGTCTTGGCAAACCCCTCCATGGAGTTGGCGGCTGGTGATAAACGGCTAACAGTAGTGGCAAGGCCGTTAAGCGACAAGAAAAGCGTGGAGAAAGTGGTAGAGCTATTCAAGAGGAAGTATGGCGAGTCTTCAATTAAGAGGTACTACTCTAAGCTCGACGTATGTATCGAGATAGAAGTATGAGTTAAACGAGAAAGACGTCGCTGTCCCCTCATTGAACATGATCTGGCGGCGAGAAAATACGGCGTATGAAAATTCTGAAGAGCCTTTACGCAGGGCTCAAAATAATATTATGGCTCCCAAGAATAGAGACCAGCCTAACTTGGAGACATTAATAATACTTCATAACCTGCACCTTAACGTACTTTGGGTCAAAGCTTTTGTATTAGCTCATCTGTAGCTACACATGCCCCAATACGTTATACTACAGAGTCATCCTCTAGGGAATTGTCCGCTCGCAAGCAAGGGTGCAAGAGAATGGTTTAAGAAGACTTTCCCAGAAGTGGAAAGCGTAGCTAAGAAATTCAGTGTTAAGCTCGTCGTGCCATATATTCATCTCGACCCAGCCCACAAGGGACTTATGTTACTGGAAGCCCCAAGCGCCGAGGCAGTTAGAGATTTTCTTATGCAGGCAGGTTTCTTCCATTTCGTTGACATGGAGTTCTATCTAGTCACACCAATAGCAGACCTCGTAAAGGACATAGACAGGATCCCAACAATATACCCGTAGAGTGGGTCTGTCATTACCTAATGGGTTTAATGACGATGCGCCTGCTCTTTTTGACGGTTTTGTGGCCGTCTATAGGAGTTTGTTGATGAGGTTTTATTTGGACTAATTTCCGCCACATTGACGGTGTAACGAGCCTTAATGCCTCTTTAACGATTTTCTAATAAGCGTGGTTATCGGGATCCTTAAACAGTATGGGCTGGATGAGCCGGTGCCATCTATAGATGGTCTGATGATGGGTCAGAGCGGGTATCTTCATCACGTCTCAGAAATACCCGCTATCATCACCCACAGTATAGCCTAAAAATTCGAGAGATAAATGTTGGTGTCTCCCGGCATTTTGGACTGTTTAGAAGTCTTCCTTAATTATCGTCTTCCGGTTGTTTGCCTTGCAGCGCTCTACAGCCTTTTGGATCGCTTGCCTGACAACAGCGTCGAGCCCCTGAAGAGCGTCACTGCTCAGTCGGATACCCTCCGGCAGCAGCTCCCTAACCTTTGATTCTACAACCACAAACTCCCGTGGCATGGTTTCGGTAAAAACTGCTAAAGGATGCTTTTTAGGTTTATCTGGCTTCTCTGACAGCCATGCAGCGGGTAATACTGGCGTCGTTTCCTATTTATATTGTGGTAGGGAGCTTGGGATGGAGGTTTATAAGGCTTGAACCGGGGGCAACCCGGCTTAGGACCGGCTGGAATAGCTCCGGGGTCTCGGTATGTATTGGTATTACTCTCTTGGGGCGGGCCATTCGGATAATGTGTGCCAGCTCCTCCCTGCCGGCGTGTCCAGAGGCGTGGACCTGGATGCTCTTCATACCCAGTATCGAGAGCCAGTTATCTATCCGCTCCCTGTCTATTTCCTGCTCCTCGTTGTGCGGCTCGCTCGTAGAGTAGATGAATAGGGAGTCTTCGACGGGCCTCATCAGTAGTAGGTCTAAGACGTCGTCCGGCGAGTTAAGGACAATCGTGTACTTGCTTTGATAGGCCGCGACATCTAAGTCTGTTAGCACCGGCAAACCCTTGTCCAAGAGCTTCTCCAGGTATTCTCTCTCCCAGCCGTGGTAGTCTTGCCTGTCCAGTAAACCGCTTCCCTTCCTCTCAACCAGAACCCCTACTTTCCCCTTGCCCGGGAGGAAGTCCTCAGGCATCACCCCAAGGTTCCTAAAGGTGTTGAGCATCATGGCCATCCTAGGAGAGATGAGGACCGTTCTCCCCGCCGCCTCGGAGGCAGAGACGATTGAGCTGAAGCGGTCGTAGTCTAGGAGACCAGTAAGCACCGCTACTAGCCCTCTCCTCTCCATAATGTTGTGGGTAAGACTCTTCTCCACATCTGCCTCGGTCGCCTGTTCCTCTTCACCTATCCGGGTGCCCTCCAACATCACTACGTCAACACCTTGAGAAGTGATGGTCTCTGCAAACTCTTCCGTAAATACGCTCTTAGGCCCATGTAGCCTTAGATCACCCGAATACGCCACACTCCCTTCCGGTGAGTGCACTATAAGGCCGTAGGAGCCTGGAACCGAGTGGTCTACATGTATTGGAACTACCTCGAATGAACCGATCCGAACATTGCTGCCCGTCCTGAAGAGGCGGACCACCCTATCTTCATCGGTAAATATTTTATCTTCTAGCGTCTTCGCGGGTTTGGTCAGCTCCCTCGTCCTAGCTATCTCGTAGCTCCCTTCACCGAGATAGATGGGGATGTCCTTTCGCAGCAGTGAGACGTGGCCGATGTGGTCCGTGTGGGGGTGGCTAACCACTATGCCCTGCACGTTTAGTTCGGGGGCCTTACGAAGGAACTCACTTGTGAGGCCGGTTGGGTCGAAGAGCTCCCTGTCGTAGAGGTTTCGGACTAGGGGGATGGAGCGGGACGCGATTAGCGAGGCCAGCAGCGAGAACTTTTTGGGCCTCAGAAAGAACCCGAAATAGCGCCTCCTGTATGCATAGCTTATTCCGAAGTCGATGAATAAGCCTTCACTCCGGGCCTCGATATAGAATTTGTTACCGCCAACCTCGCCCACGCCTCCAAACCCCCACACCCTCATGCTCTCGTAATAGCTGGATAAACTGATTTAAAGCTACGTCCCCCGAAAATCGCCTATGATTTGGACTCTTGTAGCTAAACAAATCTTTTAAACCTCTTTCATGAAGGTTCAGGTAGAGAAATGCTTGAGACGCTTTGGATTTGGCGTGACGAGCGTGTCGTAAAAAGGCTCTCGTGGTATCTTGCGGTCTCAACCAACAAGATGCCTGCAAAGTATCTGATATGTCGGAGGATACCGGTTGATGTGGATTTTAGCGCCAGCGAAGAGGAGCTCTGGGACGCGA
Source organism: Candidatus Calditenuaceae archaeon HR02 (assembly GCA_002898395.1). Taxonomy (GTDB): domain Archaea; phylum Thermoproteota; class Nitrososphaeria_A; order Caldarchaeales; family Calditenuaceae; genus HRBIN02. Next base: position 67,740 of record BEHE01000009.1, read on the forward strand.
ACAGGAGGGCTGCTAAGATTTTCGATCAGATTCACAGGGGCATAAGGAGGGGCGAGATAGCCCTCGGAGATCTTGAGAAGCCGAAGAAGAGTCTCATGGATTTGAAGGTTGAACTTGTGAACAAGATGCTCAGGCACTGCAACTTCTGCAGGTGGAACTGTAAGGTAGACAGGCTCCAGGGCCAAAAGAGGGGTACATGCATGCTCGATTGGACATCTCGTGTGAGCAGCTACTTCCACCACCTCGGAGAGGAGCTCCCTATACGCGGGGTGAGAGGCTCAGGCACAATATTCTTCACGTCATGCAACATGAGGTGTGGTTTTTGCGTTCATCCAGACACCTACGTAATGACCGACACGGGGCCTAGGAGGATAGAGGAGTTATTCTTAGAGGCTGAAGGGGCAGTATTGCACGGCGACGGCTACGTAAGGTTTCCAAGGGAGGTATACACCTACACGTACGACGGTAAAAGGGTTAAGGTATCTAAGGTCTTCAAGCATTTTTACGCCGGTGATCTTATCGTCATCAAGCCTTTCTACGCACCTCCTATAAATGTAACGCCAGCTCATGAGCTAGTAGTTTATAGCGAGGAGGAAGGAGGAATAAGGAAAAAGAAGGCTAGCGAACTTAGCATAGGAGATAAGTTGTTGATACCTAGACTGAAGAGGGAAAGCGGCGAAGAAGTCTGTATAGACGTAGGGCGAATTTTGGAGAGCGCTATAGCTGAGCTTAAGTTCTTCGTGAACATTCAGCCGGAGATGCACGAGCTAGTCGTCAAACTTCACGAATCAGGCCTGACATCTAGCGAGATAGGGGGGAGGACGGGTTACCACCCTGCATACGTTAGAGGCCTTATAAGTAGGTTAAGAAGGGGCGAGGTAGGAGGCAAGGAGAAAAAGAACTCATTAGTCTTTGAGGACGGTAGAGTGAGATTAAAGACAGAAAAGCGACCTGGCATACCAGCTAAGTTGAAGCTCGATGAGGAGGTTGCCGAGCTATTAGGATATTATTGCGCTGAGGGCCATGTGAGTAAGTGTAGCGACAGGCCGAGTAGTTATAAATTAGTGATCAGCTTCGGCAAAAATGAAAGGGATTTAGCCGCTAGAACAAAGACTCTCTTGGAGAAGAAGTTCGACATAAGTGCACGGATAGTTGAGCGCAAGACGACCATAAGCGTCGAAGTGGGCAAAACTTCGCTGGCCCTTCTCTTCAAATCGTTATGCGGAAGCAATTCATACGATAAGAAAGTACCTCCCCACCTATTCAAGGCGCCTGATAGCGTGATAGAGTCGTTCACAGAGGCTATTAACGTAGGGGACGGGTGTATAACAGGGGGTTACGTATCCATTAATACGTCGTCGAGGGAGTTGGCGCATGGATTATATGGGCTATATATACTGTTAGGGCACCTCCCGAGCTATAACGTCTATAAACCATCTGCTGAGAAGATCATAGAGTCTAGGAGAGTTAAGCAATCTATAATCTACTACGTGAAGGTTAGATTATCTAGGATGCGTGATAAATCTTGGAGAGAAGCTAAACACGTCAGGTATAGATTTACAGACGATTACATAATAGTCCCGATACACTCAATATCGAAGAAACGATACACCGGCCCAGTATATAACATGGAGGTGGACGACAAGAGTCATACATACACGGCTAGCTACATAGCTATAGGTAACTGCCAGAACGGGGACATAAGCAGGGATAAGGATAATGGGCTGGTTGTGGACCCTGAACTCCTAGCCATGATGATGTGGGAGCTGAGGGTTGAGGGCTGCCATAACATAAACTTGGTGGGCGGCGAGCCGACAATCCACCTACATACAATAGTCGAGGCCATATCCCTCTTAGGAAGCATCCAGCCTACGCGGGATAAGCTAACCTATCTCTGGATGATGAAGCCCGACGCGCTCAGGTGGCGGAGGCTCGAGCCATCCCAGTACCTCTACGGCGGAGAGCTAAACACACCCATTCTCTGGAACTCGAACATGTACATGAGTGGCGAGACCCTCGCGATTTTGAGGGAGCTCGTAGACATCTGGCTTCCAGACTTTAAGTTTGGGAGTAACACCTGCTCCATAAAGCTGGCGAGGACTCCATGGTACTGGGAGACCGTCTCAGCTAATCATAAGACAATCTACGACTGGGGTGAGGATATAGTGATTAGGCACTTGGTCATGCCCAACCACGTTGAGTGCTGCACCAAGAGGGTTCTCTCTTGGATAGCGGAGAACATGCCTGGCACCCCAGTCAACGTAATGGACCAATACCATCCCGACTGCTTCGCAGACCCTCTAAGCCCCGAATTCGACCCACGGTACAGCGAGATCGCGCGGAGACCTACGAAGGAGGAGATACTTGAGGCCTATAGGTATGCGAGGGACCTGGGACTCCCCTTCGAATCCATAAGCCTGGAGAAAAGCGTGTTTGGCTTGCGTCCTTAGCTTAGCTTCAGCTTCTTGTCCGACAGTAGTCTGGCTATTCTTGCGAGGACTTTGGAGGAGCTATTCAGCTTTGCCGAGGACATTTTAGGCGCCTTAACCACCCTGACCTGCCATCCTTCCCTCTTCGCCTCCTCCATGAACTCGCTGCGGATCTTGTCTTGGTCGTAGCCGAAGACCACAGCGTCTGGGCGGAACCTCTTAATAACTCTCCTGAAGCTGAATGGCTTATAGCCTAGATGGGCTTCGTCAACGAATTTCAGACTCCTGACTAGGATCAGCCTCTCCTTCTCGCTGAAGATCGGCGGCCTCTTCTTCCTCCTCTTCACGGTCTCATCCCTCGCGATTATTACTATTAGGCGTCCATTCTTCCCCTTCAGCCTGCCCGCGTATCGGAGTAGGTATATGTGGCCTGGGTGCAGTATGTCGAAGACGCCTGTAGTGAGTATTATCCTAGACCTTCTCACCAAGTGAACTCGACCTTCCCCAGCGCTCTTAGACAGTCTAGCAGTCCCTCAGCATAGGATACGGCTATGAGAGAGTCGTCGGCCATATCCGAGTTGAGGAAGAATTTCGCGTCCTCAACGTATGATCTGGCGAGTTCTAGGACCCTTCGCGTTTCGGCGTCGCCGCTGAGTATTTGGAGTCGAGTGAGGGTGCTACTGGCCTTGGCCACGTATCTCTCGGCCCGAGCCCTACGGTGGCTTGCTGGCTTATGGGGTTTAAGAAGACCTTCATCGACACGCATCAATTTGTTGATGGCATCCCTCTCATAGGAGCGCAGCTCGGCCGGAATAATAACTATGTGTGGTGGAGGTGGGAGGTGGAGGTTTGAGACGTCGGAGGCCCTACACGCAACCCGGACCTCGTCTCTATAGCCCAGCCTAGCCAACACAATGACCGTGCTATCAGGCCCGAGCCTACCCCCTACCTCGGCCCCCGCGTCGAGCAGCATTCTCACAGCCTCTGATGCGCTGAGCCCACCCCCGGCCACGTCCAAGAGGACTAATGTGTGGAGCCCGGCCTCAATGTTCTCCTCTACGCACCTATAGATGGTTTTGAGGCTCTCGCCGCTGGCGTCTCGGGGAACTGTGACTATGCGGCCAAACTTGTAGGAGGAGAGGCAGGAGGAGCCGATGGCTGCTGAGACGGAGGACACGCCGTAAACTATTTCGCAGCCCACACCCCTGCCTGCCGCCTCCATTAAGACCGCGATGTGGGTTGTGGCGATAAGCGGGTCCCCCGGGACGGCAACCGCGACACTCATGGTCGCTGCCTTATCCACCAGCTCAGCAACCCTCTCTTCGAGGTCTGACCTCTCGGCCAATCTCAGCCTTTCCCCCAGCCTCGACCTCAGAAACTCCACTAGCTCACTGGGCAGGGGGCTGGTGTAGGTGTCCAGATAGACTATGTCCGACTCCTCAAGAGCCTTGATGGCCTTTAGCGTCATGTACTCAGGGGGGCCAAGCCCTAGCCCTACTAGCCTCAGCACCACGAATGCATCTTATTGGCGAGGTGATAAACACATCTTCTGAAGGATGGATGAAGGACTTATAGGGGTGTGTGGAAAGTCTTCCCCCAGGAGGTCGGGTAGTAGGTGGGTTGAAGGCAGTAGTGCTTGCTGCGGGTGAGGGTAAAAGGCTCGATCCACTAACTAGGAATAGGCCTAAGCCCCTCCTACCGGTCGCAGGTATTCCCTTAATCCTCAGAACGGTCAGGGCTCTTCAAAGCGCCGGCGTGGGTGAGGCCTGCATAGTTACCAGTCCGGCAGGTGACCGGATAATGGATGCTCTAAAAGGTGTGGAGGGGCCACGTTTGAGGCGCGGAGTACAGGAGAAGCCGTTGGGGACGGCACACGCGCTCCTCGCTGCCAAGGATTTCGTTGAGGGGGAGGAGAGTTTCCTCCTAGTTTATGGGGACCTTTTCTTCGAGGCTGGGATGCTCCGGGGGCTAGTGGAGCATGTTGCGAGAGGGTTTGATGGAGGAGTCTTGGCTATCCAGCGGGAGGATGCGAAGAGGTTCGGCGTGCTGCATGAGGAGGATGGGTTGTTGAAGGGCATAGCTGAAAAGCCCGAAAACATATTCGGTCCAGCCCTGATAAACTCTGGAATCTACGTACTGCCAGGTGAGATATTCGAGGCGGCTGAAGAGGTTAAACCATCACCTAGAGGTGAATACGAGCTCACAGACGCAATAACTCAACTCGTGAAGAGGGGGAGGCGGATTGCTGTCTATAGGCATCCTAGTGGATATTGGCTTGACGTGGGGACGCCCGCAAGCTACTTAGAGGCAAACCTGCTGGCGCTGCAGGAGTTGAGCCCGCAGGCCACCTCAAAGACCCTGCGAGACTCGTACATCGGTGGGGGAGTCAGGTTGGGTGGCCGCGTCGAGGTGAAGTCCTCCGTCCTGATGGAGGGCGTCGAGGTCGGCGAGAATGTGGCTCTAGATTCCGTGGTGTTGCTTGAGAGAGCGGTCGTCGAGGATGATTCTCGGCTCTCCTACGCTATCGTTGGTGAAGGGGGTAGGGCTGGCGTGGGATGCCGGCTCGAGGGTCTCCGCGAAAAGCCGGTAATCGTCTCTCCAGGCGCCACCATTCCACCCTACCTCACTGCGGAGCCCGGAGACGTGCTTTAGCCTCACTCCTTAGCAAGGAGCGCGCAAGCAACCTGGCAATCCTTATTGGCTCTGGGACCCTTCCACTAATAGTCATCCTATTCAAGACCGCCTCGGCAGACCTCCGAGAGAGCCCGACCCTCCTCACATGGACTGTGTAGCCCGTCTTGAGGACGTATTCCTCTCTCTCCCCATTGGACTCATAGACTCTGAGCCTCTCCTCCCAATCGCCTGGAAACCTGGACTTTATAACCTCGGAAAGCCCCTCAGAGGGGTTGTATGTTACGCAGAGGAGTGGAACACTTGTCTCAGACGCAACCTTGCCTAGGTCGACTATGTTAAAGAGGCTTATGATGCAGCCTCCGAGCATGAGGAGGTTGATGTCACTCCTATCGAGCTCCCTATACATCTCGATTATGCTGTCCGTCGCATCCATCCCTCCCACAGTGCACCTGCCCACAGCGAACCCGTCGAGGAGAAAGTCCGCCCGCATCACCACGCCTGCGAGGAAAGACTTATCGCCTAAAACCGGCCTGAAGCTTTCTGCGACCCCGAAGACCCTGAATCCAGGCTTAAAGGCGGAGAACCCCTTAATTCTCAAGCCAGCGACAGAGCCACCTCCATCCAAGCCCTTGCCACATTCTCGGGATTATACCCACCACCACCCATCGCAACGATCCGGCCGCCGCATCTCTCACCCGCCAGCTTCCTAAGAGCCGTCGCAGCATACCTGTGAGACGCCGGAGAATACTCTAGCCGTGTTAAGGGGTCGTCCTCGATTCCATCGGCCCCACATTGCAGAAGAACAAAGTCGAAGTCGTGCTTCTCGAGAAAAGCTAGGCCCTCGTCGAAGGCGTTCTTAAAGTCAGTATCATCCGCACCCGGTGGTAGCGGAATGTTGAGCTTCTTTCCTTTCCCTGCGCCTCGCCCATCCTCATACCTGAATCCAGTCCCTGGATAAAGCGTCCTGCCATCCTGATGGATGTCGAAGAAGATGACCCGCGGATCTTCTTCAAACTCATAGTACACTCCATCGCCATGGTGGGCGTCTATGTCAACATAGGCCACGGCCCTAACCTTCTCCCTCTCTAAGAGATACTTGATGGCTACGGCGGCGTCGTTGAAGACACAGAAGCCCCCAGCTTTGCTGCTCATGGCGTGGTGGAGCCCACCCATAGGGTTGAAACCCCTGCAATCCTCCCTCAATACGAGCTTCACAAGGCCGAGGGTTGTGCCGACAACATATGATGCGGCTTCGAAGACGCCTGGGAAGGCGGGGGTGTCTCCATAGTCGAGGTATCCATAGCCCTGCCACGACGCGTACTGAACAAACTTGATATAATCCTCGTCATGGAAGAGCCGGAGCTCCTCTAGGCTAGCCATCACTGGCTTGAAGACGCTATACTTTAACCCCGACTCGTCCAGGGCCTTGTAGAAGGACTCGAGCCTCACCCGGTTCATCGGATGCGCCCCGCTGAAGCTGTATCTCAGCAGCTCCTCGCCACGTGCAATATACAGCATACCAAGACAAGCATCGCGCATAGGGGATAAAAACATGTCTCTCTCGCGCTGCGTCAGCAATATAACCATCCGTGATGCATGAATCTTGTGGTGATTATAATGGAGTATAAACGCCTCGGTAAGACGGATGAGAAGATAGCCGCTATAGGCCTCGGGACCTGGAAGCTAGGTGGTTCTATGTCGGCGGACTACTCCCACGACCTCGAGGCCATCGAGGTCATCAGGCACGCAGTGGAGCTAGGCATGAACCATATAGATACCGCCGAGATGTATGGGGCGGGACACTCTGAAGAACTTGTAGGGAGGGCGATCAAGGTCTTTCCACGCGACGAGGTCTTCATAGCCACGAAGGTCTGGTACACAAATTTACGCTACGACGACGTGCTACGGGCGTGTGAGAGAAGCCTGAAGAGACTCGGTGTGAAATATGTGGACCTCTACATGGTCCACTGGCCGAACGAGAGGATACCTCTCTCAGAGACGATGAAGGCGATGGAGAAGCTCTACAAGGACGGGAAGATCAGATACATTGGTGTAAGTAACTTCTCCACGCACCTCGTCGAGGAGGCGCAGAGCAGTCTCTCAACCACAGACATCGTTGTGAACCAGGTAGAGTATGGTCTTCACGACAGGTCGATAGAGAACGAACTCCTCCCCTACTGTGAGAGGAATGGAATAACAGTGACGGCCTACAGCCCCTTGGGGCAGGGCAGAATCGTTATGGAACTCAAGACCAAGACTAGGAGGACCGAAATATTACATGAACTGGCTGAGCGATATGGGAAGACTCCTATCCAAATCTCCCTCAACTGGGTCATCTGGAGAGAGAATGTCATAACCATACCGAAAGCCTCTAGGAGGGAGCATTTAGAGGAGAATGCGGGGGCCTGCGGCTGGCGCCTCTCCCCCAAAGACTACGAACTCTTATCGAATGTGTGGAGGTAGCGTAACTCTCCTTCATAGAGATGTCCTAGGTGAACTGGGGGAGTTTTCCGCAGAATCTTAATTAATTGGGGGGTCTATATATTATAATCTGGATGAAGCTTGATAAGAGGGATGTCAAGATTTTAAGCATCCTCCAAGAGGATGGTAGGGCGTCTTACTCCAGCATCGCAAAGCAGCTGAATATAAGTGAGGCTGCAGTATATGCTCGCGTCAACAAGCTTGTAAAGGAGGGAATAATCAAGGGGTTTACCGCAATACTCGACGAGACTAAGCTCAACCTCGGCATAGGAGCCTTCATAGGCCTAAGGGCGACACCCTCAAAGTACGCCGAGGTCCTGAGCCAGCTCGCCAGCTTCCCAGAGGTAACCGAGATACACGATGTCACCGGGGACTACTACGCCATACTTAAGGTCAAGACACGGAACAAGGAAGAACTCGCAATCCTGCTAGACAAGATCGGCAGGCTCGACGGCGTGGTATCCACCGACACAAAGCTGATACTTAGGACCATTAAGGAGACCACCAAGCTACCACTCTCGAGGCTCGAAGAGGCCGCTCTGCCTCCGAGACAAGCCCGCGTCAGGGCGAGACAATAACTGTTGGAGGCGGCTCACAAATATATACTGACACCGAGTAGAATCTCTAGGATAGGAAGGGATGGTCAGGGAATACACCTACCGCGGCTACACGCTACAACAGCTACTCGAGATGCCGACAGACCAGCTAATCAACCTCCTCCCAAGCCGCCAGAGAAGAAGTCTCAGGCGCGGACTCACAGAGGCCCAGCGTAAACTTCTAATAAAAATAAGAAAATACAAGCAAAACAACATTAACAAACCTGTTAGAACACACGCAAGAGACATGATCATCCTTCCAGAGATGGTTGGCCTCACAATCTGGGTACACAACGGCAAAGAATTCACACCCGTAGAAATCCAACCCGAAATGATAGGCCACAGACTCGGCGAATTCGCAATCACAAACAAACGAGTACAACACGGCAGACCCGGCGTCGGAGCGACGAAAAGTAGTATGTATGTCCCGTTGAAGTGACGAAAAAATACGAATTTTTTGTCAAAATGACAAATGTCCAATGTTTTTTCTCAGGTTTTGCCTAACTTTAATCCTCTGCTTCGATAATTGAGCACTGATGTTACGTGGGTGATAGGCTTAAATTTAAAACGCTCATGTAAAAAGAGCAGAAAAGAGGGGGCCGTGAACAAAAGCTTAAATGCAATTTAATACCTATGTGGGTCCTCCTCGCTGTTGGTCGCTGAGGCCTAATCTTCCGCTTCGATGATTATTTCGTCGAGGGTGTACTTTACTTTTTTACCGCGCCTTACATCTTGAAAGGTTTCGAACCATGTTTCTTCAATTATATCTTCAGGCGCAAAACCTAATGTTAATTCAAACATGTTTGCTATGTCCTGTGGTCTTATCACTAGTCTATCCCTGTAGCTAACTAACAAGATCCCGGAGTTATCCGGCAATACGGTATACTCATCTATTATCTTTAGATCTGTTAATGCTTTAGCGTATTCTTTGTGGTCTTCATCGGCATAGGGCCAAGCTATTATTATCTTTGGTTCCTTAACCCGCATTTATGATCACCCAAAGACGCCCTGTAGACGTGCCCCCTTCTGAGAACTCTTCGATTAGGGTATTTAATGATTTAATAGTTGCGGTTAATCGTTGTAACCTCTCCGATTCTTCCTTGGTCAACGAATTTAGTAGGTAGTTTAGGGATTTCTTCCTTTCGTAGGTAAAGTATTTAATCAGCTCATTAAGTTTTTTAGTTCTTTCATCCATCCTTTCTTTCCGCCCTTTTAGTATCAGCGGATATATCTGGGGTAGCCGCTTTATGATGTATTCGTTGTAGGGGCCCTTCAGCGGTTTTTCGATATTACAGCTTATTATCTTTTTGACTGTGTTTATGTCTTCAAGTTGTTTTAGGCGCTTCGTATAGGCCTGCACAGTTTCGTTTAGGATTGTTGCAGTTATTCTCTTCCACGTGTTTTCGAGTGTTAGAGATTTAAGAATAGAAGCAGGTCTAGCGTCGTTGGTGCAATCTGCGTAGAAATAGTGAATGTGCGCCAAGCTGGTTCTCCGCGTTCTTAGGTCTAATTGGTAGCTTTTATAGTGCTTTAGTCCCTTATCTAGAACCAGATTTCTGAGTTTTGCTACAAAGTGGTCTATCCATAACGTTGAGGGTGTTATTTTGCCGTCTTTGATAAATCTCTTAGTCTCTATCACTGAGAGTCTTAGACGATTAGATAGATTGTTGATCTCTACATCTTTGATAGTCTCGTATTGCGTTATCGAGATCATCAGCAACAAGCGACTTCCCCATTTTTGGATGAAAAAGTTACCTTCGAATTCAATTTCCATCGTAGAAAAGATGACATGTCTAACTGGTCGAGTATGGCTTTTTAGGCCCCTCAAGACATTGAAGTACTACATCGCTAAGCCTTTTCGGAAAGTAACTGCCGAAACACCATGTATTGCCTGTGCCATACGCTATGAATACAGTGTTTATTAACCCTAGGTCTGCTAGATGTCTGAAGATCATTGGATCTATGTTTCTGACACCTATGGCTATTCCGTTGTAGTGGCCGTCTATCAGATAGGCTGCTAGGACCGCCTCTAATCTCTGCTTTGCTACTTCGCTATTTAGCGTATCTACTGGTTCACTGACCCACTGGCTCACCCATGGTCACCCCCATAGGACGCCCTTTCGCCGGTGAGCGGGACGTGGGGGGTTTTGGGATTTAGTTTAGGGCACTTTGCCCGGGCACCTTGATATCGTCTGTCATTGCTGGAGGATAGCTTTGTAAACATGTTGCCTACCCCTCAGGCATCACCCCCTCTACATGAGAATGCAATTTTGGTCTCATCGCCTTCGATGCCTCGCTATAGCATGTTAGTAACCCATCGCCAAGCCTGGTCAGCGCTAATGTGCCGTCGCTACCCACCTTCTTAAGCAACTCCCACTTCAACAGATCTTTTAACAGCTTCCTTTCCACATCTTTGTGGAATACTGCCTGTCCACCCCGTATTTTCTCCATTACATGGATGTGGGCAGGTCCTAGAAGCTTCATTCCCGGCGTAATCTTATTTCCTTTTTCTGCGAACTCATCTCAAAATCCCGTTTCCGTATCTTAGGTGGGTTATTATGCATGCTATTTTTACTAGTGCTGTATATGTTGTTGATAGTCTTTCATATCTTACTGTGATTCTCCTGAGGGTTTTTATCCATGTGAAGAACCTCTCTACAGCGCTCCTCATCTTCCTGTACGCGTCTACGTTGTAAGGCTTGGGCCTCCTGCCTCTCCTGGGGTTGAGTGGTATGTTCGGCTCTACTCCCATTGAGGAGAGCTCATTCCTCATCTCCTCTGTGTCGTATGCCGCGTCGGCGTAGAGCTCTCTTGGCTTCGTATCCAGCTCGCTGACCAGCTCCGGTAAGCTTCCTCGAGTCGTGCCAGTTCCCAGGCCCTATAGCTACCCTCAGGGGCATGGACCCTCCGTCGACGCAGACATGTATCTTGGAGCCCTTCCTCTTCCTGAAGCCGTCATAACCCACCAGATCTCCCCCTTTTTAGCCTCTACTGTACTGCTGTCTACAGCGACCCTATCCGCGCTCCTAGACGATGCAAGGGCCCTCAATATCCTATCCCAGACGCCCAGCTCCTGCCAAAGCCTAAGCCTCCTCCAGGCCGTTTTGTAAGAACCGTACTCAGCGGGCATGTCCATCCACCGGCACCCAGTCGTCAGGACATAGAGTATGCCGTTCAGCACGCGCCTGTCATCAGCCCTAGGCCTACCAACCCTAGGCTTAGGAGGGAGAAGCGGCCTAATCGACCCCCACCCGGAATCGCTAAGCTCCCTGAACTCCAAGCCGAAAACATATGACCTTAGAGAGCTTAAATAATTTTGAGACGAGTTCATAGAGTAGAGCTCATTTCGATGTATTTAAGCTCTCTTCTCTGGCTATCTTTACGTGGAGTTTAGGGAGCTTAATGATGAATGGTTCTTAATAAGCTCCTATCTTCCCCCTCTATGTTACTGCTTGAAGGAGTCAAAGTCTCTACAGGAGACCAAGGGTAGGCTGGTCAGAGCCATCGTCCCACCTTATGGTTATATAATGAGAAGTAAGTTTATGCAATTGCAATAAACGATTCTCAAAATAGCTCATCTCGGCAATGTGAGGGATACTTGTGTACGGAACCACCTTGTGGCATGTGGCTACCCTCAGTTAACTGAGGGCACCCCCCTATCTATTACTATAAAGGTCCATGACGAATGTGCTGGGAAGAAGGTATATTAATCCATTATGAGACCGAGATGAGCGCTTATTTTATCAACCTTTTCAGTTTGTCTACGAGCTTCTTAACGTCTTGTGCATAGTCTTTAACTAGCTCAGGGCTTATTTGCACCTCATAGAAATTCTTATGTAAAGCATTTGCAATCGACCATAACCTCCCTATCTCGGGGTCATCAAGCTCAGTTCTAAGCTTAGCTACAAAATTCCATAGCTTAGCATGTGTATCCAGTGTTATCCCCCTTCTAGCCGCGACTGCCTTCAGAGCTTGGGCAGCCGCTCCCCATAACTTCTCGCCAGCCTGAACGTAATCTCCCTTAGACAATAATTCCTCAGCATCTCTGGAATACTTTTCACAGAGGTTAAGGTGCATCTCGGACTTCATCTCAGGGTCAGATAGATTAACGTATTCGTAGATAGCCTCAAGTATAACCTCCTCTAACGAAATACCCCTAGTATCAGATAAGTCCCTAAGCTTAGCCAATAACCTCTCAGGCAACTCTAACGTTAAAGACAAGGGCCCAAGCGTAAGAATAACGCTTTAGAATATAAAGACTCCCACATTAAGGGTTAAGCATTAGATAACTCAGCCTCCCATAATGCCTTGTGGCCTACTTCCTCTTGCTCGATGCTCTCTTCTCCCGCTGGCGCTCCTTTGTCTCTGGTTCATGCCGCGTTCAGCAATAGGTTGTATAGAATGCCTTCTGTACCATCTCCACCTTCATCCATCTAGGCTTTTCCTGTATATTGACACAATTCATCTACCTGAGCTCATCTGCATAACGCTTAACGAACTTCAGGTCAAGTATGACCTCTCCCCTCCTGATAAGCCTCTCATCAACTCTCTTCCAATAGTGGGAAGCCATTGAGATGAGGTAAGTAACGGTAGGCCATAGGCCTTACTCTTCATAAAGAACCGCCTTCAAAACATGGGAAGCACCAACGCAAAGCCAGAGAATGGGCTCAGGAGCCGGGAGAAGCCTGCGAATTAAGCCACAAGGCAGAGAACGAGATGAGCGAAACCATAATTAGGTCTATTAAGGGCGTTGCACAACTTAAATATTCATGGACTAGATACTGGTCTAGCTGAGTTTATGAACTCATTACTTGATAATCGTGATCTATCACCTTACACTTCCGTTTTTAGGATGTTTGTACCTCCTCTATCTTCAGCGACGTGAGGTCTCCGCTCCACTTCACTACCCATATGTTTTTCTCCCTTGCTAACCGTATAGCGTCTGGGGTCGCGTAGTCAGCGTATATCACCTTTATGAGCCTCTTCCTCATCAGTTCAGGCCTCTTAGATTTTATCAGATTCACCTTCTCAATCAGCTCTTCTACTATGTTTGTTCCAAGCCTTGCAGTAGCCTCCCCTACTACGCATAGATCCCCAGAGGCCCCGTATATGTTGATCTCCTTGGAGTCAATAAATACCCTGTCTAGAGGGATGTCGATTCCTAGCCTATCCCTTACGTTATGTCTTATGAAGCTCAAAGCCTCCTCCTCCACGCTAATCGTTAGCCTATCTAGAGTCACTGCAACCCTGTTGAGAGTAATCCTCATGTCCCTCACTTCCTCCCATAGCCTGTTCTGGTTCTCCCATAGTTTGTTTTGGTTCTCTCTTAAACCCTTGACTTCTCCCCATAACTTATTCTGTCCTTCCTCGAGCTTTAACATCCTCTCCTCCAAGGCGAGCATCCTCTCCTCCATCTTGTCCATCCTCTTGAGGACCTCCGATAGGCCTAGGTAGCCTGCGACTGTGTACCTAAACTCTACGTCCTTCTCCAGCAGCTCTATGAACTCCCTCTTCAGCTTCTCAGACATCCCCTTAGCAGGCCCTATCACAACATGCTATATTATGCCTATTTAACACTTCTATCCTTGTGGCTCAATTCCCTCGCCTTGATACCCTGCTCTGCGGTCGCTCTCTCAGCTCCATGGTTTCATGCCGGGTTCAGAAGGACATTGTATATGAACGGCTTCTGCTGTCTCGATTCCCATCCATTTAGGCTTCTCGGACAATACTTCCTTGCCTCTAGGAGATCCGTCCTGTTGACCTCTGAAATCACCCCATTAACCTCCAACTACGGGGTGTGGGGACGGACATCTATGAATCCCACAGGGGTTGCTGTAGTTTGGCCGCGGCTATGCCTGTGTCGTTGGGGAGATTTCAAGTGCGTTCGGGTGTAGCCTCCACTGCTCGAGGCACCATATGTTGGCTTGCAGATCGCATTATTCCTGCCCCTTTTTCCTTCACGGGCCGTCTTGGTTTACTAAAACCTTTATAACTTGGTTTACCTTTTTGGTATACTGGGATGTCTGTGGTTAGCGTCAAGGTTCCTCGCTGGGTTAAGGAGAAGATGAAGGAGTATGAGGATGTTGTGAACTGGCCCGAGGAGATTAGGAAGAGCATCATTACTAAGCTTGAGGAGCTGGAGAGGGAGAGGGCGGTTAGAGAGGCTATTAAGCTTCTTGAAAAGGTGGGGCCAGCTCCCCCAGGTACTGCGGCGAGGCTGGTGAGGGAAGATCGTGATAGCCATTGATGCCTCAGCCTTAGCTTGCTTCTTGCTGAAAGAAGAGGGTTGGCGGGAGGTGGGTGAGGCACTTAAAGATGGGGCACTATCCCCGGATTTGGTCTTGAAGGAGGTTTCCAATGCTATCTTGAAGAGATTTAGGCGTGGAGAAATGTCTAAAGAGGAGGTAGATGCGGCCTTAAAGGCTTTGAAGGCTTTGATGGGGAGGGCTTTAAAAGTTGAGGGAGAGGGAGAATATGTTGAAGAGGCTATTAAGGTTGCTATGGAAAGAGGGATAACAGTTTATGATGCAATCTACATAGTCTTTTCAAAGGGTAGGAATCTGAAGCTTATAACTGCCGATGGAAGTCAAGCTAGAGCGGCGTCTGAAGAAGGGGTAGACGTGAGATTAGTGGAAGCAAGACGCTAAGTAAGAGCAAATGCGGACGCAAGTTGTAGCCAGGAAGAGGTAAGATAGATGCGGGAAGTACTGTTCCTCCTGAGAGCCATCCAATAAAGCGGGAGGAGGAAAATAGTTCTTCGAATACTCCGAAAAGATCCACGCCAAGGCTCATGATTTGATTACTTAGCTCGGTTTGTTTGGTTTATAATTCCTCTATTCTAGCTCTAGGGCGCTGTCAACCAGGTATTACACCTCCTTCTCCAATTACGTTCAGGAGTGAGTTGTGGATCAGAGCTATTGCGCTCACCAACTCCTCTATGCTCTTCATCGTTTTAGCGTTCACGTTGTTGTAGAGCCTCTTTGTCCTGTCCTTAAGTTCCCTGAACCACCTCTCTATCCTGTTCCTTTTACCGAAGGTCTCATGTACGTATTCAAGTCCAAGCCTCTTCAATGCCCATGGATACCAAGGACCTCTATCAACTACTATC
>BEHE01000010.1 GCA_002898395.1 Candidatus Calditenuaceae archaeon HR02
TCCAACCCCCAACCACCACCCCATCGACACTTATGTACCGTTTAGGCCACCTCTTCCTACATTCACGACTAGGCCTAGTCCTCAGCCACACACCACAGTATGGCAATAGACACCATCGGAGGGTGACTCCACGACCTGTGCCTCCCCGCCTCACCGAAAACCTATACTTCCCCACCATCACCAATGTGGTGTAGACCGTCTTCAGGCCGTCCCAGCACCATGCTGGGGATCCCGAGACGCCGTGTCTATTAAATCTCCTAAGCTTAAGTTTACTCTATATGCCTTATTTCCACTTTTAATCCGAGATCGCGTAGTTGCTCAAAGTGTTTGTCCGATGTAACTAGTGTCAGGTTTTTTGCTTTTGCGGACGCTGCTATGAGTAGGTCAGCGTCTGGTATTTTTACGCCTATACTTTTTAATTTTTCATATAATTTGCAGTATCCGCTTATGACGTCATTGTTTAGAGAGATTATCTCATAGAGTTCTTCAAGGGAGGATTTTACCTCGTTTCGTTTATGTGCAGGTACTCCTCGAGAACTTCTATAAGGGTGATTACGCTGATAGAGCCCTCCTCCAGCGCCCCCTTCTGAGGAGCTCGATTAGTATACTCGTGTCAAGGAGATTCATCGTAATTCAAGCTCGCTCCTAAGTTTTTTGGACTCCTCCAGCACATTACTAACTTCCTCCTCGGATAATGTTCTTCTGAGCTTTTCGAAGGCTTCGCGTCTTCTTTTCTCCTTTACCTCCTCCTGATACAGCCTCAGAAGATATTCTCTCCACTCAGCGCTACCCTTATCTTTTTCTAGTATCTCCTTATATCTTTTTAGGAAGCGATATAGTTGAATAACTACTCAATTTATCCACCACTAAATTATCTAACCCACTAAGTATATACCTTCTTTTAGATACAGTCCTAATAGGGAGGATATTTAAAGCGTTATCCGGACACTACCCCCAGTATAGTTCTCGTTTTCCGTTTCTTTGAGCGTATAGAACTCGATGGAAGACCCTGTTCTCGATGAATTCTGGCAAGCCCGATAATAGCAGCAGCTTACCAAGAATTACGACGAACATGGGCCCAAACGTTTCCTTGAAATCAGGTCTGAGAAGCCTCTTTATTCCCCTCTATCCATTCAGCCTTGAAGCCTTCGGCCCTCCTATATACCCAGTAGGCCCTCCTCCCCTTATTCCTCACCCTCTCTAGGACACCCAACACCGTTAAGTGCTCAAGCGCAGGCCTCACGTGCCGGAAGTCTTTTGGAGCCCACCCCCTCCTGTGGAGCTCGTGGGCAACCTCTGAGGGCGACCTATATTTCTCGAAGAAGCCATCCTCAACCAAGAGGATAATCCTGCCGTAAAGCTCATTCTCAGAAATCTTCACATAGACAGGCTCCCTAACAATAATAACTCTGGGAACCTCAACCCTAATCTCGAGTGATCCCAAGTTTTTAAGAAGAGTTCTCACCGCCTGCTCTAGTGCCTCAACCCTGTGCTTCAGCCCCTCAACCTCTGACTCAGAGCCCATACGCTACCAGTACAGAAATTATAGGGGCATGTATTAAGCAAACCCAGCCCACAGAAAGACAAAATCAGTAATATTTAATACACCTAAACCTACAACTCGCGAGAAAGATACGACGAGGAGGAAGGGCGCTAAGCCAAGAAGAAGGCTGGGAAGACCAGGAAGAAGTCAGCGGCCAAAAAGGCTAGGAAGAAATCACCTGCAGCAGAGTCCACAACAGCGCCAGCTGAAGCTCTACCCGGGGCTCCGGCCGCCGAGGAGGGCGCCGCTCCGGCTGGTGGATGAGTCGTCGCGAGCAGCGAGGAGACTCCATCCACATCACTATTTTTTGGCCGGTCCGGCCCACCCAAATCTAGCTGGTAGGAATGGGATTCATGGAAGACGTGGCTAAGCCATATGGGTTTGAGCTTGTCCTCGGGAGCGAAGCCGGTAGTGCATCAATGGTGCGGTCTACCGCTAGACTGGCATAGTCGGGCTATATTTCTATGACGGCCCTGTCCTGGTCCGCTTGCCTCTCGCTGGGTTCACCTGCTGAAGCATCTCCACCAGCGTCGAGAGCCTCTTATCATTCAGTATTTTCGAAAATCTTCTAAGCCTTCTAGCCCCTCAGGATCAAGTCGCGCTTCTTCCCAACATGCATGATAGTTATCATATTATTGATCCTTAGATTCATTAATATTCCTGAATTAGCCGGTGCGATGAAGTTCTGAGAATTGATAAATAACTTCTGTTCTATAGCATCTCCAATAAGTCAATTCTACCATATCCATGGATTTTGAAATACAAGCTGGTTAAAATTGACCTCTTTTCCCTTTTTTCACGTATCTTTGCTGTCGGTGGGATGTTTAGAAATGTTTTCTAGGCTATTGGCTAGATGCTATAGGTCCAAATGTCTTTGGGACGGTTTCAACGTTTCCTACGGGTGTTATGATGAGTGTGTCTGCGCCGGTTTGTGAATATTCTTCTATCTTGTTGATCGCGTCTTCTTTTCGTCCTGAGGCTGTGAGGGTTGCTACCATGTCGTCGCTTATTAGATTAGCGGCTGCCGCTATTTCGCGTCTCCTCCAAGCCTCTCTTATCTCTGGCAGCTTCCCCAGTCCTACCCCATATTGCTGGAGGCTCTCCTCTGGGACGACCTCGGAGAGCTGGTAGATGAAGAAGGGGTCTCGTTTGACCGCCTCGTAGGCTTCCGCCTCGTCCCCGCTGACCGAGGATAGGACATACGCTAGCTTCTCCACCTTGCGCCCATTTTTCTCCCCCTCCTCAACCCAACCCACGAGCCGTCTAACATCTAGCGGCGTCAAAACACCTGGGGAGGTAATTACGCCATCGAAGATTCTCGGGGCCATTCGCAGCGTTCTAGGACCTAGCGCGCCTATGTAGAGTGGTATGGGTTTAGATGCCTTTACCATCAGTCTGAATCCCTGGACGTTATAGAAGTTGCCGTTTACGGCGGCGGCCTCCCCATTTACTAGTGAGCGAATGACGGATGCGGCCTCGACCAGCCTGCGAAGCGGTTTAGTCTCCTTGACAGGTTGCACGGGATGGCCTATGAGGGGGAGCCACGGAAACCCGCCGAGACAGATTCCTAGCACGAATCTTCCACCACTCTCGTTATGGAGAGTTACTGCTGATGCAGCTATCATGACGGGGTGTCTAGTGATGACGCTTGTGCAGGCGATCCCCAACCTGATTCTGGCGGTACCCCTACAGGTCAGTATGAGGGAGGCGAAGCCGTCCCCCAGCATGGGGTTTTCATGAAGCCAAAAAGATTCGAAGCCTAACTCTTCGGACCGTGTAGCCAGCTCAACAATCCTAGACACTGGGTGAGAGATATTCCACCCAACACCCAGTCTCAAGAGCCGCCACCTAATATTTTGTGAAGATTGAAAACAGCTCGCCGGCAATGAGTAGGAGCCCGAACAAGAGTGTCAGCTTTGCCGTCTGAGGATCTGCATCATCTGGCACCCCTGCCCAGAATGTTCTCACAAGCCTAGCAGCTATTGTGGTTGTGAATAATACCGCTAGGCTGTAGACCGAGAGTATACGCATCAGTATTAGGAGGATAGTGATCACGTAGGTCGATGCTAGGAGTGCGCCATAGAGTATTAGGCTTCGCCGAACTCCTAGGAGAATGGGGATAGTTGTAGTGACGACTTCCCTATCGTAGTCTGCGTCCCTCATGTTATTGGCTAAAAGCACTAAAAGCACCAGTATCCCGATTGGGATGGAGGCTAGTAGTGGCTCGACCGTGAAGGTGCCTGTTATGGTGTAGTAGCTTCCCCCAACCATTAGCGGTCCCCAGACTAGGAAAACCACCGGCTCGCCCAGAGCCCTGTACTTGAATGCGATGGGCGGTGCTGTGTAGAACACGCTGGCCAAAAGGCCCGCGCCTGTCAGTAGGAGTATTAGGGGCCCCCTAACTAGGGATAAGACGCCGGCAATCAAGACCACTAGGCCATACAGTGTGACTGTCATCGTTAGGAATTCTCGGCCTCCAACCTCACCCGTTAAAAGCGGATGTGGCCTATACCTTGAGGTCGGTACGTCAAACCTGTCCTCCCTGTTCTTCACGTCAAAGTAGTCGTTAAGCATGTTTGTTGCGGCGTGGAGGAGGATCAGCCCGGCTAGCGTGAGTAAATAGAGAGATGCGTCAAAGGCCGCGAGCTTGATTGCCAGGACTGCTGCTAGTGTCGCGGAAACGAAAGACATGACAAAGGACCACGGGCGCGTGGCTATGAACCATATTTTCGCCGACACGAAGTCTCACTTTAGGGGAAGCATAAGAATCACTAGCTCGGTCCAGATGACATCTGAGGAGATATTTAACCATAGCGACCGTTTAAGCATGTAGAGGAGTCCCCACCAGAGACCCGCTATCAGGGCCGCAAGCATCAATGGTATATTGAGTGTGAAAAGGTGGATGAGTGTGTAGAGCGTTGTCGCTATTAAAAACCCCTTAAGCCCGCCGAGATAGCCCATGAAGCTCTTCTGGATGAACCCTCTCCAAAAAAGTTCCTCACAAAAAGACGTGTAGACTAGGGTGGCAGCAACTTGCGCCGCTGGAGCATCACCTACAAGCAGATAGACGTTCGATGCTCCCCTCTCAAGAAACGGCCTCAAAACACTGTATCCTCCATAGAATAAGGTATATAGAAAGAGGCCTGATAATACGCCCAAAAACAACATCCTAGGTTCAACCCTTCTGAGCTGCCTTGACATCTCTCTCTTTTCGGCGAAGAATGCGACGAGGCCTAGGACACTAACTGATAGCGCCATCCTGTTCCAGAACCCTCCTATAAGGTCCGTGTTGAATGTGAAATACCAGAGTGGAAAGGCCACTATTAATCCGAGAAAGGTTGCCGGCAAGCTAGCATCCGAAGCCCCAGCCCGAAGAATATTGCCAAACACACACTATCCCCTACCCCCAATATTTAATGGTTCAAGAATCTAAACCGGGCAAGTCGGATAGCGGCTGCTTATAGCCGACACTGTTAAAGTTTTAAGCTCCAAGAACATGCCAGCTCGACTTAGGTAAAGATGGGGCTTGAAGTTTCCTACATGCCTTTTATGTGTTCGTGGAAGCCTTAATATGGATAGTTTGATGTGCGCCTGTTGGAGGCATGAGCTTTAAGCCCAACGGACATGGATTTGCTGGATGATCAAAACGTCTTCGATGACTTTGTCCGAGAGAATATAGCTTGTTCATAAGGCTTGAGGAGGCTACATAAGTTCACGTTATCTGTTCAGATGGTATAACAGAGAGGAGGCCGAGGAGCTGCCAGGCTTTGCCGAGAAGGTGATTGAGTCTGTTAAGGGCAAGGGCTAGGATGGCGCAGAGTGCTCATCAATTGTGTTTTTAGGCCGAGGCCATAGACAAGATAGCCAATGAGATTTTGGTTCCAGGTAGAGTTCATGTACTCGGAAGTGTGGTCGAAGGGCTAGTGACTGGCTGAAGCGACGAGTATGTCTTGATAGTTGCCGACAACCTACCAAGGGATTTTAGGGCGAGGCCAGAAGCTATAACTCGGATAGAGGAGATAGCTAAACCACTTCATTTACCATCCCTTCCCAATACATCTGGCGCCCTGGGATGAAGTTAACCCAAAATATAGGAAAGGAGGGTCCCCCTACCCGCTAACTCTGGCTGACGAAGGATGAGATGGAATATGATTTGACACTGGAATAAATGATGGAGGCGAGCCAAGGTCCTTCAACCTACTCAACAACGAGCCTTGAGACAATAAAACTAGCCTATAATTTACTGGCGAAAAATAGCCGTGCGGGGGGTGGGATTTGAACCCACGAACCCCTACGGGACAGGGTCCTAAGCCCTGCGCCTTTGACCAGGCTTGGCGACCCCCGCTCTCATACAGTGTGTAGCGTGCTCAGCCCCCGCTCCTGTGATCATTATTATTGATTTTCCTCGACGTTCAGTCATCATCGCATCCTATATTAGGTTGTCTGCTGGATTTTAACTTGTTGCCCGGCCTTATATCTTATTATTGGGTCTCAGACCACTCGCTTATCATCTTGCTATGCCTTTTCTTATCTCCTCTATCCTCTTGAAGATTATTCCCTTTATGAGGTCGCAGACCTGATATATTCTCCCATCTTCTACGGTGTAGTAGCATTTGTTTCCCCACCTCTTGACCGTGACTATGTGTTTGTCGCGGAGTATTTTGAGGTGTTGGGAGACTGTTGGCTGTGAAAGGCCGGTCCTCTCAGTGATTTCCGAGACCGTGAGCTCGCCCTCCTTAAGTAGCTGTAGTATCTGTATTCGCTTGGGGTTTGTGAATATTGTGAAGAAGTCTGATATCAGTTCAAACTGGTCGGTCTCTCGAGACCTCTTCAACGCCCTCAGCCCCCTCATTAACATCGTAGGGTGGGCCTAGGTATATGTTAAATATCGGCTCCAAGGCCCCACTTAGCATAGTCCAGTATAGCCTGTTGAAGAGCCGCTTCATGAGATACTTGGCTATTGAAGGGTTCTGCCTCTCCGGCTGCCTAGTGTAGGTTCCTGAGACGAAGACTGCCCTGCGGCCCCCCATCTCCAGTGGGCAGTTTATTCGCCCGTTGTAGAGGTATACTTTTCCCATCCCATGTATCTGGGATGCTATGGACTCGGCAGTGGTTATCGCTTCTAGGTGGGCTACAACCCCTGATTTCGAGATTGGTATGTCTGTCGCGTCGCCTATCGCGTATGCGTCGTCGAGGCCCCTTATCTTTAGCGTGCGCTTGTCTGTCGGTATCCATCCCTCCTCCCCTCCTATCCCCGAGTTGATCACCACCTCGGCTCCCCTATGTGGTGGGATGGCTATCAATAAGTCATATGCCAGTTCTTCACGCTCCAGAGAGTAGATCTTCTTAGTCGAAGGGTCGACATAGTCTATGTTGAAGAGGGTGTATGTCGTTATACCCCTCTTCTCCATCTCTGGCTCCACCACGTCTGCTATCCCATGGGCGGGGTAGGCTCTGGTGTAAGGAGTCGCGTAGGCGATCTCCACCTCATCTCTGATGCCCTTCTTCCTCATCAGCTCGTCTATGAGGAACACGGCCTCAACTGGGGAGGGTGGGCATTTGTGGGGAAGGGCGGTCAGCACTACTATTCTGCCGCGCCTGAAGGTTGATAACGCCTCCCAGACTCTCCTGGCATCTTCCTGCGACCTGTGGAAGTTGAGTGACGCCTCGGCAAGCCCCGGTATAGTTTCTGGAGCGGCTACGGATCCGGTCGCTACTACGAGATAATCATAGTCCATCTTCAATCCACTATCATATATTACGGCCCTATTGTCTAGCTCTATTCGCGAGACTGGTCTCTTGAAGAGTCTTACCTCTCTGCTCAGTAGTTGTGTTATGGGTCTTCTGAAGATTTTAGGGTCGGCTCCTCTGAATGCGATGTCGATGTTACCAGGCTGATATACGTGTGATTCAGACCCATCGAACACGACTATCTCCAGGCGGCCGCCCTTCATCTCGGCCTTTAGCTTCTTGGATAGCGCATTAGCTAGTATTATTCCCCCCGTGCCGGCTCCGATTATGACTACCCGCTTCATGTTCAACCGCCTTTAGGCGTCACGCGTATGACTATTCTAATGTAGCCCTGCTCCTCCTTCACCTCGACTACCTCATTCTTACTTTTCGCGGCCCAAGCCGCAACATCGCTCTTAGCAGCAGGGTCAGTAGCCAGCAGTTCTATCTCGTCGCCCGGCTGTGCCTTCCTGTAGGTCTTTATGAGCTCGGTTATCGGACCTGGGCAGAAGCTCCCCCTCGCGTCTACTACATGTCTCAATCTCCCTTCACCTCATATGAAAATGATCTGACCACCCTCCGCGATGTTCAGAAAGGTTGAGGCGCCGACCACGTCCTCAACCTCTGGTATCAGGTCTGACTCCTTAATTCCCATGGCCGTCATGGTTGTTGAGCATGCGTGGAGCTTGACGCCCAGGTCCTTCGCCTGTTTGATCAGTTCATAGACCGAAGGTACTTTTAACTCCCTAAACTTTTTTGCCATCATGCGTGTCACCATCCCGCTCATCCCCGGGAGGACTCCCAGTAGCGAGGGTAGACCCAGTGAGGGATTGCCAACGGCAGAGATCTTCAATTTCTCTACCTTTCTTTTAACGACTGCATCGAGTCCCCAGAAGGTAAAGAACATGTGCACTTCCATACCCATGGCCGCTCCGGTAGTGGCCAGTATGAGTGCAGGGTAGACCATATCGAGGGATCCTTTAGAGAGTATTATGCAGAGTTTCTGTGCCGTCTTCTGTGCCTCTTTCTCAGAAATTGTTGTTTCCAACTTAACCACCTCGATAAATCGAATATTCGAATTTTCTAATAAACCCTAGTCCGCATTGGTATGCAAACTTATGATAACTTATAGACCTGTGCCTCAGCCTCTCAGAGCAAATAATAGGTAGAGTATTGTCAGTATGATTATTGCTAGCGGCGAGGTTCCTATCTTTAGCTTTCCGACTGATATTTGAGTGTAGACAATTGGGTGTAGTTTTGGTATTGATTCTAGTAGGCGTGGCGCAATTCCTATCAGCAATAGGATGATGCCCATCGTTACCAAGATTATTCCTGTCAGGGTCTCTATCCTCATTCTTCTGCTGCGTGTTATTGATCCGGTGTTTAAAAACTCTTTTCCCATAAGGTTTTGGCGGCAGTGATGTAATATCTAAATTGTAAGCTGTGTGTTTTCTACTGCAAGATTGGATGTTGAGGTTGGGCAGATTAAAAGGCTGTATGCGAGGTCCGTATTATCCTCTCTTTCAAGCGGAGCCTCGCAGCCCTTCATAGCAGTTTATGCGGCGGTTCTTGGTGCCTCCTCCTCTCAGGTTGGCTTCCTCCACGCAGTAAACAACTTGGCGGCAAATGCCCTCCAACCAGTTTGGGGCTTCTTAAGCGATAAGAAAGGGTCTAGGGTGAAGCCCATCTTCTACAGCACGTTAATCTCCTCTCTCCTATGGGTGCCCATAATACTGGTTGGAGAACCGGCTGTCTATATCGCATTGGTTGGGGTACAGTTTATTGTGGCCTCGGTGTCTGCTCCCTTATACACCGCCCTGATAGGCGAGATTGTTCCGCTCGCTGTGCGTTCGATGGTTACCGCCACTATAAATTTCTGGGGACAGGTTGGCTCAATTATCTCAACCCTAGCGGTTGGCATTGTATCACTTGTGGGGCTGCCTGGCTACCAGCTCGGCTTCTCTGTCGCGGCTGTCGCAGGCATACTTTCCGCTCTTACATTCCTGAAGATGAGGGAGCCCCCGAAACATAAGATGATGGGCGGCGAGCTGACAATCACCTATGTCGCCCAGCACATTATCAATTCCCGCCACTTCCTGAAGTTCACAATCATCTCCAACATCTATGGATTCTACATGTCTATTGCTTGGCCCTGCTTCACCCTAACCATGACAAGGATTGCAAATCTCAGCTTCTTCGAGATAGCGCTCCTCTCCATCGTCTCTGGGGTGGTTGGCCTCGTATTCTCAAGCGTTGGCCGAGGGGTCTTCGAGAGCCTAGGGGATGTACGTTCGCTGGCATACTGTAGGGCGGCACTGGCCTTGCTGGCCACTGTCTATGCCTTCCTCCCAACCTTCTGGGCCTTCGCCCTAGCCAACATAGTGGCCGGCGCGGCCAACGTGGGAATCAGCATCTCTCTTCTACTATATATCACGCGGATAACAAGTGTGGAGGATAGGGGGACCTTTACCGCGGTCTACAACCTACTCCAGGGGGTCTCCTTCTTCTTCGGCTCCCTCGTCGGTGGCCAGCTGGTGCAACAGCTTGAGCAGAACCTAGGGCTGGAGAATGCCCTCAGAATAGTCTTAACGATCTCGGCGATCGGGAGACTGGTATTTGGATTACTGCATACGCAGTTGCCAAAATAGGGGAGTAGTGTGACCGAGCATTTAAATGGCCGTACCGTGATTTAGACTGGTGGTGGAAAGGGCAGTTTTAGCGAGTGTTGACGGCTCACCTATAAGCAGAAAGGTTGCGCGAGTTGCTCTAAGGCTTGCGGAGAGGCTGGGGCTTCAGCTGGTACTCCTTCACGTCGTTAGCGAACACCTTATGGCTGGTATCCAAGCTGTTGGCAGGCCTAGCCCCGGAGAATCTGGCGCTGAACCAATCCTAGCGCTTAAAGATGAGACGCTGAACGAGGAGTTAAGGGTTGTCCACAGCATCGTCTCAGAGTTGATGGAGAGCGGTGTGAAGGTGAAATTGTTGAGCCTGACGGGCGACCCCTCCTGCATCATATTGGAGCAGGCCGAGAAGCTAGCCGCGGCCATAGTGATGGGCTATAAGGGTGGAGGGTTCCTTGACCCTAGCGGCGGCAGGGTCCTCAAAAAAGTCATAGAGAAGGCGACAGTCCCGGTGATCGTCATAACACCCAACCTCAACCCAGACATAATCGATGCACTATTCTAATCTATGAGCACTCTCCTTTGAAAAAAGAGTGCCAATTTTCCTATATGTCTAGACGCTCTGTCTCCAAATGTGTCTTCATGCAATCCCAGTTCAGAGAACAATCCTAAAAAGCACTGGGCAGGTTCAAAATTGTATATTAGAAATATATTTAAATAATGATTTATGCCTTACCTTACTATTTGCGGAATGTCCATAGTAGAGGCTATGTTCGATATTGGGATCGCTATAATCCAGCTGATATTCGGGGTAGCCCTAGCTCTCTTCAGCATAACAATTGCGATAAACATTCTCAACCGCGTCACCAAGGACATAAACGAGTTTGAGGAGCTGAGGAAGAAGAATCTCGCTGTCGGCATCTACTTGGCAGGAATCTTGGTGGCCGTGGGGAATGTTGTTGGCCAGGCAGTCTCGGGCGTGAGTAAGGCTGTGGTGCCGGGGGCTTTCAACCTAGCAGCCCTCTTAGGCGGTCTAATACAGCTGTTCATAGGACTGCCTCTAGCAATTGTCGCTGTCACGTGGGCCCAGTCGAGGGTATATAGCTGGATGATTAAGGCCGCTGCAAAGCTGCCGGGAGTACAGGTAGAGAAATTCAGCATACAGGACGAGCTTAAGAATGGAAACTTAGCCGTAGCTGTAGGTCCTTTTCGGCACATTCGTAGCCATATCACTCGTCATCAGCCAGGGAGTCGCGTTCATCGCCGAGCCAATATCATCCGCTATAAGAACTTTAATAGGCTAGAGCAAACACACAACCAACAAATCCCTATTTTTATTTATTTTTCTAGTAATAGGCGTGTAGTGGCGCCAGCTATTTTAAGTTAGGACTCTCCAGAGTTATGGACCCACAAAGTTGCTGTGCGTTATATGCGGTAACGCTTAGTGTGAACAACATTGACTAGCCTCTCCCGCCGACCTGCCCGGGACTATCTCGAAATGATAATACCCGGAGCCAACCTCAAGAATTATGTAGCCTCCTTCCAGCTCTGCAGACTTGATACCCTCAACTGCGGGGACATAGCTTCCATCCCGCCACACGAGAATTCCACTCTCATAAACCACAGGATTTGGGGTATCTTTCACGGGAAGCCAGATTACCCCTGTACTATTGGTGGGTATTGAGACCTCAACGTAGAGCTTTCCACCACTCCTTTGCCAGGAGGAGTAGATGAGGCCCCTAATGGTGTATATTGAGGCTGAAGCGTGGTTTAGACCGTTTGGCATGTGTGGTTTTATTACTATCTTTTTGAATCCGGGCTCCTCAGCGGTGGCTTTGATACCGGCTAAAACTTTGTAGAACCATGAGTCAACGCTCCCAAACATTGCGTGGTTGTGGGAGTTCATGCCTCCGCCAGTTAGCAGCTCCCACCTCTCCCAGAGGGTTGTGGCGCCCTCCCGGATCATGTAGCCCCAGCTCGGATAGCTCGTCTGGCTAACTACCCTGTAGGCCGTGTCTGTGTGCCCGTATTTTGATAACGTCTCGAGGAGATATCGCGTGCCTATGATCCCCGTGGCGAGGTGGTGGTCCCTACGCTGAGTTATATCCTCAAGTAGGTTCTCGAGTATACGGCCGACCTCGCCCTCAGGAACCATGTTGAGGGCTAGTGGGAGTATGTTTGATGTCTGGCTGCTAAGCGGCGCAGTCTGGTTTGAAGGTCTTACAACCCCGTAGCGTCCATCTTTCAGAAACTCGCGATTGAATGCATCCCTTATCCTCTCGGCCAGTGAGGAATATCTCTCCCAGTCACTAATCCTGGCTAAAACCCTCGCAGCCTCAGCAAGTATCTTAACGGAGTAGTAGTAGAACCAGGTGGAGACAAGTTCTCCCGGCGTCTCGGGCGAGGTTATGAAACCAGGCCTGCACCAGTCGCCATACTTGCTCAGTCTAACTATGTTGTTTTCAGCCTTAGAGGATAGAAACTCTACCCACCGCCTCATCATCTCGTAGTTCTCCTCAAGCGCTCGGCGGTCTCCGTAGTATAGGTAGAGGAGCCATGGGATTATGGTACAGGCCGAGCCCCAGGCAGGGTCTGCAGGGTAGGTTAGCCAGTAGGGAGGCACGACGTCTGGGACGCTGCCATCCTCCGCCTGTGCCAGTCTCATATCGCGTAGCCACTTGTTGTAGAAGGCCGCCATGTCGAAGTTGAATATCGCAGCCTCTGCTACTAGTTGCGCGTCGCCCATCCAGCCCAGTCTCTCGTCTCGCTGAGGACAGTCTGTCGGCACACCCATTAGATTGCTCATTATCGACCAGACTATGATGCGGTGGATATCGTTGAGGAGCTGGTTTGAGCAGGAGAATCCTCCCACAAGCTCAACATCCGTGTGGACCTCGACCCCTGTGAGAGTGTCTATGTGTGGAGTTCCAGGATATCCTGTAAGCTCGACGTATCTAAACCCATGGTATGTGAAGTGTGGCTCATACTCCTCCACACCATCTCCCTTGAGTATGTAGACGTCTGTAGACTTGGCGGCCCTATTCGGCGCGGTATTCAACTCCCCATCCTCACTCAATAGCTCGGCATACCTCAGCCTAACCTCTCTCCCCCTCTCGCCGTCGACCCTCAGCCTAACCCAGCCTGAAAAATTCTGGCCAAAATCGAAGACGTATACGCCAGGCCTAGGGCTTAGGATCTTCCTCGAAGGGAGTAGCCTTACCCTCCTGATGGGCGGCGACGTCGTTGATGAGCGCAGCGTCTCGCATGGTTGCACTGTGACGTTGGCCTTCTTCCAGCCCGAGTCGTCGAATCCAGGCCTGTCGAACCCGGCCGCTTCAAGCCTAGCGTCATAGACCTCGCCATCATATATGTCGTCGAATACAATGGGCCCATCGGATACCCTCCACTCCTCGTCGGTAACTATCACGACCTCTCGTCCATCTTCAAGCCATACCCATATCTCCGCCAGCAGTTTGGGCTCGGCGTCCTCATACCTCTTCACCTGTATACCCTTAATCTTCCACTCATGCCTAGGCGAGTACCTGCCGTTTCCGAGCATAACTGCGACGGCGTTCTTTCCCCTCTTAATATAATCTGTGACATCATATACTGTGTAGAGCGCCAGCTTCTCGTAGTCGGTCCATGGAGGGTCTAAGACTCTGTCCCCAATCCTCTCCCCGTTGATCCTGAGCTCATAGTATCCGAGGCCGCAGATGTATGCGCGGGCGCGCCCGACATCGCCGTCTATCATAAACTCTCTTCTGAGTAGGCGGCCGCCGCTAATCCACTTGGCTCTCCACTCCCCTTGGCTAAGTATTCCCGTCTCGAAGAATGCTATCTCGCTGAATGGGCTCTCACGACCAGCATCGTCCCACCATTTCAGTCTCCAATAATATCTGCGCCTACTCTCCAGCCCTCCGCCACCGTATTCCACGTTTGTCGACTGGTCTGATGCTACCTTGCCGCTGTCCCAGACATCTCCGATAAACCTCTCCGCCGCCTTGAGGCTGCTGGAGACTATAATGCGGTAGGCTGATTGGAGTCTACCACGTTCATGATGTCTGAGCATCCAGGAGAACCTTGGGAGACGAACGTCTAGGCCGAGCGGGTTCCTCAAATATTCGCATCGAAGGTTGAAGGGTGGAGGTGGGGCCGAATCGGTGTGCACAAGTATTGCCAGTCCTCCTCGCTTAAATATCAAGCCTCGAAGATTTGCGGTGTAGGATTGAAGGACTGTGTGATTGGTCCAGAGGCTTGGGAACTACTCGAGTATGAGCTGATCCAGCTCGTGGAGGAGGGCAGAGAGCTGGAAGGCATCCGGAGAGAGGAGATTTTTAGAAGGGTGGCGGAAGGAGGTCTCAAAGCAGCTGAGGCTGTCTTCAGAGAGTTGAGGTCGGCGCCTATGAGGAGGGATTATCCATACGAGGAGCCCACATCGCTAAGCGAGATAGAGTCGCGCTCTAGGGGTTGGAGGAGGGCTGAGCCTCCGCCTCCAGCAGTCGTTAGAGACAAGGTTTTAGGAGGTTTCCTCGGGAGGTGTGCTGGAAACATGCTCGGCAAGCCCGTAGAGTCGATAGGAATCTCGCAGGGGTGGAGAGGTGTCTCGCAGAGGCTGTCGAGGCTAGGCATAAAGAGGCTGGAGGGATACTTTCCAGCAGCCTTCTTTACAGAAGAGGAGCTGCAAAACACCAGCATCCGTAAAGCTACAGCCGGCAACATAGACAGGGTTCTCAGGGACGACGACATAGACTATACACTCCTCAATCTACGGTTAGTTGAGAAGAGGGGCATAGACTTCAGCAGCATGGATGTGGGGCGGGAGTGGTTGGAAAACCTACCATACGCTGGGGTCTACACCGCAGAGAGAGTAGCATACAGGAATCTTGTCAACTGTCTAACACCGCCAGACACAGCCCTCCACATGAACCCCTACAGGGAATGGATAGGTGCACAGATCAGGGCTGACTTCTGGGGCTACATCTGCCCCGGCGTTCCTTCACGGGCCGCTGAGCTGGCCCATAGGGACGCCACGTTGAGCCACGTTAAGAATGGGGTCTATGGGGAGATGATGGTTGCGGCGATGATTGCGTGGGCTTTTGTCGAGGACGATGTGGAGAAGGTCATCGATGCCGGGCTATCCGTCATCCCTGAGAGGTGTAGGCTTAGAGAGGCTGTGGAGATCGTGGTTAATGCTTGGAAGAGGGGTACTGACTGGGATGAGGCAGTAGGCCTAATCGAGAATAGGCTACACCAATACCACCCAGTCCACACAATACCTAACGCGGCCATAGTCGCTGCATCACTCCTCTGGGGAGAGGGAGACTATACGAAATCGATAACGCTAGCCGTGTCCTGTGGCCTTGACACAGACTGCAACGGAGCAACCGTGGGCTCAATCATAGGGGTCATGAAAGGGTATGATGGGCTTGGAGACCACGCCAAGAGGACTTGGCTCGAACCCCTGAACGACAGGCTTGAGAGCTATATTCCTGGTCTCCAGCGGCTGAAGATGACAGAGGCCGCTGAGCGGATATTCTTAGCGGCACTAAAAGCAAGCCAAGCATGACCAACCATGTTTAAATCGCTGCCCAAAGCATTTGATGTCACTCCCACTTGGAGAAGGGTTGCCATCTACTCAGCCCTCTCCACACTACTGGCAGCCCTAGTGGATATAATCGTCTACCTAATGGGCGGGTTGACGGGCGTCCCCGTAACTCTAGGCTGGGGGGCCATCAGAATGTATACGCCCACGGCCTCGGCCCTCTTAGTAGCTGGGCATAGAGAAGTTAAGGGTTATCTCCGTCTGGGCAGGAAGGTATTAGTATTCTACCTTACTTCCCCACTGATAGCTTATTTGGCTATCCTCCTCTACCTCCTTATAATAGCCCCGATAGGTCTACTAACACTTGAGCACCTCCAGGTTGAATTGCCGATTACCCTTGTCCCTGAGGTTCTGATTGTGTTGATGCTTCTCAGCGCCTACTTCCCAGCCATAACGATAAACACGCTCTTCGCGCTGGGGGAGGAGATAGGGTGGAGGGGGTTCCTCCAAATTGAGCTGGAGGCGCTGGGCCTCAGCCTCGCAAAGGCGGCACTCCTCGTGGGACTAGTGTGGGGTGTCTGGCACGCACCAGCAATCCTTCTCTTAGGCTACAACTATCCGGATAATCCTGTGCTGGGCGCCCTCCTGTTTACAGCCTTCACTGTTACGCTATCGCTTCCTCATGCTATAATCAGGCATCTTTCATTAAGCGTCATACCTGCTGCATCTCTTCACGGGACCGTAAATGCAATCTGGGGCCTAACAGTAGTGGCAACCCGTCTCCCACGCGAGTTAGGTGGTCTCGGCCCTCTAGGCATTGCCGTGTGGGTAATAATATCGCTGATACTCCACCTCGCCCTCCGCCGGCAGAGGCGCGCTACCTCTTAGACTGCTCCTGCCTAAGCCCACAGTACGTACACTCTTCGGCCTCAGCTGGAATCTCTCTAAGACAATACCAGCAGAACTTCATCCCAGGATTCTCAGGCACTACCTCCTCTCTCTTCTCGGTGAAGAATCCTGCAGCAATCATCAATACCCCCGCCGCTGCAAGTATCCAGAAGGCCTGAAGACCCACAACGAAGAGAACCAGACCCGTGAGGAAGACGATGAGCCCGGAAAAAATCATCGGCGGATTCAACAAAGAATAGAATCATAGACCCAGCTTTAAAACTTCGCCAAAAAACGCTGAGACGGGCCATACCTCATCTGCTGTGCGGGCGAATTCAGCAAATTAATTGGCCCGCTACGCGGCTGTAAACCATTTAATATCCAGTATGCTCCCGCTCCTTTGTTCTCTAAAAACCGGCCTAACCCTCATACCTGTCTGTGGGTTTATGGACGGGTCGAGAATGTGCAGTAATCCCCCATCAACGCCGTCGAATTTTACGAAGACCCATGTAACTGGTGGGTTAACTGGCTCCCCCTCTATGTTGATGAAGGAGCGTGTATAGGTGACTATCAGCCCCTTTTCTTCGATTGTTTGGTACTCTTTAATAGGCCTGTAGCATTTCAGGCAATAGGCTCTGGGCGGTATTATCATGTGATTGCATGTACCGCATTTGCTTGCAATCAGCCTGCCAAGCCTTAACCCTTCCAGGAATCTCGAGAGGGCTACACCTGCAGGATATTCGTAAAAACTCTCTATACTCATAACGCATCATCCTCAAACGGTGCGAAATATCCTATATCTAATATGCTGCCAACCCTTTCCTCTGGCTTTCTCCAAACAGGCTTTACACGCATTCCGACATGAACTTTTTCCGGGTCAACTCCCTGAACCTTATGTAATAGGCCTGCGGCATATAGAACTGTTCTGGACGAATTCACCTTTTTAACAGTTCCGTCGAACCAAACCACAGCAATAATTAGGGGCCTCTCAAACCTGACCTTAGGATCTGTTCCAATATATGATAACGAGTAGGTCGATATGATACCAGTCCCCGGGTGCTCGATCCATTTGTCTACGTCTCTAAAACACCACTCACAGAAGGTGCGTGGAGGTATCAACACGCGTCCACAGCTTTCGCACCCTGTTCCAAGTATCTTACCGTTTTTTAGACCCTCGAGAAAACGGGAGAAAGCCATCCCTGCCGAGTGTCTATACATGCATGCAATATGCCAGTAGCTTAGGACAAGATTATCGACCTGCCACCCCTCCATCTCCGTGTGTCTCTTCTCTATTGATGAAGCCCAGCTGTCTAATCTCCCAAACTCTTTATCGAGTCCGTGCCTCTGTATGTACTTGACCAAGTCTTCTGGTAGTTGTTTTAAGTAGTTTGGCGAGAACCTTGAGGGTGTAACTCTTGTCATGACCTGCACACCACTACTTGAGCGACCTGCATCAAGTCACCCCAAGCCTGCGCAACACCGACACACGCATTCGGAACCTGTCTCTTCCCCGCCCTCCCCGATAGCTGCCAGTAAAGCTCAGCAACCTTCATCAGCCCTGCAGCCGCTATCGGGTTTCCAACACCTAAGAGGCCGCCTGAAGGGCATGTGGGATAATCTCCATCCCTTTCCAACTGCCCCTCTGCTAAAAGCTTGGGTGCGAGACCAGGCTTCCCCAGCAGAGCGTCTAGGTGGTGGAGCTCTTTGTAGGTGAATGGGTCATAGGGCTCAAATACATCGATCTCTTTGAGCGGATTGGCTATCCCGGCCATCTTGTAGGCTTGCTGCGCCGCCAAATAAACGTAGTAGGGGTATGCGAGGTCGCGGTTGGTCCAGAACTGGCTGTCCAGACATGCACCCACGCCGTCAATCCAAACAGGCGTGTCGGTTATCTTCTTGGCCTCCTCTTCCGAGGCGAAGACAAGGGCTACGGCTCCGTCTGACGATGGGCTGATGTCAAGCCTGTGCACGGGCCAAACCAGTACAGGCGACTTAAGGACGTCTTCAACGGTTATTTTTGCTCCCAGCTGGGCGTATGGATGGTCTAGGGCGTTACCCTTATTCTTGACCGCGACTCGGGCTATCAGCTCCTTAGACAGTTTATGAGCCTCCATGTAGCGGCGCATCTCTAATGCGAATATCCATATCAGGTTTGGGCCGAGAGGCTGCTCTATAATGGGGTCGAAGATTGTCTTGAAGAGGGGCTGGGCATGTGGGTATGGGTGACTCATCTTCTCCCATGCCACGACCAAAACTTTCTTGAAGGCTCCTGACGCGACATGCCACCAGCCTGCAACAGCCACACCCACTCCCGTCCCGCCGCCCACATAGATTCTAGAATAGGGTTTTCCAACCCCGTCAGAGGGCTCAACCCCAACGAGTCCCTTATGATGGTATCCGTCGAATGCGTCGGGTGCCGACCCAGACACTACTGCGTCAATATCTTTGAACTCGAGCCCACAGTCATCCAGGCTCTTTCTAGCGGCCTCGTATATCATTTCTTGAGGGGTCATCGGTAGCATGGAGCGGAAATATGTCATCCCCGCGCCAACGATAGCTACTTTTTTCCCCAACTCATCACACCCCTACACTCAGCACCACAGCCGCGCCCCCATCTACAACCTCACCATCAGGTGAGGCCACTATACACGAACTCCACTTGCCGGTTCTTAGCAGGTTGATGGACTGGGCCAGTCTCTGGAGCCCTGCAGCGTTTAACGGATAACCCATCCCAATACACCCACCCGAAGGATTCACCGGTAAATGACCATCTATGTTAAAATCGCCATCCCGCAGAGACTTGCAAATGCTCTCCCTAACGACGCCTAGTGCCTCCAATACCGTCAGCTCGCTGTGGGCGAAAGGCTCTGAAATCTCTACAAAATCTATCCTCCTGAGCCTTGTCTGCTTAAAAGCCATGTTTGCCGCAGCCCTTGCCCAGCGTGACTGGCCCCACACCTTTAAAGAAAAGTCTGGCGAGTAGCTGCCCGCAGCAAATCCGAAAGCCTCAACCCGCACCTCTCCAAGGCTCCTCTCCGTGGTCAACAAGATGGCCGCAGCATACTCACAGGGCGCTGCGACGTGACCCCTCCTTAGCGGCTCCGATATAACCTCCGTACCCTCAACCCCCTCGACAGACGTATCTTCAGCAAATGCCGCCGAAGGGTTTTTGAGAGCATTCCTCTTATTTTTGACTGCGACTAGGGAAAGGTCACTGGCCTCGCAGCCAGAGTTTGCAAGATACGCCTGTGCATCCAGTGCGGCAATGGTATAGAAATGGGGGGTGAGTGGTCTGATAAGGTGTGGGTCGAAAGAGTTTAAAACGATTTCGGGATAGTTTAGAATATCTGAGGCCTTGGCATAGGCCGTAACTAAAATGGTTCTGAATTGCCCCGTCCTCAAAAGCATACACCCGTGGATAAACGCGTTCAAGGCGTCATTGGAGACGAGGGTGTTGAACTTTAGGCGTCCACCCACTTGGTCAGGCGTGTATGAATCAGTAATGCTCATACCCTCATAGAAATCCATGCCGCTGGAAACTATACCATCCACGTCTGCTGGTGTAATCCCGGCGTCGAAGTAGGCTTTCACCGCAGCCCTGTACAGCATCTCCCTAAAATCCATGTCATCGTATCTTGATCTACAGGGGATTTCACCTACACCAGCAATCCAAATGTCCATCCCAACACCCCTAGTAGGATTTTGGCAGACCCAAAACATGTCGGCCGATGTAGCTAAGCACAAGCTCGTTGGTGACTGGGGCGGTTATGAAGAGTCTTATAACTGGATAGAACGTTATAATGTCTGTGTCTATATCGTAGGCATTGCCCCCAAAGGTCTGCATCGCTATCTCAAAGGCCTCCAAACCAGCCTCAGAGGCGACAAGCTTAGCCATGTTTGCCTCAGCTCCCACCTTTCCCCCACCGTCGAATAGTCTAGCCGCATGATAGTTCAGGGACCTGGCAGCCTCTAAATGCGCCTTGGCACGCGCCATCCTAAACTGAAGACCCTGATAAGACCCTATCGGCTTATCAAAGACAACCCTCTGCTTAGCATACTCGACAGCCCTCTTAAGGACATATTCCCCTAAACCTATACTACAGGCAGCTATCAATATTCTCTCCACATTAAGACAGTCGAAAAGATAACTGGCCCCCTTATCCGCTTCCCCTATCAGATTCTCATCGCCCAGCTCGACATCATCAAAATAAACAGTATACTGACTCTCCGGGGAATATAGCTCAATGTTAAGTGCCTCGAACGATATTCCACTCGTGCTTGTCTCCACAATAAACAACGATATACCATCCTTCTTATCCTCAACCTCCTCGTATCTTTTCGTCCTAGCCACTATAAGCAGGTAGTCTGACTCGCGCGCGCCTGTAATGAATGTCTTCTGCCCGTTCAAGATATAGCCGCCGTCCCTCCTTTTTGCAAATGTTCTTATCCGCCAAGTATTCGAGCCGGCCTCGGCCTCCGTAATGCAAAAGCTTATCTTCTTTCCCTGCTCACATGTAGGTCTGACAAACTTTTCAAATTGCTGCTCAGTCCCATACCTATCTATTACCGTCCTAGAGAGATGTGTTGTCAGAAATTGAAGGAGGGGTAGCCCGGCCCTCGCTAGGCCTTCCTGAACAAGGACGGCCTCCAAGAGCGCTGTGCCCGAAACTCTTTTAACACCTACGCTTGTTAGGTTTGTCTTTAAGAGTTCCCCCCACAACAACTCAGGACTTTTCTTCTCACGAGCACAACGCAACCAATAATCCCTGCCAACAATTGTACCTATTCTTTCAGCTGTTTTAAGAATTAATACCTCCTCTTCTGAAAGCATATGATTAGAAAGGCTCGGAGATAATTAAGCATTAAAACAATATCACAAGTAGCCAATTCGCGTTGGGGATAAAAAACCTCGCAGCCTAGAGAGGAGTAAATATAGCCGCCCAGAACAAACGCCCTTTCTCGAACAGATACGGCTCAAAACCTTTCTGCCTGAGGAGGGGGATGATCTCTGACGGCTCCGTGCCGTGTCCCAGCATCCTAGACGCTATTGGCTCATAAACCATGAGTAGGCTGTCTTGCTTCATCTTGCGTCTAACCTGGCTAAGCGCCCTCCCCTTATCCTCTATATGGTGGAGGCTTAGCATGAAAACAACCCTATCAGCAGACCGGTCAGGAACCCCATCCAACTCTTCAGCCCTAGCCCTCACCGGTAGTATGTTTTTTACACATAGTTTAGCAGCCCTCTGCCTAAGCTTCCATAGATATTTGTCGGAGATGTCCACTGCATAAACGAGGCCCTTGTCCCCTACTATCGATGCTGCAGGAAAGGCAAGAAAGCCAGTACCACACCCAACATCCAGCAAAACATGCCCCTCCCTCAGCCCCATAACCCTTAACAACTTGTAGGGATCCTGAGCTAGTTTCCTCAGAGGCATTTCTAGGAAAAACCCCTCGAGCACAGACTGAGTACTAGTCACGCTGAAGTACCGGTAATATTTTCTCAAAGTAGTCAAGCGATTCGGGGTTGATCAAGGCATCCCTGTTTATAACTCTTCTTCCATTTATGATGTTTGAAACCGCAATTTCCACCTTCTTCATGTTAAAAGTATACGGTATGTCAGGCACCTCTAAGATAATGTCGGGAACATGTCGAGGTGAGACTTTTTCCCTCAGCTCTTTTTTAATCATCTCCCTGAGCTCTTCCGTCAAAGAATATTTATCCGCCATTTTGACGAAAAGTATTATTCTTTGGTCACCCCGCCAGTTCTGCCCAACCGCTAGGCTGTCAGCTATCTCCTTGAATCTCTCAACCACACTGTAGATCTCAGCTGTCCCAATCCTAACTCCAGACTTCTTGATCACAGCGTCTGATCTCCCTAAGAAAGTAATTCCTCCCGTGTCGCTGTGGAATATGACGTAGTCCCCATGCCTCCACACCCTCTTATGAGTATAGAACCTGAAATATGCGTCAAGATATTTCTCATAGTCCGGATCGTTAAGGAAGTAAAGCGGCATAGAGGGGGCTGGAGCCTCGCAAACAAGTTCTCCTTCCCTGTCGTAAACCGGGTTCCCCTGTTCATCATAACACTTTATCTTCATGCCTAAAGCTGGTGATTGGAGTTGTCCTGCATAGACTGGTAACATCGGGCTACCTATAGCAAAGCAGCCATTGATATCGGTGCCGCCTGATATAGAGTTGAAGTGGTGATCCCTCTTAACCTCCTCATATACCCACTTAAACCCATCGGCAGACAGGGGGGAACCGGTCTGCGATATCTCCCGTAGTGTTGTGAGGTCAAAGCTTCTCCGCGGTGACGCATTCAGGCTCCTGAGATAATTGATATAGCTTGCACTGCATCCAAAAATTGAGACTTCATACTCGTCGATTAGGAGCCACATTCTCCTCCAGTCAGGATAGTTGGGGTCGCCGTCATAAAGTAGTAATGTAGCCCCTGTCGCGAGAGAAGTCATCAACCAGTTCCACATCATCCAGCTAGTAGAGGTTATGTACGTGATAGTGTCCGTTGGCTTAAGGTCTGTGTATATAATAAGCTCCTTCAAGTGATTGACAAGTATCCCTGCAACAGATTGTGCCAAGCATTTAGGCTTGCCTGTGGTCCCCGAGGTAAACATTATGTATATTGGGGTTGAGGAAGGAACTTGTGTAAATGAAAAACCATCTCCAGGCTTGGTGAAGTCGCTGTAAAGAATGGCATTCTCTACCATATCTATCTTAGGGTTCTCCTCTAGGTATGGTACAACAACCACACATTTTATAGACGGTATATTGTCAACGATTTTCTTCACCCTCTCTAAGACATTGTATCTCTTACCCTTGTAAAAGTATCCATCTACTGTGATGAGTACTTTAGGCGAAACCTGTCCAAACCTGTCGACCGCCGCTTCAGCCCCTATTTCTGTGCCTGTTGATGACCATGTTCCCCCCAGCGAGGCGGTCGCAAGCATGCCTACGCACGCTTCAACAGTGTTAGGAATGTATCCACATACCCTATCACCTTCTCCAACCCCCACGTCCTGCAAGTCTTTAGCCAACCCCACAACTTCACGGTAGAGATCAAGGTAAGAAATCCTTCTTGAAAACCCATCTTCTCTAACAGCTATGATGGCTGTTTTACCATCCCTTACCCGGAGAAGGTTTTCAGCAAAGTTGAGCCTCGCACCTATAAACCATGAAGCTCCGGGAAACCTGCTCAAGTCATCAACTACTCGCCAGTAGAGCTTAGAGGCCTTGATCTCGACAAAGCTCCAGACCGCATCCCAGAATTCAGGTATATTTTCAATAGACCAGTTGTACAGCTTGAAATACGCGTATCTTTCAAACGGGTCTACTCCAAGTCCTTTCTTTCCATCGACATATTCGATGAATCGCCTCATGTTGGATTTTTCTATCACTTCTGTCGAAGGCTCCCAAAGAAGCAAGGTCTACAAAACATACGTGGCAACTACCTATAAATTTTTTAATACACATTTAAAAGAGCCTTTCCCTAACAATTACGGATAGACCACTTCATCGCGAGACCCGCGGCTACCAAAAATATCATGAGTCCCGACACCCTCTCTTCCCCCTAACAGGGACAAAGGTACTCTTATTTTTGGCTAGGGGCGGAGGGTGGAGGTTATCGGTCCACCAGCGTAGTTAGGGTCCGCTTAACGGGTCACTAGTCTGCGGCCATGGTGCTTTCTGCGTTAAACTCTGAGTCTGTTTTAGCCGCACCAGTATAAACCCTATGACCCACATGGTATTCGAGCTCATCTCTATACATGTATTTTCGGCAAGTGTGACACCAGTAAAACTCCACTCCCTCGAGACCCGAGACGCCCAGCTCAGCCAAGCCGAAGAACTCGCATGGGTCTTCATTTCCAAATCTGATTCTGTCGTAATTTAGGCTGGCCGGGTTGGAGCACGTTCCAACCCCCTCGATGAGGGGGTAGGGGAGAAAGTGTATACAATCACGGCATTGAAATTCCCTTCTAGTCACATGGTTTAAACGATCTATGGCTCTATAATATTATCACATTAATGGATTTTGTCCAATATTGTTTATAGTCCTAAATTCAAAGGATGGTAGGATCAGTTTTACACCACATAACTCGTCAAGTTTCCTTAAAAGGCCGGCCAGCCTCTCGTCCTTGACTAACTGCTCCACGTTTTTTACAAGCCTTAGCGTGGTGAGGAGTTTTCGCAACATGCGCGGCCCAAAAGGTGCCATCCTAAGAGACTTGTAGAGGGTCATTCTTTCCTCGATGCTGAAGGTTTTCCCATAGTTTTCCTTGAAATAGGTCTCCAACTCAACAAGGAGATGCTGTAAGCATTTCTCCTGACTGCTATAACCGTAGAAGCAGTTGCGACAGTTTGGTGAAAAGACCTCCCTCATTGGCCCCTGTGGTCTCCTCCGGCTATATCTCACCCGCGCTATATGGTCGGCTTTTTTGAGTCTCTGCACTATCTTGTATATGGCCGCTATGCTCAAGCCGTAGGGCCGCATCTTCACATATATGTCCTCCACTGATACGTATATCTCTGTACAAAGGATGGACATGACTAGTTCCTCACTCCACGTGGGAATGCTTCGAAGTATAAGCTCTAAAGCCTCAACCAAATGTCTACTTCCAGCTCTCACCACTCCACCGTCGATCAGCTTTTCACTGTCGAGCACTCTCATTAGAATCTCCCTACATTTTGCGTGGTCTATGCCACTTACTTCTGCAATCATGTCGAGCGGGATATTTTCCCATCCTTTAGCGGAAGCTATATATAGTGTAGACCAGATGACTCGAACTGTCTCGTTTCTCCAACTTTTCCTAACTATCCATAGAAAATTTCTTAGAGCTTTGAAGACCTCGTTTTTCTGAATGAGATACGATGTTGGTGAAGTTTTTTGTTTTTGCAGCCCTAGGAGGCGAATGAGGTTTTCCAGAATAATCTCCGCCTCAGAGCGGCTTGGAAAGAGGAGGAGTCTCTCATCAAACTCCTCGATCCTGTAAAGTGGTGAGTGTATGAACCGATCCTCGCTCCATGCTAATGGAGGATGTAAGGCTAGGAGAGTCATCAATAGGTTAGCTTGACCCTTGCCCCCCACAGTAGTTAGTTGGCTTAAAGACCTATATATTGCTTAATGAAGTCCCATTCAAATATAAGGTATTGTATATTGGACCGAGTAGAATATTTAATAGTGTATATAATTATGCATGCCGATAACGATTTGTTGGGCCTTGTCGGCTCAAGCTTTGAAAATATTGCGTGAACCGATTAACCTAGCTTTGTTCCGGAGACCGTTGGGGCGGGTCTATGTTATACCTGAGAGGTGTAAAGAGTGTGGGTTTTGCTGGAGTTTCTGCCCCATGGACGTTCTCGAGCGGTCTGACGAGTTCAATCCAAATGGATATAGGTATCCTAAAGTCAAGTCAGGGAAGGAAAACGACTGCGTCAATTGTAAGATGTGTAGCCTGATATGCCCTGAGCTAGCCATCTACACAGTTGAGGTGAGCTAGCAGTATGAGTAGCGGCTTGCCGAGGCCTGGTGTCCACTTCATGATGGGAAACTTCGCCTGTGTCGAGGCTGCCATACTTGCCGGGTGTAGGTTCTTCGCAGGATATCCCATCACTCCCTCCAGCGAGATCTTCGAGAGGGCTTGTGTAAGGTTTCCACAGGTCGGAGGGATAGCCGTTGAGATGGAGGATGAGATGGCGAGCGTGGCCGCCCTTATCGGCGCATCTTATGCAGGGGCCAAAGCTATGACTGCTACGTCCGGCCCTGGTTTCAGCTTGATGATGGAGAACATAGGATTGGCGTTCATAATGGAGGCGCCAATAGTGATCGTCAACGTTCAGAGGGCGGGGCCAAGCACCGGAATCCCCACTCTGATAGGACAGGGTGACGTTATGCAGGCTAGATGGGGTTCTCACGGGGACATTGAGACAGTAGTCTACTCTCCCAGCAGCGTCCAAGAGTTCTTCGACCTAACAATTCAGGCATTTAATACGGCGGAAAGACTCCGCACACCCGTCATCGTGCTGACTGACCAGCTAGTAGGGCTGATGTGGGAGAAAGTAGTCATTCCATCACCTGAGGAGGTGAAAGTCGTGGAGAGAAAGATTATGGATGCGCGGCTCCTCTCTACGAGGCTACCATTCGACTACACTGTAGACGTAAATCCAATGCCTATAGTGGGGACGGGCTGCAGAGTAAACATTGACAGCCTCACGCATGATGAGAGAGGCTACCCGACCACATCCCAAGAGATTTCTGAAAAAATGCTTCGATATCTACTCGGCAAGATTAGGAACCACGCCCGTGAGCTTTGGCTGTATAAGGAATTCATGATCGATGATGCAGAGGTGGTTG
Source organism: Candidatus Calditenuaceae archaeon HR02 (assembly GCA_002898395.1). Taxonomy (GTDB): domain Archaea; phylum Thermoproteota; class Nitrososphaeria_A; order Caldarchaeales; family Calditenuaceae; genus HRBIN02. The sequence goes on from BEHE01000010.1 coordinate 26,692, forward strand.
TGGTTGCCTATGGATCTACGGCTAGGTCGGCCTTGAATGCTGTTAAGCAGGCCCGTTCACGGGGGATTAAGGCTGGGTTACTTCAGCTCATCACCCTATGGCCCTTCCCGAGCGATGTGATTGAGAAGGTAAGCCAGCACGTCAACGCCCTCGTAGTGCCTGAGATAAACTTCGGCCAGCTCGTACACCCCATCAGGGAGTACGCCAAATGCCCAATCCTAGAGGTTAACTGGGCTCCAGGCAGTCTGATAGAACCGAACGTCATCTTAGACGCCGTGGGGGTGGCTGCGGCGTGACCCAGGTAGTCAAGGCCCGGCGCCATCCCAGGGATAGCCTATTACGAAGTGAGAGGCTTCCGCACATTTGGTGCCCCGGATGTGGCATCGGCATAATCATGGCCGCCTATGCAGACGCCATAGAGGCATCAGGTATTCCACCTGAGAAGCATGTCTGCATCTCCGGAATAGGCTGTACTGGGAGGGTTTCCGGCTACATGCATCTCGACTCATTCCATACGACACATGGCCGAGCCATAGCCTTCGCCACAGGCCTATCTCTTGTGAGGCCTGACCTGGAGGTCACCGTCATCTCAGGTGATGGGGACATCTGTACGATAGGTGGGAACCATTTGATACATGCTGCTAGGAGGAACGTCGACATCAACGTGATAATGGTAAACAACTTCAACTATGGTATGACGGGGGGCCAGCACGGCGGTACCACACCCCTCGGAGCAAAGACATACACATCACCTTACGGCAATTTTGAAGCCCCATTCAACATACCCTATCTAGTGGCCGCTGCAGGAGCCTCGTTCGTGGCTAGATGGACGACCCTACACGTAAGGCAGCTGATCAATGCAATGAAGCGCATGATGAGTGTGGAGGGTTTCTCTTTCATTGAGGTCATATCGCCTTGTCCACCCACGTTCGGCGAGTTCAACAACTTTCCTGAAGCCCTCGATATGATGGAGTACTTCAGGAAGTATTCGGTGATAGACCATAATGCCGATCTAAGCAAGATAGGCATACGCCTCCAAGGCGAGCCACTGGTTGTCGGAAACTTCGTTGACAAGAGGAGGCCGAGCTACCAGGAGCTTGTGCAGGAAACTATCAGAAAAGCTGCCGGGAGGGAGAGCGTTTGAGACACGAGGTTAGGATCACAGGGCTAGGTGGCCAAGGGGCCATAACGGCTGGTCATATACTTGGAAGAGCCGCGGCAATATACGGAGACAAGGAAGCAGTAGTGACTGAGGGCTACAGCCCATACATAACCGGCGGCTGGTCGAGAGCCGACGTAATAATCTCCGACGAACCCATAGACTACCCGCTTATCACCAAGCTAGACGTCTTAGCCACAATGTATGATGAAGGTTTTGTTCAAAACCTTAGACACGTCAAAAGCAGAGGTGTAATAATAACCGTGAAAGAGCTAGTCAAACATTCTTCAAAGGATCACAAGGTTTTGCCGATACCTGCCATCGAGGTAGCTGAGCAGTTAGGAAGAAGGATAGTCGCTAATATCGTGATACTCGGGGCCATAACTGCTGTCTTGGGTACACCACCCCTAGAGTCGGTTGAGAAGGCACTGGCCGACAGGTTTCCAAAGGCGGTTGAGCTTAACCGCAAAGCTGTACAACAAGGCTACAGCATAGCATCTGAGCTGCTCGCAAGCACAGATGTTTTGGAGGAGAGGTGAAAGGGCTGGCAGACGCTGTCCTGGTTATAGGAGGCGGGATAGCGGGGGTTCAGGCATCACTCGACCTAGCCAAGGCCGGTGCCAAGGTCTACCTTGTCGAAAAAAGTCCCGTGATAGGAGGGCGGATGGCTGCACTAGACAAAAACTTCCCCACCATGGATTGCTCGATCTGTATAGAGGCACCCAAGCTAAGCGAGGTGATGCAGAACAAAAACATCAAGGTCTTAACGCTGGCGGAGGTCGTTGAAGCTCGAGGCGAGGCTGGAAACTTTCACGTAAAAGTTGTCCAGAAGCCCCGCTTCGTCACTGATGAATGTACGAGGTGCGGTGACTGTGTGCCCGCATGCCCAGTCATACTGAAGAACGAGTTTGATGTAGGGATGGGTGCTAGGAAGGCTATATACCTCCCCTTCGACCAAGCCGAGCCGGGGACGTACGTAATAGACATTGAGAACTGTTTAAACAAGCCGCCCAACTATCTGCCCTGTAACAGATGTGTCGAGGCATGCGGGCCAAAATGCATAGATTTCGAGATGAAAGAGAAAATCCATGAACTGAATGTGGGCGCAATAATAGTTGCAGCTGGCTCGGACCTCTTCGACGCCTCATTAATTCCGGAGCTAGGCTATGGAAGACACCCCGACATCCTCACAGCAATGGAACTCGAAAGACTTCTACAATCGAGTGGCCCCTCAAGGGGCGAGGTCATAAAGCCCAGCAACCACCGCCACCCAGAAAGAGTAGCGTTCATCCTATGCGTGGGGGCTCGCGACAATAGGTTTTATGGTTTCTGTAGCAGGGTCTGCTGCATGTACAGCATCAAGGAGGCGTTGCAGCTTGTTGACCATGGAATCAAAGATGTCACGGTCTTCTACATGGATATAAGAGCTTATGGAAAAGGCTTCGACGAGATGTTTGAGAGAGCGAAGAAGAGTGGTGTCAGGTTTATACGAAGCAGGCCTGGAAGAGTTATACCCAATGGTGACCGCATAGAGGTATTCTATGAGGACACGACTACTGGAGAGTTAAGGAAAGAAACTTTTGACATGGTTGTCCTTTCAACAGCTCTCGTACCATCAGAAGAGTTAAACAGGTTAGCTAAAACCTTGGGGATAGAGGTGGGCGAAGATGGCTTCATCAAAGCATATGAAATAGACGGAGACTTCGTCGGGACATCGAGGAGGGGGATATATGTCTGTGGCTGCGCAGCCGGTCCTAAAGACATTCCTGACAGCGTTACAGAGGCCGGTGCGGCTGCTGCAAAAGCGCTAACCCATCTGACTTCAAGGGTCGTAGAGCCTGAAATCTTCGAGGAGACCATAGACGCCTCGGGGGAGCCCCGGATCGGTGTATTCATCTGCCATTGTGGCTCCAACATAGCGGGAGTGGTTGATATAAAAACTGCCGTTGAGCAGTCCAAGAAAATACCCTATGTAGTGCATGTAGAAGACCAGAAATTCTCGTGCTCTGGAGCGGGTACGAAGCATATAGAGAACGTGATAAGGGAGAAGAGGCTTAACAGGGTTGTTGTGGCGGCCTGCTCGCCGAAGACTCATAGCCCAACCTTCATGAGAGCCTGTGCCAGGGCTGGACTTAACCCATACCTCCTGGAGATGGCTAACATACGCAACCTTAACTCATGGGTCCACAAAAACCAGCCAGAAGAGGCCACAAGAAAAGCTATAGACCTAATCTCTATGGCGGTTGCTAAAGTGGTCTTACAAAACCCAATGACCAAGCTATCAACCCCCGTCCTGCAAAAGGTCCTAGTCATAGGAGGGGGTGTGGCTGGGATGACTGCCGCCACTGCCCTCGCAGAGATGGGATTCGAGACACATCTAGTTGAGAAGGAACATGAGCTGGGCGGTCTCCTCAGATATTTCAGAGAAATTGCTCCATCCGGCATAGATGCCCAGAGCTTCTTGCAATGGAAGATAAAACAGCTGGAGAAATCAGGTGCCAAGATTCATCTGGGTACAGAGGTAGCCGAGGTAACGGGTTTCGTCGGAAACTATCATGTTACACTTTCTAACGGAGAGGAACTCGATGTAGGCGCCATAATATTGGCCACAGGAGGTAAGGTTCACGAGCCAAGCTGGCCCAAAATAGAAGCCGATAAGCCAAGGGTCGCGACGCTACTCAGATACGAGATAGATGGCGTCCCAGAAGACGCTAGAAACATAGTCTTCATAGGATGTGTGGGTTCAAGAAACATGATCAGGGGATGCTCAAGATATTGCTGCCAAACCATCATTTATCATGCCCTCAAGCTTAGGAGAAGTGGCAAGAACGTCTCAGTAATTGTCAAAGATGTCAGGACCTATGGGAGGGGGGCTGAGAAGCTGTATAGGAAAGCCTGCGAAGAGGGTGTGAGGTTTATCAGAGTGGAGACAGAGAAGCCAATTGAAGACCTTGTTCGAATAGGAGAAGAAGGCATAACAGTACGAGACATCACAATTGGAGAGACACTAAACATACCCGCAGACTACATCGTTCTGGCCACGGCCATAGACCCTCCTGCAGAGATAGCGGCGGCCCAGCAGCTCAGAGTCGCCAAGGACTCGGAGGGATTCTTCCTCGAACTCCACCCGAAGCTGGGGCCTGTCGAATCGATAACACAGGGCGTCTTCCTCGCAGGTATCGCCCAAGGACCCAAAGATGTTGGGGAGAGCATTTCGCAGGGATTGGCCGCCTCAGCAAAGGCAGCCGCACTGCTCACATCATCACAGCTTGAGAAAGAGCCCTTAATCCCAATCATAAATCCGCAAAAATGTACAAAATGTATGAGGTGCGCCCAGGTCTGCCCATATGGTGCGATTAAGGGCGAGCTGAGGAAATGGATAGAGATTATACCGGGCCTCTGCCAGGGATGTGGCGCATGTGTTTCTGAGTGCAATGTTGAAGGAGCTATAACAATGCCAGGATTCACGGATGAGCAATTGATGGCGCAAATAGATGCGGCGTTAGCCGAAAACCCAGAAGAGAAGGCGATAGTTTTCGCATGTAATTGGTGCAGCTACGCCGGCGCAGACTTGGCCGGCATCCTCAAAATACAGTACCCGCCAACATGCCGGGTTATACGCACAATGTGCTCTGCAAGAGTCTCGCAGAAGCTTATTCTATACGCATTCAAAAAAGGCGCAGGTGCCGTCTTCGTCACAGGATGCTGGCCACAAGACTGCCACTACAACTATGCCAACCTCAACACAAAGAGGCGTTACGAACACTGGCTCAAAATAGTACAGGCCAGAAACATAGACCCAAAGAGACTCCAGCTCCACTGGATAAGCGCCGCCGAGGCCAAGAGATTTGCAGAGAAAATGACAGAGGCCCATGAGGTCGTAATGAGTTTGAAGAAGGATAAGATGCGGGTGGGTGGCTAAATGTACCGGAGCCTTTCAGAGCTTTTCACCGACAGGGTATTGGCCGAAAGCATCACAGCCTGCTTCCAGTGCGGAGCATGCACAGCAGCCTGCCCCCTCAACATCTTCGACGGCCTAAAACTAAGTCCAAGACAGTTTCTCCGAAGGATGCAACTAGGCCTACCCATAAACATCGAGCCGTATCTCTGCATGATGTGCAAAGCCTGCGAAACAGTCTGTCCGCGAAATGTTAAAATCACAAAAATAATTCACGAGCTAAGAAAAATCTGGTTTAGGAACAATAGAGTCCCCACGCCTCTCACTCAAGCGCTCTGGAAGATCTATGAGGATGGAAATCCGTGGGGCTACCCGTCACGGACAAGAGGCCAGTGGCTCGATAAGCTAGACGTAAACATATCTAAGAAGAAGGGCGAAACACTCCTCTATGTCGGATGCATCTCATCTTACGATATACGCCTCCAGGGGATAGCAACTGCTATCGTAAAACTTTTACTTAAAGCGGAGGTTGATTTCACAGTTCTCGGTGATGAAGAGAGGTGTTGCGGGGACCCAGTATACCATACGGGCGAAACAGACTTCTTAGAGGAGTTGATCAACGAAAACATAGCCAAATTCAACTCCGTGGGTGTGAGAAGAATAGTAGCCCTCTCTCCCCACTGCTACATTATGTTCCGGGATATCTATCCCAAGTATGGAGGTGAATATGAAGTCCTTCACTACACAGAGTATCTTGCAGAACTCATAGACTCTGGAAAACTATCAATCGATACACGATTAGAAGCTAGAGCAACCTATCATGACCCATGCTATTTAGGTAGATATGCTAAGATATACGAGCAGCCGCGAAGACTGGTAGAGAGCGTTAAAGGACTCTCATTTTCGGAGATGAGCCTCTCAAAAGAACTATCACTCTGCTGTGGTGGAGGAGGGGGACGGATACTGATGGAGTCAAAACCCGAGGAAAGGCCCTCAAACATAAGAGTCAAACAGGCAGTTGAGACGGGGGCAGAAATCCTGCTAACTTCGTGCCCCTACTGCATAATAAACTTCGAAGACTCCGCAAAGATCCAGAAAGCGCCCCTCAAGGTAATGGATGTTGCAGAGCTTCTACAAGCTGCAGCAGGTGGTCAAGATGGGTGAGATCTGGTCTTTTGTGGAAGTAGGGCCCGAAGGGATCGAAGCCGTGTCACTGGAGATAATCGGTAAAGCGGCTGAGCTTGGGGATCAGAGCAACATGAGAACAGCTGCAGTCCTAACGGGGTGGGGAATGGAAAAAATTGTCAAAGAAGTCTCAAGATACCCAGTCGATAGGGTGTACTATGTTGAACATGGCGAGTTGGCCTTTTACGATCCGGCGAAACACGCAAATGCCCTACACCAACTGGTTGAAAAGGAGAAACCCGAGATAGTGCTCTTCGGAGCGACATATAATGGAGTCGACATAGCCGCTAGGTTGGCCATTAGGGCTGAAGCAGGCCTAATAGCTCATGTGACATACCTCGGCATAGACCCCTCAGACGGAAGGCTCGTAGGACATGTACCAGGATTCGGTGGAGGCATCGTAGCAGTCTGCAAATGCAGGCCAGGCGTTCTACAGATAGCCACAGTGAGGCCGGGGGTTTTCGAGAGACCAATCCCAACAGGACATGAGGCGGAGATCCATAGGTTTAGCCCGAAGCTCCACCCAACGAATGGGTGGAGAATCGTCGAGAGACGTGTAGCGAAGGTGGTGGACATTACGCGGGCTGAAAAAGTCGTCGTGGCGGGCATGGGGACGGGTGGAGAACTCTCCCTCGCTAAGACGCTCGCTCAGAAGTTGGGCGCACAACTGGCGGTGACAAGGCCTCTAGCAGACTTGGGGCTCGCTCCCAGAGACGTCCAAGTAGGCTCCACTGGCGTCAGCCTAAGATCCAATATAGCTTTAATCCTTGGAGTGAGTGGGGCATCACACTTCGTCTCAGGAATACGGGATGTGAAAACAGTAATCTCGATCAATATTGACAGAAATGCGCCAATATTCCAGTTCTCCGACTACTGTGTAGAGGCCGACCTCTTCAAACTAGTCCCAAAGATTATTGAAGAGTTTGAGAAGGAGGGTGCATAAATGGAGATAGTAGTGTGTGTTAAGGTTGTTCCGAAGGTCGAGCAAGTCAGATTGGACCCTATAACCAAAACCGTAGATAGGACATCTGCTGAGAACGAGCTTAACGACGCTGATAAAAACGCCGTCGAGGCTGCGCTACAACTAAAAGACAGATATGGCAGCAGGGTCACGGTGCTATCAATGGGGCCGCTATTCTTCGAGCCTCTCCTAAAACTGTGTGTGGCTATGGGTGCTGACGATGCGATACTCCTCTCCGACAAGGCCTTCGCAGGTGCAGACACCTACGCGACATCATACGTCTTAGCCCAGGCCATAAAGAGGCTAAGACCGGACATAATCCTCTGCGGCGAAAGCACCTCCGACTCAGGGACTGCCCAGGTTCCTCCCCAAATAGCAGAGTGGCTCGGATACCCGAACATCTCCTACGTATCACACATCAGCATAGAGGATAGAGTTGTAGTGGCTAAACGCACAGTAAAAGGCGGATACGAAGTAGTGAAAGTACCATTACCTGTAGTTATGTCGGTAGAGCTAGGAAGCAACACGCCGAGATTCCCTGACTTTAAGAGAAAGAGATGGGCCGAACGAGAATTCAAAATAACCATATGGACCGCTAACGACCTCGAGCTAGACCTAAACCTCACGGGCAAGACAGGGTCAAAGACAGAAGTAATAGAGCTCCACCCAATAGCACCACCACAGAGGCTGAGAAAGTTTCTAGAGGGTTCAGAAGAAGAAAAAGCGAGGGCAATCATAAAAATAATCAGAGAGTCAAAAGGCTAATACTTGAAGCATTCCCATCTTCCTCACAGGGATAAGCTTAAACCCACCTAAATAATATCCACGTCTGTGCAAAGATACTTGGTCGAGAGATGGTTTCTAAAGTCAGAGGAATATTTTTAGAATTAGACCATGAGAGCATGCAATAGGGTAACAGTATAATGCGGTCAAAGACTTTCACGAATTAGAAAGTAATTAATTTTTGATTCTATGCTCCATAAAAGGGCTACTTATCCAATAATCAATCACGTCCATCAGTATTTATGTCACTCGCTAAGTGTTCGTTAAGAGGCAGGCTGTTATAACAGTTGATCTGCCCACAGTAGTGAGTGTTGCAACCTTTTGATAAGTTTTATATATGAGAAGATGAGTAGCATTTTCTGCTATGTCCAGTCAAGAAGGAAGGGTCTCTAGGAGGGCGATGCTTGGTACAATCGGCGGTATTGTGGGTGGGTTGGCAATAGGTGCTGCAATAGGGTGGGTCACGAAGCCAGAGGTAGTCAGGACAGTGACACAGACTGTAGGAGGTCCAGCTCAGACAGTAACTGCGACGGTTGAAAGAACGATAACGCAGTTAGTTACTGCCCCACCAAGAGAGAAAACCAAGGTAAGCGTTATAGCATTCGCCCAGGGTTTTGCTTGGCCAGAACTATTCGGCTCTGATGGCACGACTGAGACAAACTTGTTAAAGAGATTTGAGGCATCAGAAAACGTAGACGTCACTATTGAGTGGGGCGATGAATGGGCCGTAAGAGAAAAAGTAGCTGCGGATGTGATGGCTCAGGTGGGTAAGTACGACATAGTCCTGGTAGGAAGCGATGGCGCTGTCCAAGCATACGGGTATGCTGGATACCTAGAACCACTTGATGAATATTTCACTAAGTATCCACAAGACTACTTTGACCCAAACGATGTCTATCCATCATTCCTAGACGCCAATAGGATAGAGGGGACACTCTACGCCCTTCCATACTACTCATTCGGCCCAGGCGTCATATATAGGCGGGACATATTCGAAAAATATGATGCGGAACTTCCGAAAGAGAACTGGACTACCGATGATCTAGAAGCAGCTATGGAGAAGATACTTGAAGGACTTAGGGGTGATGGGATTACAGATGTATATCCCCTCACAATGAGAGCAGGTCCTGGTGAGGAGCCAACACTTGACCTAGCAGGCTTCATCTACGCTTATGCTGGTTATCCAGCTTGGTTTGAAGGAGGCGTGATCTGGCCAGGTGAAATAAAGAATAGAAAAGCCAAGCCAATATTTGATTCGTCAGACTTCGAGGCCGGGTTCAGAGCCTTCACAGACTGGGCGAAGCGTTTCGGCCCACCAGGCATCTCTACTCATACATGGGTTGACATGATGAATACTTACGCGGTGGGGAAAGCCGCGATTCTGTTGCCATCGGCTATTAATGGTTATGCAGCATTGGGAATAACTAAGGATGAAAATGTGAAGAAGAATTCTAAGTTTATGTTGACACCTTTCGGCCCCGGTAAGAAGAGGATAAACAGTTATTGGACCTTTTCGCTAGGTATCAACAAATTCTCAAAGAATAAGGAAGCGGCGTGGCGTGTGCTTACCTACTTGACGGGGCGTAAGTCAATGGAAGCATTTGCGGAGAGGACTGGATGGCCCAATGTAACCATGAGGTCAGTTCTATACTCTTACCCTCTGATAAAGAAGTATGGAATTGAGGAGATTGAGCTTAATGAGCGCTCAATATTGGAGAACCCCGCAATATATTTCCCTTACATCCCTGAGCTCGACCTATTCATGGATAAGATAGGAACGATGGCCTCAGAGGTAGTAGCGGGGGCAAAGACAGTTGAGTCCGCGTTATCAGAACTGCAGAAGTGGGCTACCGAGTTAATGACTAGCCGGGGATACTACGGCTAGTGGACGTAAAGATATTTAGGTAATTTTTAATTATCCTTGATTGGTGTTAAGACAATTGAGAGAAGAATACAAGTTACTATTGCCCGCAGTGGGAGTGTTAGCGTTCCTCGTTGCAGCTCCTACATTCTATCTGTTTTACACGAGTCTACTAAGATGGTTTCTGAGAGACCCAGCCGGACCAATATTTGTGGGGGTTGAGAACTATATTAGACTAATACAGTCTGCAGACTTCTCAACTTCACTAATCGTGACTTTAATATTTAGCTCTGCATCAGTAGTCTGTTCTTTGATGCTGGGGCTTGGACTAGCATTATTATTTAGTGAGAATGTACGCGGCAAAAGAGTTATGAGGACTATCATTGTCTTACCCATCGTTCTCCCACCAGTGGTGGTAGGATTTACATGGAAGTTCCTTCTGAGCAGTGAGGTAGGAGTTATAGGTGCATACTTCATACGGCTGATAGGCTTAGGGAACTTTAGCCTCCTTGGTGACCCGCAACTAGCACTGGCATCCGTAATCATTGCAGACATTTGGGGAAAAACGCCTCTACCATTTCTGATTTTCTTGGCCGGTCTTGCTGGAATACCACCAGTATTTTATGAATCAGCTAAGATAGATGGCGCTGGCGGATGGCAAACTTTTCGTTCCATCACACTTCCGAACCTGAAAAAACCATTAGTAGTAGCTGCAATCCTAAGGACAATAGACGCGTTTAACAGCTTCGATGTAATATTTGTGATGACGAAAGGTGGGCCCGGAATGGCGACGCATACTTTACCAATGCTGGGCTGGAAGATTGGTTTTTATTATTTTGATGTGGGGACAGCCTCTGCTATCGGAGTGATATTGCTGTTGATTGTCATGTTTCTGAGTATGCCGCTAATTAGGTCCATTAGTAGGTGAGTGTTATGCGGGGCGACTTAATTAGGTCAATCCTTTTACATACGTTGGCAATTATAGCGTGCATATTAATTGTTTTTCCGATAGCCTGGCTAGTAATCTCTTCATTTAAGACTATGTATCAAATATTCCAGATTCCGCCTCCACTGATATTTGAGCCCACGCTCGATAATTATCGAAGACTCTTTTTTGGTGGACAGCTAATGAACGCATTCTTCAATAGCTTAATTATCTCAGCCATAACAGTAATAGTATCGTTAGTTTTAGCGATTCCCGCCTCATATTCCTTATCAAGGCTGAATAATGCTGTAGGAAGGAATATAGGATTTTGGATCCTCTCAGTACGGATGGCCCCCTCATTTGCAGTAATAGTCCCATACTTTATAATCATGTACCACTTAAAGCTCATCGATACAATATGGGCTGTCGCAGTCACATATCTAGTCTTCGCTATACCCTTCTCCACGTGGTTGCTAAAAATCACCTTTGAAGAGCTTCCGAGGGAGCTCGAGGAATCGGCCCTCGTAGACGGAGCTACAAAGGCAGCGGCGCTTATGAGAATTATTCTTCCAAACGCCGTACCAATGATAGCTTCAGTAAGCATACTTACATTTGTACTCGCATGGAACGAATTCCTGATGGCATTTATCTTAACTTCAAGGGACGCGAGGACAGTTCCTGTACTAATAACAGCGCTATCAGGAACACATAAACTAGATTGGCCAATAATGGCCGCTATAACTACCATTTCAATGATACCTGCATTCATATTCATAACATTCGTGCAAAGATATTTGGTTAAGGGCCTTACGATGGGTTCGCTGAAGTCATAACCATACTGGAATAATACCTCATGTTATGTCCAATCAGGGGATGCTTACGTAGCCTGAAATAATAAATGAGGTGGGTTGCTAGATGATATTAGTGTGAGATTGCCGCAATTAATTTTACCGCACTATTATGTGGTTATTGTCCTACACTTTTTGCTAAACTTTCTTGCCTTTATATATTGGGTAATTACATGTTTAGTATAGTGCAACTGTTAAACCCAATAACAATCTCCTTGCCCTTAGAGTCTAGAAAGTTGAATCGTTCAGAGCCGTATGTGTCTACCTTTAGTACCAGCCCATTAATGTTTATGTTTAATCTTACAATTGTTCCAATGAAGATGGCATCTTCAATAGTGCCCTTAAAAGAATTTAGATAACTTTCCTGATCATTAGGGTTAATCACTTTTATGTCTTCTGGTCTTATGCTGATGAAGTATCTCTTCCGCTTGTCTAGGATGCTTGGATGCCTGACTTTTATCTCTAGTCCAGCAGCCTCAAGTGTCGCGATACCACTCTTCTCGTCATAATCCTTTATGCTCGTCTCTATGAAGTTAGTTGTTCCTATGAATGCGGCGATGAAAGGTGTTCTAGGATTCATGTATATTTCAAGCGGTGTTCCTTCTTGTTCGATTCTCCCATTGTTCATGACGTAGATTCTGTCGGATATCGCGAAAGCCTCAGCCTGGTCGTGGGTCACGTATATCAACGTCTTCCTAGTCTCTCTTTGTATCCTTCTAATCTCGTACTTCAGCTCGTCCTTGAGCTTAGCGTCTATGTTGCTGAGAGGCTCGTCAAAGAGGAGGACCGCGGGATCAGTGGCCAGGACTCGCGCAATTTCCACCCTTTGGGCTTGACCACCGCTTAGCTGGGAGGGCATTCTATCCTCATACCCTTCCATGTGTACCAGCCGCAGAGCTTCCTTTACTTTTTCCTTAATCATACTTTTTGGCATTTTCCTCATTTCTAGCCCAAAAGCAACATTCTTGTATACATTCATGTGAGGAAACAGAGCTACCCGTTGAAAGACGAATCCTATGTTCCTCTTGTCCGGAGGAAGAGAAGTGACATCTTTCTCGTCAAAAAATATTCGCCCCCCATCAGGCGGTATGAGGCCCGCGAGTATACGCAGTGTTGTGGATTTGCCACAACCACTTGGACCAAGAATGGTTACTAACTCGCCTTCTCGTGCCCTGAGAGTAACCCTATCTACAGCAACGAATGAGCCATATCTCTTGACGAGATCTATGGCCTCCACTCTCGTCATAAACTCCACCCAGATTAGATCATTATGGCCCCCCTCAAATATTTTGTGCCAAAGAATTTTAGATAGAGAACTACGATGGCGAGTGATACTAGTTGGAGGACAGTCGCCTCTGCGGCAACGAATGGCTGAATCCCTGCATGTCTAATGTCGCTGAAAACCTGTAGCGGAGCAGTCTTGACCCTTGTTGGACCGGATAATAACAGGGCAGTGATAAATTCATTCAACGATAATACCAGGATGAGGACAACACCAGCGGTAATGCCAGGGCCAACCAAGGGTAATGTTACTTTGAAGAAGGTTTTCAGTCTTCCAGCCCCAAGACACCTAGCCGCCTCTTCATAAACAGGGTCAAGATTCCTGAAGGCTACTATCGCGGTTAAGAGCGCTAAAAGCATGAAGCCGGTGGAATATGCAACTACAAATCCCCAGAATCCTAAGAGGAATTTATAGACAAAGTAATAACTTAGAACAAGTGCGAGACCATATGATATGCCAGGAACGTACCAGACGCCGTTAAGATACGTGAAGAGCAGCCTCTTAGCCTTAAATTCATATTTCACAAGGGCATAGGCCGCTGGGACGGCTACAGCAACATCTATCGCAACGGTAAGCAACGAAATTGAAACATTTACTAGCACCTTGTCCCAGAATGCTTCAGATATCATTGTGTAGGATTGGAATGATATTGTCATGCTGCCGTCAGGCCTGGTGACGACAACGGCCCTATAGAGAGTTATGGACAGGGGGAGGAGTATCGCTGTGCAAATGAGGATAAGGTAAAGATAAGATAGAGTGGATGAAAGTCTTTCATGCATTCTTCTGCTCATCAGACCAGAACACCTCGGCTTAACTTAACCACAACGTAGAAGACAACCATAGTTATTGCTACGACCATGACGCCAATAGCAGCGCCCATTCCGAAGTCGGACGTTACTAGGCTTGTTGTCCATATCTGGTTGGATAAGACTCTGGTTCCAAGTATTGGTCCACCGAGAAGTACAGGTATGGCAAGGGTGCCAAGATTCCATCCAAAGCTTGTTAGCCAGCCAGTTATTATTCCGGGAAGACTTAGCGGTAGGGTCACCCTCATAAAAGTCTTCAGTCTACTAGCCCCTAGGCATCTTGCAGCCTCTTCATATGAGCGGTCTATCCCTTGTAGTGATATGCCAATGTTGTATACCGCGAATGGTAAGGTATAAAGTGACATTCCAAATATAGCCATAGGGGCTGAGTATAGGACATCTAGAGGTGATATGCCGAGGGCGTCAAGGAGGCGGGAGACAGGCCCGCCAGGAAGGATTAGATATAGGAGACCGTAAGCTATGTAGAGCTCGCCGAAGAGGGGTATAATTAGTATCGCCCTGAATACATCTGCAAACCGTGTGACTTTGCGTAGAAGTATATATGCAAATGGATAGCCTATTATTATATCTATTACACCAGCTGTACCGGCCAAGAAAAATGTGTTCTGAAAATCTATCCTATATATTCTAAACATCTTGACATAATTGTCAAAGGTATAGATAGGTGAAAAGAAGAATGAATCTCTGATTGTAAAGCTCACAATTAAGATCATGAAAAGCGGCAAAAAGAAAAAGAGGGATTGGAGAGCGATAGCAGGGGTTACCAGAGGAAGCGTTACCCATCTACGTCCCACAGACGGCATCACCTATTGTATTTTTCAGGCGCCTATCAATTCTTTATAAATGTTAATCCATTCTGGAGCATGTTCGTTCACATATAGCCAATCAATCTTCGGGAATTTTCGAGCTTCCTCAATGGTGGGAAAGACTTCATATATGCCTTTGGGTCCAAGAGCGTTTACCCAATCAGGCACGTATTGCTCATAGTCAGGGCCCAGAGGTCCTTCTTCTGTTCTTAACCAGAGTTCTTTCGTGTATTGTTTGTATTTGTTTATGTCGGGGAGTTGGTGCAATGGGCTAATTAACCAATCAGCAGCCACTTGTGCGAGGAGAGGATGCTCAACGTCTTTTGGAATCCATAGCACCCCCGGCAGGTTCGGGTGTTGGCTGTTAAACTTCCAAGGTAAAACTTGACTTCCCTTAAGCTCGGGTCGAGTTATAGAGTACCCTTCCCCTAAGGCGCACCAGTATGCAGAAACCCAACTTATGTCTCTGCCAAGCAGCTCATCTAATTCGGCTTCATCGCTGGTGTACTTTAAAACATTGGGGTGCACATTCTCTGCCACCCACTTAAGGACTTCTCTCATCTCTTCTGGGTTCTTATAATTCTTGCCCAGCTCTTGTGCCATTACGACAAGCCATCCCCAGAAGCCATTGTCCTCGAATACCCATAACGTTATTTTTCCTTCGAGCCTCTTGTCTGCCAGCGCACGCCAGGAATTGAACCAATCTCCAACCTGCTTTGTGTTTACTGTGAAATTCGCGAGAGCATGTTGCTGAAACTGTATTCCGTATGGTAGCTTTAAGAAGTAATAGTCAACCATTGCCGCATTTGGCACTAGTGGTGATGGTAGGAAGGGCATAGCTATTCCCTTTGCCACAGCTTCTTCAAAGAAATTTTCTTCGATGTGCATTATATCATATGGTGCTTTAAGACCTGCTGAGTACGCTGAATAAAGCTGGAACATGAATCCGCCCTTAGCCTCTTGGGTTCCCAGAATATCGATATCTACATTAACATCGTACATCATAGCCACATAGTCCTTAAACTCTTGGACAAAGGCTGTATCAACCAGGCCCCAGTATGTCCAATTGGCTACTGTAAGCTTTCCCTCGCTCGCTAATGAGTCTTGGACCTCTTTAAAGGTCATATACTTGTTCACGATTGGTATCCACCGCTTTCCCTCCCAGCCTTTTTTAGCAACAGGCACCTCAACCTCCGTTGTTACTATTTGGGTGATCCTTTGTGGGAAGGCCAATGAACCAAGGGCAGCACCGACGACTAATCCACCGACCGTCCCTGCGACG
The DNA here is from genome assembly GCA_002898395.1 of Candidatus Calditenuaceae archaeon HR02. Lineage (GTDB taxonomy): Archaea > Thermoproteota > Nitrososphaeria_A > Caldarchaeales > Calditenuaceae > HRBIN02. The sequence continues at coordinate 42,509 of BEHE01000010.1, forward strand.
GTTCCTAGAAATGCGCGTCTATTTGACTTTGGTTTTTCGGCCATTTTCGAAATTGTAGAGATGGTAGCAGCATATAAATTTTAACTACTAAGCTCTAATTGCTTTACTCAAAGCTAGCTATTTTGAGGAGGTAGTAGCTGTCCGGTCTGTCTGCATCCGCTCGGAAAGCCCAGACTTGTGCTGCTCAAGGATATCTCAAACCTTTCTACTTACACGCTTCTAAAGGAGACGTCATAACTCGAAGACCGCCTCGCCTCTGAAGCTGATAAATAGTTTGTATGTTTATTGCGGCTGTCTACTCCATATTAAATGGATGAGACCTAGAACTATTGGAGTCAGCCCGGACAGCAGACCTAGGGCATACATCGCTACTAAGTTGAAACTGAATAGCCACCTCCACATGATCAGCATGATGAGTGTAGTCGTCACAACACCAGAGGATATCAAAAGAATCCCTACATAGCGTTTTGAACCTACGCTAGTCAGTAAGAATAAGGACGTTGAAGCTGCTTGCAACAGAAATCCGGTAACCCAGAGAGCTAGATATGGATGGGGGAGCAGGAGGGTCTGGAGCAAGGTGAGGTCGCCGAATAGGACTGATTGGCGCCCTTTTAAACCCATAGATGAGAAGGGCAGATTAACCCAAACCCAGTTTACAGCCAGCGATGAGATGGAGCCAGCAAATAAAATCAGTCTAATGGCTCTCCCCATCAAAGTCAGAAAACAGACCTTATGCTAAAAACCTTTACAAAAATTCTTTCAAATGCTCACAGGCATAATACACAGAACCTGAAATATGCATTCCCAGGCGGGAATCTTATGGGGACAGAACATGGAATCAGCTATTATTACGTTGGCTTGAAGCGTACTCATTTCTTTTTATATACCTCCAGTTGTATGAAAATCCCGTGAAGGTTGAGGAATTAGCAGCCCAACTAGTATCTTTCCCAACCGAGATGCCGCCGGGGAATGAGGAAGAGTGCGCAGCATATCTCAGAGACTATTTCAACGACTTGCATATAGAAGGGAGCGTGGTTGAAATGCATAGGTTTGCTGATAAGAGAGCAAACCTTGTTGTTCGTATCGGTCCTTCAGGCAAGGCAGGGCTTCTCTTATCTGGGCATCTTGATGTCGTTCCGGCTGGTGATCCGACTTTATGGGACACCCCGGCCTTTGAACCTAAAATCCGCGAGGGACGACTCTATGGAAGAGGAGCTGCCGACATGAAGGGGGGAGTAGCCGCCATGGTTAAAGCTATTGAGACTTTCAAGAACAAAGAATTGGAGCGTGGAATAATCTTCGTGGCCACAGCTGGCGAGGAAATGGGCTTCGACGGGCTCAAGGCTCTCATCAGAGACGGAAAACTGAAGGATAATGATGCGCTTTATGGGGTTATTGGGGAGCCAACAGAGCTACGCCCAGTCAGGGCCCATAAGGGAGGCACAATATTCAAGATAACTTTTCATGGGCGTAGCGCCCACTCAAGCAGGCCCGACCTAGGCATAAACGCCATAGAGAACGCTGCGCATTTCATAGTAGAGTTGATAAATATGAGGAAGAGACTAGGCGAAATACAGGATCCTGATCTCGGGGCGTCAGTACTCTCCACAACAATTATCGAAGGTGGGATAAAAGAAAACGTAATACCGGAAAGCTGCCAAGTGGTCGTTGACTGCCGCAGAATCCCATCACACAGCAGAGAATATATCTACTCAAAGCTCGAAGAATTAGCGTCAAGCCTCAGAGAAAGACTCCCCACCCTCCAGTTAACTATAGCGGAGATACTCAGCTACGACCCACTCAACACGCCGATAGACCACCCACTCGTTAAGCTATGCGAAGAAATTACAGGCCAAGCATCCGAAACCGCCCCGTACGGCACAGAAGGCTCACTATACCAAAAATTGAATATACCCACAATAATACTCGGACCTGGAAGCGTAAAGCAAGCACACATTCCAAACGAGTATGTGGAGATAAAACAGCTCCACCAGGCACAATCACTTTACGAGGAACTCATAAGACGTATCTGCCTCTAAACTCGCATGCTACGCATAGCTAACAAATAGCTAGGGGTAATTTTCTAGCTCAACTAACATTACAATCACGCCACTATACAACTTAAATACAACATTTGTGATGAGTGTTGGTGATTTGGAGGTAAATAGAGTTTCTTTAGGGTTTTATCCTACACCATTCCATCCAATGACTAACCTGTCCCGCCATCTTAAGGGTCCGCGGATATATGTAAAGAGAGATGATTTAACTGGTCTAGCACTAGGAGGAAATAAGACGCGCATATTAGAGTACGTTTTAGGGGATGTCGTGAGTAGGGGTGCCGATGTGGTGATTGCCACATCGGGGGTCCAATCTAATTGGGCTAGACAAATCACTGCAGCGGCAAGAATTCTTGGAATTAAGCCCGTATTAGTCCTAAGAACTGCTCAGTTTACAGGCACAAGTATTGACTATACTGGGAACCTACTTCTTGACTATTTGATGGGGGCGGATGCGCGAATAGTTGAGGCCTCAATAAGGGATAACATTTTAAGGGAGATGGAGAAGGTCGCGGACGAGTATAGAGCTATGGGACATAATCCTGCAATAATCACCGATGAACCCGCGGTCGGGGTGTTAGGATATTATGATTGTGCACGAGAAATAATAGAGCAGTCGGAAAAGCTAGGCATAGAGGTTGATTATGTGGTGCACGCCACTAGTGGTGGGCCGACGCAGGCAGGGTTAATCCTTGGATTCTCAGCCGCGGGCAAAAGAACTAAAGTTATAGGGGTAAATTCCGCAGCATATGACAGGGCCACAACAGCATCTAGGATACGCAACTTTATAGAGAAAGGGGCCGAGCTTATTAATTTAGATAAGGAGAAGCTATCTAGTATCGCTGTAGAAGTACTAGATGGGTATGGCGATTATGGTGAAGCTACTGAGGAGGTCATTGACGCCATACTACTAACAGCGAGGCTCGAAGGAATAATTCTCGACCCTGTATACTCTGGGAAAGCCATGGCCGGCCTAATCGATATGATCCAGCAGAGGCAGATTGACAATGACGCTAACGTGGTTTTCATACATACTGGAGGCATACCCGCTGTATTCGCATATAAAGAACTATTGTTCAAAAAGATTCAAAGCCTGCCCCAATAATATCCTTGACGATCCATATGAGGAAGGTTGGAGTGGGGGTAATCGGGCTAGGTGATTTCGGAGAAAGGCACGTACAGGCTATCAAAGCAATTCCATGGGCGGAGCTAATCGCGGTTTGTTCAAGGTCTGAGAGTAGGGCCAAAGAGGTGGCGCAAAGATACGGTGCGAAGAGATGGTATATTGATAGAAGAAAGATCGTGGAGGATGTGGAAGTAGACGTTGTTACAATAGCCACGGCTGACGATGACCATGCCGAACCCACCATACTAGCGAGTGAGGCGGGTAAACATGTTCTGCTCGAGAAGCCCATAGCTACAACACTTGAAGATGCAGATAAAATCATATCGACTATTAAGAGTTCCGGTGTGATATTCATGGTGGGACACATTTTACGGTTCGACAGGAGATACAGGATGGTGAGGGAGATGAGACTGAGGGGCGAACTCGGCGAAATTATCTCGGTCTATGCCAGAAGAGTTGGCTCATCCCGCGCAGCCGAGAGATTTCTCAACAGAGTTTCACCAATAGTCCAACACGGGATACATGATATAGACATCATCAGGTGGGTCTGGGGGAAGGAGGCAAAAAAAGTTTATGCAAATGCTATAAAGTTTAGAGAGTATAAATATCCGGACGTCTTCTGGACCATTGTAGAGTTTGAAGGCGGTAAGGTCGGCGTAGTTGAGTGCGGTTTCATACTCCCAAATACATACCCACACTTCATAGACTCTTTCTTTGAACTTCTGTCGGAGGATGCAGCGATACACATATACACGCCTGGAGAATATTTCACCATCTATCATGATAAGCACTTATCTAAGCCTGACGTGACATACTGGCCCCAATTAAACCAGTATGCAGAGGGCGCGCTAAAAGATGAGATCGAGTACTTCTTACGATGTGTTGTGAGTGGGGTGCAACCTGACCTCATAGCCCCAGAAGATGCGAGAAGAGCCCTAGAGATAGCCTTAGCAGCGGAAAAATCCGCTCTAGTTGGATCAACTGTGATGCTCTAAACGTATACAATGTAGCGGAGATGCTCTTGTATAGTAGTATCCTCTAACCCACTGTTATGAACTTTAGGTAAATTTGTTACATCTATGTTTAAGACTATGGTGTGGATTAAACTTATCTCCTAGTGGAACATAGGCTTAACTGAGTTGAGAATAACTAGAGAAATTTACATGGTGGGAGATGGGAAGCGAGGGCTATCTCACCCACTAGATTGTTGCATATACCTAGTAGATTGTGGCGGGATATATGTCTTGATCGATGCCGGTGTTGGATTAGATAGCCCGCGTATACCTGATAACATAGTTAGCGAGGACATTAGTCTCGACAAGGTTCGGCACCTATTCGTAACCCACGCCCACTCAGATCATGCTGGAGGTGCAAAATACTTCCAAGAGAACTTGAGTATCGAGGTTTTAGCACCTTCAATAGAATCAGAGATAATGTCTGCTGGAAGCGATGAGGAGCTTGGATTAAACATGACTCGCGGGTCCATATATCCTCCTGAATATAAATTCATGCATTGTAAGCCCGATAGGGTGCTGGTTGATGGTGAAGAGATTAAGATTGGAGGGAAAACCTTTAAACTGATTCAGGTTCCGGGGCACTCGCCGGGCGCTTCTTGTATCCTAGTTAAAGAGGAAAAGACCCTCTTTTCCGGCGATGTGGTCTTCCATGGCGGTACTATAGGCCTAGGTAATTGGCCTGGATGTAGCCTAGATGAGTATAGGAAGAATATTGGAAAGCTAGGGGGTCTAGGCATTAAGAAACTCTTCCCTGGACATTTTCTCTTCACACTCGACGACGGACAAAAACACATCGATACGGCTATAAATAATCTAAAAGGGCCATGGATACCCCCCGCGTGGCAGCATAATCATCCACATTACTAGGAAGACTCATCCTTTTTGGGAGGGTAGGCTAGATGTAGCGTGGGTGCCATTCTACACCTTCCCAGCTCACCAAACTCCTAGGAGTCACTCTAATCAGATATCGTGGCCGATTCAACGTGGGGGTAAGATATTCTGGTCCTCTCTCACCCAGATATCTCAGGGCCATCTTATTTGCGATCTCAACCCACCTGCCACCAACAATGGGCCCCTCAACTATCTCTGCAAGCCCCTCCACAAGAACCCGTGTATAAGGTGGGTCGTCTCTGCTTATCTGTACCGCCACCCGCGGATCGTTCTTGATGTGTTCAACCCACACCGATTTTGCACGGGCGACAAAATAAAAATACGGCTCCTCGTAATAGAACCATGCAGGAACTATGTAAGGCGATCCATCCTTTTTTAAAGTCGCAATCCTAGCAATATATGGCTTTGCCAAAAACTGGGAAAGCTCCTCTTTAGTTAGACCACGCATCTTACCCATCCATTGGGGATACTTATCTCCCATCGAATATCATCTATTCGGCTTTGTATATTAAAATTTCCTCTATAAGAGCAGGGTTATAACATCTTTAAGATACAAGCTCGTTTCTCAGCTATGTGGTCGAAAGAGTTTAATATCTTGGTGCGCGGAGTTATGGGATAATTTTTATTGTAGAATTAATTACTTCAGAAACTATTCACGTGGTGAGATATATAAGAAGGGTGGATAATTGAAACTAAGCGTAATACCGTGACATTTAAATGTATATAACTGGTTTTAAGAATCTTGCTCGGTACTGCCGAGTTAAGTCTGCCCATTCCTTGATCCATCTCTCAGATATCTTGGGTTTGTAAGTAGAGAAGCACGTATTGAATTATTTTATCTTCCCATGACACAATCGAGGAGATGAGAAGATGCCGAAGACGTGTTAGAATGCCCCAGCTGGCCCCTCTCTAGACCGTTATTCTCCATTATCTTCGGGCCGCTGGCATAAGGAGAAAGGGAATGGAGTCCGATGCCAATGTCAGCTCGCTGGTCATGCTATTCGCGTTACTGGAAGAACCTCTTTATTGCGTCCTGATCTCTTCGCGGTGATCGATGTGGGTCAGTAGGTTGCAGGAGTCTGAGGAGGAATGGTCTTATGGGCCTTAATCCTATGTACTCCCTGCAGGAAGTGCGGGATTCGTCACGAGGGAGATTCTCCGAAGGTTCGGTAAGTCTCAGGAGAGGTAACCCTGCGTGGCTATGTAGCTCCTGACCATCCTCCTCACCCCCCTCCTGATCATGACGGAGAGCGATGCAGGTGATAATCCGAACTCCCTAGCTGCTTCGCGGATGGAGACCTTTCTAGGGACGTCGAAGTAGCCCATCTCCAGTGTCCTCATTATCACGTTTAGCTGGGGGGACAAGATCTCGCTATGGCCCTCGAGCTCGACGCACTCGGTCAGCTCCGCTTCTTCTCCCCTCTCTCTCAACGCCTCTAATATCTTAGGGACCTCTCTATCCGTAGCGACGAATGTCCAGAACAGTTTCCCCTCCTTAACCCTGTACTCCCCTCTTTTCATCAGACACCTCTTTGCCACGACGCCGCACAAATCACACTTACTCGATCTCACCAGTCCTGAGACAGAGCTGTTCGGCTTGTTCGGTCTGACGAAGACAATTTCATCGACGTTCATCGACTTCTTGAGAATGCTCATTACCTTCGAGGACGTCATACTATTTCCTGTCTTTATGAGGAAGAGGTGTGTTATCGATCCGTCGTCGTTTTGGATGCAGTCCAGAATACTTATCGATTTCACACCACACCCCACGATATCTCTAGCCCATGCGGTCAGTGGGACTTTTAAAGCAACCGTGACCCTCTTTAAAGTCAAGGCTGACTCCTTTTAAAATAGCGGACCCTTGAAATATAACTTAATGTATTCAAGTGTGTGCGAATGCATACAAATGTATACAAGATCCTGGTGAAATGTGGTGTATAGGGGACTATCGGTCAGAGGTCGCCTTTGGAGAACGTGAGCATCGCTATTAAAGTGCAGGCGGTTCCGATGGCGATCTGGGAGCCGATAAGCACGGATGCCAGGGTTTCGCCGAACTCCCTCTGGATGAAGGCTCCGAACTCTCCTAGGAGCGACATCGAGGGGTCGAAGGTCTTCACAATAACGAGCCTCGAGGCTTGGACGGGGTTGGCCAGCAAGAGGGGGGTGACGTCCAACGGACTTAGGTTGAGGAGGATGACCGCCGCCATTAGGACGACCTCATAGACCATCACGAGGCCTATCCAGACTCCGAGGGAGAGGGCCAAGGCCGCGAACCTGCTCCTAACGAGGGAGGAGATCAGGAGACCTATGCCGGCAAAGGAGTAGGCCAGCACGATCGATGCCCACAGTATACTTAGGTAGATCAAGAGGTCTGTCTCGGAGACGAGGAGCCATAGGAGCCAAGACGCGAGGCCGTAGCCCAAGACGATAGCAGCCGATATCGAGACTACATTTGATACTAGTCTGCTGAAGACTATCTCCCACCTTGAGGTCGGGAGCGAGAGCAGAAATTCCATCGTTCCCTTCTCCCTCTCCGATACTAGTGAGAGAGAAGAGGCTATGACCGCTGCTAATGGGACTGCATAAAGGTTCAGGTTGATGATCCCGGCTATTGCGGCGCTATAGGCCCTGAAGCCGACCTCTCCGAGGCCTAGGGCCCCTAGATAGGAGAAAGCCGAGCCTAATCCGGCGAAGGAGATTGAGAAGCCGTAGAGCCACCTGCTGCGGAGCGCGGAGATTAGGTCGCGCTTCAAAAGCAGAAGGACTGTAGCCTTCATCCTCCCACGAACTTCAACAGCTCCTCAGCATCAGGCTCCTCTATCCACGCATTCCGGAGATCCTTTCCACTCTCCTGAAGCTCTGTAAGGGTAGCGAAGAGGTCCTCGGTCCTGTATGTGGTCCAGCCATTATCACTCTTCACATGTACCTTGTAGACCGGTCTCAGGGTCCTCAGCACGTCCTCTGAATGGTAGACGCCTACCATTCTCCCCTCCTTCAGGACCACTATCTTCTCGAAGGCCGTGATCAGGCCGCTGATGTTGTGAATGCTTACGATCAGACTCTTCCCCCCTCTCATCATCTCCCTCATCATATCGTGAACCGTGTTCCTCATCATGGGGTCGAGGTTGTTGAATGGCTCGTCCATGATTATCAGTCTAGGGTTTCCAATCAGTGAGAGCGCGATGGCGAGCCTCTGGCGTAGGCCGCCCGAGAGTGACCCGACCGGGCTGTTGACGGTGTCCATCAGCCCGAAAGGGCTGAGGGTCTCCTCCAGCGTGATGTCGACCCCCTTCATGTCGGATACGAAGTCAACGAGGTCGTAGACCGTCATCTCCTCGGGGAACCTGACCTGCTGAGGAACGTACCCGACCATTCTCCTGACATCCTTCCCCTTCTTCCTGACATCGAGACCCATTACCATCACTTCGCCCTCGAAGTCGATTAAACCCAAGATGCATCTTAGGAGTGTGGTCTTGCCGGCACCGTTAGCACCCATTACCAGCACTGATTCCTTGAGCCCGAGCTCGAGGTAGATCGAATCCAGAGCCACGTTCTCTCTGAAGCGCTTCGTCAGGTTCCTGACCTCTATCGCCTTCATCGCCGGCTCGCCGCGATGGCGGCAGCCACGGGTGGGAGCGTTAGCGCTAAAGCAGCAGCTAGCCAGACTGATGACCCTGCATTGACTGTTGGTCTGAGGGCATTGGGTGACTTGGCTGGGAACTCGTCAATCGCCTTGACGGAGGATCCGAGCCCGCTTAGCGACCTAGAGGTCTTGATTGCTGAGAATCCAGGTCCGTAGGCGAAGGCCCAGAGCACCGGCCATCTATCTAAGAGATCTTCGACCGTCGACTTGGCGAGGTACTTCTCGCCGATCTGGAGGCCTCTATCGCTCCAGAAGTTCCTCATCCAAAGGCTCGTGGCCGAGGGCGTTAGGAGAGATATCTGCTGGGCGTTCTCGACTAGGTCGTTCCTCTCGAAGACCGCCGAAGCCCAGCCGTCAAATCGTACCCCAACGTTATTGAAGGCTATGACGTTCATCCTGAAGCGAAGGCCACCCTCCCTAGGATATGGGGAGTTGACTACGTGGAGGCCTACCGCGTTGCCGACGACCAAGTTGCGCTCGAGATAGACATCGGACGACTCCCTAATGAATATCCCCTCGCTGACCGCAAGGCCTCTATTCTCCCTAACGGTGTTGTTGGTGACCATCAATCTGAATGAGTACATCAACGCCATGCCCACTAGGTTCCCACGTATCACATTCCGATCGATGACATGGCGCGCCGAGTACATCAGGTGTATCCCATATCTTGAGCCGAATATCTCATTCGCCATCACTGTGACATTATATGAGTGGTCTGAGTAGACGCCGTCCTTGACGTTCTCAATCCTGTTCTCTGAGACCCCAACCCCTACCGAGTACCAAAGGTAAACTCCATGTCCCCTATCGTTGACCGATCTCTCGGGGAAGCTCGTCAGGTGGTTTTTGGTGACCTTCACGTCCGTAGAGTTGACGACGTAAATTGCGTGGATCACGTTCTCTATCCGGTTACCAGTAATTGTGACGTTCCTGCTGTTGACGATCTTAATTCCAGCAGGCTCGAACGCCACATCGGGAAAGGAGTTTATGATCCTGAAGCCCTCGAAGATGACGTCATCCGCCTTGATAACGACCACATCACCAGACCCTTTTCCGTCTACCACAACGTCACCCGCCCCCTTGAGCGCAAGTGGCTTCCATATCCTTATGGGTCCCGCGTAGATTCCCGGCGGAGCCGGTATCGTCGAGTAAGGTTCGGCGGAATCGATTAGCGATTGGAGATCGGAGATCTGGTGTTTTTCTGGGTAAGCCATGTCGGGAGCGGACTGGACAAGCAAAAAGGTCGTTAAGGATATGAGAAGGAATATTGTGTGTAGCATCGCATCAGCTCGCTTTCCTTAAGGTCACTAAACCGATGGCGATGGCGGCCATCATGAGACCGATTGAGAGCCCGAAGTAGCTGCGGACCGTAATGTTTGCTATCCTATACTCTCCCAAGAACGGGGGGTCGAAGGGCTCTATCTTGATCGGTGCGTCTGGATGAATCGTGTGCGTGAACCTGTAGAGCCATATGTAGACGAAAGTGAAGAGGCTGATCACCAATGCTGCCAGAAGGATGAGCAAGACCGGCGCCGACTTCCTCCGTCTGGTTGAGACGGAGAAGCTGTAGGCTGCAGTCACAGCGATCACAGAGGCGTAGAAGTATGGCAGATAAGATATCTCAGGTACGTGTTCGTTGCCGATCATGCTGAGCCCAACGTAGTGGTTTATGACGTTGACGTCGTTCACAGCTCCCTGTATGCCGCTGAGTGGATAGATGGTGACCTCAGGCCACTTCTGTCCGAAAAACGGGGCGTTGAATTGGAAGTGCCAGAGGGGGAAGAAGATAGACATGGCTACGAGAAGAAGCGGTACAGCTGAGGCCGCTGCAAGGATGAATCCGCGCTTTTGCATGCACATCACCGGAACCTGCTGAGCATGGACCAAAAGTCCATCACCTCTCCTTGAAACCTCTCGGCCAGGTTTTCGGCCTCCCCTCGCGACCCAACGGCCACCACGCCGTAGCTCATGGGCGTCCAGAGGTTCTTGGGGTCAGCTAGGACGTAGTAAGCTCTTTGCGCATCCAGTTCCTCCTTCGAGATGTAGTCGAAGACCCTGGCATCGGCTACAGTTTTACCGGCAGATAATAGGTCGTTGTAATCGCTCGCGAAGCAGCCTACGTCGTCGTAGAAGCGCCATCTTTGCTCGCCTTGGAGAAGTAGTCCAGCCGCGAACTCGAGCCTGCTGATGAACATCCCACACCTCCTGCATCTGTCCTCACCCAACCTGATCTGAAGACGTGGAGCCACACCTATACGCCACTGCAGCGCGATCGCGGCTGCGGCGCCCACCACGGCGACCCCACCTAGCGCAATAAGAAAGGCCCTGCGCTTCATGCTCACGGCAGTACGTTGATCACGGCTCCCTTATGCGGGTGAAGTGTGCAGTAGATGTTGTACTCGCCTGGGGTCCTGAAGGTGTACCTGAAACTCGCACCAGGATTGATGGGACCAGAATCGAAATCCGCCGGCGCCTTCCCCTTCATAGTAGTGAAGGTGTGCGGGGTCTCATCCTCGTTGACGTATTCGATGGTGTCCCCCACGTTGAGCGTCACTCTGCTGGGGTTGTAGTACTTGTCGCTTATGGTCGGTGGATCTCCAAGCTTCCACCCCTCCGGGGGGAGATATGAGCCTTTCTGGCTGACGATCCTAACTACCTTACCCTGCCTCGGCGCTGCACCCCCTCCCAGCATACCTGAAGCGAAGATGGCTCCAACCACTGCTGCCACCACGATTACCACCACAACAGCAGCAACGAGAGTCCTGCCCGCCAATCCAACCACCTCAAAGATAATTGGGTTGGGCACGTTATAAATGCGTGGTTAACGTGTTAATCGGGCTCAACCTCAAGCCACCCAGCCATCTCTAGGTGTAGTGGCGAGCAGAACTCGACGCAGTAGAAGCAGAACACGCCTGACACGTCTGCGACGAACTCTACTGTAGTTGTCTCGCCGGGCTCGACGCTGGCCATCACGTTATACTCGCTGACAGCGAACGCGTGGGTTGCGTCCTTCGTCGTCTCCACGTTCGTCAGGTGTATCCTCACCAGATCGCCCTGCTTCACCCTGATGATGTCGGGCGTGATCGTGCTCCTAATGAGGGTGGCGTAAACCTCGGTCACCCACTTCCCATTCTCCTGCTTCCTCTCGATCCTCTCCTGGCCCTTCTTAATGGCGTACGGGCTGACCTCGAAGGTCTCGGGATCGAACCCCACCGGCGAGTAGACCTCCCACGGCTTCAGCTTCGTCGTGAGGATCATCTTGGCGTAGTGTGGCTCGCCGATTCCGATCGGCATGTCGTAAAGGAGCTCCATCTTGTCTCCGGAGATGTCGATCAGCTGGAAGTTCTGCGGCAGCAGCGGCCCCACGTCAACGAACCTGTCAACCGACCACTTGTTCAGGGCGATGAGGTACTTCCCCTTCGGCGAAGGCGAGTTGCTCTCAGTGGTGCAGATGTGTCCGACGTTGTAGTGGATGGGTATCTCGCCGATTTTAGTGAAGGGCTTGTCTCCGGTATAGTCCGGAGGCCCGAGCGTGTACTGGTCCACGGTGTTCCCGATGAAGCAGCTCACGTACCCGCGCCCCTTGTCGTCGAACTCGTTGTGCAGGGGGCCGAGGCTCGTCTCGATCTGCGCCGCCTTGACGTCCTCGAACCTGAGGACCGGTACGCCGTACCTGTCAGTCCCCGCGAACCTCTGGTTCCTGATGGCGTCCTTGATCTTCTCGACGTCGTAGATCGTCACCGCTGGCGCCAGCTTCCCTCCTATAACGACGTACCTGCCGCTGGGAGAGATGTCGCAGCCGTGCGGACTCTTGGGCTCAGGAGCGAAAAAGAGGACGCCCTCCTTGGCAGCCACATCGAGCGGCACCGCCTTAATCCCGTTCATCTCGACGTACTTACCCTGCCTGACCAGCTCCTCAGCCCTCTTCCAGTTGATGATGTGGAGGTAGTCGAAGTCGTTCTTGGAGGCACCGACCTCCAGCGACGGCTTACCCTCCAGAACGCCCCCTATGTGGAGCTCCGTGTTGATGGAGTTCATGAAGGCCCAGCCGTCGCTCGGCCCCCATCCGACGACCTCAAGGTCCTGCATGTACGGCGGAAGCTCGATCTGGAAGCTCCTGCTCAGGTCGAACCTACCGGTCTTCCTGTCAAAGGCGATGAAGTTGGCTGTACCCCTGAAGAACTCCTCGAAGTTCTTCTCGGTGAGCTTGATGTAAGTCTTCCCGGGCTTATATCCCTTGCCCGGCTCCCATGGCGCTGGGAACTGGCTGCCACATGCCACGTACTCGGTGTTCGGCGTCGCGCATGCTCCTCCGTGCTGGGTCTGGGTGTTAGGGAGCTTCACGATGTCCTTCGTCTCGAAGTCCCTGAGGCTGATCGAAGCTATTCGGGCGTTGAGCTTGTCGCCGATGAAGGCCCACTCGCCGTCGTACTCCGCATTCGTCCTGCTGATCTCCGGATGGTGCGTGTCGCCCAGCGTCAGGAGTCTGATGCCGTTAGATCCCTTGTAGAGGAGCTTCATTGTCTTGACGTCTCCGTATCCGTAACCCTGCCAGGGCTCGGGCGTGAAGACCGCGATGACCTTGAGGAGCCTCATCGAGGGTACGCCTATCACTAGGACCTGACCCGAGTGGCCGCCCGAGGAGATCATGAGGAACTCGTCCTTCCATCCTCCAGGGACGTATGTCTTCAGGGCGGCCCTAGCGTGGATCAGTTCGAGCTTCCTCTGCTCGATTATTTCGACGAGCTCCTTCCCTAGCGGGGGTGCCGTCGGCGTGAGGAGTCTTCCCCCCGTGAAGCCGGCCGCGGCCCCGGCCACTAGTCCGGCACTGAGAACTGATAGGAACTTCCTCCGGCTGCTGTTAGACTTAACTACGCCCAACCTTCACCACATCCTTCCAACATTATCGATTTAGCGGATAAAGAAAAGTATGTGTTTAACATGTTAGACACATCTTAAGGAGCACCCTATTCTTTCCCTCACACCGTGTTTCCCCCGGCATCAACCTAGAGTATACGATATCACTGAAGATAGATATTACCACGACCTCTGAATTCTTAGCGTTGAAGACCCGGTCGACTAAATTAAAACAGAGTGCGTAGTATTGGGTTCGAGATTATGTATTTTTCATCCTTTTTCTCCACTACCCTTGTTTTATCAACGTTTCTAGGAGGCGTGATAGTTGTGCATTTGGGATTGACCTGTTCTCCCATAGCTCTACAGCACGTTTAATATCTGACCATCTCACATTACCCTTAATTATGGCTCTCAAAATCTGTTTGTAATGTCGTGAACGGTGGAATAGGTGGGATAATTCGCTTTTAACCATCGCCATTGCCTCCGCCAAAACAGCCTCTAGAAGATTCTCATCAACTCTTTTTTCATGGATGCTCTATATCCGAAATAGGTTAACCATCCCACGACTTTGTCCAGAACATCCATGGTCCTTCGCAACACATTTTCATCGGGGTTTATGCCTTGCTCCCTAAAGCCTTCTCTGAGGAAGCGGAGGGACTTTTCACTGCTAAACTTTTCAAGCACTATTTCTTCTCTGACTCTGCGTGCAGCGGGCTTTCAGGGTCATCGGCTCCTATAAAATCCATCAGCAGGCCGACCTCGAAGCCAGTGAGATGGGACCTGATGCGTGGGAGATTGTCGTGTGAATAGGTTGATGACGCTCCTGAAATCTAATAAAGCGCCGACGAGGGAAGAGCTTAGGAAAATAGTTATGGCAGCGGACTTGAGAGGAGAGGCCTTATTAACGATGTTCCGTCAAGCGAAATGGGAATAGGAGAGCTTCTAAGCCTAAGGGTTAAAGATGTAGACTTCAACAAGAGGCTAAGGTGCAAAGTTTTTATGTCCTAGTGTGATGAGTGCCCCCATAATATTGTGTAGAGCGCTATGCCTAGCTGAAAACAGGCATGAGAGCTTAGCAACTATGCAGAAAGCAGACAGATATGTATATGACCCAAGAAGACGTCTCTTCTAAAGGTTGGTCTGGATGAGGACGGACAGCCATATGTCTATTTGGACATGGGAGGAAAGGGAAGATCGAGCGTTATCGCAAACTGTCTTGGAGTTCAACTTTTTCATGAAGCTTTGCGCTCTTGATGTCGGCATCATTAAAATCAAACACTTCTTAACACCGTGGACATAATCCTTTATCGTGTGCGGAGCAATACCTATTCTGCTCAAGTAGCTTACAAACTCATCATAGGAGCTAGTATGGATCAGGCCTTCCTGCCTTTATTTCCCATAGTACATCGTTAGGTAGCCGTTTTTGAAGCTGCAGATGACGCATAAGGTAGTTAGCCTTACCTCCTTGGAGTTGGTGCTCTTAAACCTTCTATAAGTCTTCTCGAGGAAGCCTTTTATCTGTGCTTCTATCTTGTTTTTATGTTCCTTTCCTCACCGGTAAGCTTCTTGGTCTAGTATCTTCGTCTTCAATAAATAGAAACGAATTTTGCTTATAATATTTTATAAAAAGTCAAAGTATATAGCTAGATGTCGAAGTAGAGGTAGAATTCGTAGGGGTGTGGGCGTGCGGAGACCTGTGTGTGTTCTTTCAGACCGTTCTCTATTATTGTCTCTATGAGTTCGCTTGGGAATATGGGTTTTAGGAAGTCGTGGTCTGATTCAAGCTCTTCTATGGACTCTCTGAGGCTTCCGGGGAGCTGCTTGATTCCAAGCTGCCTCCTCTTTTCAGGCGATAGCTTGTATATGTCCTCGTCGACTGGGTCTCCTATGTCGATCTTCTTCTTGATTCCGTCGAGTCCGGCAGCCATCATGGCTGCGAAGCAGAGGTATGGGTTGCATGATGGGTCTGGTGTCCTGAATTCGATTCTTTTCTTCGCGCTTGCGGCGCGGCCCCTGTGGTATACGGGTACTCTCACGTTTGCTGATCTGTTGCTTCTGCTCCAGGCTATGAAGACTGGGGCCTCGTATCCGGGTACGAGTCTCCTGTAGCTGTTGGTTGTGGGTGCTACTATTGCGCAGAGGGCTCTGCTGTGCTCTAGTAATCCTCCTCCGAAGTATCTGCCGAGCTGGCTTAGCTCAGCGTAGTCATCATTCTCGTCGTAGAACAGGTTTTCATGACCATCTAGCTGTAGGATGGTGTGGCCGGGGTTTGACTTGGTCTTTCCGCTTCTCTGCCATAGGCTGACGTGGGTGTGCATGCCTGATGCGTTGTCGCCAAAGATTGGTTTTGGCATAAATGTGGCGATCATTCCGCTCTTGGCTGCTAGGTTTTTGACAACGAATTTGTATGTTATGGAGTTGTCTGCCATATTTGTGAGGGTGTCCCTGTACATGTCTATCTCACACTGCCCCGCTGTAGCTACTTCGTGGTGGTGGGCGTCGCAAGGTATGTGGAAATGATCCGAAAGTATATTGACGCACTCGGACCTGAAGACCATTAACGTGTCGTGGGGTGGAGCGGGGTAGTAGCCCTCCTTAAACCTGATGGGATAGTTGGTTCCTGCGCTACTCCAGGCCGCCTCCTTCGACTCAATGCTATAAGACTGTCCCCTGTAGGCGTCTAGGACGTCCCAGTGGACTTTGTCGAAGACGAAAAACTCGATCTCGGGCCCCCAGAAGGAGAGGTCATATCCCTGCTCAGCCGCATACATCTCCGCCTTCTGAGCAACATGGCGTGGGTCCTTCTCCAGCCTTCCACGCGCCATTCCCCAGCCGACATTGCATATCATCCTCGCGGTCTTCACATGGTCAGGTATCCATGGGATGATGGCATAGGTTGAGGGGTCTGGATATAGCACTAGGTCGGACTCGTGTATGTCTACGAATCCCCTGATAGATGAGCCGTCAAGCTTTGGGACGCCTGAGGAGAATGAATCCTCGTCAAGGAATTTGGCTGGAATCGTTACGTGCTGGAGCCTGCCCGGAACATCCGTGAACTGGAGGTCAATGTATTTTATGCCATCCCTTTCAACGCTCTCCAACACTTGGTCAAGGCCCATCCTCCACGGTACGAGTTCGCCGTTCTCAAAGACAAATGGCATGCCTTCGACACACCCCCACTAAGGAATTAGGCTGAGGAGTTGCCGCGGCCGCGTTGACTGTCTGTCCATCAATAAAGGCTACTTTGTGTCCATCTGCTACGATTTTTCCACGTCTTACCGTTTTATGGACCATCATTTGGCGAATATTGGCTAATAAGTCATATTTAAACATGTCATTAGCCGAGGCGATAAATATTGAGTAAAGTAAACAATTTCTCCCCCAATCCGGGCATTCATTAAACATTATTCAAATCGTGCTGACGTGTAATGCAGGCGCTCATGAGCCGAAGGTAAAACTCCTTTCGCTCTGCGCGGGAAGTAGATATTTAGGTGAGAGTACCTTAGTTTTCATCTGTGCAGTCAGCGGTCTATGTCGGTAAGCCTATTCCGCGGAAGGAGGATCTGAGGTTTTTAACAGGTAGGGGCAGGTTCATAGATGATATAAGTCTCCCGAGGATGCTCTATGCGGCCTTTCTTAGGAGCCCTTACGCCCACGCGAGGATAACTAGTATCGATGTATCTGGCGCACTTCAAAACGGCGCGGTGGCCGCCTTCACCGGCCAAGAGCTTAACAAGATGTGTGGTGGCATACATCTAGATGTACCGCGGGGGCGGAAGGATTTTGTGGTTAAGCCTCTCGCAGAGGGCAAGGTTAGGTATGTTGGCGAGCCTGTCGCTGTTGTAGTTGCTAACGACCCCTACACCGCGCGGGACGCTCTGGAGTACATTAACGTGGATTACGAGAGGCTTGAGCCGGTTGTGGATCCTCTTGAGGCTTCTAAGCCCGGTGCGCCTATCATACACGATGATTTCCCGGACAATATCTGCTTTACTAGGAAGCGTGTCTATGGCGATATCGAGGCGGCCTTCAGGGAGGCCGACAAGGTCGTTGATGTCCAGTTGAGGATACAGCGGCTTGTCCCCTCTGCGATGGAGTGTCGTGGTGTGGTGGCCATTTTTGACGAGGGTGTCGGATACCTGAGGATCTGGGCCACTAAACAATTCCCGCACGACTTTCGAGGCTGGACGGCAGAGGCCCTCGGAATATCTGAGTCGAAGATTCATGTTATAGCGCCAGACATAGGCGGGGCATTTGGCTCGAAACTCGAGCACTACCCTGAAGATGTAGTGATTCCCCTCTTAGCTAAATTGCTTGGACGGCCTATAAAGTGGATTGAGACGCGTAGTGAGAACTTCCACTCCACAACTCATGGAAGGGGTAGTGCGGCTTGGGTTGAGGCGGCCGTGAAGAATGACGGCAGGCTACTCGGGGTTAGAGCTAAGATCTTGACAGATCTCGGCGCCTATCCATACTTCTCCACGATACAGGTTCCCGAGGGGATTGTCGGGATGTTGCCGGGTTGCTATAAGCTGAGAGGCTTGGAGGCTGAGGTAACTGGCGTCTTCACCAATAAAGTTCCAACGGCGGCGTATAGGGGTGCGGGCAGGCCAGAGGCCTCATACATTATTGAGCGGACTATGGATAGAATTGCGAGAGAGCTGGGAATCGACCCAGCCGAGGCTCGGAGAAGAAATTTCATCAGGCCAGAGGAGTTCCCCTACGAGACAATAACCGGCCACAAGTATGACTCTGGGAACTATGAACAAGCGCTTAACAAGGCGCTCAAGATTGTGGGCTATGAGGAGCTCAGGCATAGACAGTCAGAGCTAAGGGCTGCTGGGAAGCTGCTGGGCATAGGAATCTCAAGCTACATCGAGGTATGTAACTTTGCCCCTACCCCCGCTATAGTGAGTGTGGAGAAGGATGGGAGGGTCAAGGTGGTATCTGGAACGCTGCCGCACGGTCAGGGCGAGGAGACTGCATTCGCCCAGATAGCTGCTGACGCGTTGGGTGTGGATATAAAAGATGTCGACGTCATATTTGGAGATACTTCTCTAATCGGGTGGGGGCCGGGGACAGCGGGTAGCTGGACACTAGCGTCCGGCGGTAATGCGGTCCTACAAGCTTCTATGAAGGTGAGAGACAAGATATTGAGACTTGCAGCCCACATGCTGGAGGTTAGGCCCGAGGACTTGGAGATCGTTGACGGCAAGGTTGGAGTGAAAGGCGTCCCAGAGAAGTCCGTGAAGATTAAGGAGGTCGCTGCCCTAGCGTATGACCCTTCAGGACTGCCTGCCGGTATTGAGCCTGGACTCTCTGCAGAGGTGGGCTACAGTCCACAGCTGACGTATCCATTTGGGACGCATGTGGCCGTAGTCGAGATTGATTTGGAGACGGGAAGGGTAGAGGTGAAGAGGCTAGTGCTTGTCGATGACTGTGGAAGGGTTGTTAACCCGCTTCTAGTTGAGGGGCAGGTAATTGGCGGGGCGGTCCAGGCCCTAGCTCAAGCCCTCTACGAAGAGGCTTTCTTTGATAGTGATGGAAACCTAGTCAACTCCAACTTTGGGGACTATCTTATTCCTACTGCCGTCGAGATACCTGAAATCCAGACGGAGAGGACCGAGACGCCTGCCCCTAACCCGCTGGGGGCAAAAGGTGTCGGGGAGGCTGCGACAATAGGCTTGACACAGGCCGTGGTAAATGCTGTTGAGGATGCACTCGCACCGCTCGGTGTAAGGGTAGTGGATACGCCGCTAACACCCTACCAGGTTTGGCGCATAATACGGGAAAAACTCCCGAAATCGGGTTGAAGTAATACTTTCGTATTATTCTAAATAAGTTGATGCAAATGTTTATATAGGGGACCATAATTTCTTATGGAGCGGGGCGCCCGGGATAGGGGAGATCCGAGAGGCGTCAGGGAAACCTGGCGTCTCTGGGAGCCTCCAGTCTCGTGGACCCAACGGGAAACCGTGGGCAAAGGGATTGGAGAGGGTGCTCACGGTGTGCGTGGGGCCTAGGGGTCTAACACGCACGTCGCGCGCCCTCCCCGAAAGGCGCCCCGTCTAATTTACGGAGCAAACATGTGTCTGAGGACCCTCTCATAATACTGTTCCGGGGAATATTCTATCATCTCCAGGTCGTCGATGTTGAGGACGATTATGGAGTGTATTCTGCAGTTGCGTAGCTCGTCTATCTGGATGGGAGGCCTGCTGTAGTAGATGTCGCAGAGGCTCTTCAGCGACTCCACTTCTCCAGCCTCTCTAAGCCTTGGCGGCTTCAACAAGGGTTCCGGGATCTCCAGAATGTTGTAGCGGGGGGTTGCTAGGCTGAACTTGTCAGCATACTTACTGTATCGCGCAACCTTACTAACCACTCGGGCCCGGAGATACCTCTGAGGGTCGAGGGCGGCTTCAGGCGGGGCGAAACCGGTTTCTATCTCAATGATGTGGGTGCTTCCTCCCTTCTCGCCAAAGACGTCACAGACGAGTGAATCGCCGAGATACCTTTCCACATCAACCTCATACCCAAGCCTCGCCAAGTGCCCCGCGCAGATAACCTCCATCACCGAATGATTAATCTTAACTAGTCCTCTCTGATGCATGTCGATGAGCTTCGCTCCAATCCTGTAGAGCTGATCTCTGAGAGACTGGCCTAGCAACCCTGCTAGCCTCTCTACCAACGCGGTGATGTCTCTAGCAAAATCGCTTTCACTCGGTCTATCAGCGTGCTTGGCTACTTCCCGCTCACTCGGCTGGTCGCTGCTCACTGATGAATAAGTAGGTTTGGTCTTGTCATTAAAGTCTATCTCTTTCCGCCTGGCCCTTCACTTTAAAACGTTTCGCGACGAGTAATTCTTAGCTAGGGTGGAGGGGTGGTGTCAGTGTCACTCCAGCCTCGGTGCTATGAGGTATTCGAGCCTGCCTGCGGGGAGTGTGAAGGTCAGCTTTACGGGCTTGTTGCTGCTCAACTGTATAAGCGTCTCCTCGGACAGATCCCTACCAGGCTTAACTATCCGCTCCAGGTAGGCTAGACTAAAACTTGCTACAACCTCGTGGGGAGCCTCCACCTCGTATACTAGCGCGCCGTCCCTTGAGAGCTTGTTCTCGACCACGCCCATGTCGCCCTTAGCCATCAGTATCACAGCGGAGGGCTGGATGATTATCTTAACGGAGTCGGAGACTAGGCTTGCATCCTCCACGGCCTCCCATAGCGCCTCCGAGTTTACCCTTGCCCTCGCCTCGAAGACTAGCTTGGGAGAGGCACTGGTGCCCGCGACGGGTTCGAGCGTGTTGAGCTGGTATCTCCTCTCCCGCGACTTGGTCGGGTCTGTCAGGATTATATCCAGCTTCCTCTTCTCCTCTTCGTATACGAGTGTCAGGGACTCACCCTTCTTAGCCCTCTTGAGGAATTTGAGTAGCTCCTGAAGGTTGACTGTCAGCTCTGTCTCCTTGTCTGCCACGAACTCCTCGGCGGCCTCCTTCCTCAGCTCAAAGTCTACAAGACTCACGTGAGCTGGATCCATAGACACGAGCCTCAACGAGTCTTGAGTAATCTTGAATGAGGCCTCATCAACTACAGCGGCAACTGCCTTAAAGAGGTCTGCGGCATAATCTGCGTTAGGGATCCTCATAGTAAACATGGTGCTCCCTCCCACTTATTAGTTACTGGTCTCCTTGCTTAAAATATTTGGCTGTAAGCGGTGCGGGAAGCCTATGCTGGCTATACCTGGGAAATAGCTTCAGAAGCCAAGTGGCCGGAAGCCTACTCTAAACTGATATGTGCGAAGCGGGTGGTCTGCCGTAATTGCTAGTCAAATCCCTGCGGAGAGAATACATCCAAACCCTGTTAAGCTCATGTTGATGAGGGCATAGATATAAGTCATCAAAAACCCAAGACCATATGCGAGAGCTTAAGGAGTGGTCCGACTTTGCTGTACTAGGCCCGATTGAGGGTTACAGAAAGGTTAAGTGGACGCTCTAGGCTTTTCAAATACATTCTTTTCCCACCCCCTCACCGCCTAGTTATGTAGCCGTTAACTAAGCCTGCTAGATAAAACGTAGCCCGGAACCTATAACTGACTTATATCCTAGTTTAAAGCATGGGCGCCGCACAGAAGGACCGTGCCGATCTTCAGTCCTGTTAAAGAGTCAGACATTACGAGAGCCATAGCCTCATCCTTCATAGAGATGTTCAGCGAGTATGCGCGGAGCGACGTGATCGTGGTGGGTGCAGGCCCTGCGGGCCTAATGGCGGCTAGGGAGCTGGCGAGAAGTGGAGTACGCGTCCTAGTGATTGAGCAGAACAACTACCTCGGTGGGGGGTTCTGGATTGGAGGATATCTGATGAACCCTGTAACCTTCAGGGCTCCGGCCCAAGAGATACTCGACGAGCTCGAAGTTCCGTATAAGAAGTATGTCGAGGGGCTTTACGTGGCTCACGGACCGCATGCATGCTCTAAACTCATAGCCTCAGCCTGCGACGCCGGCGTCAAATTCCTCAACCTGACAAAGCTCGACGACGTTGTTGTTAGGGATAATGCTGTGAGGGGTGTTGTGGTTAACTGGACCCCAGTCGAGGGTCTTCCAAGACAGATCACTTGTGTCGACCCGATAGCCTTGGAGGCCAGCCTTGTGATCGACGCCTCCGGGCATGACGCTGCTGCGGTGAAAAAGCTTGAGGCGCGAGGCCTTGTTAAGATTAGGGGGATGGGGGCGATGTGGGTGGAGAGGTCTGAGGACGCCGTGGTCGAGTATACCGGCGTTGTCTACCCGGGGCTGATAGTCGCTGGAATGGCCGTGGTGGAGACCTATGGTCTACCTAGGATGGGGCCGACCTTCGGGGCGATGCTGCTGTCTGGCAGGAGGGCGGCTGAGATAGCCCTAGAAGAGCTCAAGAGGCTGGAGGCCGAGACCGTCTAGCGCGCTGGGAAACATTTGTCCCTTAAGCCCTACAGAGGGCTCAGGCTATACATCTACAAAGACCCGTCTACGCGGGCAATCAGATATCCCGAGCTGACCTGGTACCTCCAAGAACACATTCCCCACTGCACCGTCGAGGTTAGGGATGAATTCCTAACATACGCCCGTGAGCACTGGGGCGCCGAGCCGCGGCGCCTCTCACCAGCGATAGCCTCTGCTAGGGTTATCGATGTTTTGAGATGTGAACCTGTAGGTGAACCTCTGCCAGGCGAGGTTACATTCGAGGAGAGAATACTGTCAGACCCGGCTAGGAGGGTTGGGGGTGTCCTCTACGAGGGCTATACACTCCAAAACCTCTTCCAATCACTCATCCCACGCGAAGAGCTAAGACTCGGGATACTACACGCTATACTGACTCAGAGGATGCTAGTCACAAAGGAGCTGGGCGACGGGAGGGGCCACGCTAGGACCATTATTCTGGGCCAGCCCGTCCTCATCTCGACGACAGGGCTCGTGGAGGCCCCAGCCCTCCCCAGGGAGGTCTACGTCAAGCTACAGCTCTTCAGGAGCCCCGATATGCAGCAGCTCCTCCTCGAGGAGGAGAGGCGAAAGCTAGGGGAACTAGTCCTCTCACCAGATGATGAGAGGTTAACAGAGGTTGTCAAGGGCTACGTGCTTATGGGAGTCTTCTACTACCTCTTCGGCGAGGCCTTCTGCGACGACATGAGGTGCAGACTATACAATGCCCACACCCATGAGGAGCTGGTTGAGGCTCAGATCAGAAGCGGGAGACTCTGCACCACTCATCAGCAGATGCTAGACTCTCTGAAAACAGCTCCAGCAACCTAGGCTATTCCTCAACCATAGGGAAAACCCGCTTAGCGTTACCGTAGGTCATCTTCCAGAGAATCTTATCGGAGACCGAGTTCTCCAGAAGCCATCTGACACATCTGGAATAGCTCTCAAGGCTTCTTATCCCTGAGAGGTATGGTGGTCCATACTTTTCCCACGGAGCATGCGGCGCGTGGTCTGTCTCGAGAAAGTCAACCTCATCGTTCCTGACCCGCTCAAGGAGTCCCTTAGCAAGCCCCTTCTCCCTAAGCGGCGGATTCACCTTAAGGGCTATGCCGCCGGGACCGGCCATATCCTCCACGCTCAGCATGAGATGGTGAGGAGTTACTCCACAGACCACGCGAAGGCCACGCTCTCTCGCCTCCTTGACATGGTCTAGGGACGCAGGGTTACTTATGTGGACGAAGTAGAGGGTCCCGGAGAACCCTGCCTCTATAGCTAGCGATATCTGGTCCTTGACAGACTCGGACTCCGCCTCCGGAGGTCTACAGAGGCTCCAAGTCCAGGGGTGGCTAGGGTCCCACAAATCCTCGCGAAAGAGGCTTGCCTTCTCGCAGTGAACCGCTATAACGCCTCCGTAGCCGAGCTCGGACAACCTCCGGTAGACGAGGCGCTGACTCTCGACGTCTCGTGCCTCAAGACCCTTCATGGGTGCAGTATACATTTTGAACCCTACCACCCGCCTTAGCTTCTTGGCGGCATCCACCGCCTCCTCGAGCTGCCTCTCATCTGGAGTGGCTGCAAGGTATAGATAGTAGCCACTCTCTACACCCTCGCGCCTCGCGGTCTCTAGCCGCCTCTCCGCAAGCTCCAAACTCGTGATCGGTGGCACCGTGTTCGGCATATCGAGTATGGCTACTACTCCCTGACGCCTAGCAAGTTCCGCGACCTCCCTAATTGTCGACTTGTAAGCCTCCC
The DNA here is from genome assembly GCA_002898395.1 of Candidatus Calditenuaceae archaeon HR02. Lineage (GTDB taxonomy): Archaea > Thermoproteota > Nitrososphaeria_A > Caldarchaeales > Calditenuaceae > HRBIN02. The sequence continues at coordinate 66,790 of BEHE01000010.1, forward strand.
CCCAATCCCTACAGTGCACGTGCGGATCAATACATCTCCATTCCAGGGCCAACCAGGGCTCACACTAGTCGACCAGAAAATCTGGGATCCTCTCTATCTCTAGTAAGGTATCGCAGTACTCGCAGGCTATGACGCCGTGCTCCTTCATAACGATGTAGCGCGGAGTCGCGGGCTCCCTCTCCACGTTGGTAATGCAGCTCGTCTCAGGGCATCGTATCTTACCCACGATCCTCTCAGGCAGGCCTGGGCTATGCTTCTTGACCTTCCAGTCCCTGATGTAGTTTATGGTTATCTGTGGGAGGACGAGTGCAAGTATCTTGGCCTCATCCTCGCTGACCATGTAGTGGTATAGCTTTACGATGTCTTTCCTGCCGAGTTTTTTGCTAGGTACGTTATGAAGCACTATGACTGAGACGTCGGGGTCCTGTTTGAGGGATTCTAAGTTCAGGAGTTTTATCACTTGGTCCGCCTTCCAGGCCGGTATATGGTCGAGGACTGTGCCCCAGTCAATTTTTCTAACTAGGAGCGACTCGCTACTCATCCTGCCCCACCAAGAACTAGGTGGAGGAGTGCTTTCCTTATAGGTAAACCATTCCTAGCTTGCTCAAAATACCACGCGTTGGGGAGCTTATCCACCTCGGGCGAGAGCTCGTCGACCCTGGGGAGCGGGTGCATGATGCCCAAATCTCTCCTACCATAGGAGAGGAGTTTAGCGTCAACAACGTATGAGCCTCTCACGCGTTCGTACTCTGTCGGGTCAGGAAACCTCTCCTTCTGTATGCGCGTTACATACAAGACATCCAGATCAGGCATCACTTCCTTGATCTCATCAGCCGCCATCGCCTTCCTATAAGTCACGCCCCTCTCAGAGAGGTAGAGCTCCACCTCTCTTCTTACTTGGAGAAGTGGTGGCGCCATGAAAAATATCTCGACGCCGTTATAGTTTGCGAGGAGATAGCAGAGCGAGGGGATGGTCCTAGAGTATCTAAGGTCTCCCAGCATACCTATCTTGGCCCCGTCGACCCTGCCGAGCCTAGACTTGATTGTGAATACGTCCAATAAGGCCTGTGTGGGGTGTTCTTGGCTTCCGCTTCCAGCGTTGATGACAGGCACAGAAGTAGTCTCTGCCACGAACCTTGCCGAGCCGCGCGCAGGGTGTCTCAAAACAATACAGTCCACCCCATACCCCTCAATCATCTTCACAGTATCATAGAGCGTCTCTCCCTTCGCGATAGAGGACACCGCAGGGTCATGTATCGAGAGGACTTCTGCGCCGAGCGACCTCGCAGCTACGTAGAAGCTTTGGAAAGTCCTCGTCGAAGGCTCGACAAAGATTAAAGCAACCCTCCTCCCGGCGAGGGTGTCCTCTAAATGAATGGTTCCGGAATTGACCCCCTCAGCCAGCCTGAAGACTAGCTCCGCATCCTCTCGGCTTAGGTCCTTGCAGCTTATGATGTCCCGGCCAGCGAGAGTGTTTTTGAGGCCCAGTGGGGCTCCAACCTCTCGCCCCCCACTTAGTGATGAGGGCAAAACTAAACCCACCAACTCGTACGGTTGGCGCGGATTTAAGCATATACCAGGAAAATTTTCGATAGGAGCCAGGGTGGCGAAACTATGGTTTTATGCCAAAGGCCCGGGCAAGGGCCTCAAAACGCCTAAACTCTTCTATAAACTTGGCTCCGTTCACGGTTAAAGTATAGACGGGTTGGCCACCATCCCGCCTCTCTAGGAGGCCGCGGTTTACGAGCTCATCCAAATACTTCACAAGCCTGTCATGCGGAAGATTCGCATCCCTCATGATCGTTGTTATTCGGGCGGCGCCCTCAGAGGAAACAGACTCCAAAATATCCACGTAGATTCTAAGCCTAGACCTGTATTCTTTCCCCCCACGCGGTCGGTCCTCCCCAATTGGCGCCATACCTGAACTAACACCATCCTCCGCGGCTCTCAAAAAGGCTCATCTAGCTTTTCTCCAATTTAGACGCGTTTGTCCCTTTTCTACCACCTATGCTGAATACACGTATCCTCTCCCCCTTTAAGAGGCTCTTCATGGTCGCTACCCCCACATCTCCCTTCTTCGAGAGCCTGATCCTTCCCCCCTTACCCACAGTAGCCAATGTTACGAACTTGTCTCCGACATAAATTGCGACCTTCTCACCCTCCCTCTCCACCGGTAACCTGAGCTCAAGGGAGGCGCCCCCCTCGCTAACAGTACACTCTATCTCCTCGCCCGTGGTCAGGAGTTTTGGGACTAGTTCGATCTCGACCCCGAGTCTCTTTTCAAGCCTCCTAATACTCTTAGCATGGTGTTTGAGAAGCCTCGCTAAGTCCTCCCGCTCACACTTGACCACGACCTTCTCGCCCTCTAGCGAGACTTGAAAATCCCTGAGAAACCGTCCCAGGGTCCTTGACACGACACTCACAGCCCTCTCAACGTCAACGGCCTTTATCTCTCGGTCTGACAGTTTAACCACTGTGACCTGCTCCCCAAAAACATAGATCTCATACTCTAGCCTCGAGGTTTCTAGGTCTACTACCTCGACTATGGGCCTCGCCAGGTCCCTGTCAGACATGCCTGTGGGTACTCGGACAGCCTGTCTGAGCTCGTAAACCCTGTCAACCCGGCCATCCCTTATGAAGATGACCGTGTCAACTATGTAGGGGAGGAGTCCGAGGTCAATTTTAGAGATGAAGCGCTGAATCGCGTCTATTGGGTCGCTCGCATGTATCACGCCGACCATCCCCACTCCCGCAAGCCTCATGTCTACATAGACTTGGAAGTCCCTCTGCTTTCTCATCTCGTCGAATATGGTGAAGTCGGGCCTGATTAAGAGGAGAATCTCGGCGCTTTTTTCGAAATCGCCCTCCAGCGGTCCGAACTGCGTTATCTCGGGACCCACCTGAAGGTCTCGCGGCGATTCAAAAGTCTTGACAATCTTTCCGAGGCTCCAATAGTATTCGGCGAGGCTTGAGGCGAATGTCGTCTTGCCCGAGCCAGGCGGGCCAGCTATGAGTATACCCTCCGCCTTGGTGGATAGGCGTTGAAAGAGCTTCTCCGATAGGTTATAGTCATGTATCGTAAGCTTGGTTATCGGTCTTACAATCGTTATCTCGATGTCGTCGCTGAAAGGAGGCCTAGTCATCGAGACGCGGTACTGGCCCATCTGGATGACGGACGCCCCACTCCTAGAGATCTCCACCGACGAGTCTTCACTGTGCTGCACCAGCCACATGATGTCGTTAATCATTGCTTCAGCCTCTTCGCGGGTAAAGGGCTCTTCTCTAAGTTTGACGAGGGCGAAGCTCCCGGGCCTACCCCTCTTCGCCATGGGGGGTGCACCAACCTTCAGGTGGAGGCTCATAGTGTCCTCTGTAAAATATTGCTGGAAGGGCGGCTCCCTCCTCGGCTCCACCACCTTAAAGTGCCTAGCGGCGACCCCCTCAGCCTCCGCCACAAGGTACTGGACGTAGTCTGAGGTGTAGAGGGTTCCACCCTCCTTACGGGCCACATCCCGGATAAGCGCGTCTATCCTCCCGCCTCGCGCCAGTCTGATGTCCTCCAGGCTAGGCCTCTCACCCGCAAACCTAACCTCAACTCCATGCGCCGCGGCAAGCTCCCTAATCCGTTTCACCTCACCGATCCCAACAAAACCCTCAGCCCTACCCCTCGAAGCCTGTGCCTGAAGCTCATCTAGCGCGGCCATAGGTATCACTATCTCGACATCCCTCAGCTCTCCGCGCTCCAACATGGAGGAGAGAATCCGGTTAATCAGCACACTAGTGTCCGGAACTATCTTCTCCCTGCTCAACCCGTCAAGTAATAGGTTGGTAAGGACTATTTATCAGGTGAGAGGACAAGGTGTTTTGAGGAGATAAGGATAAGAGGACAGAAGTCTATCTATTGGCTGGATGCTTAACAGGCTGCGTCCGAGGTTAGATCCCTTCGTTCCAACAGGCTGGGATTTGGTTGGAAAGATCATAGACTTCGCGGGGCCTGGTGAGGACTCTGTAGTCGTAGACCTCGGCTCAGGCGATGGAAGACTCGTCATTGAGGCAGCCAAGAGATACGGTTCTCTCTCTATGGGTATTGAGCTCAACCCACATCTGGTAGAGATAGCTAAGAGGAGGGCGGGGGAGCTTAGACTGGAGAACGTGGCCTTCCTAAACACTGACGTAAGAGTGGTCAGCCTCCAGGGTGTCACACACATTGTAGCCTACCTCACAAGCAGAGCGTTAAAGAAGATTGAGCACGTGCTTCTAACGGCTCCAAAAGACGCAGTCATTGTGACGCATAATTACCCTATTCGCGGCTGGATCCCCATTGAGGTTTTGGAGACATGGTCAAGCAGTGATGGGAAACTGCATAGGCTCTACAAATATACTCCAAGGCTGAGTGCGCCAGCTTCCAAGCAAGCTAGACCTCCAGAGACGAGGGCCCTGAGGCTAGACACTGTTCTAAACTCACTTAAGGCCCGGCACCTCTGAGGCATGGCGCGGCAGTTTATTAAAATGGGTCCTCAGCCTCTTCAATACATAGTAAGTAAGCATAGCTCCACTTACTAGTAGCGTTAAGTAATATGTAAGTATCCGCCACAGTATGACTGCAGTCCACGAATAAACCCCTAGGACCCTGCTGGAGAAGAGGTAGACTCCGGCCTCGGTCAAGCCCGCGCCACCGGCAGTCACGGGAAGGACTCCTAATGTATTCCCTGCGTGAAAAGCGTAGATTGCGTCCACGAATCTTATCGCCGTATAGCTCGAGAAGACTGCGTAGAGTGTGACGGCGGGTATAAGCATCACGACCACCGTAGCGGATAGGAGGCCTGCGGAAATTGATTTACCCCGACTAAAAATCAGCGGCTTGAGAAAACCCTGCGGGTCAGGGCCTGGCTGTTTAAACATATTTAATACTCCTCCAAATACTGGTAGGCGCCCCTCAATCCGGCTTATCAATCTGTTGAGGCGCGCCAATCCCCGATGCCTAGATTGCGTAAGCAAGGCGGTGACCAGTATGAGCTGTAGAGCAGGTATGGTGACCAGCACCATCGCCACGCTTATCACGCCATGGGACATGGCTGCGAAACCTGATAGGAGGGCTATCGGGGCAGCGACCAGCACGTCTAGAATTAGCTCGACGAACGCTATCCAGAGGGCTACGACAGGGTTCTCTCCCCTCTCCATCAGTATCCACGCCCTGACGGCCTCGTCTGCCATGAAGGGGATGGTGGTCAGTGCAAAGAACTCGCTCACACCCCTAACCATGAACGCTTCGCCCATACTCATAGACGTGGTCGAGTAATGCCGCACCAACAGGTGAAATCTCAGCCCCTGTGCTAGAAGCCTGGCTAGGCACAGGCCCATAGACAGCAGTAGAAGAGAGGGGCGGATGGAGAGCACTGTTGCCAGCGGTATATTAAACAGCATGATAATGAGGAACGTTATACCTATACTGAATACGAGACCGGCCAGGGATCTTTTGAGAAGGTGCCTCCCCCCACTCATCTCCTAGCCACCACACAGATCGACTGTTGAAGGGGGATTAGCCTATGTGAGCGTAGGAGGCGTAGCGGCCAGAATATGTGCAGGTGGAGCGGTATACGCTTCTCCACCCTCAACCCATTTCTTCTAAGCATCTTCTCCAGGCTAGACCAGTTGAAGTGGTGTATGTGTGTCCTGTCTGCGAAGCTGTCGTAAATCCCAAACCCGCGGGTGTTGGGAGTTGTAATTAACAGCTTGCCGCGATCCTTGAGAACCCTTACACACTCCCTCAGGGCAGCATCCGCATCGGCTACATGCTCGAGGACATCCAACATGACAATGACTTCAAAACATGAGTCGCGGAAGGGTAGCCTCACAGCGTCGGCGAGAATATTCGGTCTCACCGACGCATCTACATCCACACCCACGTACTCCGGACCCCTATAATAGCTCTCGTACAGCCGTGGTCCACACCCGATCTCTAGAACCCTATGGGCATGCCTTGTAAAAGCCTCGACCAGCTCAGCTTTGTAGCGCCTAAACCTGTGAGGCTCGATCCGCAGCAGAGGCATCCGACCCTCCCCACCCCTCCATAATAGGATAGCCTTTTCGGTTTTCCGGCTAAATACTTTAAAACCCAGGCTCATAAATTGATTAATCCGTGCGGAGGCGCGTGGCCGTCGGCTCAGATGACCGGTATATCGCGGCGGTGGAGGCGGTCAGGTATCTTTCAGAGAAGGGGTTTGAGGTCGTCGAGCTAGGGTCCCTCAAGAGTGGAAAGACAGAACCATGGCCCGAGGTTGGCTTCGAGGTTGGGCGTATGGTCGCGGAGGGGAAGGTGGATTGGGGGATAGTAGTGTGCTACACCGGTACTGGTGTCTCAATCGCCGCTAACAAGGTCAAGGGAGTTAGAGCTGCCCTCTGCTTCGACGCTCAGACAGCCCGCGGAGCCCGTCTCTGGAACGACGCCAACGTGCTAGCCATGAGCGGGAGGCTCACGACACCCGAGGTTGCTCGGGAGATAATAGACGCTTGGCTTGCTGTAGAGAATATTGATGAGAGCGAGAGGCAAAATATTGAAAGGCTGAAGATGGCGGACGGGTCTAAATAATGCTATTTCAGTTCGGATCGTAATAAAGCAATGAACCTTAATAATATCCCAGTTGGTGGTGAGCGTGAGAGCTGGTGTGTCCATGGTAGCTGGTGAGCCAGTTGGGGAATCCCCCTCCGTCTCCAGCATCCAGACCATTTAGGGGCAGGCGTGCGGGGACTCCGCTGGAGCAGCTACTAGACCCTGAGTGGTGGTCAAAAATCTTCAACGAGTTCTATCTGAAGACAGACTCAAGCATAGTAATGAATGAGGGCCTCACGAAGAGGGAGGTCGACCTTATAGTACGGATGCTGGACCTTGAGCCCTCTGAGAAAATACTAGACCTCTGCTGTGGGCAAGGAAGGCACTCCATCGAGCTGGCTAGAAGAGGCTTCAGGAACGTCGAGGGGCTCGACCTGTCAGAATACCTAGTCAGAATGGCGCAGAGAGTGGCCCGACAGCAGGGGGTTAAAGCCACATTCAGGGTGGGCGATGCGCGGAGTACACCGTATCCAAACAACACATTCGATGCGGTGATACTAATGGGAAACAGTTTTGGCTACTTCACAGACAAGAACGATGACGTAAAGCTGCTCAGGGAGGTTCATAGGGTCTTGAGGCCCTACGGGAGGCTGCTCTTAGACTTAGCCGCCGGTGACGCCGTAAGACGAAATTATGCAAAAAGGAGCTGGGAGTGGATAGACGACAAGACTATCGTGGTAAGGGAGAGGGAGATGTCGTCGGATGGTGAAAGAATCATAACAAGGGAAATTGTAATAGATGTGGAGGAGGGGGTCCGCGCCGACAATGTCTACGCCATCAGACTCTACTCCTACGCAGAGCTAAAGAGCATCCTCGAGTCGGTGGGATTCGTCAACGTGACCCTCAGAATACTTATGGATTCCGAGGATTCGAGCAGCGATCCTGGATTGATGGCTACGCGCATGATGGTGACGGCTTTGGCGGGCAAGGAGGATGGAGAGCAGGAGGAGGGCAAAGAGGTTTATGTTCTGCTGGGCGACCCACGCATCCCTAATCCCGTAAAGCCCGGCTCAGTATTCGACGAGGATGACCAGTATGCGGTAAACGAGCTCAAGTCAGCCCTCTACGGCATAAGGGGCTACAGGTTCAACTTCATAGACAACCACTCAGAGATGCTTAGAATATTAGAGCAGAACCGTAGCAAAATATATCTAGTACTGAATCTCTGCGATGATGGGTTCCGCAACGACCCATTCAAAGAACCACACATAACCGCGGTGCTGGATATACTCGGCCTACCATACACAGGCGCGGGGCAACGCTGCCTCACACTGTGTTACGATAAGAGCCTGGTGAAACTGGTAGCTCACCAGCTGGGAATACCTACACCAAGGTTCGTGCTACTGGAGCCCGGAGAGGCTCCACTCCGCGTAAAGGGTCTGAAATATCCGCTCGTAGTCAAGCCGAACTTCGGGGACAATAGCTGGGGCATAACGGAGAAGAGCATAGCTAGGAGCGCGGCGGAGCTTATAGCCGCTATCGAGAACCTGCGGAGAGAATGGGGATACAGCGGGCCCATACTAGTGGAAGAGTACATCGAGGGTGAGGACTTAACCGTCTCCATAATAGGCAATCCACCTCACGACTATGTTGTAGCTCCGATACTGAGGGAGGACTACAGCGGGGTCCCAGCCAATCTTCCGAGAATATGCACCTACCAAGCAAAATGGATACCTGCTAGCAGCTATGGCGCTGTGAGGTCCGTACCTGCTAACCTATCGCCGAGCATAAAATCTTTGCTAACGAAGTGGTCCATCCAACTGTTTAAGAAGTTGGAATGTAGAGATTATGCCCGATTTGACTGGAGGCTCAGCAGTGATGGGGTGCCATACCTCTTAGAGGCTAATCCTAATCCGGGGTGGGTGTGGGACGGTCACCTCCGTAAGGCGTGCAGCTACATTGGGTGGACATACAAGCGCATGCTCCTAGAGATAATCAAGAGGGCCGAGAGAAGGATTATGCAGCAGCGGAACGAAGCGCTTGCACAAGCCGTCAGACACGCGCACTAGGATTGATGTGACCGAAAAGAAATAAAGACGTGGGCACTATTCCGCTCTCCGCAGATTCCAACCTCCAAGTGTGGGTTAGACCTCTTACCCTCCTCCGTCGCGAGCCACACGGCACAGCCTAACCCTCCGGAGCTATCCACCACGCCGCCCGCCCCCAGTAGCCAAAACCATTATTATCAGCGCCCACCCAGTCTAAATCCATGTTAATCGTTAAAAGAGGCGTCAAGGGTGAGGATAGGACAGGCGGCCTATTCATAGGCACAGCCAACGTGGCGACACTTGTGAACGAGGAGCTAGGGTCAAAGGAGTTTCTAGCCGCGATAGTTACCTTTACGCCAGGCTCGAAGACCAAGAGCCACACTCACAACCACGAGCAGATACTCTTCATTCTCAGGGGCAGGGGATATGTTGGGACAGTGGATCAAACTTGGGAGGTGAGTGAAGGCGACTTCGTCCTCATACCCGCGGGCCTGGTGCACTGGCACGGCGCTGCATCCGACTCTGAGTTCTCGCACCTCGCGATACTGAACTGTAAGACGGAGACAAAGTACTGAAAAGAGGGGCGTGGTATGTGGGCTAAACAGTTACGGGCGCCTTCTCAGCTATAGCGATCGCCGCCTGGGCGGCCGCTATCCTGGCTATCGGGATGCGGTATGGCGAGCAGCTCACATAATCAAGACCGGCCGAGTGGAAGAACTTGACACTATTCGGCTCTCCGCCATGCTCTCCGCAGATTCCAACCTCCAAGTGTGGGTTAGACCTCTTACCCTCCTCCGTCGCGAGCTTTACCAGCCTTCCAACACCCTCAGTGTCAAGGACCTCGAAAGGATTCTCCTTCAAGATCTTCTTCTCCAAATAGTCTGCCATAAACTTGGCCTCTACATCGTCCCTGCTAAACCCGAACGTTGTCTGTGTCAAGTCGTTGGTCCCGAATGAGAAGAAGTCTGCGACCTCAGCTATCCTAGCAGCGGTAAGCGCAGCTCTTGGAGTCTCTATCATCGTCCCGACCTTGTATGGTATCCTTATCCCCTGCTCCTGGAAGACCTTCTCAGCCGTTTTATCGATTATCTCCCTGAGGTATGCGAGCTCAGAGGCCTCAGAGACAAGCGGGATCATTATCTGGACGTGGACGGTCTCGCCATCCGACTTCAACACCTTTATCGCCGCCGTGAGTATCGCTCTGACCTGCATCTCATATATCTCGGGGTATCTTATTGCAAGCCTGCATCCTCTATGCCCTATCATGGGGTTGTGTTCCTGGAGCTGACGGACCTTCTGGAGTATCTTCACCTTTTCATCTACCTCCTTCTGCGGCGCTCCCATGGACTTCAGCTCGTATATTTCGGTGAGTAGCTGGGCCTCGGAGGGTAAGAACTCGTGGAGTGGGAGGTCTAGGAGTCTAACGGTCACAGGCAGGCCCTTCATTATCTTGAATATCTCGATAAAGTCGCCCAGCTGGAGTGGGAAGAGCTTTTCAAGCGCCCTCCTCCTCTCCTCCCCCGTCTCAGCCATAATCATCTCCCTCACGATAGGCAGCCTGTCCGGAGCGTTGAACATTCTCTCCGTCCTGCATAGACCAATCCCCTCCGCTCCAAACTCCCGCGCCTTTGCAGCCGCCTCGGGCGTGTCAGCATTAGCCCTGACACCCAACCTCTTCGCTTCATTAGCCCAGGAGAGTAGGAGTCTAAACTCTTCCGTCAGCTCAGGCTCTATCGTTGGGGCCTCTCCAAGGATAACATAACCAGTAGTCCCATCTATCGTGATTATGTCCCCCTTATTGATGCGGACTCCCTTATCTGTTAAGAAGTAGCCCTCCTCCATGTTTATCTTGATACTCTCACAACCGACAACCGCCGGCTTCCCCATCCCCCTCGCGACAACAGCCGCGTGGCTGGTCATCCCGCCCCTACTAGTGAGAACTCCTTGAGCAGCGATAACCCCTTTAATATCCTCTGGTGTTGTCTCTGGTCTCACAAGTATCACCTTCTCGCCCTTTCCTCCGAGCTCAGCCGCCTCGTCCGTGTCAAAGATTACCTTTCCGGTGGCAACTCCCGGAGATGCGTTCAGCCCTTTTGCTATTGGGTCAATTTTAGCCCGCGGGTCCAGTCTACGGTGTAGTAGCTGATTTAGATCATTGGGCTCAATTCTAGATAACGCCTCCTCTTTGGTTATGAGGCCCTCTCTGACCATGTCTACAGCGATCTTCACAGCCGCTTGGGCTGTGCGCTTACCATTCCGCGTCTGGAGCATGTAGAGTTTTCCGCGCTCGACCGTAAACTCGAAATCCTGCATATCTTTGAAGTATCTCTCAAGCTTCCTTGCAATCTCAACCAGCTGCTGATAGATTACGTGGTCGACCTTGTCTATCGGGATGGGGGTCCTTATCCCCGCGACCACGTCCTCGCCCTGAGAGTTGGGAAGATATTCGCCGTAGAGTTTTCCCTCGCCTGTGGACGGATTCCTAGTGAATCCGACACCTGAGCCTGAGTCCATACCCATATTTCCGAAGACCATTAGCTGGACATTGACTGCCGTTCCGAGGTCATCTGGGATCTTATAGTATCGTCTATACTCGATTGCTCGCGGATTATTCCAGGACTTGAAGACAGCCTCGATAGCCATGACTAGCTGGTCCCAAGGATCCTGAGGAAAGTCCTTCCCAGTCTCCCTCCTCACGATTTCTTTAAACTCTTGCACAAGCTTTTCGAGATCTGAGGCTGGTATCTCATAGTCGTGTTTCACGCCTAGCCTGTGTTTAGTTTTCTCAAGAGCTTGCTCGAATAGCTCGCCTTTAACCCCCATCGCTATTCTTGCGAACATCTGGATGAAGCGGCGGTAGGCGTCATATGCGAATCGTCGGTCTCCTGTCAGCTTTGCAAGCCCCTCAACAACCCTGTCGTTCAGCCCAAGGTTTAGTATGGTGTCCATCATCCCTGGCATGGAGTAGGGGGCCCCAGACCTCACGGAGACAAGCAGAGGCCTCTCAGGGTCGTTAAACTTCTTCCCAGTCATCTCCTCCAACTTCTTCAGCTTCTCACGAACTTCATCTAGCAGCCCGCTGGGAATCTTGCCCCCATTAGAGTAATATTCCTTACAAGCTGATGTAAGTATTGTGAAGCCTGGAGGTACTGGTAAACCCGCAGCAGTCATCTCTACGAGGCCGTAGCCCTTGCCTCCAAGTTCGAACCGCGTCAAACCCTTGGCCTCGTGGAAGAGATAAACCCTACCCAAGCCTGTCCTCGTGGTTTATGCGAATCAGCCACGATATAAATCGTGGCTGGCTCGTAGCGTGGCAAGGATGATGATAACAAGAATGAGTTTAAAGAGAGGAAGAATAGGGGGAGGGTGTGGCCATAGACACCAGCCCAGACAACATCTAAGAACCCCAAAAGAGGCAGACACTTTATATGTAAGGGTGGAGTAGCGACTATCGCTACTCCACTATATATCGTGGGGTGCCGGCCTCTTTGGGGTTTTTCTCTGTTGTCTAGGCCGGCACCCGCAGCCTCTCTTGGGGTTCCTTAGCGATTCTCCAGATTCTTTTGAGTAGTTTTTCCTCGTCTCTTG
>BEHE01000011.1 GCA_002898395.1 Candidatus Calditenuaceae archaeon HR02
ACCTAAGGTCCAGTATTATCTCACCCCTCCTTATCAGCCTCTCATCAACCCTCCCCAAGTAGGAGCTCATCGATAAAGGGAAGTAACGGCAGGCCATAGGCCTCACTCTTTATAAAGAACCACCATTAAAATCTAGAAGCACCAAGACAAAGCCAGAGAAAAGACTCAAGAGGCGAGAAAAGTCTATGAAATAAGCCACAAGCACAGATTTAATATGTGGAATTCAATAACTGAGGTATCCACAGTACTCCGAACGATATCGGGAGTACTCGGCGTTTCATGATCTATGGTAGGACGTCAATGATTGCGCCCTTATGTGGGTGGAGGGTACAATAGACGTTATATTGGCCGGCGGTCTTGAAGGTGTATCTGAAGGTAGCGCCGGGGTTAACTGGGCCAGAGTCGAATGCCACAGGCGCCTTCCCCTTCATCGTCGTGAAAGTATGCGGGGTCTCATCCTCGTTAACGTACTCGATGGTGTCACCCACATTGAGCGTCACTCTGCTGGGATTGAAGTACTTGTCGCTTATGATTGGCGGGTCTCCGAGCTTCCACCCTTCAGGAGGGAGATACGAGCCTTTCTGGCTGAGTTGCTGTGGTGATGACGGTAACTGTACCGCCTAGGACTGTGGTTGTCTGGGTGGTGAGCAGCCTGGTCTCGGTAACGGTCTGGGTTAGGAGATAGGTCTCTGTGGCGGTCTGGGCGGGTCTCCACGCGGCAGCGAGGACGAAGCCGAGGCCTATATCTAGCAGGAAGAGCACCAGTGCTATGGTAAGGGAGACCCTGGCCATGGCCCTCCAAGCGCATCCAAAGCTAATAAAAACAGCGCCGGCCACCGAGGGGGTGGAGGCGGGCCTTTGACACTTCTCGGGAGGCTTGAGCTCCAGAGGGGAACGGTGCTCCGGAGGCTCAACAGGTTTGTGGTCGAGGCCAGGGTCGAGGGTGGAGTGGAGCGGCTCCACATCAGGAACACAGGGAGGCTGCACGACCTGCTATACCCCGGCGCATCCATCCTATACCAGCCACGGCCCGGCTTCAAGACAGCTGGCCTTGTCGTCGGCGTCGAGGCCGAGGAGGGCGTGGCGGCGCTGATAGACCCGGGACTCCAGGTCTTCTTTTTCGAGGAGGCGTGGCGGCTGGGGCTTGTGGGGTGGCTGAGGGAATGGAGGCTCGTTGCGAGGGAGGCGGCTTACCGCGGCTCTAGGCTCGACTATCTGCTGGAGGGGCCTGGCGGACGGCGCGGCTTGATGGAGGTTAAATCGGCCGTCTATCTCTCTGGCGAACGGCTCTGCATGTATCCTGACACGGTTTCTCTTCGGGGGCGGAGGCATGTCGAGCGGCTCATCGAGGCTGTCTGCGAGGGCTTCAGGGCGGTCATAGTCTTCATCTCGGCCCACCCCTTCTGCGAAGGGTTCAGGCCTTGCTGCGAGGTCGACCCAATGCTCTGCAAGACTTTGGAGAGGGCTGTGGCCGCTGGTGTCGAGGTTCACGCAGTCAAGATGCGTCTGGGTGAGAGTGGAGAGGTGCACCTAGACTCTGACGACCTTCCAGTCAGGCTGGACGGCTGGTGCTGAGGCGCGTGCTAGTCCTCCCTCTCGACTATCTGTCCCAAGTACGTGTATACTCCGGTCTTCAGGACCTTCAGGCTGAGGAGGGCGCACTTTAATCTCACGGGGCTCAGTTCAATCCCCAACATGTCGAGTATCTGCTGCCTGTCAATATTCTTGACATCCTCGAGCCTCATGCCCCTAACCCTCTCTGTCAGCATGGAGGCTGAGGCCTGGCTGATCGCACAGCCCTTCCCTCTGAACTTGATGTCCTCGACGACGCCATCCCTCACCTTAATGTGCATCTCAACCACGTCGCCGCAGAGTGGGTTAGAGTCCTTCACGCGGATGTCGGCATCCAGTAGCTCGCCATAGTTCCGCGGATTCCTGTAGTGGTCGAGGATATTCTCAAGCTCGGGTGAAGCCATCTAAACTAGCAAGGATGGCCGCATAATAATAACTTTTAAAGAGCGTTAAGATGTGAGTAATCAGGGATAGGCTATCTGTGGACAGGCTTCAACACTATTTTGCAGCCACTATCCCCCATGTTTATGCACTCCACCTCCTCAGACTCATACCTATCATCCTCAAAGACCTCCACGACGCCCTCGATCATCCCCCTAACCCACTGGCAGGTGGGTGGCTGCCTAATATCCCTGAGAAGAGAGCATTCTAGGTTATCGGTTAGGACTGCCGTGACAGTCTTTCCCTCCCCGCGGTTCAGGCTCATAGACCTCACATACCCGAGGGCGCGGAAGAAGAGCTCGGCACCCCTATACTGCGCCTCCAAACCCTTGATGCTCAGGGTATCGGAATATATTCTAGCCGCAGTATTCCCGATGCTCTTTCCAGCGTGGTAGAGGAAGACGGCGCCAGCATCTCCGAAGGTCTTGTAAAGCCCGTTGAGAAATCCTCTGAGCGCCGGTACCCCCAGTACTATGGCGCGATTCCCGAGGAACCCCTTGTAGTCGGAGTAAGTGTCCCCCATGATACCAGGGACTGGTGTAGTGAGTATCTTGGGAGAGCTGATTATTTTTGAAGATTCGAACTCATGTATGAGGTCTCTCAAAACATCCTCCTCCACACTCCCCATATCTATGATTGCAAAGAGGAGGAGCTCGGTGGGGTTTGCTGAGTTGGGTGTGGCCTCGACCGAGAGTGGGTTCAACCCCCTCTTTACAAGCTCTTGGATGACCCGCTGTAGGCTTGGCCCAGCGTCCGTGATCCTCGCACCCAGACCAGCCACCCGCCTACCCGGAAAATGGCTTAGTAATAGAAGATCCCTGAAAACAATGTCTTTATTCAACAAGGGTGTATTACTAGTTTTTTATAATATTTATTTCTTATGGCACATCTGAATGGGTCCGTTAAGTTGGTATTACTGAGAGATGCTGCCTGGATGAATAAATCGCCTCAACCATTGCCTATAGTTGGTTTTAAGACTTATAAACTAGCAACTCTTAAATAAAACTTAACGGACCCCATCTGAATAACATAAATGCCTACAGAGTCTGCACAGCTACTCGCCGTTCAGTACTACGACATCCAGCGCCATGTTCATCTCCCTGCAGAGCCTGTAGATCCTCTTCTGACATTTCCTGACATACACTTTCATGTACTCTGGTGGGATCTCGATTCTCAGCTGGTCGCCCACCACCCTCAGCCTGTATCCGCGGATGTGCTTGCCAAGTATTGATGAGGCGATGTCGGCTACTTTGTTGTCTGCCCCGCCCTCGGCGCGCCCTCCTCCCTCGACTGCAGGCACTATGAATGTTCTCTCACCGAAGACGTATAGCTCGTATTCTATATTACCTGTCAGAAAGTCCTTCACTAGGACGGTCGGCCTGGCCAGGTCGGCCTTCCTCAATCCCCTCGGAACCTTCACGACGACCTCGAGCGTGTATATCTTGGAGACTGCGCCCTTATCCATGAATATCACAGTGTCTATGACGGATGGGATTACGCCGATGTCGAGCCTCTGCGCAATCCGCTGGATGGCGTCGATGGGCGTCGTGGCGTGGATGACGCCGACCATCCCAATCCCAGCCAGCCTCAGGTCGATGAATATCTTGAAGTCGTCCGTATCCCTCATCTCGTCGAAGACAGTGTAGTCTGGCCTGCTGAGCAGGAGGACGTCGTAGAGCTCGCCGTGCGTCGCCGCTGACTTGGAGTACTGTGTAATCTCGCTCGAGACCTGGAGGTCGCGGGGGCTCTCTATTGTCTTGACTACCATGCCGAGAGACCTGTAATACTCAGCCAATGCCTGGGCGAACGTTGACTTCCCCATCCCCGGCGGCCCAGCCACGAGTATGCCCTCGGCCTTCTCTACAAGCCTCGCCATGAGACTTGGATGCAAGTCATAGTCCTCAAGGCTCTTCCTCACTATCGGCCTCACGACCGTGACCTCTAAGCCGTCACTCAATGGGGGCCTCGTGATTACTATCCTGAAGTCCCGGAGCTGGACGATCATGGTGTCACCCTTCTCCACCTCTATGAACGACTCTCTCCCAAGCGTTGAGTAGACATCCATCATTATCTGGGCTATGATGAGCTCGAGTTCCTCCCTACTCATCGGCCTGCTTGAGAGCTCTTCAAACCTCCACGCACCCGGAACCCCCTTCTTAACTCTCGGAGGGACAGACTCCTTAAGGTGAAGGGACATCACACTCCCCTGGAATATCTTTTCGAGGTCTAGGATCTTGCTCGGGGCGAGGTATCTGAACCTGATTGAGAGGGCCTCGCAGAGCCTAGCTGTGACTGGGTCTGAGGTCACCACTTCTCCGCCGCTATTCACTGCGAGCGTTCTCAATGCGGTCCTCAAATCCGCTGCGCCACCCTCAACATCCACGATCTCCATGGCTGCTCCAGCCCGCTCGCACGCCTCCCTCAAACTCTTGAAAGCGTTAATGCCCGCCTCATCCCCCCGCCTAAGCTTCTCCTCCAAACTCCTCAAAATCCCAGAGTACACTAGCACCTTACCGCCAAAACCATTCTCCAAAACCCATCTCTCCATAAGCCTAGACGTTATAACTAGCTCATCTGGAATAAGCACCTGCATGCCCTTACGCTACGACCCTCTACACCATTACCATTCCAGCCTCTCTATTTTAAGATCTCCACCGCCTCCTATTTTCTTGGCTTGTTTCTAAAGTTTTGTGTTGCACATCTAATCTGTTCTGTGTTTAGTTTATGTATTGTTGGTGTTTTGAGCAGTATTTAAATCCCCTACCATACGCACAGCTACCCGCGGCTGGGTAGTATCTTAGATTCACATTCTCAAGCCTTATTTTGAGGGTGTCTGTGGAGTAGTCCTTGAGTAGTCTCACCCTGATTGGCCTATCCCTGTTTAATAATAGCTCATAGTTATGTATTGGTTAGGGAGGCTCTAGCTGAGTTACTGACTTATGTTGATTCCAGTAAGTCATACAGGAGGGCTCGTGGATACTTGAGGCTGTATCGAGAACGATCAAATAATAGGAGGTATGGACATGAGGCACAAAAGCATCAGAAAGACCTGCGATAGCGGTAATCGGTAAATATAAGCCGAGGGCTAGAGAACAGGAGGATGTGCTGATGAGAATATGGCTGACATACAAGCAGGAGAGCCAGAGGCCGGCGGGCATACCGGCCCAGCAACAGGGATAAAACCCAAGAGGCCGGCATGTCCTCTATTTTAGCGGACTGGCGCTCTCGCCAGTCATGTCCTTAAATAAAACAGCCATCCTCTCTTAGGTTTCCTAGATATTGTTTGGGCTGGTTCTCCGCCGGGCTAATCCCCCCATTCTTCCATCATTTGAGCGTTTAGCCCACCACCATGATTCTCGAGATTTTAAGATGGAGAGACCGCAGAGACCCTCCCTGGTCCCGGATGCTAAGACCACTTAAGCGCCGCGCCTTACGAAAATCTCAGCATCTCCGGTCTAGTTGGGGGAGCAAACACAGTGGAGCAAAAAGAACCCTTCTTCCCCGCCTTACTGGATTCCCTCCCATCTACCGCTTTTCATCGACCTGTATGCAGCGTCTAGGATCTTGTTGACGATGTAGCCATCCCTGTAGGTTTCCCTCGGCATCCTCCCCTCAGAGAAGGCTTGTATGAAGTGTTGGAGCTCGTGCAGGTATCCGTAGAGCTCGTGCTCACGCCAGATGGGGTACATCCACCCCCGCGCAACCTCCGCCTTCTCAACCACGTAGCCAACCCTCTCCTCAGGAGCCACCGTGAAGACCCTCACACCGGTCTCCCGGGTCACGTCTATGAAAGCTGCACCCTCAGAGCCGTAGACCTCATACCTTAGGTCCAGCCCCCCATGGGCCGCCCAGCTGTTCTCGGACTGGCCCACCTGCCCGCCCCTATACCTTACAAAGGCGAGGCTGTTGTCCTCAGCCCTGGTCCTCGATCCGTGGACCAGCGTGGCCCCCCACCCCATAACCTCAACCGGCTCGTCTCTGATGAAGTAGCGTGCGACCTCGACAGAGTGGCAGCCCATGTCTAGTAGGGAGCCCCCGCCTGAGAGCTCTGGGTTCCAGAACCAGTCGGAGTGCGGCCCGAAATGCGCCTCCCTAGTCCTAACCCAGAAGACCCTGCCCAGCGAGCCGTTATCAATCATCTCCTTAACCCGCGTGATCTGTGGGGCAAAGACCTGGTTCTCAGCATAGCCGTGTAGGACCTTATGCCTCTCAACCGCCCTTAGCATCTTTTCCGCCTCGTCGGCATTTCTGCCTAGGGGCTTCTCGCAGATCACGTTCTTGCCGTTTTCCGCCGCGTGTACCGTGGCCTCGAGGTGGAGGAAGTTGGGGAGGCAGATGAGGACAGAGTCTATCTCAGGGTCCCTGCACAACCCCTCCAGATAGTTGTCGCCGTGATACGACTTCTTCACACCGAATCTCTTGGCCAGCTCCTCCACTGTCGCCTGCCTCCTGCTTCCTATCGCTACGACCTCGACGCCCGGAATCTCCCTCAGTGAGGGCAGATGGAAGTAAGAGACGACGAAGCCAGAGCCTAGTATGCCTAGCTTTACGGAGCCCATACCGCGCATCACTCTACTATCTAGACTGGTAAAAAGCTTTGTCCTCTATTGGTCCGGCAACAGGACTAGGTGACACCAATCCGAGCCCGGCTTAGAGCCTCAACCCTCCTTATCGCGGCGAGCGACTGGCCGAGCATGCATAGGCCCCAGAAACCGTTCACGAGCGCAAGGGAATAGTTTATGCTTGCGTAGAGTGAGCCGGCTAGCGACCCGACATCAAGCCGGCCATTGTTAAGCTCGTTTAAACCGGCCCAGAGAATCATGAAGGGCAGAGAAGTGCCGGACAGTAGTCCCGTGAACCAGAAGACCCTGTCATAGTGTATCAGCCTAGATATCCCGCTCAGCCACCTGTCAAGAGAGTACTGGAAGCCATGAAGCTCCTCCCTCCCACCGTTCAAAAGCCTATCTGCAAAATGTATGCTCTGGCTGTAGAAGCTTCTCTCGACGTTCCTCGCCTGCTCGGCCCGCCTGACGTAATATTCGGTAGCTGCGAAAAGCGGAGGGACTAGGGAGAGGGAGATAAGGCCGAGGAATGTGCTGAGCTGCACCATAGCAGCGAGAGAGGCCAACATCGTCAAGAAGCTTGGAAGAATTACGGTAAGGCTCGTTGAATTATTCCAAATAATAAAGTCGACGTCGCTCACAACCCGCCCTATGACGTCCTTGGAGTCGCCGCCCGCAATAGCCTCGCGGCTAACGATACTCCTCTTAATCTCCACGATTCCACGGGCCATGTATTGCCAGAAGGGCTTTAAGAGCCACTCACTCGCTGAGACGGCTAAAGCCACTATACCGAGCGACAGCAGCCCATGGTTAAGCAGTCTCGTATCGGTGGGCGAGGAGCTTAACGCCGCCACCACATCCCTCAGGATTAATGGAAGCATCATGCCGAGAGCGATGGACCTGATGAGGAACGTCGCAGAGGCGAATACTAGCCCCCTGAAGGTGTTTCTCCGACCAACACCTTCAAGCATAAACTTCGTAGTCGTCCCCAGCACCTCAGCAATCTTCAGAACCATCGACGAGGATACTGCTTAAGCCCACCATTTTAGGCTAACCCAACCGAAGACCCGACAGCTAGCAAACCAGCAAGCCGTCTCCAACAAGACCAGCCTCTCCAGCCCATAATTTGATTAATACGTGTGATTATAGATGCGTTTATAGACGGGTTTATAACGCTACGGATGCGTTATAGACGGTTTATATTATACATCAGTATTACCATTATGTGTTGGCTGGCCTCGCCGAGGTGAAGGAGGTTAAGGTGACCAAGACGCTCAAGCGTTACTGGAGGCTCAGGGTTCCGAGGGAACTGGCCCGTGGCGCCGCCTTTACCGTGATTGAGGCAGGAGGGGAGAGGTGGCAGGTAAGCCTAGACAAGCATGGGAGAGTCTATGTCCCCACCAGGCTCAGACCCATGTTCGAGAAGGCTAAGACAATGGTCATCAGGAGGGAGGACGACACAGTAGTCGTCAAACTCCTAAGCTTCTAAACCCCGTTATCCCTTATTTGAGAAGATCTTCCCCCTAACAACCAGTACTAGGACTAGAGTGTTCCAGAGGAGGCTGAAGATTATCCAGAGGGTTATTTCCAAGGCCCCATACATCCTCATGCTACGGAGGTATAGGAGGCCTAGGATGGGTGGGAGGGCGAGGATGAGGGCTAAGGTTGTCGCGCGGCCGAGAATCCTCGCGTATTGTGCCATTTCACAGCACGCTCTTCCTCCCGCCCCTATAACCCCCCTAATCCACCTCCTTCATCCCAGACCTAATCCTAAGTAGAAGCCGTCTGTGGGCCTGGATAGACCTTAAAAGCCCCGCCTTAAGCTCCGCCCTCTCACTCCTGCTGATGTTCTGCCTCTTCCTAAAGTCCTTCTTAACAGATTCCCCGATCCTTCTAGCCGGCTCAATATCGTCACTAACCCTGCTGGTAGCCTGAGACCAGAAACCCCGCACCCTCAGCCTAGTCCTAACATCAGCTATCAATGCGCGACTACATGGGTGATGCCTGTATTTAGTTTGTTCTAACTCCTCCTCAGGTCCTGCTGCGCCTCGCTAATCCTTGCATCTAAGAGTCTCAGGACACGCTCGGGCTCAAGGTCAATAACCCTGCCACAGTAGCTGCAATGGAGCCTGAAGAGCAGGTGTTTAGCGCTTGCATCCCTGCAGACCTCTTCGCGGGGGAGGTGGAAGAGGTTCAGCTCCCTGCAGACTGTGCACGGTATCCTGGCCATCTCGCCCTCCATCGGTAGCGGGTCCTCTTCAAGGAGGCCAGAGACTACGTAGAGGCGCTGGACTGGTACTTCCCTACCACTCCTCTTAAGTAGCGTCTTGAGCCTCTCCAGCTCAAGCTCCTGCATCGCAACCCTCTCCCTAAGTTGGGCAGTAGTCCTCTCCAGTGACCTATAGACCCACCTAGGGACTAGATAGCTCTGTAGGGCCGGCAGCAGAGCTCTTGCGACAGTCTCCTTGGCCCGCTCAGCCGCCCTCACATGGGCTCCCTTAGCAACCGCTAGCCTGGCCAGGCTCTGGAGCGCCTCAGCAGCGTTCTCCAGGTCGTCTGGATTAGTGTTTCCGCTCATTATTACACGTGCTACCGCCTCGCCAAGCTCAGAGGGCTGGGGGCGGCTCGCCCTCCTCGCCAAGGCGTCCTGTAGTACCTCTAGCACCTTCTCCCCCTCCGACAACACGCCGTGCTTCTCAAGCTCTCTTAGGACTGAGATTAGGAAGCCTGGGCCAGTGTTGAGCCTTCTGAGCTCAGCTATGAGCTCTCCGAACTCCGCCGACGAGATGAAGACCATTGAACCCCCGCTACTCTCGTCGCTCGGCAGTAAATTCACCCCCAGCCTCCACAGACACGTAGAAAAAAGCTTTAGCGAGGCGCCCAAGAAGCACCGACTTCTCAGGAAATACTCTGAGCAGCATTCATGTAATATGTGCGCCACCCCCCAGCCAGTTGCCTGATCTGTACCCCACCGCGGGGCTGAAACATTTTATAAGGCTCTGAGCGCGGCTCCACTCCGATGGCGGTTATAGGCCTGGTTGGCGGGTCTGGAATCTACAGCGCCGAGATGCTCGTAGAAGCTAGACAGGTTAAAGCATACACCCCGTATGGCGCGCCGAGCGCTGCACTGACGGTCGGAAGGATGGGTCACCACAAGGTCGTATTCCTCCCGAGGCATGGAGTCGGACACAGCATACCACCCCACATGATCAACTACAGGGCGAATATCTGGGCCTTGAAGGAGCAGGGCGTGGAGAGGGTCTTAGCCCCCAGCGCTGTCGGAAGCCTCCAGGAGGAGTATAGGCCAGGCGAGCTCGTGCTGCCCGACCAGTTTATAGACAGGACTCATGGTAGGGCCTCAACCTTCTATGACGGCGGCCAGGTAGCGCACATATCCATGGCAGACCCCTTCTGCCCAGAGCTCACAGACATAGTCTACAGCGAGGCCCTCAGACTCGGCCTCCCAATACACAGGGGCGGAACATACGTCTGCATTCAAGGCCCAAGATTCTCCACACGCGCCGAGTCCAACATGTTCAGGGCATGGGGCGGCCACATAATCGGCATGACACTCGTCCCTGAGGTATCACTCGCCAGAGAGGCCAGGATGTGCTACCTCACAATCGCAATGGTCACAGACTACGACTGCTGGAAGGAGGGGTGGCGCGTAACAGCGGAAGAAGTAGTCAAGACTATGGCGAGCAACGTGGAGAAGGTCCAGAAACTACTGGCCCGCGTCATACCAGCCATACCCGAGACACGGGGATGCAGATGCGCCCACTACCTCGACGAAGCACTCCTCTAAAACTATTCAGACCTGGAGGGCTTCTTGTCTACGGTTGGGTTTTAAGGAGTGATGTCAAATCCGGCTAGGAAGCTGAGCGAGTCAGAGATGTCTGTCCTGTAGGCGAAGGCTGAGCCCTTACAGTAGGCGTTCAACACGAAGCTGTTTACAGCCACTATCAACTCCTCCCCAGTCTCAGACTTGTGTAGGACTGGGCCGCCGGAGTCGCCGAAGCATGTGCCACCGGGCCCGGTCCCGAGGCCGGGATCGTTCGAGTAGTGGAGGTTGTAGCCGTCGGTTAAGGCGCTGCGCAGATCGATGAGCATGACCGTCGCATTATATCGTTCACGCTCGCCCATGAAGAAGGGCTTCACCAGCTGGAACCCATAGCCGACAACCCTGAACTTTACGTTCTGTAGCTCACGCCGCGTCGCTAGGACGTCAAGATATCCAAGTGGCGCCAGCTTACCATACCTCGGCATGGATACCGACTTGTCAAGCACGACGACACCAATATCATGTGTGTTGGGCAGCGTCAAGTAGCCTGTCCATCCCGGGTGTGGGTGGGGCACCCCCCAGTGGCCCCCCGAGCACGGATAGCCCGAAAATCCCTCACAAGATACGCCACCGCCTGGATAGTCCCCAAAAAGAATTGGGCCTGGGTCAAACCAGACCTGCGCATAGGATGGGACCAAGTCTAGTTCAGGGTCGTATCCAGTGCAGTGCCCCGCAGTGAGGAGGATGGTCGGCGAGACAAGTGCACCAGTGCAGCGCCAGAGCGGCACCTTATTCTCATCGTAGAAGACCACGAGGCCAACATATGGATGAGCATCGAGGTCTCTCTAGCCATACTGGATCGCTGAGAGAGGCGTGACCACCACAAGCGTGAAGAGCATCACAACCATGGCTACGTGTACTGATAAGCGGAGGCCATCCAGAGATTTTGAAGGCATGGCTATAGATTGCCGCACGTGCTTAAATTATTTTCGGAAT
The DNA here is from genome assembly GCA_002898395.1 of Candidatus Calditenuaceae archaeon HR02. Classification (GTDB taxonomy): domain Archaea; phylum Thermoproteota; class Nitrososphaeria_A; order Caldarchaeales; family Calditenuaceae; genus HRBIN02. The sequence continues at coordinate 11,353 of BEHE01000011.1, forward strand.
TGTGTGGAGGAGCTTGACGACGATTATGTCGTCCTCCTTCAGCGTTCTATGGTGCTTAGGACCTCTTTGAGAGGCTTCTTCTCGAAGCCTTGGGGGAGCTGCCACTCGGCCTGCGTTGCGTCCACGAATTCTATGTCCCGTCTCGTTTCGGCCAGCCACGAGAGGAGCCGGTGGGCGTAGTCGAGCTTCATTCTCTTCATACGCAACCAGTGTGGGCTGGATGCCTTCAGCTCGGCAGAAAATCTTCCTATACGACAGGTGAGACACATTCCGATGGTTATGATTTTTCTGGCGCCGAGGGCTGCCGCCATGAATACTGCCCTATCGCCGTCGGTGAATCCGCCGAAGTTGTGTATGTGGCCTCGGGGAGAGCACTGGCAGGTGGCCTCGACGCGCTCGCCTAGCCGTGGAAGGTGTTGTCTGAGCCTCTCGATGTTATCTCCGTGGGCGTGGACAACTATAACCGCACCCCTCCTCCAGCACTCGTAGATATCCTCGAATCTTCCGTCTAGGTCCGTTACTACTATGTCGGGGGTGACACCTGCCTCCAATAGGGGCGTAGTCGCCGTATCGGCTGAGACAACGGCCACGCCCTTGTACAGGTTTTCAGCGAGTATCCTAGCCTCCTCGCCTAAGGTGTCGTATGCGCCGGCCACCACTACGCACCTCGCCCTGCTGAGCCTAGATGCCAGCTCCTCCCTCAGGCACCTCTTATCAGACATGAAGCTGGAGAGCATCTCGGCGGCCTCTTCATCCCTCTCGGGCGAGAAGCTGAAGTCCCTGAGTATTCTCTGGTACCAGTCCAGCCAGCCTGGCGGGGGCTCGGGCATCATTCTATAACTGATTCCGGAGACCCTCCCTTATCTCGCCTAGGGTTGCGGAGAGCCTGGCCTCGAGGTCATAGCTATGGATGCTCTCGATGCTTCTGACGCGGATTGTGAGCCTGGTCCTATTGTCGAGCGACCGGTATCTCTTGGATACTTGGGCCGCGACGAGCCTAGCTACGTCCTCGACGAATAGTGGGTTGCTGAGGGCCTTCAGGACGACCCTACCCTCATCAATCCTTTTCAAGGCCTCATAGGATGGGGCGCTCATGCATTCCTTTACAAGGTCGGCGAGGTCCAAAAGGTCCACAGTTTCACCGTCGACTAGGAACAGTCTCACAGATGTCACGGTTCTCTGCATGTGCGTCCCAACTATTTTATCGTCGCCGATGATGGAGTTTTTCTCCCACTCTGCAAGGGTCTTCACCGTCTGCTGTGCGCACGGGCACGCGGTGACCCCGCTCACAGAAACCCCTATCCCCCTACGAGTCCTTACCCTCCCGTCAAGCCTCTCGGCCGCCGCGTAGGCCCAGACAGGAATGGCCTCATAGGACTCAACCATGCTTGTGGGAGCCTTAGATACCCTGAATATCTCGCCACTGAGCTCGCAGCTGGAGTTGGTGGCGTATTCGTGCTTCGACAAGAGCTCCTCGGCGACCTGCGCACAGATGTCCTCAAGCCTCAGCCCCGAGAACGTCGATTGATTAACAACCTTAAACACTGATTCATAGCTCCTGCTCGCGTGGATGCCTCTCTGACTCTTGGGCAGGTCGACGTAGACCGTGAGTAACGGTCTCTGGACAACTATTACGCCATCGCCGAAATGGACGCTGGCGTATGGGAGGCGTATCCTAACGAGGCCAACCTTCTTGACCCTTATAGGCACCTTCGCGGGCTCTGACTGGATGTCTGGCAGAACCGGGTGATTACCCAATTTTTAATTCCCATGTCTGTCCATGGGACCCCGTATAAATACCATTCACACTAAGCCACCCTCATAGCCTTGGTTAGGGAGCACCCTTTACGGCTGTATCCTTGTGGGTGTTCTGGGGAAGGGGGCGGCCATTCTGACGTGTGGCAGGTCCAGAATCCATTTAAGAACCCTCTCGACACCCATTCCAAAGCCGGCGTGGGGGACAGAGCCGTACTTCCTCAGGTCAAGATACCAGTAGTAGTCCTCCGGCCTTAGGCCCTCCTCAAGTATCCGGCTCCGCAGCTCCTCATAGTCGTCAATCCTCACACCACTCCCCACGATCTCTCCATTCCCCCGCGGCGCTAGGAGGTCTGCGCTCAGCGTCACCTCCCTGTTCGAAGGATCTGGCTTGTGGTAGAATGCCTTGAGCTTTTTTGGGAAGTGGGTTAGGAATACGGGCTTCTCGAACTCACCGGATATTATCTTCTCCTCGTCAGCACCTATGTCTATCCCCCACTCGGCGTCAACCCCGTGCCTCCTCAGGATGTCGAGGGCCTCGGCGTATGTTATCCTCGGGAAGGGCCCCTCAACCTCCTCGGTCCTTATTCTTCTACCGAGAGTCCTCAGCTCTTTCTTCGAGAGCTCGTCGACGCGGATTACAATGTATCTGACCAGCTCCTCGATGGTCTTTAGAAGATCCTCGAACCCTGCATAGGCCATCTCAGCCTCGACATGCCAGAACTCTGTGAGGTGTCGGGTCGTCCTGCTCTTCTCAGCCCTAAAGCTGGGCTGGATGCTGTAGACCCTCTCCAGAGAGTAGATGGCCGCCTCCTGGTAGAATTGGACGCTCTGTGTGAGGTAGACCTTCTTGCCGAAGTAGTTGACCTCGAAGAGGGTTGCGCCTCCCTCTACCGCTGCGGTGACTAGGGTGGGGCAGTCAATCTCGACGAACCCCCTAGACCTGAAGAACTCGTGAACCGCCCAGATCAGGTTTGACCTAATCCTCATAACCGCAGTAACCCTCGGACTCCTCAGGTAAAGGTGCCTGTTATCGTAGAGGACCCTGGATGTGACGCCTTTTCTTATAGGGAAGTCATCGAGAGACTGGCCTATCGTCTTGAAGTATGTGCAGCGGACCTCCACGCCGCCCGGAGCCCTCGGGTCGTGGGCTATGATGCCGCGAACCAGTACCGAGGATTCGCGACTGGCCTTGCTTGCCTCCTCGAAGCTCTCGGGCCCAACCCGCCCCGCGTTGACCGCCACCTGTATAACCCCCGTCGAGTCTCTAAGGTCGATGAAGAGCAGCCGCCCGTGCGACCTCTTCCTCCAGACCCAGCCTCTAAGCTCAACCTCGACGCCTTCACCCGCGTCGAAGACCTCACTCACATTCCTCAAGCTAGACCAACATAGCGTCTGTGAGACCAATTATACATAGTTATGTCTGGGCCAGTGTTTTAGCCTCTGAGCCGGCCTCGTATGTGCCGATGAGTATCATGGTTAGGGCGACGAGCTGGGCTGCGTGCCCGAGAATATAGTATAGCAGGTTTAGGGGGGTTAGGAAGAAGAGTATGTGGCTTAGAAGAAGTGCTAGGAATCCAGCGAATATGCTTCCAGACCCTCTCGGCCTCCCGCTTACCCAGTTGTGGGCTGTCTCCACGACTAGGTAGACAAGTAGCCCCGCGGAGATGATCTCGAAGAGGGGGTTATAGATGGTGAGGAGGAGCGGGTAGAGGAGCTGCACAGCCTGGGGGGTCCTGAGCCTAGGCAGAGCGTAGGCTGCTATGAAGATGACGTATGCGACGACCCTGATAACGGAGTAGACGACCTCGACGGTGACTAGACCTAGGAGGGGTTGAAGGGGGGGTCGGCTTATAGGCCCGGCCACGGTTACTATGAATCCGATTACTGCGACTCTGAATAGCATAGCTACCGACATGAAGGCAAACCCTACCCCGAGGAGGAAGAAGCCCCAAGAGCCGAGAACCCTATAGGCCCTGAATGACTGGACTGCTATGAAGAGGCCTATCACTAGGCTGACGGCCTCAAAGACCACGTCAATTCTCAGGAGCGAGAATATTCCTAACAACCGCTAAACCTAGCTGAGGCGGGAGAAAAAATACGTATAGTTTTCGGCATCTTAAGCGTTTCCTGTGTAGGAAGTCTCACAAAATGTGCCGCCCTGGCGGAGATGGAGCCGCGTCGCTTGCAGCCCAGTGGTCAGGTCTATGAGCTCCTTGAAGATGTAGAAGCTACTCTGTGTGCCATCTTGCCTCGCTACTGTCACTCTATAGACGACCAACTGTACTTCGTCACCAATATTGAGCTTGTTCTCAAAGGCGAGCCTGACGAGGCTTACCGACTCGTTATCAACCAGCAGCCACATGGGGGTCTTGACCACTACTCTACCCGTCAACGTCTCGACGACCATGTAGCCCCTGTCAAGCTCGACGAGCCTCCCCGATAGCTGGAGCTCCTCTGTGGATACTGTGAAGTTGAGGAGTGGCACCCGCCTCCACCCCCCGTGATGCATCCGATACATGCCAACACCACCGCGGGAGTCACTACCCAGCTGCATGGGCCACTGATAACCCGCGACTCCCGCCGCTACCCGGGCATAGACATAGGGCGGCTGGTGAAGCAGGATCGCCACGACCAGCAGACCCGCGACGCCCGCCGCGACAATGGCCGAGATCTTAAACCCACGGTGCATACAGCTTCAACATATCCTCAGTGAATGCATAATAAAAGCCGCGTGTACGAATCGTCTAGCGCGGCCTCCTAGCCCCTCTGCCAGACTCAGCGAACCTCAGCAGGTTTACAAGAACTGGGGTATCGGTCCGGGGAATCCTAGGTCTCTGAAGCCCTCAGCCTCCTTCTGTACCACCCGTCGGTCGCCAGCGCAACTCTCCTCACACGCAACGTTAGCGATGGTCTTCAGCAGCCCCTTCCTTGCCATGAACCTGTGGACGGCTGGCGTCTCGCCCGGGTAGTAGAGGGAGGTAGGGACGCCGAGAGGAGCGGGGCCTCTTGGGCCATAGCGCCACCGCCGCAGAAGACTGCAAGGGCGTTGGAGATCAGCGGATAGCGCCAGCCTGGGCTCAGACAACGTCAAGCCGGTTCAAGCGTGGCACATAGAGAATCTCGCAAAGAGGCTTGAAAGGCCCCGCCCGATATGGGTGTTCATATCTCCCTACAATTTAAAAACTATGGATGCTTCGGCGTGTAAGCGAATGTTTAAATACAACCCCAATATGAGGAAGACGAAAAAGTGTCGCATAAAATTTGTGGAGTTCACAAAAGTATACTCATAATTTACGGAATAAACTACAAGAACACACCCATATCTTGGAGGGAAATCGTCTACAGGGAACTCGAGCGACTCCGGCTTAGCAACGCCCTGAACGGGTTGAGGTTCGGGAGGGCTCGGGCTTTCATCACGACCTGCCATAGGATAGAGGTTGTGTCCCTGATGCCCCCCGACGACAAGGGCGCCGCAGTAGAAGGAACGCGCGCCAACTTCCTTGGCCCCGACCACTATATCAGGATGGGTAGGGACGCAGTAGCCCACATCCTGAGGCTCGCAGCGGGTCTCGAATCCGCTGTGCCGTTTGAGAACCAAATAGCCAAGCAGGTCTCGGAGGCAGAGGTTTCGGGCGAGGGGCGATGCTCGTCGATTTTGAGAGGGATGTTGATCTCTGCGGCGGATCTCGCTAGGCGTATCCGTTCGCTCATCGGAGCCCCGTACAGGTCTCTCGGCATGTTAGCGGGGGAGCTGGCGCTGGACCGCCTTGGAGACGGCTCTCGGGTCCTCCTGATAGGTTCCGGAACTATGGTCCGAGACGTAGGATCCGTTTTGCGCAGCTCGGGCAGGAACCTCAGGGTATACGTTCTAACAGATAGGAAAGCGCTGGACGGCCCCCTCAGTGACGCCTCAAGGCTCTCCTACGAGGAGATATGTCGCTCAGAGAGAGAGGTCCAAGGATTTGAAGCTGTGATATCAGCCACCAAGAGGAGTCTGAACAATGAATACCTGGAGAAGATATTCGCCGGACGCTACCCCCAGCTAGTGATTGATCTCTCGTTTCCGCGCTCCCTCGATCCATTATACGTCTCCGAAAGGAGCGAGGAGTACCTTGACGTGGACACGCTGGGAATGATCGCAGAGAAGAAGTACTCATTGACGGAGGAGGAGCTGATTACGGCGAATTCCATCGTAAACGCTTCAGTCGAAGTGATCTACAGACACGTTGCGAGTGAAGTACTGGCCGAGGAGGTCGTCCGAGAGATCAGGTTGAATGCCGGAAGGATTGTCGAAGAAGAGGCGCGGAACGCCCTCAACTACTTAGACAGTGGGGTCGATCCTGCGTTTGTCGTCCGAAAGTCACTAGAACGCCTTGTAAACAGGATGCTTCACGCAACCTGTGAGAGTACAAGAAGTATGGCCGAGGGAGGCGTCGACGAGCGACTCTTGATGTTCCTCAAGGACGCGTTCGTCGGAGGTGACTCTCGGTGAGGATCAGGTTGGGGACGCGAAGGAGCAGGCTGGCGGTGATCCAAGCGGAGACAGTAGCTGCGCTGCTGAAGAGAAGCCGCTCGGATATCGAGGTTGAGATAGTGAAGGTCGCCGCTGAGGGTGACGAGGATCAAAATACAACACGAGACGTCTGGGGAAAGGGAGCCTTTGTGGGATCACTCCAGAGGAAGTGCGTCGAGGGAGAGATCGATGCGGCAGTCCACAGCCTGAAGGACTTGCCCTTGGAAGAGCCCGGCGGACTAGTGCTCGCCTCCGTGCCGTTGAGGGACGATCCGAGGGATGCCCTCATCACTAGGGACGGCAGGAAGTTGGGTGAGCTGAGAGTAGGTGCCGTAATAGGGACCAGCAGCGAGAGGAGGGCGCTCCAGCTGAAGGATCTGAGGAGGGACCTGAAGATCATGGAACTTAGAGGCAACGTGGACACGCGGGTTAGGAAGGTTCTGGAGTTCTCCGTTTGCGATGGCGCTGTGGTTTCCTACGCTGCTCTCAAGAGGCTTGGTCTGGGATCCCTCCCCTCCGAGGTCTTCGACGTCGAAAGATTGGTCCCTGCCCCAGGTCAGGGAGCGATAGCTGTGGAGTGCCGCCGCGATGATGAGGAGCTCGTCGACCTGTTGAGGTCGATAGACGACCCTGAAGCTAGGTTCGAGGTGAATATCGAGAGGAGGATTTCGAAGACGCTCAGCGGTGGTTGTAGGGTTCCTGTAGGGGTCAACGCTAGGGTGGACGGGTCGAGGGTGAAGGTGGTCGCGACGATCACTAAAAACGGGGGAGTGGTGAGGGCCTCAATTGAAGGGCCTGGGATGACCATCGAGACGCTGATAGGTGATTTAGTATCTAGGCTGAGGGGTGTAGAGGTTGCCTGATGGGGCTCTGCTGGTTGTTGGGACGAAGTCCTTCTGCAGAAGGGCACGTGACCTCTTCTCAAAGATAGGGATACCAGTCGCGACGCTCGAGGCTCTAGAGGAGGACATTGACTACGAAGACGTAACGGATGCGCTCCTCCAGATGGACGGGTTCGATTGGGGAGTCTTCACAAGTGTGAACGCTGTCAGGGTCTTATCGGAGACTGCACAACGCCTCGGCCTTGAGAGACCATTGGACCGCCTCAAGTGGGCCGCGGCCGTCGGACCATCGACCGCCAAGGCGCTGGCCGAGCTGTGGAAAGGGGAGGTCTTCATCCCATCTAGTTACACCACCGAGGTTCTCGCTGAGCAGCTTCCCAACGTTGAGGGCTCGTCCATAATAGCCTTCAGGTCGGGGCAAGCAGACGAGAGACTCGATACGATCCTTCTCAGACGCGGCGCGCGGAGGGTAGTTCGCGTGAGTGCCTACTCGGTCAGGATCAGGGTGGACGCAGACGTCCCATCGGAGCACTCACTCGTGGTGCTTGGGGCGCCGAGCTCCGCACGGGCGTATCACCTCCTCTGCAGGTCTCGAGGTCTTGAGACCAGACCTGCGATCTGCATAGGGCCGGTGACGGGGAACGTCGCTACGAAGCTCAGAATAGCAGTGGTGGGTGTAGCTGAGGAGCATTCCCTAGAGGGTGTGGTGAGGAAGGCGTTGGAGGTGATTGGAAACGCCTAGTCCTATAAGGCTTAGGAGACTCAGGAGCTCACCGAAGATCAGAGCGATCGTAAGGGAGACGACCTTGGACCCGTCGAGGTTCCTCTATCCTGTATTCGTGAGGGACGGTGAGCGGGTCAAGGAACCTATACCATCGCTGCCCCGCGTCGAGAGGATCTCGATTGACGTCTTGGTTGGTGAGATCGCATCCATGGCGGAGGAACTGGGCATTGCAGGACTCCTCCTCTTCGGCATACCATCGAAGAAGGACGAGCTTGGCTCGGAGGCCTACAGTAGGGACGGAACAGTTCAGAGGGCCGTCAGGGCCCTTCACGAGAATGGCTACAAGGGCGTGATAGCGACGGACGTCTGCCTCTGCCAGTACACGTCGCATGGACACTGCGGCGTAGTGAGGGATGGAAGGGTGCTTAACGATGAGACTCTCGACCACCTCTCAAGAATAGCGTTGAGCCATGCAGAGGCGGGTGCCGACGTTGTCGCGCCGAGCGCGATGATGGACCATCAGGTCTCAGCCATAAGGCGGGCCCTCGATGAAGAGGGCTTCGAGGAGACCGTCATAATGTCCTACAGCGCGAAGTTCGCATCATCACTCTACGGACCCTTCAGGAACGCGGCCCATTCGGCACCATCCTTCGGCGACAGGACCTCTTACCAGATTGATCCGGCGAACGGTAGGGAGGCGATGAGGGAGATTGAGCTCGACATAGAGGAGGGTGCGGATATAGTGATGGTCAAGCCCGCCCTCTTATATCTTGATGTGATAAAAGAGGCGAGGATGAGATTCGGGGTTCCGATAGCGGCGTACCACGTCAGCGGCGAGTATGCCATGATCAAGGCCGCCGGAAGGTTAGGATGGCTGGACGACTTGTGGGTCGAGATAGAGGCTCTGACAGCCATGAGGAGGGCTGGAGCAGACATCATCATCACATACTCTGCCCTAGAGGTCGCAGAGGTCCTTGGGGGGCGCAGAAGATGAGCTCGCACCTCCTCGAGAGGGCCAGGAAGGTGTTGGTCGGGGGGGTGAACAGTCCAGTCAGGTCCTTCAGATCGGTCAGAACGGATCCGATATTCCTCACCAAGGCTGAGGGCCCATTCGTCTACGATGCATTAGGGAGGAGATACATTGACCTGATATGCGGGTGGGGCTCGATAATACTAGGACATGCGAAGAGTGAAATCGTTGAGGCCGCAATCGAGAGGGTAAGGAACGGGCACGCCCTGGGCCTGACATCGGAGCTGGAGGTCGAGCTGGCGGAGGAGGTCGCGAGATCCTTCAGATCCGTAGAGCTCATGAGGTTCGCGAACTCAGGGACGGAGTGTGTCATGACTGCCGTGAGGCTCGCGAGGGCCTACACCGGAAGGAAGAGGGTGTTGGTCTTCGAGGGGTCCTATCACGGTCACTCTGATTTCCTGCTCACAAAGGAGGCTAGGGATCCTGAATCGATGCTGGGGAAGCCTTCTTCCGCAGGCGTCCTTCCAGAGTTCCTCGACAACACGATCGTTGCGAGGTTCAATGACATCGAATCGGTTAGAAGATGTCTGAGGAGATACAGGGGGGAGGTGGCCGCAATACTCCTCGAGCCGGTGCCGGCGAACATGGGGGTTGTTCCTCCGATAGACGGGTTCCTGGAGGAGCTCAGGGACGAGGCGGATAGGGAGGATTGTCTCCTCGTCTTCGATGAGGTCGTGACGGGTTTCAGGATTGCTCGGGGAGGGGCACAGGAGAGGTACGGCGTAGAGGCAGACCTGACATGTCTCGGAAAGGTTCTCGGCGGAGGTCTTCCAATAGGATGCGTCGGTGGGAGGAGCGAGGTAATGAAATTACTAGCTCCCGAGGGGCCTGTATACCACGCCGGGACCTTTGCTGGAAACCCACTAGTGATGGTGGTGGGTCTCCAGACCTTAAGGTGCCTAGGCGAACGGGCCTACGAGACCCTCGAGCACGTGAGCGACAGGGTCTGCAACGCGCTCCTGAGATTGGCCGAGAAGATCGACAGCAGGGTCGTACTCCAGAGAGTAGGGTCGATGTTCACTGTCTTCTTCACAAAGAATGGAGCGGTGAGGGACTACAGGGGAGCGAAGTCCTCAGACCTCAGGGCCTTCACATCATTCTTTTCGAAAGCCTTAGGTGTAGGGATCCTAATGCCTCCGTCTCAATTCGAGGCCCTTTTCGTTACAGTTGCGCACTCTGAAGTCATCTCCGACATGGAGCGAATAGTCGAGGGGGTCGATCAACTTGAATGACATCCTCTTGAGGGCCTGCAGGTTGGAGGACGTTGAGAGGAGGCCAATCTGGTTCATGCGTCAAGCTGGCAGGTACCTGCCGCAGTACGAGGAGATAAGGCGGGGAAGGAACTTGGAGGAGCTCTTCATGGACGTTGAGTCCTCAGCCGAGCTTACGGCCATCCCTGTCTGGGAGCTGGGTGTCGACGCGGCCATCGTCTTCGCGGACCTCCTCACACCTCTCACGGGCTCAGGCATCAGGGTCGTCTACTACGCCTCAGGCCCCTACGTACCTGAGGCCAAAGACGTCGGCGAGCTTGTCAGGAGGCTGAGGAGGTTCGAGCCCAACTCGGTACATTACGTCTACGAGACGATTTCGCTGTCGAGGAGATATCTTTCGGACTCGGTTCCCGTTATAGGCTTCGCCGGCGCACCCTACACGCTTGCCGTTTACCTGGTTGGCGGAATGGAGAAGGACGCAGGGAGGGTGAGGGCTCTGATGAGAATGGGCGATGTGTGGGGCGATTTAATGGACTCGATATCCGAGATGACCAGACTATACGTCGAGAACCAGGTAGAGTCAGGGGCCCGAGCCATAGCCCTCTTCGACACGCTCTCTTTCACCCTGAACGCAGAACAGTTCGAAAGACACGTTGTTCGAGAGACGCGAAATCTCGTCTCCGCGATAAGGAGGTTGGGCGTGCCCGTTATCTACTGTGTCAGAAACCCCTTACACCTCCTCGGGTCAATAGGACCGTTGGGTGTCAACGTTGTCGCGGTAGACTGGACAGTAGACATAGCAGCAGCGTGGAGGGAGGTCGGATACTCCATAGCTATTCAGGGGAACCTAGACCCGTCCGTACTCCTTTCAGACAAGAGGAGCATAATCGAGGAGACTGCTAAGATACTGGTTTCGACGAGCAGTAGGAGAGGACACATATTCAGCCTAGGTCACGGAGTCCATCGTGAGACTCCCATCAGCGCCCTGAAGTTCTTGGTCGATTTCGTGAAGAGGTGGGGGGCATGATACCTGATCCGTTTACGGCGCTGATAATTCTGAAAGTCGTACACGTCATATCAGCTGCCCTCTGGATAGGATCCATCGTCTCGCTATCGCTGGCCGTGAGGTTCTTGAGGAACATATTGGGGAGTAACTCCGTCAAGGTCTCAGCGGAGCTTGGGCGAAGGCTGAGACCGCTCACCAGGGCATCTCTTTACTCGACCCTCGCATCGGGGCTCCTCCTCGCCACCCAGAGGGGTTTCCTCACGGATCTCTCCGCATTGCTCCAGCAGGGTTCCGCAACTATCGCTTTGGCGAAAGCCCTCTTAGGATTGACGTTGCTTCTAATGGTGAACTACCATTCGGCCCTGGGCGAGAAGGTGGCGAGGGCCTTGGGACCTGAAAGCGCTACGGCCACCAGGAGGAGGCTGATTTACGTAGGGTGGTCGACTGTAGGGGTCTCAGTAGCGCTAGCGGTTCTAGGGACCATGCTTAGGTTTAGGTGAGGGGGTTGGGATCCGATTCGGAGCTCCTCTCGACCCCTAGAACGCCTCTCCTGAACGAAAGGGTCCGAGGATGGCTCGAGAGGTTCAGGAGCTCACCGCTTCTGGTCTTCTGGGAGACGACGAAGGCGTGCCCCCTTTCATGCAGGCACTGCAGGGCAATGGCCATCCCCAAACCACTTCCAGGAGAATTGACGACGGAAGAGGGTTACAAGTTGATTGAGGATGTCGCGTCTTTCGGCGATCCGAAGCCGCTGCTCGTGCTGACGGGGGGCGACCCCCTCCAGAGACCGGACCTCTTTGAGCTGATCTCTAAGGCCAATGAGCTGGGCGTACCAACGGCTATCTCGCCAGCCGTCTCGCAAAACCTTACACCGGATGTCATGATGCGGCTCAAGAAATTAGATATCAGGATGATCTCCGTCAGTCTGGACGGTGCTGGATCGTGGACGCACGATCACATGAGGCAGGTAGCGGGGTCCTTCGAGGCCACCGTAAAGGCGATCCGCGAAGCCCTGAGCGTTGGACTTCGGGTCCAGGTCAACACTGTCGTCTGGAGGAAGAACCTTCTGGAGCTCCCTAAGATAGCCGCGTTGTTGAAGGGGCTTGGCGTGACAGTATGGGAGGTCTTCTTCCTGATAGTAACAGGGAGAGCTGTCGCAGACTTGGACATAAGTCCCTGGGAGTACGAGGTAGTCATGAGATTCCTCCTAGAGGTCTCGAGGAGGGGGCTTCAGGTCAGGACCATTGAGGCTCCGTTCTTCAGGAGGGTAAAGGACGGCGTTTGGGCTCCACCAAACGGAGAAGCCCAGAATCTCTACGGAGAGCTCGTCAGGGATCTTGACGAGCTCATGGGGCCGCCTACCGGCGATCCCGACAGATCCTTCATCCCGACCAGGGACGGGAACGGTGTGATATTCGTGGCCTACAACGGTGACGTCTACCCATCAGGATTCCTACCCATCACGCTGGGGAACGTGAGGCGGAGGTCACTGGTGGAGATCTACACCGAGAACCCTTTGCTGATTGCGATGAGGAACGGCGAGTTCAAGGGAAGGTGCGGCGTCTGCGAATACAGGCTGATCTGTGGTGGATCTAGGGCGAGGGCGTTCGCTGCGACCGGCGACCCCCTAGAGACAGATCCGGCATGCCCCTACATTCCCGGAAGAAGGGGAGGCATTAGCTGAAGCAGACCTAGAGGAAAAAGAAAAGAATTCTGTGAAGTAGGTGACGACGGGCTTGACCTTCCCATTCCGAGGCCGATGGCCTACAGGGTCGAAGGAGTTGAGGCGGGCTAATAGACTCCCTTGCGAGCGAGCTGTCCGAGGCCCTTCGCAGGCCCGGCAGATACGTGTAAATGCCATGGTCGCTATCCTAGCCTACTCAAGCTCTTCAGGAAGGTAAGATGGTGCCGAGACGTCGCGTTATACTGGTTACGGGCTATGACCCCGCGGGATAAGAGTCGGGAAGTTTCGCGAAGAGGGTTAGGAGGAGAGGAAAAAATAAATACCTTAAAAGTGTCTTCCAAACCATGTCTCAGACAAGGGCCTATTATGTTGTGCTCGCAGCGTTTCTAATAGCCATACTGGTTTTGGGACTCATTATGGAAGATGCTGAAGCCTTTAGGATATCCCGCAGAACAAGAACCAGAACAATAACGAGAACAACCACTTCAACGTCTACAACATCATCAACAACCACTTCACAGTACTCTGACACTTTTCCTGCGGTGAATCCGCTCATTCTCGGAACCTGCCCCCCAGAGGTTCATGACAGATACTATGTGATAGGGCCCGATGGACGCAAGTATAGGACATGGCATCCCGTAACCGTGCCTATAGACCCCAAAGACCCATCTAAGGGGACATGCACTTTTGCACACGAACACGGTGATAATCCTCGGCAGGGCCAGTTCAGAGACTTGCCACCCTTCGGGTATGCTGCGAAGGTTGCGGGAATGGTTGAGGAGATAGCTGCCCACGCGGGTTTCAAGGTCTTCTACAAACGTATGTCTGGGAACGGGCTGGGGAACTACGCCGAGTGGCGTATCGTGGTTCATCAGGGAACAGCTGGAGCTAGAAGGCTTGTCCAGTCATTTCACAGTATCCAGATTGACGTGGTGGACTCGGCTGGAAGAGTGACCAAGGTTAGTTTGATGGCCCCGACTGGAGAGCTAAACCCCAAGTGCGGCCCACGTGTAGGCGATAGAATTATTCCCGATGAAGAGTGTGTGAGGAGAGGGTTGTTCTACGAGGTGTGGTACTTTACTGTACGTGTGGGAGAGGGCACGGTCAACGGGGCCAAGTTCTTCGCAGCCCCAGGCATAGCTGTCTACAACCCGATGACTTACATGAAGATAGGAGATTTGTCTAAAGTTTACCCGATATGCAGTGTAGTTGAGGGCCTACCCTTCGGCGACCCGCGGAGCTTCTTCCTCGGCAACATGAGGGCTGTCGAGCATCCCGACTTCGGGTGGGGCAACCCAGGGTCCGCTGAATTCTGGACAGATGCATTTGGCAGAGAAACTACGGGTAGCTGCGACCATACAAGATGTATAAGACAGAGGGTTCCCACCGGGTATTATGCATGGTTTGACGACGACTCTGTCTTCGACTGGCCATGGATAGATCTTCCGCTGGGCGCGCCGGGCGGAAACTAGCGAGCAGCCGCTGAACAACAAAAGCTATTCTGTCGGTGAAGCACTGGCCTGTCTAAGGAAAAATCGTAAAGTGAATTGTGGCGATAGTCTTTTATAAACGTCTGTAAACTACATGGGCTAAAGAAATACAGTTACCGCCTCTCCCATATGCGTACAACGCTCTTGAGCCCGTGATATCTGCTGAAAATCATGAACCTTCACCACATCAAGCATCATTAAGCATATGACAACGGCGCAGATGCAGCACTCGAGCGGCTTGAGAAAAATCGTAAAGACGAGAACCCAGAGAACATATGAGACATTCTACGAGACCCCAGCGAACACAAGCTCCACTTAGTAAGGGTGGGGGACCCTGGTAGGTGCAATAGCCGACCAGATTAACAAAGACTTAGACAGCGTCGAAAACTTCAAAAAAACAGTTCAGCGATGCGGAGAATAACGTCGAGGCTGTGAGATGGGCTATTCTCACCTACGACCAAGAGTCAGAGGCACACATCACCTACCAAGTGGAAAAGTAAAACTTCATGCATCCACCAAACCTCACCATGCTGCTCACCCTCGACTTATGGGAACACACCGACTATCTCCGATACAAAAATGACCCCGCCACGTACATAGACAAATGGTTGGAGGCAGCCAACTGGGACGACTTAGAGAAAAGGTTCTCCAAAGTGAAAGTCTAAAACTTTTTTGCAGCGGGTCGTTGACGCGAGGATTATCGTTAGTGTTGCGCTGCGAGGCCCAGCGCGGTAGCGCCATAGTATTCGAAGATAGCTGATAGGATTATCGGGGCTGTGAGTGATGTGAGGGCTGTGGCTGTGTCGTTGAGACCCATGACTTTCCTTTTTCGGCCGCATATGTCTCGCCGGAGCTGAGGGCTATCGAGCCCACGGTTGCCGCGCTCCACCCCACGCTGACAAGAAAAATCCCCCAAGTAACCATGTCGAGGCTTTTGCTGACCGCTATTATGCAGGAGCCGAGGCAGCCGACAACCACGCCGGTAGCCGTGACAGGCACTCTTCCAAAACCGTCGGCTTCCCTTCCCAATGGTATAGAGAAGACGTACATTCTTATGACGTGGAAGATGGGTGCTGGGGATGCTGGAGAAGACCTCCCTAAGGTAGGGTGGGAGCTCTACAGGGATGTGTAACTCTCATCCGAGTCTAGGACGGCGATCGAGATTGGGGACAGGAGCAAGAGAACGGCATCACCTAATTGGCCAAGGGTCTTCGACTGTAGCGATAGCTATAGACACACTGGGCTCGGCCAGGCCCTCCATGAGGCTTTGGCTAGGAGGGTCTCCTGCATAGGGGGCGTGACCTGATAGCGATCCTGCACAGCCTGATGGGAGCCGGAGGATAATCATCCCCATAGAGGTCCGCGAACTTGTTAATCAGCTCAGGGCCTTCCATAGGTTTGAGACCCAGACAGGCGGCGTGAATTATAAGGCCCCGCGAGGGCAGCATGACGACTATGTCACGGGCTTTGCCCGAGCTGTCGGAGCGGCTGTAAAAGGGGCTGGCACCTAGTGCGTTGATTTAGAGGATCTGGGATTGGCCAACAGGTTCACGCAGCCTCCTCTAGAACGTCCGCAACCTTTACGGAGAGCATGCCCTAGTATGATCAGGACCCCTCCACAGGAAGTCCAAGAGCCAAAACAGATATAATGTTTGGGGCTTGAGGCCGGCCCTAGGGGTATTGCCTGCGAGGAGGAGAGTTAGGTTAGAGGTTGTGGGCGACGATGGAGACAGGCTGACGGTCATACTTGAGGGAAGGGTTACGAGGGAGAAGATCATGCAGCTCGCAGACCTCGTAGATCTCTATGGCGGAGGCTCCTCCCCCCAGCAGCCGGTGGAAAATAAGCTGACTAGGCTTGCGAGGATGATTGAGAAGAGATTTCCTTATGCCGAGTTCACCTCGAGGGATGTGGTTGAGGCATATGAGGCGGAGTATGGCGAGAAGCTGACCCTGAGCACAGCCTCCACCTACCTCTCGAGGCTGGCTGAGAGGGGGTTCCTCGAGAGGGCCGGCGGCATGCTGAATAATATCAGGTACCGGCTCCTGAGGGGCAAGGTCGAGGAGGTTGAGGGCGACCAGTAGCTCTTCCAGCCATCCTCTCCAATATCTCAAGTGCATCCTCCATCTCTCCGCTTTCCAGGGCCTGACTGAGCTCAAGGAGCCAGGCGAAGCGTCTCTCGCCTAAGAGGCCCAAGTATCCTAGGAGTAGGAAGGTGTGGATAGATTGGGAGATGTTACGCAGGGCGTGTCGGAGTATTTTGGCGTAGGTTCCACGCGAGACGCCCAGGAGCCGGGCCTTCTCCTCAAAGGTCCTTCTCATCCCTGTCGCATAGTCCTCGGCCTCCAGCCTGAGCGCCTCAAACTGCCTCCTCGTCAGGGATGAGCCGCTAAGGAGGGCCCTGAGAACCGGGTCTTCCCCGGGAATAGAGCCCCTCTCCTCCAAGAGGAGCTCGAGCGGATAAGTCAAGCATCGCCCACCTCCCTGCTAGCCATTTTTGTCAACACTCTCTGATTAGTGCTCGCCACCATCCAGGCCCACCCCACTCTCGAGGGACTCTCCACGTATTACCTCGCCCCTAAGCCTTGAGAGCACCTCCCCGGCAAGGGCCTCGTAAGCCCTCGCCGCCTCCGTGTCGGGGGCGTAGACTATTAGGGGGATCCTGTGGAAGTGCCCCTCCTCGGCCTTGACGCTCATGGGGATCTCGGTTTTGAGTAATCCCTCTCCAAGCCTGGCCCTGAGGTCGCTTCTAACCTCCCTTGTGACCCTATACCTGTTGTCAACCATTGTCAAAAAGTGGCCTAGAATCTCAACTTTCCTGCCGAGCCTCTTACTCATCAGGTGTATTATCTGGTATAGCCGCCTAAGCCCCTCTATGCTATAGAGTCGGGGCTGGACAGGGACAAGGATATGGGTCGAGGCGTATAGGGCATTAAATGTCAATACGCCGAGGCTTGGCGGAGTATCCACCAATACGACATCATATTTGGGTAGCTCCGGCTCCAAGACTGTGGCCAGGACTGCTTCTCTGCCAGGCTGACGGGCAATTCTATCCTCGGCGGCGGCTAGGGACTCGTTGCTAGGCGCGACATATAGACCCCGTATAAGCCCCACCTCTCTCACAACCTGTCCTAGGTCGTGGACCCCAAGGAGGGCGGCTGTAATGGTTCTAGAGGGTTCGCCGGCGTCTATGCCGAGGGAGAGGGCGAGGTGTCCTTGGGGGTCCATGTCCACCGCCAACACCCTGAGGCCGTGCCTTAGGGCTAGAGCCGATGCGAGGTTAACGACGCTTGTCGTCTTCCCAACTCCGCCCTTCTGGTTGCTAACAGCTATCACCCACGTCACACACGTCACCCCTATCCCCCACGCCCTACACGGGCGACAAGTTCCCTAATCCCGATTTTCACCGACATCCTAAGCACCTTCGAGTATAGCCCCCGCGGATCGCCGAGCGGCCCCTGCATCTCGGCCAGCCTCAAGACGACACTCTCTAGTAGGTCATAGTCCTCCGGGTCTATGTAGAAGTGGACCTTCCTCCGCCTCTGCCTTGCTCGGTCTGCAGGCTTATTAGTGGGCTGCACCGCCGGTGCCTCGGGTGCGAGTAGGTCCTCGATGGTTGGTAGGAGCCGGTCGAGATAGTCGGCTGGTATGCGCCTAGACGATGGGTCAGGCATGGTGAAGTCATCCACATCGCCCACGTTTTATATATTGCACATGTCACCCACGGGAAACATATCCTCTGTAATATCGGCGTATTTATTGCCGGCCTAAACTGTTCACCTATTTCACCAAAATTCTTGGCTATTGTAAACAAAAACTTAAATATAAGTCATTTTCTAAATTTCATAAATAGTCTATAGTCTTATAGTCTATAACTTATAACATCAATCACCGCGGTGGTATGGATACGGGGCCCGCCCGCAGGTAGGGGGGTGAGGCCGGGAAGGTGGAGGAGGGAATGTAGGCTGGAGGCGCCGTACTGGAGTAGCCGTTGGGGGGCGGAGGATCGTTGCAGAGGCTGAGAAGATGCTGGAGGAGGTGCTAGATCCCTATTCAGACTTTCTGCTGGATACTGAGCGGCTCAAACAGCGGCTAGGAGAGAAGCTCTCTTAGCCTCTCCATCAGCCTCCACACCCTGTCTCCGGGATGGTGGATGTTTTCGGCGACCCGCCCCCGACTCCTGGGCTGGATGGAGCCGCTGTCAACGAGTGCCCTGCATATGGCCAGGGCCCTGTCGTGCCTCTCATCCCTGACGACGACTAGGTTGCCCGCGCCGAAGTTCCCCCGGACCTTGACGACGCCAGGCCCCATGACGTCCGCCCCTCCAGCAATCTTAGCCACAGCTCCCATGTCGACGACGAGGCTCGGCATCGAGCGCAGCAGTGTCGCGTTTGCCTGCTCGTCTAGGGCTGGGAACCGGAGTCCGCCTTCCTGTGCGAGTATCAGACCGTCAAGCCAGTAGAGCCTGGCGCCCTCATCCTCCAGCACAGCACCCTCCTTCACGCGGCTCCCGACACCGAGGCCCGCAAACTCCTCACAGACCCTCCGCAAATCACTCTTACTCAGCCTGTGGAATTTCAAGCCAGCTACACGAAGTTTAGTCTACTGCCAAGCCATAAAAGCTACGGTGAGGCGGGGGAGCAGGATGCCCAAGCGTCTGAGCAAGGTGGAGGCCGCTAGGCTCGTGCCAACTATTAGGCCGTGGAGGCTCCGTGGAAGATATATCGTGAGGAGTTTGAGGACACGCGACTTCGCCGAGTCCCTCAGTCTCTTGAACAGGATTGCAAAGGCTGCGGAGAGGATGGGACACCACCCTGACGTGGAGCTAGGCTACGGCTACTTGAGGCTGAGGCTCACAACACACGACGCCGGTGGGTTGACGGTCCGCGACTTCAGGCTCGCCGAGAGTATTGAGAAGATTATCGACGCGTGGAGGAGGGCTAGGCCTGCTCGGAGATGAGCCTCAGGGCCTCCAGCGTCAGCTTATAGGCTGCCTCCAAGTCCCTCAGGTCCAAGACTAGGTGGGGTGAGTGGAGGTACCGACAGGGGACGCCGACCACGCCGGTAGCCACGCCCTTACCGTGCAGGTGAATCCTACCCGCATCAGTCGCGCTCCCCGAAACTATCTGGGGCTGATAGGACACGCCAGCCCTCTCGGCCGCCCGAACCAGGAGGGAGTAGAACCTCCTATTAGTTATCATAGACGAGTCCATTATCCTAAGGGCGGCTCCGCGGCCGAGACGGGTTACGCGGCTCCGCTCTGGGACTCCGGGAGTGTCAGCCGCCACCGTCCCCTCCAGGACAATAGCGTATTGGGGGTTGACGCTGTTCACGGCGGTTGCGGCGCCCCTCAGCCCAACCTCCTCCTGGACTGTGAAGACTGCGTGGAGCTCGACGCCTATCTCCTCAGCCGCGGCCGCCCTAACCACAAGGGCGGAGATGACGCATCCAACCCTATCGTCGAAGGCCTTGCCCATGACCCTCGCGCCTAGAAGTCTGACGAAGTGGGCGGGGAAGGTGGCATAGCACCCAACCTTGACGCCGGCCGCCTCAGCTTCCTCCCTACTCGAGGCGCCTATGTCTATGTGGAGCTCCCTCAGCTCCGGCGTCCTCTTAACCTCCTCCTGTGTCGTGATGTGGGGTGGCTGGGCTCCTATACAGCCCTCCAGCGGTCCCTTCTCGGAGTGGACGACGACCCTCTGGCCTACGAGGACCCGCGCGTCAAGCCCGCCCAGGTTTGTGAAGCTCAGGTATCCCTCATCATCTATCCAGCTCACCATCATAGCCACCTCGTCCATGTGGGCGGCGAGCATCACCCTCGGTCCCCTACCACCAACCCTGACGATAAGGTTCCCCATCACATCCTTCTCCACCGAGACAGCATAGTCCGCTAGGAATCCCCTAATCTCCTCTGCCACCGCGTCCTCGCCCCCCGGCGGCGCATAGCTCGTGCTAAGCCTCTCCAAGAGCCTGAGAGCCTCCTCCATCACAGAGTAGGGGCGGCCTACTCAGCATAAAAATCGTTACCCAACCAACACCCTGGGCATGTCTTTATCACCAGCCGCCGCGCTGAGCATAGCTTGGAGGGTGGCGCGGCGCTGGCCAGGCTCCTCGTCCTAAAACTCGGAGGCTCCTTGGTCACTGAGAAGAGGATGGGCGGTGCTGTCAGGGTTGAGGCGCTTAGGAGGATTGGTGAGGCGCTCAAAGAAATCGCGGATAGGCCCTTGATAATTGTTCACGGTGGAGGGGGCAGGGTCCACGAGGTGGCTGGCGAGTACAGGGTCGCCCTGGGCACTGCCTCTCCTCGCGGAGTCGAGGGCTTCGTCAAGACCTCCATCGAGACTAGGAGGCTGAACCTCCAGGTAACGGAGATACTCGCGCAGGTCGGGCTCAGATGCGTAGGGTTCTCCTCAACCGCGGTCTTCCAGACTAGAAGAGGAAAAATAGTCACCGCAGGCCTCGACCCGATACTCGCCGCACTAGACAATGGTCTCGCTCCAATCCTCACTGGCGATGTGGTCTTCGACAGGGAGCTCGGCTTCACGGTCCTCTCAGGAGACACGATAGCGGTTGACCTCTCGCTAAGGCTAGGGGCGGAGAGGCTCGTCTTCGCAACAGATGTGGACGGAATATTTGAGCATCCCGGCGAGGGTGCCAGGCTTTTGAGAGAGCTTGACAGAAGGACTCTAGCCTCGGTGAGGTTTGGAGATGTGGGTGACGTGACTGGCGGAATGGCCTCGAAGGTTGAGGAGGCTTTGAGGGCCGCTGAGGCAGGTGTTGAGGTTTACGTCGTGAACGGCCTTAAGCCCTCCCGGGTTGTGGACGCGCTGCTGGGGAGGGAGACGATAGGGACGAGGATTCTAGGACAATAGCTTTACTGGCGCCCCGCTCGCCGCAGACCTGTAGCACGCCTCCTTGAAGGCCGCCACCTTCAAGCCGTCTTCCGCACTAGCGGCAGGCTTCTCCAACCCCCTAATAGCCCTAACAAAGTTGGTGAGCGGGCTTGAGGAGGGCGGAACCTCTCCCATAGGCCGCCTCACACTCTGCGCCTCACTATCCATAACCCAGACATTCCTAGAGCCGAGCTCGTCGAGATAGGAGAGGAGGCCGCCTGGACAGTATATCCTCAGCCTCTCTGACCAGAGAGGTGCATCGCCCATCAGGGATATACTTGCCACACATCCGTCAAACCAGGCAGTGATCGCTGCCACGAGCTCGGCGCCCCAGCCCTCCTTTGAAGATAAGGCTGCGTATACCGCGCGGGGCAGCCCACCCATAATCCAGAGCACCATGTCGACGATGTGGCTCCCAGAGTCCATCAGGAAGCCCCCGCCTGCGAGCCTCGGGTCTGCCCTCCAAGTCCCCCTCGAGAGCCTCGTCCAGTCCTGAGAGAGCTGGTGCTCTATGTATACAGGTCTGCCAAGACCTCTAGGCGAAGCCATCTGCTTAATGTATCTGAATAGGCCGTCGGTCCTCCTCTGATACCCGACAGCGACTACGCGGCCGGACTCCTCAGCGGCTTTCACGACCTCCCGCGCCTCCTCAACACTAATAACCATGGGCTTCTCGACTAGGACATGGAGGCCTCTCTTCAGAGCCTCGAGTATCTGCCCCGTGTGGTAGGCGTGGGGCGTGAGTACTAGGACGCCGTCGAGGTTCTCGCGGTCAAGCATCTCAATGTAGTCTGAGTATTCCTTCGCGCCGCCGAGGTGGGGTGCGGCCGCCTTCAGCCTGGCAACCGCTTCCCTGTTCGGGTCGCAGAGGGCGACGACCTCAGCGCCCAGCTCCCCAGTGAGGGACTTAGCGTGGAAGCCGGCTATTCCTCCGCAGCCTATGAAGGCGAGCCTCAGCCTATCACTCATTGAACCTTCCCCTGACACTTGTCGCAAACCCTCTTACCCTTAACCATCACCAGCTTCTCAGTCTTCCTACCGCAGAGCTGGCACCTGGGCATCCCACCCCAACACCCCTAAACCCCACACGTATCTAGCAGGGCTTAACCCTTTCCCCAGCCCTTGCGAGTGGCTAGAGCCAGCCTCTCCAGCTGCGTGGTCGAGAGTTTAGCCGGGAACCCTATGAGAAGCCTTACACCGCTCGAGACCAGGCAGGCCACCCTCTCAGCCGCCTCACCGACGCTCCCGACTATCGAGACCCTTAAAGCCTCCCGCAAGCCCAGAGAGCCTCCCCCCAGAGCCTCGACAAGCCTCTTCCTCCGCCGGGCATAAGAGACCAAGACCCTCTCAGCCTCCCCAACCACCCCATCGCCTATGTAGAACGGCGCATAGACCGCCACACCCCTCTTCGGCGAGTCAGCGAATCTCCTCACCTCCTCCACGCCCTCGTCTAGTAGGAGGAAGGGTATGCAGCTTATGCTGCCACAGATTTGCCTCGAGACTTTCTCGACGTTCTCGGTCCCCAGAAGCATAAGCCTCCCGTTCAGAACCTTCTCTGCAGCCATGCACGCAGACCAGAGGAGCCTGCCGGGCCTGACTGAGGCCTCATCGGCGCTTAGGTAGGCCGGGTTCCCCGCGACAATACACAGCCCCATCGAGTCGCGCCTAGACAGTATCTCGAGGTAGCCTGGCAAGAGGCTGTTGAAGTCACCACGTCTCACAGGGACTGTTGGGACAATAGCGGGCCCACCTATCTCCTCGGAGAACTTGGCTACGGCCTCGACGTCCACGGGCTGGAGGTCGTCAACTGCCCTCTCAGAATCTAAGACTATAACATCGAAGCCGATACTAGACGCCGACTCTACTATGCGGATAAGCTCCCTCCTCTTAGCCTTGCGGCTTAGGCCAAGCATGCTAGGCTTCAGAGCCAAGCCCAGCTGGAACTAGACCACCGCTCATGCCTTACCGATATGTGGCTCTCCCCGAGCTTTTAAGGATTACTGACCAGCCTAACCCATCAGCCGAGCCCCACTTCCTGCTGCATGTCGCGGTGTTGGCGGAGGAGTAGTTTTAGATCATCCACCAGCCTGTCAAACCCGTCGTCTATTCTGTAAGTCTTAACGTTTTTCGAGAGGTCTGGGTCGACAACATCTGAAGCGATAACACACCCCAGTATGGGATCCTCACACCCTGCCAGGAGACTGGAAACCTCACCGCTGTCTCTACCCACAACCAACTTTACCACCCTCCTACTCTTCGATAGAGCATCATAGAACCCCTCCATGAACAAGACGTCGACGTCTGTGGCGCTGAGCAGTTTTAGGAGCCCGGCCTCGCTGTAGTCGGTCGGGGCCTTATGTATGACGGCCCACTCGTTGGGCGATATTATGTAGACGGCCTGCGCCCCCGCCTCTGTGAAGCGCCAGCTGTCCTTGCCCCTAGTGTCGATGGTAAAGTCGGGGTGGTGGACGTGCTTAGCGACCCCAACCCTTACACCCTCTCTCCGCAGCGAGTGGACAAGCATCTCTATCGTCCTGGTTTTCCCAGCCTTCTTCCTGCCGAAAACCGCGACTAATAACGTCAAGGGCCCACCTTCTTCATCGGATCAGATGGACTGGGACTACTTGACCCCTCTCAACCCCTCTCCCCTCTTCCAACATAATGAAGCCATCAGTCCAGGCGATACTTCTCAGAGAGTTTGTACCCCAGCCAAACGGGTGTGCCACATAACCGTTACCAGCCTTCTCAATTCTTACAAACACGAGCTGCCCCATACCCGGCCTAGCCGCCACACTATCCCCACAGGAGGCGAAGACTACAACATCCTCAGGCTCTACGAGGCCTTGAAGAATGTTAAGCAGAGGACGGCCCAAGAGGTAGAGGGCAGCCGTCATAGACACGACATGCCCTGGAAGCATCAGGATAGGCCTCGCGCCAAGCATGGCGAACCCTGACGGCTTCGCGGGCATGCACCTGATTCCGTGGAAGAGAATAGAGGCGCCAGGCATAGACACTACAACCTTTGGAACTATGTCGTTTTCCCCGACCGAGCATCCGCCGAGAGTGAACACCGCCTCACACTTCTGAGCCGCATCCCCCAGCTTCTCCTCTAAAGTGACGGGGTCGTCCGGCGAGACATCGATCATAGATACCTCGCCGCCCATGGCTTCGATCTTCCTGGCCGCTATGTAGGCGTAGTTTATCGCCCTGACTCCTCTTTCCTGGTATCCTTCATAGAGCTCGTCGCCAACAGCTATCAGGGCCACCCGGCATCTCCTATAGACGGCCACCCTCTCGATACCCACCTCCATCAGCATGGCGACTTCCTCAGGCCTTATCCTTCTCCCTTTGCCCACTATTTTGTCACCAACTCTGACCACCTCGCCCGCAGGCATTATGTTCTTACCCCTCGGAACTCTGCGGACAATCTCCACGTAGCCTCCAACCCTCCGCGCGTTTTCACGCTTAACTACGGCGTCAGCTCCATCCGGAATCCACGAGCCCGTATTGACGTATACAGCCTCGCCCCTGGACAGCCTACCCAAACCTCCACCCACCTCGCGCAACCTCACAGGATGAGCTACCGACGCGGCCTCAAGGTCTACACTCGCGACAGAGTAGCCGTCAACCGCAGCAACCGGATAAGCCGGAACATTCACGGCAGAGTAAACGTCATCCGCGGATACGCGGCCCGCCGCATCCTCTACCTTGACCTCCTCAACACGCGGGAAGTATTCAGAGAAGGCTCCTCTAATCAGCTCCAAAGCATCTTTAAGGGAAATGAGCTTGAGAACAGTCTTCTCTTCTCCATCATCTTTTGAGATCATAAGCTCATTATCGTAGGCACACCTGCTTTTTTAAACCTATTCCACCCCTTAGGGGCCTTCGACTAAAAAAGGATGGGCTGAAGGGAGTTTGCAGCCTAGTAATTGGGCTGGCTGCTCCAGTACCTAGCCCCTATATGCTATCGCGTCTATTTCTACGAGGAACTGGTCGGAGACCATCTTGACTGAGACTGTGGTCCTGGCTGGAGGCGCCTCGGGGAAGAACTCCCTGTAGACCTCGTTCATGGCAGCGAAGTCCTCCGGCCTCGCAAGATAGACATTAACCTTCACCACGTCCTTGAGACTCGCACCAGCGGCGGCGAGTATCTCCCTAATATTTTCCAACACCCTCCTCGTCTGCGTCCGCACATCCCCACCAACCACCTTCCCAGTCGCGGGGTCTATCGCCACCTGTCCTGCCACGAAGATCCATCCGCCCGCCTTAATCGCCTGTGAGTAGGGCCCGGCCGGGCGGGGCCCCCTCTCAGTAAAGACAACCTCCCGAGTCATAGGACATCGCACTATAACTACTTCATGGTCGTTATAAACTAGCCGGCGACCCCTATCACCGCCTATCCTGCAGGACAGGGTGGGAGAACAGGCTGGACTAATCGTAAGCAGCGCAGATTAGGCTTGGCAACGCCGCGTAGTGTTTAATGTAGTGATACGCGGATGCTCTCGAAGCCATGAGCCTGATTTAACATTATATGTCAGTCGTCCCGCAGACTTGCCCGCATGAGGACTGCTTGGCCGGTGCTGATCCTCGCAGCGTTGGTGATTGCGCAGATAGCCGTTGCTAACGCTGGACTGGCCACCACTCGGCTACTCTTCGGCGGTTCAGGTAGCGATGACGCCTCAGGTATAGCGGTCGACCCAAACTACATCTACCTAGTAGGTACTACGACGAGTTTCGGGCCAAATCCACCCAACCTCCTCCTCTCAATATTCAGGCTCGATAACAGCCACAAGTGCAGCGTAGCGGTCGACCTAGGAGGCGGAGAGCAGGGATTTAAAGTGGTAGCCCGGGGCGGCTCCATCTACGCGCTGGGGCAAACTAGTCTCGGCACTGACCCCCCAAACATATTGCTAGTCAAGTTCGACACTAGCTGCAACGTCTTGGGATCGGCCGTCTACAATGTTGATGGGGTTGATAATCCCTTCGGCCTGGCTATCAGCGACGACGGCAGCACCCTCTACATATCGGGATACTCAACCTCTGCGGCCCATCTACTCGCGGTAAGTGCCTCAACACTATCAGTATCCTGGGCGAGGCTGGTCAAAGTCTCTGGCGGAGGCGATGCCATATACTCGGTCACGTTCAGCGGCGACAAGCTATACCTCACGGGTAGGACCGATACAAATGACCTCTTCATCTCAAGGTTCGACGCGACAACGGGGAACCACGATCTGACGAAGGTTTTCGCAACGCCTCAAGGAGAGGCGGGGCTCGACATCGCAGTCTCAGCCGGTAAAGTATACGTTGCGGGATATGCCGACGACGATGACTTTCTCTTGATGAGGCTTGATGTGGCGAGCCTTAGCGTGGATTGGTCCAAGCTAGTAAGCACGCCCTCACCCGAGAAGCTTAATGCAGTCTCGATTCTTGGAGGATTGGTCTATGCGGTGGGTGACACTAGCGTTTTCGGCACCCCCGATGCTCCGGTAATAGCTGTCAGGGCTTCGGATGGTGAGCTCTCTCATGCCTTCCTCATCGTGGAGGGTGGCTCTGCCCAGGCGGCATATGATGCGGCAATCTCAGGGTCCTGTCTAATATTTACGGGGACCAGCGGTAATTGGCCAGTCTATTACTTTGTCTTCGATGGATTATCTGTAGGGTCTATTAGCTTCACTATATCCTCGCCAACACCCTTAATTGCGAATCCCTCTCCCGCGCCGATTAGTCACGCGGTGACAACCACTCCGTTCACGCCAAGCATCAATACTCCCGCCTCGACCGATGCTTTCTACAGCTGGTTCTGCCCAGACACGCTAGTGGTATCCACCACTACTACCACAACCTCCCTCACCACGGCCACCCTCTCGACAACCCTAACCTCAACCATACAGACCACGGTGACGGCCTATGACATTAGGTCGACAACTATAACCCAGACCTCAGTCACGACTAGGACCGACGCCGTCACAGCAACTCTGACCACAACGTCGACCCAGACCGAGACCCTACGCACAACCATGACCAGGACCGAGACCACCACACTATCAACAACATACACCACCGCAACCACATTCTCGACTACAGAAACCTACAAGACAACACTCACGTCAACCCAGTACTTTGCAGAGCCGCTGTCCACCTACGCACTCCCAGCACTCCTCGCAGTCATCGCAGTCCTTCTCGGAGTCTCCTTGATAAGTAGGCGGAGAAGGAAGCTGTTGTCCTACTGATGCCAAACCACTATATCTCCATGTCACCCCACAATTTTATTTTTCATAACGAGGTTATAGACGAGCTCTGCTATTAGCGGTGCTGAGCCTATGTATTCGTCGGCGCTTTTCGGAAGTATCTCGGAGGCTTGGAGCCCACGCGTGGCTAAGACTTCTCTAACCCGGTTCAAGTAGTCTGCGCCACCCGCGCCGAGGGCTCTAAGCTCGTCAAGCAGGTCCACACCCCTCAGCCTGGATCTTATCTGGACGGCCTCGGCGAGGACTTCGGGGTGCCGCTCCAAGTCCCTCCTAGCCTCCCCCCTGTCAACCTCCATACGCTCGAGGTAGGTTGAGAGGTTTTTGACGCCGATTAGCAGGTGGGCTAGAGCGACCCCATAGTTCCTCTTAATCGTTGAGTCTGAGAGGTCTCGCTGGAGTCTCGAGACCAGTAGCCTGGATGCGAGGAATGAGAGCATGTTTGAGGCTATCTCCAGGTTCCCCTCAGCGTTCTCGAGCTCGACTGGGTTGCTCTTCTGCGGCATGGTTGTGGAGCCCACACCGCGCGGCCTCGGATAGACTAGGCCGAGCATGGTTAGGAGCCAGAGGTCTCTGCAAAGATCCACGAGCACCATCGATGCCACTGAGAGCTCGTAGAGGAGGCGCGAGACGTCGTCATGAGGAATCACCTGCTTGGTCGCGAGCCAGTGGACGAGGCCTAGCGATTCGACAAGCCTCCTCGAGACATCCAGCGCATCACTCCCGAAGACTTCCATCAAGCCTGCATAAGTGCCCACGGCCCCAGAGACCTTCCCAGGCAGCCGCACCTCACCAATATGCCTGAGACACGTCAAAAGCCTGTAGGCGTGTACTGCCAGCTCCTTCCCCAGAGTCGTAGGGACTGCCGGGCGCCCATGCGTCCGCGCAACGATCACCGTGAATCTCTCCCTATACGCAGTCTCAACTAGGTCTTGCAGGAGCTTCTCGAGGGCTGGTGTTATGACCGTTGAGATTGCATCCCTCAGCGCCAGGGAGTGGGCTAGATTATTCACGTCCTCCGAGGTGAGGCCGATGTGTACTAAATGCCCAACCTCTCCGAGGCCCTCCTCATCAAGCCTTTTCCTCAGAAATCTGACCACCGCCTCCACGTCATGCCTCGTCTCAGCCTCGATAGCCTTTACAGCCTCGACACCACTTTCGTTAAACCTAGAGACTATCTCGTCGAGCCTTGCTGAGAGCCTCTCGAGCAGGCGGGGTGCAAACCTCTCAGCGACCAGCTTCAGATACTCTGACTCGACCCGGAGCCTGTACCTAATCAGGGCCTCCTCAGAGAAGTATGACTGGAGCTCGGAGACAAGCGGCCCGTAGCGGCCGTCGACAGGAGATATCGCCCCTCTCACATAGCTTAGCTCTTGGTCGGAAGTTTAATCCCTTTTCCACATCTCTGCGGGAAGAGTAGATTAAGCCGACTTAACCACTAATCACTGTGTTAACCCCCCTCGAGAAGGCCCTCCTAGAGGGCGAGCTTGGAGGACAGGCAAGGTGGAGGGTGGAGTATCTTTTCGTAGAGGATTCGGGGGAGGATGGATCGATAATTCTCACCCTTTCAGAAGGTGTTGGGGAGGGCTGTGAGAGGCTACACATGGTTAGTTGCTATCTTGGCAGGCTTCCCCTCAGGGCCGGATCTGTGGGCGGCGCCGTCGTCAGGCAGCACAGCGGCTCCGACACCCTCAGCCTGATACTGTTTGAGGTCAACAGGGCCCTGGTCGATGGGGGGGCACTAGTCCTCTCGGCCAAAGTCGACGACCCGTCACGGCTGCTGGTTAAGCACGGGTTCGCCCTCGTCTCAGAGCATAGGCCAGGGGGTGGGGAGGGCTTCTCCGTGACACTCTCGAGGAAGGCTTGGAGAAAATATCTGGGCGACGCATGTCCAAGGTGTGGCAGCACCCACATACTCCCATTAATTCCCCCCGACGCAAACGTCAGGAAGGTCTGGACACTATATTGCTCCTCTTGCTCCTACAACTGGAGCGTCGAGGAGCCGATAACCGAGTGGATTTAGCCGGAAGATATAGAAGCCCTTCCGATTGGTCCCCAAGGGCCAGGCACATTCCCTTGTAATGGAGTAGAGCGACGTAGGCGCAGGTAGCGGCGTCAACCATGTCTAGGCTTGGAGAGCGGGGGAGCCTAAGCCCAAGCCTCCTCAGTCCAGATGCGATGGGCGCCGCTTTTCTCTGCCCACTCCTCCAGATGCAGAGAATCCTCTGAGCACCGCTCGGAAAAGTCTCAATTACCTTGAACCCCATCTCTCTAAGGAGCGCTGCAAGCCTCATACCCCTCTCGGCCAACAGCCTCATAGACAGGAGGGAGACCGGGAAGATCCTAATCCCCAACCTCCTAACTTCCCTATCGCAGAGCCTGTAGCCGCGGCCCCAGGCCCCTGAAGGGTAGGATAGTGGTGCGTCGATGGCCACGCAGAGAGGAGAGTAGGCCTGGGCCAGCCCAGCTATCTCCTCGTCGAGCCGCGCCTCATAGAAGCCCGTAGAACCTTCTGTCGATAGGATGCAGATTGATGTGGGCCGCCGCGGAGTGGCCGTCAAGTCCACACCCATGAAACATTCACAGCCAGGGCGCATGAACAACCATCCACTCCTCGAGCACAACCCAGCCACGCAAGAACCAGCACCCAATCCGCTAAGAGCGGCCACGCCGCCTCTTTTATTCTCCCCGCCAACACGGCATAGACCAGTCAACACCAGTTTGTTGCGGCATCCACAACCCCCTAAAGCCTACACCCCCACGGGCTTAGGGCGGCGTGTTGAGAGCCTTGGAAACGGGTAGTAACGAAAGAATTATTAGCAGAATGGGCAGCAACGTAGCTGTGCCCCCGCTTTCCACTCTCTCAGCCTTCTTCTCCAGTAGGAGTGTGAGGGTAAACGCCCTCCTCGGTGGCCTATCCTTCACGATTCTATATGTTTTCGCTGTGGGAATTGTCTACTGGTCCCCCACGCCGCTGCCAAATTATATCAACACACCGGCCACCGAGATCGTAATCTCTCAAAACATTCTAGCATCAGGTGTTTTAATCTACCTTGACGGGGGCTTGGTCATCTCCCTCACCATCGAACCACTCCTAGTTACCTCCATCCTATCACTACTATTCTCTCTAAACATAGCTCTACTCACGCACTACTCTAAGGCAATAGGCCACAGATGTGCTGCGAGACGCTACACCCCCCTACTCTCCATATTCCCATCACTCTTCACATCCTACAGCTGCTGCGGACCTGGACTCATCCCCCTGATCCTCAGCGCGGTGGGATTTGGTGCAGGCTTAGTGATCCTGCTGAGAGCCCTGACATATCTTACAGCGGCCGTATCGGCGCTTCTATTAGCGGTGAGCGCACTATTGATGTATAGGCAGGCGAGGCATGCTGCGTCGACCTAAGATCAGGAAGAGGAGCTTAGCGGTTACGCTCTCGGTCATAACCCTTGTTACTGTTGCCGCGATGCTTCTCTATTTCGCGGCCCCGTGGAAGAGTGGGGTGTCAAGCGGTGGGTATGAGGGTTTGAGGCGGCCCTGGTACAATGGGGGTAAGCTCTCTCCCTACGTGGGGGACTTGGCGCCTGATTTTGAAGCCATGACCATAGATGGCTTATCTGTTAGGCTCTCAGAGCTACGGGGTAGGCCCGTCATTGTGTGGTTTATGGCTGCCTGGTGTCCGAGCTGCACCGTTGTGGGAGAGGCTATCAGGGATGTGGCCAGTGGTAAGGCAGAGGTAGTGGTGATCGATGTCTGGACACCCAAGTTTATCTCGAAGCTTGGGCTTATGGGAGGAGACCTAGTTCCACCCCCAGAGGGTGAGGTGGAGCTTAGAACATTCGTCCAGAGGCTAGGAGCTAGGGATTGGCTACTTATACTTGACAGCGACTCCTCGCTCAGCGGACAATACGCCCTGACACGCGTAGACACACTCTTCGTTATAAGCCGCGAAGGCATAATAGTATTGAGAAGCGACGGCCCTACCACCCGGTCGATACTTGAGGCCGCACTGAAGGAAGCTGAGGCTAGACAGTCAACCCAGAACTGTCCAATCTGCCCCGGATACTGATTAGCGCTATACCACCTCCCCGATAGTTGAGCCTAGAGTTCACTCAAGACCCTCTTGATCCACTCTGCGGTAGCGGAGATTACCCTACCCTCGGTCTCGTATCCAGTGAAGGTGTGGTCAGCATCTTCTAAGACAATCTTCTCCCGCGGCTCACCCGCCGCGCCGTAAATAATGTCCGCGTGCTCAGGGGGGACGAGCGAGTCCTTGGCCCCGTGGACAACCAACAGTGGTCGCGGCGAGATCTTAGCCACCGCTTCAGCCAAGTCGTAATTCAGGAGCTCCTGAAACATCTTGACGCTCACGCGGAACCCAGACGGCAGGTCCAGATATTCTCCCACCAACCTGCCTGGCGCGATTATCTCCTCTGCGTGTCGTGAGAGGAGCATGAAGTTGCCTGGCGCGGACCAAGTGCAGACAAACCTAATCCTGGGATCGCGGGAGGCCCTGACTATCGAGACCGCACCACCCATACTCAAGCCCAGCACACCGATCCTTCCATGATCAACGTCAGGCCTCTCGGAGACGTAGTCCAGCATGCTGCCGAGGTCCTCAACCTCACTAGTAAAAGTCGCCTCGCTAAACTCACCCTCACTCTCGCCGGAACCATAGAAGTCGAAGCGCACCACGAGAAGCCCCCTTCTACAGAGCTCTCGGGCGGCTCGGACAAAGAGGCGATGAGCCTCAATCCTGTTGCCAGTGAATCCATGACACATAACGAGGACAGGCGCCGGAGACTGGCTGGGAACATGGACCATGCATGCGAGCCTACCTCGAGGCCCTGCCACCCAAACAAACTCTTCCCGCACAACCTAGAACGGCACACTTCAATACAAATAGTTTATACACATTAGGATAGCGACTCCATCCACCTGACACTTATCAGCACAGCCAAAGTGGTGTGCGCCCTCATTCCATATTATCTCCTAGAGTCTAAGAAGGGATGTTTTTGTGTTCTATGTCCATCCCGAGGACTATAAAAGTTCTTGGAGAAGGTCAGAGCATCTATACCCAGGAAGAAGTGTCTCATCGAACTCACGATAAAGATGATACAGTATCACATGGACGAGAAAGAGAAGGGAAGGCCTGTTAGAAGATTTGTAATATGTCGCAGAGAGATATCTGCAGGAGTGTGATGAAGCGCATACGAAAACCCGCCCCCCTCCCTCCTTTATACCTTCTTTCTCACAACATTGAAAAAGCTCCAATTATTAAAATTGGGGCCGGCCGGATTTGAACCGGCGACCTCCCGGGCCCGAGCCGGGCATCTTAGACCATGCTCGACCACGGCCCCCCTACGGCACTATGCAGACGCGCAAAAATAAACGTAATCCGGGCTGGAGGGATTGTTAGACGACTATAGCGGTTTCGGTTCTCTCCACCCCGTCGATTGTGTGTATCTTGGACAGCACCGTGTCTGTCAGCTTCTTCAAGTCTTCAGCCTCAATCAGGACTAGTACGTCATACCTGCCGGTAATCATGCATGCGAGTCTGCATCCCGAAATTTTCCCAACCTGCTCTGCTACGTCCTTAGCCTTGCCCGCCCTCGTCGTGATGAAGACATATGCCTGGACCGCCACAACTACTCTACTGCCATATAACCGTATATCCTTTCCTCTTTAACCAGGACTTCACAGACCCCTACCGCATTTGTGAAGTGTGGAGGGGTGGTGAGTGAACTGTGAAGTGTGAAATATGACCCGGGGATTCTGGAAAGTATATCTATGGATTATGTAGGTGTTACCTATATATGGATACTTGCAGTTTTCGGGTATCTCTCCGGGATGCGTGATTGCTGCAGAAAATGAGCATTATCAAACCATCAGAGTCGGGGTCCGAGGTCTTTGATACCCATAACTCTACCCGGTTAAGATGGTGGTGAAAGGGTGAACGCCAACATTCCACAGGCTCCATTGGAAATGGAGGGGTTCTAAAGACCTCAACCCCATTCACAGTGAAAAGCCGCGAAAAACAGCTCCTCGGACAGAAAGGGGAGAGTTAAGCCCTTAGGCCAAAGACCTATAATTGGCGGCTCAGATGAGTGGAGTAGCCAAACCAGCTTTAACGCCCCCACCCCACCCATTCGAGTGGAAATTAACTAGAATCAACACAAACAGAGAAGAGAAAATAAAATTAGATAAATAATTCTTCTCGTCCTAGAATTTTTTGACATAGCTATCATTAACACTGCTAGCTATCTCTTGAATTGTTGTGGACGGCTTTCAGTTGAAGGAGAGGGGTGACCCTCTGGGCGACCTGCTGGCTAGGGTTTCTACAACGTCGCGCATATTCAAGGACAGAGAGGTTCTGCGAGCAGACTACATTCCTGGAAACCTTCCGCACAGGTGGGAGCATATCAAGAGGCTGGGTGAGATCGTCTCAACAGGTCTCAAGATGCATAGGCCGAGTAACGTCTTCATATACGGCAAAACAGGGACGGGAAAGACCGCTGTTGTCAAGCATGTCTTCAAGAGGTTCTCTGCGGAGGCCGAGAAGCTCGGCATACCGCTCCGCTTCGTCTACATCAACTGCAGGATCGCTGGGACAGAGTATAGAGTCTTGGCCGAGCTCTGCGAATCCCTCGGGATCCAAGTCCCATTCACAGGCCTCTCGAAGAGCGAAGTCTTCAACAGGTTCCGAAGAGCTCACGTGTCTTCGCAGAACCTCCTGATAGTCTGTTTGGATGAGATTGATATCTTGGTCAAAGGGTTTGGGGACGCCTTGCTATACGAGCTGACAAGGATTAATGAGGGTGTTGAGGGAGGCAAGCTCTCTCTCATTGGGGTGTCGAACGACCTCATGTTTAAGGAGATGCTAGACCCGAGGGTCTTAAGCAGTCTGAGCGAGGAGGAGATCGTCTTCCACCCATACACTGCCGTCGAGCTCGTCGACATTCTGAGCGAGAGGGCTAGACTCGCCTTTCACGAGGGCGCTGTCCCTCAATCGACTATAAACCTCTGTGCAGCGCTCGCTGCTGCTGAGCACGGCGATGCTAGGAGAGCGCTCGACCTCTTGAGGGTGGCTGGAGAGATCGCTGAGAGGAATATGGCTGAGAGTGTTGAGGAGCAGCATGTTCGTATGGCGATTGGCGTGATTGAACAGGGTCGCGTTTTCGAGGCCCTAACAACGCTCCCGCTCCACGGCAGGATTGTTCTACTTGCAGTCTACCAAGCGACACTCCGCTCACCAAGCAAAATAACCTCAGGTCTGGTCTACCAGTATTACCGCTCGCTCTGCAACCAGCTCGGCCTCGAACCACTCACCGATAGGAGGGTCAGCACCCTAATCTCGGAGCTAGACATGCTCGGAGTCCTCTCGAGCAGCGTCATAAGCTATGGGAGGTACGGGCGGACCAGGAAGATATCCTTGAAGATCCCCGTGGACGAGGTCAGGCAGGCTCTGGAGCGCGACGAGTTTCTTTCCCACCTCATGGACCAGGAAGTGGCTCAGGCGGGTAGCGTGGAGAGTGAGCGAGGTAGCTAGGAGGCTTGCAGTCAAGGCGATCGAGCATGGCTATCAGCTCTCAGCCGAGGCTCTAGACAGGCTCCTCAGGGATGAGAATCCCTTAGGCCTTCTTGACGAGCTCCTTGCCTGGCTTGAGGCTAGGGGCACCAGCCAAGTAATAATTGACAGGCCCACGCTCGAGGTTTTCCTAGCGAGCAGAGTGGCTCGGGCCGGAGCCCCTGAAGAGGAGCAGCCCTTAGAGATCGTCCTCGAGTCGCCTACCTACGAGGACTTGTCGATAGAGGGTGTGTCGGAGGAGCAGCGAATCTATCTACTCTCTAGATTCCAGTCCATTCGGCGGGTATTCGAGGAGCGGGGCCTAGGACTCAGGCCGGCCAAGGAGCTGATGAGGGAGGAGGGTGAGGGCTATGTTGTTGGAATGGTCTTGAGCATCGTGCGCCGAGATACGCATTTTCTAGTCGAGATGGAGGACCCTGTGGATACTTGGAGCCTAATAGCTCCCACACGCGACAGGGCCCTGGCAGCGAAGATGGAGTATATTCTGCAGGACATGGTCGTCGTCTTCCGTGCAAGGTCGAGGAGGGGACTATTGGTGGCGAGCGACGTCTACCTACCAGACACAGCGGGGAAGAAGCAGACATGGAGAGGCCCTGATAAGAACATATGCATAGTTTCAGACATCCACATAGGGAGTGAGAGACACGCGTCAGAGAGGTTCAGAAGCTTTCTCGACTGGGTCAGCAGTCCTGAGAACGAGGCCGAGAAGATAACTCTCCTAATAGTCAATGGAGACCTGGTCGACGGCGTGTATGTGTATCCTGGTCAGGAGTCCGAGCTCAGCCTTAAGTCGTATGCCGAGCAGTTCGCCGCCGCGGCTAAAGCCCTCTCAAGAATCCCGGCGCAGGTCAAGGTCGTCTATGTGCCAGGGAACCACGAGCCCTGTAGGAGGGCGCTCCCCCAGCCGCCAGTTCAGATCAGGTATCGGCAGCTTCTCGGAGGCGGTGGCAGGATAGTCTACGCAGGCAACCCAGCGTGGATTAGGGTCGGGGGCCTAAAGATACTTGCATTCCACGGCCAGACGCTCGACGACGTGATACAGGCTGGGACGCTCTTCAGCTACTCGACACTCCGCGAGAGGTCCAGTGAGATGATGGAGCTGCTCCTTAAGGCCAGACACTTGGCACCCACATTGGGCCTCTCCACACCCATACTACCCACGAGGACCGACTACCTCGCGGTACCCGAGCAGCCCGACATCCTCTGCCTAGGCCACACCCACGTAGCAGCCTACACAACCTATAAGGGAACACAGCTGGTAAACAGCGGCTCATGGCAGGAGCAAACAAAGCTCCAAGAAAGCATAGGTCTTGAACCAACGGTCGGAACAGCGGTCCTACTAAACCTCAAATCCCTGTCAATACGCTTCCTATCCTTCTAGACCGGCCGGGTGGTCTGGGGTTGGCGGATTCTTGCAGGCACTATATCAATCTTCCGCCATTAAAGCTGCATAGAATTATTATTAGAGTTAGAGTTCTGACTTGTCCTGAAGACGGTTTGAGGGGTTCTGATGAAGGGAGATTTAAACGGGAGGTAGGCTGGTTTAGCGCTTTTTCCATGGGCTTCGGCGACGTAGGTGCCGACGTATTCATAGCCCTGGGTGTCGCAATGCTCTACGCAGGCGGAGCAGCCTTCATAGCCTTCGCAGTCACGGCCATAGCCTATGTAGCCATCAGCCTCTCATACGCCGAGCTGGCGCCAGCCTACCCCTACGCGGGAGGCGTACACATATACTCCCTCAGGGCTTGGAATACCCTTGGAAGCTTCATCGCCGGCTGGGCGATACTGCTCGACTACGTGTTGTGCCTCTCACTCTTCGCCACGGCCGCGGCCGGATACTTCAAGTTCTTAATCCCTCAGGTTAAGGATTTAGCCTTGCAGCTGGGACCCATCACAGTCGGAAGCCTAGGCGCCATAGCTGCTGCGATAGTCCTCCTCCTAGTCGCGATGAACTATTTTGGCATTAAGTATTCGGCAGGGGTGGTTGCCGGGATTGTTGCGTTCGGGCTTATCATCCAATCGCTCGTTATCATTTTGGGGTTCTTGACAGTCTTTGACCCGGCTAAATTCGCCTCCCAATTCCTCATGGTCGGCAACCCTGAGCCCCAGGAAGAGGTATTCTACCCCCCGGGCCTGGCCTTCTCTGAGAGCAACTTCTTATTCGGGCTGACGATAGCGATGGCGTCATACATAGGCGTAGAGTCGATAGCTCAGGCCGCTGAAGAGACGCGGAGGCCGCACCGCTGGATACCAAGGGCTACGCTGCTCTGCGCAGTCACAGTGCCGCTCTTCGTCCTGTTGTTCAGCTCGCTTGCACTGGGTGTTACAGACTGGTGGAGGATAGCCGCGGCTATCGAGAACCCCGTAGCAGCCCTAGTGAGCATGTACAAGATATTCGGCCCAGAGCTAGCCGTACTGGTCTCATTCACGGCAATAATACTTACGACCGCCTCCTCGAATACCGGGCTTATAGGTGTCACGAGGCTGGCCGCCAGCATGGGGAGGCTCGGGCTGCTACCCCAATGGCTCTACACGATTCACAGGCGGTACGGGACACCGACAAGGGCGATAATCTTTTTCGGCGTCATAGGGATTTTACTGACCCTCCCCGGCGACATACCTTTCCTAGCAAGTCTCTACAACTTCGGTGCCTCCCTAAGCTACATCATGCTCTTCCTTTCACTAATCATCCTCAGAAACAAGGAGCCACACGTCTATAGGCCTTGGAAGATGAAGCCAACCCTACATCTAAAGCGCAGAGACAGGGTCTACGAGATACCACTCGTCAGCCTCATAGGCCTGATAATAATCTCGGTGATATTCACGCTGTTCCTCCTCCTACACAGCCTAGGCCGTGTCTTAGGTCCTGTATGGATGGCCGCAGGGGTGGTTGGCTTCTACATCTACAGGAGGCATTTTTTGAAGCGGCCTGTGAAGAGTGTTGAGGAGCAGACCCTCGCAGTCCCCGCCGGTTACTTGATGCGCTTAACCGTCTTGGTGAGGCCGCGGGAGGACCCCAGAACAGTGGAAGAGGCGCTACGCCACTCACTCGATAAACGATTCTCACTAAAACTACTCTCGATAGTGGACCCGGAGATAGAGGATGACGTGGAAGAAGCGAGGCTAGAGGCCAAGAAGAATTTGGAGGAGGCGCGCAGGGTGCTTGCATCAAGAGGGTTTGAGGTCGAACACGAGGTGAGGGTGGGTAGCTATGACGAGGTGGTGGACTGGGAGGTTGAGAAAGGCGGCTCCGACTTCATAGTCCTGCTGGTCAGGAGGTTTGAGAAGGCCGTATTGGAGAAAGAGTCCATGCTGGACTCGAAGATACACTCGGTCTTCGCGAAGTATCCTGCAAGAGTAATGTTGCTGAGAAAGCCAACCTAGCACATAATTACTCCCACGTCTCTACGCCGTTCCTCTTATGCGTGTGAAGTATTACGGATGTCACAGAACTCTTAACACCTTCCACGCTGGGTAGGACTTTGGAGGTGAACTTTCTCAACTCCTCAACACTCGACACGGCAATAATAGCTATGATGTCATACTCGCCCGTCACCTCATAGACATCTAGGGTCTGAGGAAGCTTGGCAAGCCTCTCACAAACATCCTCAAGCTTCCCCGACTCGACGAAGAGGTGGAGCACCGCCTTAACACTACCAGACAACTCCATTAATTCGAGCCTTCTCAACCTTCCTAATTAATCTGGATCCTTATATGAGATTCCTATCGACTCTACGAGCTTGCCGAGCATGTTTCCAGCACACCTCCCGAAGAAACCTCCTAAAACCTTGTCTCTAACGACTGCTGGAGGCGGAGGCTCAGCCCTCCTCCAACCCCTAGAGCGCGTCTCTATCTCGCTTAGCGATGTGGGCTCCTCGTATGGATAATCCCTCCTCATAGGCGCCGACCACAACTCTCTGAAGACAGCCTCAGCAACTCTGAGACCCCCTTCCGCCACCCTTCTTCTCTTCAGCCCTTATCTTCTTGACTTGTTTCTTTGTTTTGTGTTGCATCTAACCTGTTCTGTGTTTATGTATTGTTGGCATTTTGAGCAGTATTTAAATCCCCGACTATATGCACCACTCCTAGCGGCTGGATATATCTTAGACTCACATTCTCAAACCTTACTCTGAGGGTGTCTGTGGAGTAGTCTTATCCTGATTGGCCTCTCCCTGTTTAATAATAGTTCTGAGGCCTCGGCAGGTCTCCTTACCTTAAGCCTGCCTGAGTCGATATCGTATTCTAGGCTCCCTGATATAGAGGCCTTCCTCGAGGGGAGTCTTGATGACAGCCCTATCACCCCCATTAATCATTCCTTCCAGTTCTGGCGCCTTAATCTTGAGCCCCGGCCCTCCACTGTTGTATGAGGCTGAGGACTAGGCCTAGTCGTGAATGTAGGAAGAGGTGGCCTAAACGGTACATAAGTGTCGAGGTCGAGGGGTGGATGGGGGGGTTTGGAGAGGCACTACCTCTCGTATCCGGTTAGGGTGAGGATGTGTCGAAGGGTGCTGGAGCTCAGGGGAGAGGGTCTGAGTTATGGGATGATTCTGGAGAGGCTTTACGAGGAGTTCAGGGTGTGGATAAACAAGAGCCTTATCAGCTATTGGTTTAGGGGAATTCATACACCCAGATGCAGGGTCAATGTAATCAAGAAGGAGGATTATTGGTTTGGGTATGTTGTCGGGAGTGTTTTATCGGATGGCAACAGAAATAGACATACTGGCAACATAGGCGTTGAAATATACACCAAGGATCGCGAGTTTACTGAGATGTGTACTAAGGCTCTGAGGAGGATAGGAGTGAGCCCATCGATAAGGTTCAAGGACGGTCGTTACATAGTGCGCGCAAAGTCAACCGAGCTATACTATCTACTAGATAGTGGCTAGTGGCGGAAATACATAGACTCCGGCACCGAAGCTAGACTGGGATTCCTCAGGGGCTTCTTCGACGGTGATGGTGTCTATCGGGGCTACGTTGCTGGCAATATTAGCTGTTCTAGTGGTGTTGAGGCCTAGCATTGGATTGCTGACAGCGATTAAGGGCATGACGGCGATGAAATACTTGGCAGTATTGCTGATCCCCAAGTTAGTACAGGTGGCCTAGAATGAGTGATAGGAGAGAAGAAATAATGGAGAAGAGGAGGAGGTGTCTTCCTAGAGATCTGAGGATAAAGATTTATGAGGATGTCCTGGAACTAGCAAAGAAAGGACTATCATACAGGGAGATAGTCAATGAGATAGAGAGGAGATAGGGAGTTGTTCTCAATGAATCCCAATGTAGCTACTGGAATAGAAGAATACATTCACCATACAACGGTATAAGGACCCCGTCGATAGAGTTTCTAAAACCATCAGAGGACTTAGCATATGTTATAAGTGTGGTGGCTGGGGATGGATGTGCTTGGCGGAGAGGTAGGCCACGGCGCGGATACAGGAAATACTGCATTGGATTAGAGGTTAAGGATAGGGAGTTTGACGAGAGTTCGGTAGGAGGATAGCTAAGGTGTTAGGAAGAGAACCGCCGAGACCAAGGCTAAATAAATATGGTAGATGGGTCGTTGCAGTTCAGTCTAGGACTCTCTATGAATTGCTTAAGAAGCCCGTCGATATCGACAGAATAAGACCATTCGTTGAACACTGTGAGCGATGTATCTCAATGTTTCTGAGAGGGTTCTTTGATAGCGAGGCATGCGTCTATAAAGACGGCACCATAACCGTGTATAACACCGACTATAAACTACTAACATACGTCATATATCTCCTAGAGAAAATTAGTATAGAGACGACCCAGAAAGAGCCGAGGATTAATAAACGAGCTGGCGGACCGTTTAGAGAGCCAAAGACTGGCAAACTATACAAATCCAGAAGAGACGTCTACTACATCAGGATATGGAGGGGCTTTAATAAGAGGTTTTACGAGAAAGTTGGCTTTAACCATTGAAAGAAAAAGGATAAGGCTAGAAGAATATCTCAGGAGAAGAGGACTAATACCAACCACCTCCCCCCTTCCTCCTACTCCATTTCCCACTTACCCATAATCAAACCAACACACCCTCACTAACTAGAAACATAGCCATGGGGCCGGTGGGACTTGAACCCACGGCTTCCGGGTCTCTTCTGTGCCAGCCACACGTGTTGATGGGATCTGGAGCCCGGCGCCCTACCTTGCTAGGCCACGGCCCCGCCGCCTTCTTGAGAGTTGGGAAGCCACAATTAATCCTTTTTCCCGGCTGAGTGCCTTGCGGGAAACGTTAAAGCATGGTCTTGATGGTGTTTTGTCTGTCCGGTGTGGTGCTTCGTGAGGCTGGCTAGGTTTAGGGTTGGTGAGCTCACGACCTACGGGTTTGTTGAGGGGGACTACATTGTTTCTAGGGAGGAGGTTGAGGAGGCAGCAGGTCTCGCGCTCCCACCCTATTTCTCGGACTTTGTTGAGAGGCTTATCGTTGAGCAGGATTTTCGAAAACTTGTGCTGGAGGCCTCGAGGAAGTCTCCGCGCGTCTTAAAGCTAAGCCAAGCCAAACTCCTCGCACCCACCGATAATAAGCCGAAGATAATATGTATCGGGCTCAACTATAGGGACCATGCTGAGGAGTCAAGGGCTGAGGTTCCCGACGAGCCGATAATCTTCATGAAACCACACACGGCCCTGACTGGGCCATACGATCCCATCGAGTACCCCTCTATCGTCACACAGCTCGACTACGAGGCTGAGCTGGCCGTGGTTATTGGGAGGAAGTGCCGAGGGGTGGAACCAGGCGAGGCGCCCGACTTTATCTGTGGCTATGCCGCCTTCAACGACGTATCGGCCAGGAACCTCCAGTTCAAGGATAAGCAGTGGACACGTGGAAAATCATTCGATACATTCGCACCCATGGGTCCGTGGATAGTCACGCGCGACGAGATACCTGACCCTCAGAACCTTAGGATAATGTCTCGCGTAAACGGGGAGACGAGACAGAACTCGAACACGAGGAACATGATCTTCGGAGTCTACTATCTGGTCTCTTTCATTAGTATGGTTATGACACTTGAGCCTGGCGACGTCATAGCGACGGGGACTCCTGCAGGGGTCGGGATATTTGCCAAGCCGGAGCCGAAGCTACTCAAGATTAATGACGTGGTCGAGGTGGAGGTTGAGAGCATAGGAGTGTTAAGGAACACTGTTGTTAAGGGTCGTGTATAAGCCTAGTGCGGCGACAATTTTCCGCTTCATGCATCAATTTCTATACATTTGAAGAATAAAAAATCATATTTGATGCAACAACACAAGAGTAAGTGGAAAACAGACATGAGAAACTCTTATTATCTCTCATGCACCATGTAGGGTGTGGTGAGTTATTGGATCAGGTAAAGCTGGGGGAACTGGCTGTAAGATATTCGAGGCTTTATGGGGGTAAGATCGAGGTTCATCCAAAGGTCCCAGTCAGGGGGCTTCAGGACTTCTCGATCTGGTATACGCCAGGCGTTGCTGAGGTCTGCAGGGCCATTGTGAAGGACAGGGACGAGGTCTTCAACCTGACCAATAGGTGGAACACGATAGCCGTGTTGACCAATGGGACACGCGTTCTGGGGCTGGGGAACATTGGCCCAGAGGCAGGTCTACCGGTGATGGAGGGGAAGGCGCTGATCTTCAAGTATCTCGGTGGTGTCGATGCGATCCCCCTTGCCGTGAGGACCGATTCGCCCGAACAGTTCATCCAAGTGGCAAAGATGTTGGAACCCTCCTTCGGGGGCCTAAACCTCGAGGACATCCAGTCACCCGACTGCTTCTACATACTTGAGAGACTAATGTCGGATCTTGAGATTCCGGTCTGGCATGACGACCAGCTGGGAACTGCGGCCGCGACTCTTGCAGCCCTCATCAATGCGCTTAAGCTCACGGGCCGCTCGCCGAGGGAGTGCAGAGTAGTCCTACTTGGCGCTGGCGCAGCGAACATCGCCACCGCAGTCCTCCTCGAGAAGTACTGCTTCGACCCTGGGAAGATGATTCTCGTAGACAGGAATGGGATATTGCACTCTGAGAGGGAGGACATGGACTCGCTGATGCTGAAGAATCGCTGGAAGTATGAGATAGCTCTCAAGACGAATAGGGATAGGGTGAAGGGTGGGCTGAGGGAGGCCTTGGTGGGGGCGGACGTGCTCATAGCTGCGTCGACCCCTGGGCCGGGAATTGTTAAGCCCGAGGATGTGGAGTTGATGGAGAAGGACCCGATAGTCTTCGCCCTCGCAAACCCGGTACCCGAGATATGGCCCTGGGAGGCCAAGCGGGCTGGAGCCGCCATAGTCGCGACCGGGAGGAGCGACCTCCCAAACCAAGTGAACAACAGCCTGATATTCCCCTCAGTCTTCCGAGGAGCCCTCGACTGCAGCGCCCGCCGAATCTCCTATGAGGCAATGATCCGAGGGGCGGAGGAGCTCGCGCGATGCGCAGAGGAAAAGGGCCTCTCACCCGACTACATTATCCCGACCATGGAGGAGTGGACGGTCTATCCAAGAGTGGCGGCCGCTGTTGCGCAAACCCTGTCTAGGCAGGGGCTTGCACGCCGAAAGA
Organism: Candidatus Calditenuaceae archaeon HR02; assembly: GCA_002898395.1. Lineage (GTDB taxonomy): Archaea > Thermoproteota > Nitrososphaeria_A > Caldarchaeales > Calditenuaceae > HRBIN02. Next base: position 54,889 of record BEHE01000011.1, read on the forward strand.
TCAGCTATGAGGAGGAGCTTGAACGGGCTAGTAGGATAATCTCAAGGTCTAGGCGGATTCTCAGCGCACTCGTCGATTCGAGGATTGTGGAGGTTCCAGCCTCCGAGGTCTAGCGATAGGACCGGTTAAGGAGATATATTGAGGCTCCGCGATGAATGGCTAGTGGTTAGGGTTAGTCTTAGCAGGCTTGAGGCAGTCTATCTCGTCGAGCTCCATAAAATGGCTGATGAAGCGCGGACGGGGACTAGCGCGCTCGCTGCCAGGTTTGGTGTGAAGGGGTCAAGCGTGGTAGATGTGGTTAAGAGGCTTGAGAAGAAGGGGCTAGTCGTTAGGGAGCCGTGGAGGTCGATATCCCTTACTAGGCGGGGGGAGGCGCTTGCCGAGCAGCTCATACACAACCACCGGGTCATAGAGACCTATTTCCACAGGGTTCTCAACCTCCCAGCCCAGCTCGCATGTAGTGAGGCCCAGAAACTCGACAGCCTCCTAAGCTGGAGAACCATAACCTCTATGTGCCGCGCCCTAAACTATCCTACAACATGTATACACGGCGAAAAGATAAAACATTATAGAAGGTGTAAGTAAAATCGGCTACTGCACAACCTTTCTGAGGCGCCGAGGCCTGTCCGGGTCAAGCCCCTTCTCCACCGCCGTATAATATGCGAGGAGCTGAAACGGGACAACCTCAACCGCGGTCGCCAACACGTGGGATATCCGCGGAAGAGTCACGTCGGCACCTAGCCCCCCGCCCTCGTGGGAGAGCATCATAATCTGCGAGCCTGATGACAAAGCCTCAGTGGCCACCTTCTCGAAGACGTCTAAGTAGTCGCCGGGCTCCGGCGGCGTTATGAACATGCATGCCACATCACTATCCAATAGGGAGATAGGGCCGTGTCTGAACTCGCCTATCGAGTAGGCTTCCGCGTGTATTCCGCAGGTCTCCTTCAGCTTGAGTGATGCCTCGAGAGCCGCTATGTAGGAGGGGCCGTAGCCGAGGATAAACGCGTGCCTGACGCTTGCCAGCTTCTTGGCCTGCCTCTGCATAAGCTCCTCGGAGCGGTCTATTGTCTGTCCTAGGAGGCCGGGAAGCTTGGATAAGTCCTCTCTAAGCGAATCGGCTACAAGCCTAGCAGGGGCTAGGCCGAAGGCTAGGGAATAGACCGCTGCCAGCTGGGCCATGAAGCTCTTGGTGGCCGGAATAGCCCTCTCCACGCCACACTTAACCACGACCACGTAGCGGGCCAGAGACCCAAGCGTGCTGTCTGGAACGCTTGTCAAAGCTAGGACGTCAACACCTTTCGCCGAAGCGAGCCGAGCTGCTCTAACCGTGTCCACGGATTCGCCCGACTGCGAGATGGCCACTAGGAGGTGGCCCCTTTGGAGAAAGTTGTGGACGTGCTCGGAGTACTCTGAAGCATGGACGGAGTAGGCCTCAATGCCTGCGATTCTCGAGGCAGCATAGCTTAGACAGAGGCCTGCATGGTGTGAGGAACCACTACTACATGTTATGATACGCCTATACCTTGCGCCTATCTCATCCGAAGGGACACCCATCACGCTAAGAGCCTCGAGCGTCTCACGGAACGCCGCAGGCCCCTCGCGAATCTCTCGTATCATGTAGTGGCTGGCCGTCAACTCCTCCACACTACCAGGGCCTGGCACGGCCCTTAAATGACTGTTGCTCAGCGCCTCGTCTTCCGGAACTTCTCAACGTCCTCTTCTCTTATTGATATGCCCAGCCCTGGCTTTGTAGGCGGCTCAAACTCCCCGTTGGAGTGTTTGATCGCGTCCCCTGCTAATGCCTCCCTGAGCGGGTTAGGCCTGAGGTGGAACTCAATGATTGGCGAGTCGATTGTGAGGGCCGTGTGCAGGCTTGCGACGAATCCTATCCCACCCGCCGAGTAGTGGGGTATCAGCGGGAGACCGTAGCTCCTCGCAAGTACACCTATCCTCAGCATCTCTGTTATCCCACCATTCCAGGCAGCGTCTGCCTGGACAATATCGACAGCGTATCTCGAGATAAGCTCCCTGAACTCGTGTACCGTGAAGGCGGTCTCATAGCCGGCTATCGGTACATCAAGCTGCGCCGCCAGCCTAGCACTTAGTTCGGGATAATCAGTGGATATCGGCTCTTCGAAGAAGATTATTCCCAGCTTCTCCAACTCCCTCCCCATTCTCAGGGCCTGGTTAAAATCGTAAACATTGTTGGCGTCCACGGCGATTTCGAGACCTCCACCGAACCTCTCATTCAAGGCTTTGAGACGCCTGATGTCCTCCTCAATGCTGAGGCCGCCGACCTTAATCTTGACAGTCTTGAAACCGCTCCTAACATATCCCTCAACCTCCTCAACCAGCCTTGGAATATCTTTGTCAGGCCTATAGTAGCCCCCCGTGATATACCCCTTCATCCTCCTAGAGTTTCCGCCGAGAAGCCTGTGGATCGGTGCCCCGAACTCCTTTCCAGCTAAGTCCCAGAGGGCGATGTCAACCCCGCTCATCGCTGAGACCACTATCCCCCTCCTCCCAAGCCTGAAAGTGGCCTTGTACATCTTGTCCCATAGATGCCAAATGTTCGTCGACTCCTCACCCCTAACTATCCGGCTCAAAACACTGTTGACGGTAACCGCCACGCTCTCAGGCGAACCATAGCCTATCGCCTCGCCAAACCCGACGCCTCCGTCAGAAGTCTCAACGCGGATGAGGCAAACCTCCATCGGATGCTCAGCCCCACCAACAACCGCCAGCGCGTCCCTCTCATAAAACTCCGTAAACTCCAAGACCTCACAGCCTACACTAGCAATCCTCAAGGCAAGGAGAGAAAAGCCCGGGGAAATTAAAACATTTTTCACGACTCTACGCTACAGGCTTGCGTGTGTTTAAATCCACGCCCTCATCAAGTCTACTTGTGGAGCTCAAGATCATCGGATACGTCAGGGTTGACGCTGATGATGAATATGTTAGGTCTCATGCAGGCACGGTGGTGGGTAGCATAGAGATCCTGCCCGAATACGAGGAGGCTCTAAACGGGCTGGAAGAGTACTCACACATATTCATAATATCGATTCTCCACAAGATACCGCCTGAGGGCAGGACTGTGTTGAAGGTGAGGCCGAGGAGGCTGCTGAGGATTGGGTTCAGGGAGAGGGAGGTGCCCCTTGTCGGCGTGTTTGCGTCAGACTCGCCTGCGAGGCCGAACCCGATAGGCCTAACACTCGTGAGGCTCCTCAAGCGCGAGGGGAGGGTCCTCAGGGTCGAGGGCCTAGACCTCTTCGACGGTACACCACTCGTCGACATAAAGCCCTACAAACCCGACTACAGGGTCGAGGAATACAACTGCCCAGACTGGGCAAAACTAGACTCCAACCCCCAACCCAACAAGAAAGACTAGGACTCCCCCGCCAACCAGCCGCTCCGAGTTATCCAAAAATACCCCCAGCCCCACCACTCTACGCGGGGGCAGGACGCTCCGGTAGTATAGCCCGGTCAAGTATGCGGGCCTCTCGAGCCCGAGACCCGGGTTCAAATCCCGGCCGGAGCATTAAAAGTTATTATTAATAAGCATGAGGAGATGAAGGAGTGAGTTTTCGTCTGTGCTTCATCATACTCCTGCCGATATCTCTCAGTAACATATTACAAATCTTCCAACAGTCCTTCCTTTCTCCTATCTCGTCCATATAATACCGTATATTCTTTATCGAGAGTTCGATGAGACGCCGCTTTCGAGGTATCGACGTTCCGACGTAATCATGGAACTTCTGATGGGCTTTCTAAGTAGTGCTATTACAAATGAAAATGGGGCAAAAATCTCAGAAGAACGGGAACCGTGTCGTCTTTTTGGTTTATTGGACAATATTTAATTAAGGGACTGCACGTTTGTTGGGACATGTGTAGGATGGTTGCGCTGAGTTTTCGCGGCGAGGCGTCTGAGACTGCGCGGGGGGTTCTCAAGCATCTTGTGGAGGCTTCGCGGAGTGATCCCTACCTTCGGGAGATTGCCGGTGATAGTAGGCACTGTCACGGCTACGGATACGTGGCGGCTCTTAGAAGAAAGGGTCTCTGGAGGGTCGTGTATGAGCGGTTTGACGCTGAGCCTACCTTAAGCGGCGAGGAGGCGTGTGAAGCTAACCTCGAAGCATTAGACTACTGTGTTAAGCGGCTCTCACAGACCGTTAAAGACGATGTGGAGGAGGCGATGATAGTTCTACACTCTAGGAGGACGCGCGGTGAGCCCCGTGGAGGTGTCGCAGCCCATCCTTTCCGGGAGGAGCTCATAATCACGGTCGAGGACGGCCCCGAGCTAGCCGAGCTCTACCTCTCACACAATGGAGGGGTCAAGAAGGATATTTTGGCAGCACATCTAGGCATCGAAAACTACAAGCTCTACACAGACTCACACCTCTATCTAAAATACCTCGCAAAACACCTCGAGGGGGCCAGATACGAGGAAGCGCCTCAACTGGTCGCTCAGACAGTCTCAATTTCCAAGCCCCTCACAAAATCCGCATTAGACCTCTGCATACTACTTTACTCGCCGACCAAGGCCCCCATGCTTGCCGCAGCATCATATGTCGCAGAGAAGAATGACAGTGCACGCTGGAAATACTACGAACCCGTACTCATAGAGTCGAGAGGAATTACAGGATATATCTCAAGCACCATAAGAGACCTGGCTAGGAGCCAATGGCCCGAGATGAGGTTCATGGATGGCAGAGACGGCCTCGTCGTCCTGCTTAAACCAGATATGTTACAGATAATTGAAGTGCCTTAAGCCCCCCGGTCAGAACTTAGGACTTTTGCAAGATCAATTAAGAAAAATTTATCTTACGCTGATTATCTGATAGAATTAATGAAAATAGTTCCAAAGAATAAAGGGGTATTCACATTTAGCAGATTACATAGTCCTGTCTTAGAGGTTGACCTAGGGGAGACTCTCCTTCTTGAAACAGAAGACGCAGTTGGTGGGCAGGTCAAAGATGAGAGTACGCCACTTGAAAAACTAGACTGGAGCAGGGTTAATAAAGCTACTGGGCCAATATACATTAGAGGGGTTAAGAGTGGGGATACACTCGTGGTGGACATTCTTGACATCGAGGTCTCTTCGACTGGTGTTATACTCGTAGTTCCTGGGGCCGGGGCGCTGGGGAAGAAGGAATTCAAGCCAAGGGCAAAAATAGTTAGGATAAAGGATGGCTTTGCCCATTTCGATGGAATAAGACTGAGGATAAGACCTATGGTGGGCACTATAGGTGTAGCTCCTGAGGGAGATGATTATCCCACGGGTGTGCCGTATAAGCACGGCGGGAACCTCGACTGTGTAGAAATATGTAGAGGTGCGAGACTATATCTACCCGTATTTATAGACGGTGCATTGTTTGCTGCAGGTGACTTACACGCAATCCAGGAGGATGGTGAGCTATGCGTCTCCTCAATCGAGGTGGAGGGGAAGATATTACTAAGATTTGAAGTGATAAAGGATGCGAGACCTGAGTGGCCGATAGTAGAGTATAATGATCACTTCTCAATCCTAGTAGCTGATGAGGACCTTGATAGAGCAGTAGAAATAGCGACGGAAGAGGCGGTGGGGGCGTTAATGAGGGCGAACAACTGGAGCTTTGAAGAGGCATACATGTTTAGCAGCATTGGGGTGAGGGTTGCGGTGAACCAGGTTGTAGATCCTAAAAAAGGTGTAAGAGTAATAATTCCGAAGGAGATAGTCTCTATTCAGCACTTACTCAAGAGAGAAGGGTAGGAGGCGCAGATAATTGATAAACCAGATGTCGGACGAGGAAATAATCTCTGAAGCTATAAAGATTGTAAATGAGGGGGAAAAGCGTGGAGTCATACTCAGAATATTAGGTGCATTAGCTATACGGATACATTCAAACGGGCTTGAGGCCCTGCATAAAGGGCTTGGCCGGCTCGGGGAAAACACGAAAGGTTCTTTCACAGACATAGATTTGATAGGTTACTCCTCGCAGAGGGCCGGGGTGAGAGAACTAATGGAAAAGTATTTCTCATTTGTTATCTCTAGGCAGTTCCTCCTACTATATGGGAAGGAAAGACTTGTATATTATCACCCAGACAATCTATATCGTGTAGATATCTTCTTCGATAAGCTCTCATTCAGCCATGAAATTCAATTCAGAAAGAAGGGGAGTAGTAGGCTGGAGCTTGACAGTCCCACCATAACGGTCTCGGACCTGCTCTTGGAAAAACTTCAGATACATCAAATAAATGAGAAAGACATTAAGGACATAATAGTGCTTTTAAGGGCGCATGATGTAGGCGAGGGAGAGGGGGATAGGATTAACCTGCAATATATCTCCAACATCTTGTGCGATGATTGGGGTTTCTGGATGGATGCGACAGAAAATCTGAGGAAGACCATGAAATATGCAGAGAAATACTTTGAGCGGTCCTTAATTAGTCAGGAAGACTTAAGCGACGTAAATAATAAGTGCTTGAAGATTCTAGATTATTTAGAAGAATGTCCAAAGACGAAGAACTGGGAGAAGCGGGCGAGGAAGGGTGTGAAAGAAAAGTATTGGAGGGAAGTAGAGGAACTCTACAGGTAGATCTTACCCCGCTGTGAAGATGTAGTCCTTGACTTTATTTTTCTCTAGTTGGATAAGCACCCCCCTCAGTATTCCTTCATGGTACTCGCTTCCAGGGTTAAAGCACATGGTTCTGCCGATCCTAGAGAACCCTCTCCCCTCATGGACATGTCCGTGGAGTCCAAGCAATGGCTGGTATGTTTCTATGTATTTCCTAACTGCCCGGCTCCCTACTGGAGTCATTAATAACTGACCCCCCGGACCAACCCTTGGTCTTAGATCATCGTCTAGCTCGGGGGCGTAATCTATTCCAGAGTCAAATGGGGGTACGTGAATATTGTAAATGACTTCTGCCCCTGCATCGACCCTGCTCACCAGGCTAGCCATCTTAGATTCTATCTCTTCTTCAGGGATGTCTCTGGGGCACTTCCACGGTGTGATGTTCGAGTATCCTAGACTAAGCACCTCCAGTCTATCTGATATCTGGATTACCTTCTCATTTGGGTTGATGATCACCTCGGATGAGTTTAGGACCGGATCAATTACATAACTGTCATCGTTCCCAGGCATTACGAGGCATTTGACCCTTTTGCCTGCGAGCTTTCTCTCCGCAAACTCTACCCATCCTTGAATAGACTCTATTATCAGGTCGTTAAAGATTTCATCCAGCTTCTCCTTCTCATTTATCAAGTTTTGCCACTCCTCTTTGCTTGTTATGAATGGATACGAGCCAGATGCCTTTATTCTATAGAGATGTTTCTCAAGCTCATCCTTACTATCCACAGAATAGGTCTCGTTGCCGGTCCTGAATTCATAGCTGCCTCCCCTATTAAATATGGGTATGATGAATTTTCCTGTAATGTCTCCTCCCAATATAATTACATCACATTTATAGGCGTCTGCGGCGTTTATGAACTTCTTAAAACATAAATCGCTACCGTGAATGTCTGAGGCGAAAAATATTCTAATTCTGGTGTTGGACATTTTCAAGCCTACTCGGGTGGTAGTTCTTTAAACGAGAGCTCTAGTGGTAATCCCTTCTTGCGATGATACAGCGATGAGATGAAGTAGATAGCTATCCCTATTAAGAATAACCCTATGGTGAATGCGAGTATTGCTGGGTCTAGCTCGCCCACGAATGCCGGGGAAACACTTGCATATCCCAAGTAGATTGACAAAATTATTGATATTACCGCTAATATGTGTAGGATGGGCACTGGGCCTATCTTCGCCTTCACGATCGAGGGTGTTCTTTCCCATATGTCCCTCCTTCTGACGGGGAAGAGTAGAGCTGCTATTGAGGTGATTATCTGCATTATCATCCATCCAAAGACTATGTAGGCAAAATACTGCAGGAGCGGAGTCCATAGCCACAGGGCTTGGAATATTATGGCGACGATTGTTACGAAGATTAAAGCAGCATAGGGTGTATGATACTTCATGTCTACATTTGATAGGGCTGTGGGTACAACCCTGTCGAATGCCCACGCAAACACGAATCTTACCCCCGAAGCAACATATGTTAATATGGCGGCTAAAACCATCGCTCCCCAACCTATCATCATAATAGTGAATATGCGTGGGTCAACTGAGTATTGGAATAACCACATGAAGAATGGTTCTCTGGCCAGTGGGTATTTGTCGCTCCCAATCGCATACAGGTATGACAAGGCGCCGAGGAATTCCCCACCCATCCCTGCGTAAGAGACTTCATATGCCAGCCAGTCAATGAATCCGAAGAGTAGGACAGCACCTACGATTGCAATTATTTGTGACTTGTGAACTTCTTTAATCTCGCCGGCGAGGTAGATTGAGAAGTTGAAGCCTAGGAAGTTGATGTAGGTGAATGTTAGTCCGAGGAGGGTGGCGATAGTTAAGAATGTGCCGGGGTACCCCTCCTTGACTGCCTCACTTATTATTGTGTCATATGAGACGCCAGTAGCTTTCGCGAAGTTTGCAGCAAACCCGCTTTTGCCGGTAACAAGTAGTCCGCCCGCATAAATAACCAGGCCTATTAATACTAGTATGAAGAAGACCAATAGGACTCTCATTGTCGCCTTTGCTCCTCTCGATATTATTAGGGCGCAGATTAGATAGAATATTATTGCGAAGATGAATGTGAATTCATTTGATGATACTGTTGATGCTAATTCGGGCATACCATTAACCTCGAATATGGGGGCCAATGTATATTGAGTGAACCATGGAATATACGCGCCGGCAACGCTCAGAATCACCATGAATAAGAAAAAGTTGATGGCGTATCCTACTGAGGGGTGCAGTATTCTGCTTACCCAGATGTAGTCTCCGCCAGCTCTAGGCATGGCTATCGAGAACAGGGCGTAAAAGAGACCTATTACTATGCTTATTGGTATTGCAAGCAGTGCTGTAGCGGGGAGATGGGCCCCCGGATAAATTATTGATGCCCAGACACCATAGACTAGTATTGCCATAGGAGCCATTACCATGATGTTGAAGATCATTGCGTCGAATGCTGAGATATTCCTTATGAGTCCTGAAGCCCTTCTTACGTAGACATCCCCGCTCATTATTCCACCTCTTCTAGTCTTGCGACCTTATGACAGCAGTATAACAGTATAAATACTTTACAGAGTTTTTAAATCGCTCATCCGCTCATCTTAACTTCGCAAGGGATTTATATATTCTCCTCGGGATTCGTTGGCCGTGGATCCTGAGGCCGTGAGGCTGGTCTTTCTCCCCGACAGGGATTAGTGCCTAGAATATCTCTGGAGGATTAGGTTTAGGGGAGGGCTTATGTGCGTTCATTGCGGCTCTTCTGAGGTAAGGAGGGGGTGGTAGGGACAAGAACGGTTATCAGGTATACGAGTGCGCTTCTTGTAAGAGGAAGTTCAACGACTTGACTGGAACAATATTCTCTAGGCATAAGCTGCATGTAGAGGAGATGTTCTACATAGTCTTCTCCATGGAGGGGAAGAGCATAGGTCAGATAGCTAAGGAGCTTGCCTGAGCTTCGATAGGAAAGATCTTAGGAATGAGTGCCTGTTCTCGCATTTGTTCAGGTGTATATCTTCATCTGCGTATCTCTCGGAGTGGTTTATCCTCATGTGATTTATCCCAATGGAATCCAACCTATCGTATGCAGGGTAGTTGTCAGTTATGATTACGCAATCTTTAGATGCCCTATATCTAATCTCTTCTACTCCCTGACTCATGTCACTGAGCAGAACGAACTCGGTCATCCCGTCTCTCCTCCTTACCAGCGTTAGCACGGGTGGCCTATCTTTTTCGTAACTTCCCCTACCCTTTACCGATAGTCCCCTCCTCCTAGGATTACCCTCCTTAACTCCCTTATTCCCGGAATTCACGTAGATCTCGTCGGCCTCGCATATACCCTCTAGGGACAGCTTCCCTGACCTCTCGGCAAGTCTATGGACCTTCCTTCACGAATCTGAGTACAGATACGTAGCTCCTGGGGAGTGAGCAAGAGATACTTCCAAGGATACCTATCATTCCTAGCTCTACTAATCAACAGACCATTTGATTGGTTCTTTAACCTGTTATCCCTTGCGATCTTAAGATGAGCGATTAAAATATTGTAAAGGTGTTGGCGGTGTGGAGGCTGTCCAGTCCTGAAACGCGATTTTGGTTTTGTGGAGGGAATATTTAGATAGCGGCTATTTTGTTGGCTTTGTAAAGGCGGGTGGTGTTGTCGAAGGGCCTTCGCGTCGTCTTGGTGTTAGGTGTTGTAAGCCTTCTCGGGGATTTTGTCTACGAGGGTGGGAGGTCGGTTCTACCCGGTTATATGCGTCAGCTGGGGATGGGTGCATTCTTGGTTGGGAGTGTTTTGGGTTTCGCGGAGTTTGCGGGCTGGCTGGCGAGGCCTCTGGGCGGGCTGGTAGCGGATAAGACGGGTAAGTTCAGCTCCATAACCAAGGCAGGGTATGCGGGGTTGTTCGTTGTCCCTTTGATGGCTTTAGCCCGTGACTGGCTCGCGCTAGCGCTCCTAGTCTTCGCTGAGCGGATGCTTCGGGGGTTGAGAGTGCCTGCGAGGGATGCGATGCTGGCCAGGATGAGGGGGAGCGTGGGTCTTGGAACGGCTTTCGGGCTCCATGAACTCCTCGACCAGTTTGGCGCCACTGCGGGGCCGCTGCTCGCCGCAGCAGTCCTAGCATTATACAGGGACACGGGGCTCGCCCTCCTATCCCTGCTCATCCCATATCTCTTCTTGCTGATCGCTCTTCTAAGGGTCCCAGAGTATTCTGAGCCGCCGTCTCAGAGGCTTTCTCGCTCCGGGCCAACCAAACGTGTATACCTCTTCTCACTCGTCGTGGGGCTGAACGCCGCAGGCCTCCTACCCCTACCAATAATCCTATACCTCGTCTCGCTCAGTGTGAACTCGGGCTCCTGGCTGGTCCCAGCAACTTATACCCTCGCGATGATTGTGGATGCGGCCGCGGCAATAGTGCTCGGAAGGATCTTCGACAGGGCTGGGCCCCGGGTCCTAGCCTTAATGATGGTCTTGGCTACGACTCCATGCCTCTTTGTCGGTGAGAAGATAGACCTTTTACTGCTGGCAGCGGGGCTGGTTGGTGTTGTCGTCGGCGCGCAGGAGTCGGTCTTCAGGGCGATGGTGGCCCGTCTTGCGGTAGAGGGCGGTATAGGCGGCTCCTACGCGGTCTACGGCCTGGCAATAGGTGCGGGAAGCGCCGCGGCCGGCCTCGTCTATGGATTGATGGTAGACCTGGGCCTCAGCCTCCCCTACATCCTCACATACTCCATAGCCACTGAAGCCTCAGCCCTCATAATCTTCTCTAGGGCGATAAGCCCATAGGGTCTCTCTTCAGCCTCCTATCTTCTTGGCGTGTTTCTTAGTTTTGTGTTGCATCCTAGGGCATCTAATCTGCTCTGTGTTTATGTATTGTTGGCATTTTGAGGAGTATTTAAATCCCCTACCATACGCATACCCCTAGCGGCGGGGGAGTCTCTCTAACCCCAGACGAGAGTGGGTTTCTCCGGGGGCTTCTTCGACGGTGATGGGGTGGGATTGATGCCAGCCTACGCGAACACCGCTGTCGAATTACTTGAATATATCAGGCAGCTTCCTACTGGGCTCGGGATAACGACGAGTCCACTGATACTAATGGCTAAGAAGGGTAGCAAATCATGGAGTCCAAAGGGACAAAAATGGGTAGAGTCTAAGAAGGATGTTTTTGTGGTCTACATCCATCCCGAGGACTATCAAAGGTTCTTAGGGAAGGTAGGAACATCGATACCCAGGAAGAAATACCCCAATTGAATTCTCGATAAAAAAGAGGATACAATATTGCAGGGATGAGATAAGAGAGGTAAAGGATTGGTGGGAATTTTGTGAGATTTTGAAGAAAAGTATCGGCAGCAGAATGATGAAGCGCAGACGAAAACCCGCCCCCTCCCTCCTTTATACCTTCTTTCTCACAACATTGAAAAAGCCCTAATTATTAAAATTGGGGCCGGCCGGATTTGAACCGGCGTCCTCCGCCGTGTAAGGGCGGCGTCATGGCCGCTAGACCACGGCCCCTATCAAAGCCACTCTCTCGCGGCGAATTAATTAATCTCTTCTCGCGAATTTTTCTTTTTTCTCAGCTTTCCTAGTCTGCTCGGCTTTATGGTGATTTTTGCGTCTGGATAGCTTATGGTTAGTTCCTTCCCCTGATGTATCCGGTCTAACGCTATTGCGAGTGCGGCTATCTCGCTGTGCGGCTGGTTTGTGACCGCAACGTTGATGTCTGCGAGCTCGTATACCTCGATGGGCACCTTGGAGGAGCCGACGACCAGCACTATGCCGCGGGTGGCGTACGCCTCCCTAAGCTCCTCCTCCACATCTTGGATGCCGACGCCATACATTGTGAGATGTACTACGTATTCGCCCTGTGCCTTCCTCTCGGTCAAGAATCTCCTCCAGTCTTGTGTGTAGCTGGCCTTGAAGCCTCCTCCCCACTTCTCGACGACCTTGGATATGCTTTCTAGAAGGGCGGGGTCGTGGTCTCCTGCAAATACTATCTCGTCGGCCCCCAGCGCCCTCGCTGTGAGAGCGACGTGGCTTGAGACTCTCTGGTCCCTCACAACCCTATGCCCCAGCCTCAGGACGGTTATTTTTCGGCCCAACACTTCATTCTAGGAGCCTGTTTATCTCGGCTAGCGTTTCATCGACTGCTTTGAGGAGTTTGGTGTGGTCGTAGACCATTAGTTTTCCCCCGCAGCTCGGGCACTTAAAGAATTTGTCGAGGGCCTCGTCGAAGGTGTATTTTCTGCATCCCTCTCTCCCACACCAATAGAGCTGGTTGGACTCGTAGTGCCTTTTCAACATTTGTAACCTCTCCGCGATCCTCTTCAGCTGTGTTTTGACAACCCCTTGGACCTGCTCCTGCTGAAGCCGCCAGCGGAAGACCCTCTTATTCAACTCCTTATCAACAACTATGTCGTAGGCGACGAGTGAGAACTCGCTGAGCTGGTGGAGAAGCTTTCTAATCCTCTTCACATCCATCTGCAGTGCGTCTGCCAGCTCATCCTCCCTCATCCCAGGCCTCGCCAAGAGTAGCTTCGCCAGCTGCTCCGCCTCCACCCCACCTATAAGCCTGAAGACGGAGAGTAGCCCCTCCGTATCAATGTAAAACATTCGGTACTCTCCATCCATACAGGAGGCGGCGGCCTCAATTATATCTATCTCTCACAGCCTAGTCCAACCTAGGTGTTGTAGAGAGTTGGCTGGGATATTGGCGGCGGAGGCGAGGAGTGTGAGATACTCTGCGGGCGGCGTGGATATTCTCAGAGACGTTAGCCTAATGGTGTTTAAGGGAGAGGTTACGGCGCTCCTCGGGAGTCCCGAGGGGGAGGCGTTAATAGGCCTGTGGGCTGGGGTTAGGCGGCCGGTTGATGGGGTAGTCTCGGTGCTGGGCCTCGACCCGCATCTGGCTGTGGAAGAGGTTGCTAGGAGGATAGGCTATCTGCCCTCCCAGCCGTGGCTGCCGCCTGAGCTGAAGCCTGAGGCGGTGGCCGCGTTGGTTGGAAGAGGCCGTGGACTCGTCCCCCATGGGGCTGTAGAGCGTCTGAGGACTATTCTAAAGCGTCTGGGCAAGGAGGGTGTGATGGGACGTAGGATAGGGAAGCTCTCAGCCGAAGAAGGGCAGGCCGTAGCGGTGGCTCTAAGTATGCTCCACGACCCCGACCTGCTGCTTCTCTCGAATCCGTTGAGGCTGCTGGGGCCCCTTATGAGGCTTGAACTCGCATCACTTTTGAAAGAGTATGTCACTCAGGGGCGGGCGGCTGTCTTGACGGTGGATTCCCTGGAAGAGGCCGGCTTCGCGGATAGGATTGTTGTTTTCCGGGATGGGAGGATAGCTGCTGCCGGGCCTCTCGACGAGCTCTCCAAGGCGATTGGGGCTGAGAACTACTTGGTTATCCAGGCCATAGATACTCAGCGGACTGTCGATTATCTCGGTAAGATGCCTCAGGTTAAGAGGTTCTCCGTAGCTAGGGATGGCTCTGTAAAAGTGTGGCTGAAGGAGTTTGAATCCGACCTGCCCGTGGTCCTGGACCTCCTACTCTCGCTGGGGTTGGGCGTGAAGCTAGTAGATGTGAGGAGGGTTGACTATCACGTGGCCCTCCTCAACTATCTCCGGAAGGAGGCTGGGGACAGGTGAGCCGGCACCTATTGTTTGAGCTTAGACTCCTCCTAGCCTCACCCCTCAGAATAGCTGTGCCCCTCATCGCACCCCTAGCACCGCTCCTGCTCAGATATGCGGGGTTGCTGGGTCAAGATCTTGTCGCACCGCTCTTCCTCTTGATATACCAGTTTTTGGCGATGACTTATCTTCCTTGGATGTTGGGGCTTCTTAGAGGGGGCTGGAAGCTGGTCTGGCTGCTAAGGCCACCTGGCTCCACCCTATCCCTCGCCACCTCGTACTTAGGGTTCTTCGCGCTGACATCAGTTCTGCCACTGGCGGCCTATAGGCTCTTACTTCACCTCTCTGCCTCCACACCATTTGATAGCATTGCGGCATCGCTAATCATCTTCACACTGTCCATAGGCATGCTTCATCAATCCCTCGCAGCCCTTCTCCTCTCTAGGTCTCGAGACATGACGGTCGGATGGGCGGTCGTGCTCACATATCAATCCATCCTCCTAATCCTCGCAGCATCCCTACTCTCCCAGGGATGGTCTGACACCCACACAGCCGCGGCTCTTCTCTTCCCAGCCCTCCTAGCCATGAGCCCTCAACCCCCATTGGAGACACCCCTCCTAGCCGCCGGCCCCTGCCTAATCTCCTCAATAGCATTCACATACTTGACTATTCGCGGAGCGGTAAGACCAACCCCATCTTGAAAAGAGACCCAATTTAATAACAGGATTGTCTGCGGGGTATAGCGGGTTGGCGATACTCGTCGACCGCGACACGCGGGTACTGGTCCAAGGGATAACTGGAAGGCAGGGTAGCTTCCACACTGCCGAGATGTTGAAGTATGGGACTAGGGTTGTTGCAGGCGTCACGCCTGGGAAGGGTGGGACGGAGGTGCACGGTGTACCGGTCTACGACTCGGTGGAAGAAGCGGTCAGGGAGCACCCGGAGATCGACGCATCAGTCGTGTTTGTCCCCGCGGCGGCTGCCGTTGACGCGTGCTACGAGGCTATCGAGTCTGGGATAAGGCTTATTGTCCTGATTACCGAAGGGATACCGACCCACTGGACGATGCAGCTTGTCAGATACGCCTCTCTGAGGGGTGTTAGGATAATCGGGCCGAACACGCCTGGAGTAATCACGCCGGGGGAGTGTAAGCTGGGGATAATGCCCGGGAGCGTCTTCACCCGCGGCCCTGTGGGGATAGTCTCGAGGAGCGGGACTTTGACCTACGAGATAGCCCAGAGCCTCACGGAGAAGCGGATAGGTCAGAGCACATGTGTGGGGATAGGCGGGGACGCAGTTGTGGGGACAGGCTTCATAGAGATACTCGACTTGATGGGCAGAGACCCCCAGACCCGGTGCGTGGTCTTGGTTGGCGAGATAGGTGGAGATGCTGAGGAAAGGGTTGCGGAATACATTGTGAGGGAGAACTATCCTAAGCCGCTGGTGGCATATGTCGCGGGTAGGACTGCTCCATCAGGGAAGAGGATGGGGCACGCCGGCGCCATCATCTCGCTGGGGATGGGTGATGCCTTGACCAAGATGAGGAGGCTTAGAGATGCGGGTGCGAGGGTTGCCGAGACGCCGAGCGCGGTCGCGAGCCTAGTTGAAGAAACCCTAAAAGCCTATCGGAAATAAGCTATCTCGAGAAGCTCTCCTCAACTATGCCCTCAACGCTTTCATAGTCGAGCCTCATCCCATACTCGTTAAGCGCTCCGCACAGCGCCTTGAGTGTTGCTTTAACCCTCTCAGCAGTCACCTGCCCCATGCTCCCAACCCTGATCATCCTGCCCTTCTCCTTGGAGACGCCCACACCCACGTGAACCCCATACTTCTCAGCCATGATTTTTGCGACGTCAGTGTCTTGGATGTGTTTGGGTAGGTGGATGGCTATGAGTGTCGGAGACCTGAACCGTGGTTGGGGGTATATCTCGAGCCCCAGCTCTCCTATGGATCTGTAGAAGGCCTGGGCCCCTCTCCTGTGCCTATCAATCCACTCGTCTAGGCCGATCTCAAAGATCTTATCCAGCGAGGCGTCTAGCCCGTAGAAGAGTGTTATTGCTGGCGTGTAAGGTGTCTCCCGGCGGGACATAAACTCCCTGTGAAGGACCAAGTCGAAATAGGCTGGCCTCCTCTTGAGCGACTCAACCTTCTCCCAAGCCCTCTGGGAGACAACGACTATGGCTAGGCCGGGCGGCCCTGCGAGACACTTCTGGGTCCCCGCAACTAGAACATCTATTCCCGCGTCGTCAAAGCTGAACGGTACCCCGCCCAGAGAGGTGACCGCATCCACTATGAGCAACGCTCCAGCACGCCTGCAGACCCCCGCAATCTCATCAATATTGGGGGTTAAGGTTCCCGTGGAGGTCTCGTTATGGACCAGCAGGACCACATCCGCATCCCCATTCTCCTCGAGCCCTCTCTCTACGTCCTCCACGGTCGGTGCCCTATTCCACGGCACCTCCACAATGGTTGTATTCTCCGAGTAGTATCTCGCCGCCGCGGCCATCCGCTCACCGAACTGGCCGCCCACAAAGGCCAAGACCTTGTCGCCGCTCTCTATTGTGTTGGAGACCGCGGCCTCTACTCCGCCCGTTGCGGAGCAGGTAAGCAGGAAGACATCCTGCTTCGTCCCAATAACCTTCTTGAGCTTCTCTATAAGCTGGGTGTGAAACTCTCTAAACTCGTCTCCCCTATGGTTTATCAGCCGTCCACCCATGGCCCTGTAGGACTCCTCAGGAATATCAGTTGGGCCTGGAAGCATCAGGATGTCGCGCCAGCCTCTACGCAGCTCCACTTCCCCACTCGTGCAACAAATCCATTAATAAACCATCATCAAGAATAAACCATCATCAAGTCCGGGTTAATAATAAAAGCAGGGGCTACTCGGCTCGATAGTGGTCGGAGAGTGGTGGAGAGGGTACTCATTGCGTGCCCCTTCAGCGAGAGGCTTCTAGACGTGTTGCACGAGGCGGGGGTTGAGGTTGACTACAGGCCCAAGGCTTCGCAGGGCGAGTTCGACGAGCTGTATACGGGGTATGATGGCCTGGTGGTTAGGGGGAATATCCAGGTTAGGCCTGTCAAGGGTAGGGGGCGGCTTAAAGTCATCGTCAGGGCGGGCGCGGGTGTCGATAACATAGCCGTGGAGGAGTTTGCAGGGCTGGGCGTCAAGGTCTTCAACACCCCTGACGCGGTTGCCGAGTCTGTCGGGGAGCTGGTCATAGGCCTCATGATAAGCCTCTCCCGCGGAATAGTGAGGGCCGCAGCAGCGCTTTCTAGGGGTGAGTGGTTAAAGCAGGGCCTCATTGGCCAGGAGCTCGCCGGCAAGACCCTCGGCATCATAGGACTGGGTAGGATAGGGCGCGTAGTGGCTAGGATAGCCCACGCCATGGGGATGAGAATACTAGTCTACGACGTGGTAAAGTTTGGGGTAGAGCTCCTCGCACAGTACAAAGCCGAGCAAGTAGATCTTGAGAAGCTGTTGTCGGAGGCAGACTATATCACAATACATGTGCCACTCACAGAGGTGACTAGAGGCATGATAGGTGAGAGGGAGCTCAGGATGATGAAGAAGACCGCATATCTAATCAACACGGCTAGGGGGCAGATCATTGACCAGGAGGCCCTGAAGCGTGCCCTGAAGGAGGAGTGGATTGCGGGTGCCGCCCTAGACGTCTTTGCCGAGGAGCCGCCGCGAGACTTGGAGCTGCTGAGCCTCCCAAATCTAATCCCCACACCACATATAGGGGCCCAGACAAAAGAGGCGCAGGAGAAGGCCGCACTCGAGGCAGTCCAAATACTGCTGAGAGAGCTTAAAGGAGTGCGGGCCTGTCCCTAGGCTCCTCTCCCGCCGACTCTGGGGCGGAAATGTATCGGATACTCGGCTATTGGCTTAAATACGATACGCGCTCCAGTAGAAGCGTGCCAGGTGCCAGTAAAACCCCCCTCATCGGGGCTCTAGGAGCAGTGCTGCTAGTAGTCGCGATGGCTTTACCCGCCGCCTATGCCCAGGCCTACAACATCACGGTCGAAGATACTAGAATAAAGGTCAGGCTCACATACCCACCCGAAGTCGAGATAGGCTCCTGCTTCAACATACAGATCGAGGTCACAGCCCTCTCAGCACTAGACGACCTCAACCTCACCCTCAAAATAATCTACTTCTACGACAGCCAGAGCCAGACCCTCTACAACCAGGTATTGATAGACGATGTGAACGTCTTATCGCCCAGCGTCGTACTGTTCAAGAACATAGGCCTCTGTATACCCGCGCAGGTGGCTGCAGACCCCTGGCTCGAGGCGAGGCTAGCACTCAACTATCACACGGTCCCAGATGGTCTGAGGATAGATCTGGCCAATACATTCTACCTGAGCACCGTGAGGCAGGTATCGTATAACCGGCTATCAGCCAGGCTTGCAGAAGCGAACCAAGAGATCTCGAGGCTTAGAGCCGAGGTCTCGGCCCTGAAGGCTAAGCTGGAGGAGGCTGCTGAGAGGGAGGAGGTCTTAAAGGCTAGGATAGAGGAGTTGACCCGTATCAAGGAAGACCTCGAGAAGAAGCTGGCCGAGCTTCAGACACTTAAAGACGGGCTGGAGAAACAGCTGTCAGACCTCTCAACCAAATATAGCCAGCTGCTTGTGGATAACTCCGCGCTGCAGGAGAGGTATAAGACCCTAATGGATAACTACGCCGTCCTCCAGAAGAGCTATGAGGAGCTAAGGAGGGACTATGACGCGGTCTCAAGAGACCTTGCATCGACCAGAGGCCTTTACAACGACCTCCAGTCTAGGCACGAGGCCCTGAGGACCTCCTACGAGAGCTCTGTCAAGACTTTGGGTCAGTTGGAGGGGTCTTTGAGGGAGCTTGAGAGGCAGCGCGAAGTCATGGAGGCGATGCTGGCCCAGGCCACGGGTGAGAGCGGCTTCTTCAAGAACGTGGCAGTAGGACAGGGGGTAGGATTGGTAGCCCTAGGTGGCGGGGTTGCCGCCTGGCTACTTATGAAGAGGAGGGGTAAGACCGCTGAAGCAGGAGGCCAATCCACCACCGCGCCCCCTTCACCTACGCCACCGCCCTCAAACCCACCCGCCCCAACAGCAGCCAACCCAGAACAGCCAAGTGCAGCTGAGCGCGCGGCAAAGGAGCCTATCCAACCGGAAGAGGCGCCAGAGAGCGAAGTGGTCCAGAAGGTAATCTCGGGCAGGAGGGTCACTATCCCCTCCCGCCTAGCTGAGAGGCTCGGCATAGGGATAGGAGACAGCATAAAGATAGGGTTGCTCGGAGACAGGCTGGTTCTCGTCCCGATAAGGGCTAATGGAGCAGCTTATCAGCAGCCTCCTGAGCCTGCCTCACGACCTCGACACTCTTCAGAAATTCGCGACGCTCATAGTCATCAAGATCGAGCTCGATTACTCGCTTAACCCCGCTGAGCCCCAAAACAGCCGGCACCACACTGCATACGCCCTCTACGCCATACTCGCCCCTCAGATAGACGCTAGATGGAATGACGGCGTCAGTATCCTTTAGGATAGCCTCTACCATAAGCGCCACGCCAGCACCCGGCGCATGGCTGGCTGACCATCCCTTAAGAGATATCACCTCTGCGCCAGCCCTCCTAGTCCTCTCAACCAGCTCTCCGATCTTCTCCCGCGGGAGTAGCGAGGTTAGCGGCTTACCTAGTACATGGGTTAGGCGCGGCAGGAGGACCATGTTGTCGCCGTGCTCTCCGATTATCGGCCCGACGATAGATGAGCGTGAGACCCCCAGCTCCTTAGCAACCAAGTATCTGAACCTCCCAAAGTCCAGCAAGCCACTAAACCCTATAACCCTCTCCCTCTCAAACCCTGTCTTCCTCAAGGCGACGTAGGTCATTACGTCGAGGGGATTTGTGACGACTATAACCTTGGAGTTTGGCGCATATTCCCTAACCTTCTCTGAGACGTCCGAGACTATCGCAGTATTCTTCTGGAGGAGGTCCATCCTGGTCATGTCGGCTTTCCGAACCACTCCTGCGGTAATCACCGCCAAATCGGCTCCTGAGATATCCCTATAGTCATTTGACCCAGTGATCTCCACGTCTATCCCGAGTATCGAGGCCATGTGCGAGAGGTCCAGCGCCTCACCCTGCGGCAGCCCCTGCACAATATCTACTAGGACGAGATCTCCCAGATCTTTCAAAGCAATCTGTATCGCCGCTGAAACTCCAACCCTTCCACACCCGATAACACCTATCAGAGGCACAGATAGCCATTTGTAACAGTTCTAAAAAAGGTATTCTATGAGGTCACCCCTTCTATATCTTGGATGACTGTGGCAGCGATTTCGAGGGGTGTATACATTGTGGACACTGGCGGCCTCGGTTTCAGGAACACGGTTGCAGCATACATAGTGAAGGGGGAAAGATATGCGGCGGTTGTGGATACGGGCTATGGCTCGTCCTCCAGACATGTAGCCAAGGCAATAGCGAAGGCTAACGCCACAGACAAGCTCAGATACATAATCCCCACACACGCCCACCTAGACCACTGCGGCGCATCAGGAGACTTGGCAAACATCTATAGGGGGTCAGAGGTCTACGCCCACGAGCGGGCGCTCCCCCACCTCATTAATCCCGCGAGACTGCTGGAGAGTGTGAAAGCACTCTACCCCGCCTACGCATTCGCAGCTATGGGGGGTATGAGACCGGTCGACGAAAATAGGGCACAAGTCGTGGATGATGGTGAGGAGATAGACTTAGGAGGCCTCACTCTCCGCTCAATCTATACGCCAGGCCACGCCCCACACCACCTATCCATCCAGATCGTGGAGCTGGGCTATGTAGTGACCGGAGATGCAGTCCCATCAAAATACTCATTCGGCGACTACTACATTCCCAACATAGTCCCGCCGAGATACGACCTAGACCAGGCGCTGCAGAGCCTTAGGAAGATCTTCGACCTAGAGCCCCGCCTACTCCTCACTCCCCATTTCGGGCCGATACTTCCATCCAAGAGCCTATATGAGAAGTATGTGGCTGTGATTACGGGGGCGGTGGAGGCTGCGAAAGAGTTGATTAGGAGGAGTGAGGGGCTGGAGGTATTGAGGTCGAGGTTAGCCGCCATAATTGCGGGGGAAACCGATTTGTCGGGTCTTCACCCCTCCATACAGATTGGGGTGATATTCGCGGCGCTGGCACTCTACCAGACCTATAAGTCATCCACGTAGCGGAAGCTGACGCCACCCGCGCCTATCTCCGCGACCGCGGGCATGATGCCATAGAACCTGCAGGAGAAAACCGTGTAGAGCTTTCCTCCAAAGAGGGCCTCATACCCGCTGGGAACAGGCTCATGGGCCCTAAACAGCCTCTCACACCCGCTCGCCTCCAAGAACCTCTCAAGCGCCCTACGACCAAAAACCCTCGCGCCACCTCCACGCGGGCTGGGTCCAAACTCCTCAACACCCTCCCTAGGGTCGTTCCAAAGAACCTGGAAAACCACCTCATCCTCTAGGTCCTCTCCCTGCTTCCCCCGCGAAGCGACATCTCGTATAGAGTCCGCGCCCTCAGGGACGCCTCCGTGCACCAATATCGACGAACGGTTGAGAACACAACCTACGGGAAGGGTGGAGTAGAGGTTGGCGAAGAGACCGTAGGCGCCGGGGCCAAGCCTCCTCGACACCACCCCGTAGAACCCGTAGTACATGTTCATCTCCCTGGTCTCATGGTTCCCCCGCAGGAGATAGATTCTTTTGGGCTCGTCCCGCTTAGCCTCGAGTAGTCTGACAATATTCTCCAACTGGTGGGGGCCCCGGTCCACATAGTCGCCCAAGAAAATTATTACTCCTCTGCCGATCCTGTCGAGGACGCGTTCGGTTGTCTCGAGGTCGCCGTGAGTGTCACCGACTATCGTCGCACCCCCAGCCTCAACCTCGAGGACGGCACTCTCGGCTGAGAGGAGCGGAATAGCATCCTCTACAGCTCTCCGCACACTAGCTAAGCCTAGCGACAAGACCAAAACAACACCGTGTCCCCACTATTTCTAACTGCCATTCCCCCACACCCCCATGGAAATTAGGATGCACTCAAATCCTCTGGGGCAACGTATTTATCTCCTCGCACCCACCCTGAGGAGATAGGAGAGACTTAAGGATTGTCCAAGAGAAGGGAAGTAGATGTCCTGCTGACTAGGTCTAGGCAGTTCCTCGAAACAGCGGAGCACCAGTATGGTAGGGGCTTCTACGACCTAGCCGCCTTCAGCCTGGAGCAATCCCTCCAGCTCTATCTAAAGGCGAAGCTAGTGGAGTATGGCGTAGACTACCCCCGAACCCACAGTGTAAGGAGGCTGCTAGAACTGCTCGGCGAAGTACTGCCAAGTGAGGCTGGGCGAAAAAATGTGAATGCTTTGGTGGAGGAGCTCCTTCTCGAACTCGGCATGCTCGAGGACGCCTACATCACCTCTCGATATTTTTTGAGAGAGTTTAGGAGGGAGGAGGTCGAGAAGATGATGACGACGGTAAGGAGGGTGATGGAGCTTGTCAGATAAAGTCTTGCTAGAGGAGGCAATGAGGCGAAGAGCAGTGTTCAACAACCTAGAGCGTTACCTAGAGAAGATTAAGCGGGTGGTGGAGAGTCTGGATAAGGACGGGGAGGTCTACCTCTTTGGCTCAGTCGTGGAGGGAGGGTATACACTGTCAAGCGATATTGACGTCTTGATAGTCACCGAGAAGGACCCCTTCCAGGTGCGCGCGGAGCTTTGGCGGGCCGGAATCACCGACCCGTTCGAGCTCCACATATATACTCCGGAGCAGGCGGAACAGTTGAAGAGAAGGGGCAGGCTGAGAAAAATTTAGCAGGATTGTGGACTTTGAAGCATCTTGGGAGAGGGCTTGTGCCGGATGAATAAAGTAAATATCTGGATAGGGCGGAGTGGTTGTTTGTGAGACCTAGGAAGCTCGAGCTCGAGGAGCTCATAAACATGCTCGTTGAGGAGCATGGACAGGTTAAGTCTCTGCTCAACAAGCTCAACACCCTCCTACACGAGGAGAAATACGCGGAGGCAGCGGAAGAACTCAACGGCTTCAAGCCATATCTCGACCAGCACATCATAGACGAGGAGGCTACAGTGCTCAAGGCGCTCATGGACGCTTATGGTAGAGAGGGCGCCGGGCGCGCGATAAAAGTCTTCCAAGAACACAGGGAGATACACCAGCTAATCTCAG
>BEHE01000012.1 GCA_002898395.1 Candidatus Calditenuaceae archaeon HR02
AGGACGATAGGCACCGGAGTCCCAGAGACCATCAAGAAAACCCATGAAAGAAGAAAGGAAAACCAGGCCATAAACAAAACAATAAAACCAACTTAACAGACCCGGTCAATTTTATGATACATCTCGAAGTAAACCAGCAAAAATCTATCCTTGAGCCGTTAGACTTGTCAAAATATAAGAGTCTCCTATCTCCATGTAATGCGTTAATCCCTCACGAGGCTTGTACCCCAGCTCATACATGACTGTTTTATATTATTTCAACCTTTGTAGCCACTAGGAAGCCAATCCCTCCAACATAACCTCCCAAGCCAGGTATTACGAATAGGTTATGAGTATGGACGTGATGGATGGTGTATGGAGGGCTTGTCTGAGGACGGGATGGAGCTCCTCTGCCGCCCAGTGGTAGAGGCGGTTAGGGAGAGGTTTGGGAGGCTGGCCGAGACCCAGAGACGCGCTATCCCCCACATTTTTAAATTCCATCCGCTCCCCACCCGTGTATAGATTGGACAGCTTCGACATGCTGAGAGAGAAGATTTTACGGATCACGTCCACCCTCCCCTACCTTAAGCTGGCATGCGACAGGTGTCTAAGGACCGAGCGGTGGGGTGGAAGCGTTGTTCTCATGGTCGTTGATGCAGCGCTAACCTCAAGCGGCCTAAGCTATTTCGATGTCGTGGTTCCACGGGTGAAGCTCTTCGCGGAGAGGTTCGTGGAAAACGGGTGCATCGTACACCTCCGGGAGCTCTCACGTCTGGACATCAGGAGGGTCCAAGATATTTTAAGGAATACGGGTCCTTGGAGGGTCGCTAAGAGCATCGCAGCCGTTTTAACCAGATACATGGATGATGATAGGGGAGCCCTGAGAAGCTGGGCATCTCAGTCTAGCCTTCACAATTGGAGGCGAGACCCTATAGGTTGCATAAAAGGAGTTGGCCTCGTCACGTACCAGTATCTCAGGATGATGGGTGGGGTCGATACTTTGATGCCTGATAGGGTGGTGAAGCGGGTGGTAAACCGGCTGCTAGTGGGCGCTGGCCTTAAACCATTTGAAAACGATATGGAGTTCATCGAGGGCGTCACCGAGATTTGCGAGAAGATCGGTGTCCGGCCAACTGAGCTATGCTGGATGACCTGGCTAATTGAGGGTGAGGAGGACAAGATTAGGTCGCTAAAGGATCCGGAGCTACTGCTGAAAATATAGGGCTCCACTAACCAATTATAAACCTATTAGACAGCCATTAGATCGTTTAACTAAGGATGTCCACTGTCATCGACTTGGAGAGAGGAGTTCGAGAGGTGTTGGAGAAGCGGGCAAAGCGTAACTTCACTCAATCGGTAGAGCTGATGATAAATCTGAAGGATGTTGATGTGAGTAAGCCGGAAAAGCGCTTTAGCGAAATGATAGAGCTGCCACACGGGCTTGGGTCCGCTGCCAAGCGTATAGCTGTTGTAGCCACTGGTGAATTGGCGCTTAGGGCATCTAGGTCTCAACATGTTGACAGGGTCTTTGAGAGACACGAGATAGAGGGGTTAGTAGGGAATAAGAAGGCTGCGAAAAGGGTTGTAAGAGAGTTCGACCACTTTCTTATCGAGCCTCAACTCGTCCCTTTAGCGGCACGTGCTCTCGGCGCGGCACTCGGAGGCGTGGGGAAGACACCTATACCGATACCGGCTAACGTGGATATTGATGAGTTTGCTGCTAGGTATAAGAGAACCATTGTAGCTAGGGTGCGTAAAGTTCCGCAGGTTATGTGTATTGTCGGAACAGAAGAGATGAGTGCTGATCAGATATTAGATAATGCGAGGGCAGTCGTCGAGAGGGTTGTCTCGAGACTTGAAAACGGATGGGCTAATGTCAAGTCGATCGTCTTGAAGTTGAGCATGAGCCCGCCAGTTAAGATTAAGCCTGAGAAGAAGAGGTAGCTGCTGAGAGCAACTCCTCATATTTACCCATCCTTAACTCTTCTATAAACTCCTTCGGATTCTTTCCATCAATTGTTACACCCATGCTTAGACATGTTCCGGCCACTGATAGCACGGCCGCCTTTAGAGAAGTAGCCCTTAGCTGCTCCATCTTTAGCTTCGCAATCCTGATTAGACCCTCAAGTGAGAGGTCTCCTACAGTCTGTTTGTGCGCTGTGCCTGACCCCTTCTCAACCCCTGCCTCCTTGGCGATAAGGGCAATAGTGCTAGGGACACCTACCTCAACACTAAACGACTTAGTGTCCGAGTCTACTTTCACAATCACAGTAACGTGCATGCCTTTGAACTCCGCGGTCTTCCGATTTATCTCCTCGATAAGCTGTAGTACATTGATTCCGAGCGGCGTGAGTGTGGGACCTATAGGGGGGCCTGCAGTCGCCTTTCCACCCTCTACTACGAACTTGTACGTTTTTTCAGCCACGCTTAATCACCATTCAAAGTCCACAATAAATACTTGAAAAATTTTTGAGGACTGGCTAGCGGGTCTCTTGCTGCTGCCGTATCGGCCTGAGTTGCCGAGCCGGGACAGAGATAGGAAGCGGATATATGCTCTCAGTTAACTCTATCGTGACCGAGTTTTTCTGCCTATCGATGCGTAGAACCTTGCCAGTCACTCCCTTGAGCGGCCCAGCAATAACCTCAACCATCTCACCCTCATTAATAGTCTCTATCACGGGCCTCTCGACGATGTGTTGCTTCAGCTCATCTATAGAAACGGCTGTGATGGGCCTAGACTTAACATGCATCATGCCCTGGGTGAGGAGGGCGATTCGGTCCTTATCCACCCCTTCTATAAACACATAACCCTTTAGCATTGGTAGAATGAATATCGAGGCTATATCCCCCGCCTCAGTGTCGATCCTGTTTGAGAGTAGCCTAGCCACGTTCTTCTCCTGCCCTACGGTGGTTCTTATCGCAAATATCTGAAACTTCTTATCAGCCTGGCTCATTACACTCCACCTTGGAGAGCTATCATTAGGAACCTGACTAGAAAGGATATGACGCCGAGTAAAAGCACCCCCAGCAGTGTTATTCTCGCAAAAGTGAGGTACGTCTCCTTGGTTGGCTTTTGAGATACCCTAATCACCGTAATGACAGATCTGGCGAACTCCCTAACCCCCATCTGAATCTTATCATCCCAGTTCGCCTATATATGTTTAGACGCGTTTAAAGAATGCCAGCTAGCCTCACCAAGAGGACAAGAAGCAAGATCACCAGTCCTATGGCTACACCGCTAATGTTGAGGTTGCTGCTACCCGTCTGGATATATCGGACCGCATCCACTATCTTCTGGAAGGCCCTTGCCGCCGCATAGTTTACGCCATCGATTACCTTCTCTTCCACTCCACTTCTTATTAGTGCGGAGAGCCTTGTAAACCCATCTACAAAGACTATCTTGTATGCCACGTCTATGTAGTATCTATTCACCAAGAGTGAGTGTATTGCAGACAATAAGGGGGATTGGCGTACAGCCTCTGGACTCCAGGCCCGTTTTATGTAGAAGAGATAGGCGATAGTGAAGCCTGTTACTAAGATCCCCCCAGAGATAGCGTATGTTGCAGGTGGTACTTTGATGTCCTCGTGAATCCCTATGAAGTGGTGTAGGGCTTCCTCGAATGGTGGTAGACCTGTTAGGGTGAGAGCCGCGAGAATAATCAGGGGTGTTGTCATAGTTCTAAACGATTCTGCGTGGCCGTGTTGCTCTACATGGTGCTTCACCTCCCCTAGGAAAACCTTGCTCAGCCACCTGAAGCTATAGATAACCGTTAGGATTGAAGCCGAGGCAACTAGTAGGAGAGGAACCCAGACCTCCCGCTCTACAAGCGCTCCGAGTACGATGTCCTTGCTGAAGAAGCCGTTGAATGGCGGGATGCCTGAGAGGGCTAACACGCCAATCGTAGCGGTGTAGAATGTAATGGGCATAACCTTTCTCAGCCCACCCATCTCATCGATGTTGTTCGTGCCCAGATAGTGTATCACGACTCCGGATGCGAGGAAGAGGAGCGCCTTGAAGATCGAGTGGCTGACCAGGTGGAAAACGCCTCCAAACCATCCCATAGAAGTCCCCACCCCCAGCGCTACGAACATAAGTGCTAGCTGGCTGATCGTCGAGTATGCTATAACGCGTTTAATATCGTTAGAGACCAGCCCCATGCTCGCAGCCAACAGGGCTGTGAAACCGCCTATCGTCGCTATCGCGGTATACCACTCTGAGAGCTGTGCGGGGGTAAAAAGCTCAAAGGGAACTATTGTGAAGCTGTATCGCGCTACCAGATAAACACCTGCCTTTACCATGGTAGCCGCATGTATCAGCGCGGAGACAGGTGTTGGGCCCTCCATAGCGTCTGGGAGCCAGACGTGGAGTGGAAACTGCGCAGACTTGCCTACCGCGCCTCCGAAGGCTAGTAGGAGGACTAGCATCAAAAGACCCATGTCGAGGTGTCCAGCCGCGGCTCTCTCCTCTACAACGCCTCTAAGTTCGGTGAATTCTAATGTGTTAAATACAGCAAATGTGATAAGAATGGAGGCGAAAAGCAATACATCGCCTATCCTTGTCGTTATGAAAGCCTTGATAGCGGCCTCCCTGGCCTCTCTCCTATGAACATAGTATCCGATAAGGGCGTAGCTACAGATTCCGACGATCTCCCAGCCAATATACAGGCCTAGCAGGTTGGATGCGGTGACTAGAAGCACCATGCCACCTATGAAGAGTGTCATGAAGAAGTAGTATCGGCTAACCCCTTCCTCATGGTGCATGTAGCCTATCGAGTAAAGCATTATGAGGGTTCCTATACCGGTGGCTATGAGGGCCATGACGACTGAAAGGGGGTCTAGAAGGATCCCGATGCGAACCGCGCCGCCACCGGGCAGACTTATCCATACAATATCCGCCTGCACACTCTTTCCTCCCCAGACCCGAGGTAGTAGTGTGGTGGTTAGGACCGCTGAAGTGGCCACCACCAGCACGGAGAAAGCCTCCCCCACCCTCCTTGATATCTTGACGAGGCCAGGGACTAGGAAGGCGGCGGCCATTGGAAGCAACCAGATTAGCCACGCCTCAAGCATCATTAGAGACCACGAAGTGTCAGTATTTTAACCCGCTTACCCGGGCCTAATCGAGTCTTGGCTAGGACCTGTAGACTTCTTCAAGGACCTGCCTGAAAGTCTCCGTATCCATTTCTGGGGTCAGGATGCGTCGGAGTACATGGTTGCGGTCTGCCACATATATGACGGCGCTATGGCTGACGTAGTATGTGTCTTCACGCCTGACGGCTGACTCGTAGTCTTCCACCCTCGCGGCACCGTAGGTCTTCCACACCTTCCCCAATTCCTCCAGATCACCAGTAAGAGCTATAGCCTTGGGATAATACTGTGAAAGCCACCTTGAGAGTGTGGATGGTGTATCCCTTAAAGGGTCAACCGTTATGAAGATTACCGCGAAGTCTTCCGACTTAGGGCCTAGGATTTTCAGAGACTCTGAGATTTTCCTCATGGCTAGAGGGCAGACGTCCGGGCAGCCTGTGTATCCGAAGAATAGTATGACGGGCCTCCCAGCTACCTTGCTGAGACTAAAGCTCTGATTGTATTGGCTGATCAATGTGAAGTCCGGGAGGCGTCTGCCACTGACCACAACTCCCGTATGCGGCTCTTCTGTAGACTTTATTGGCAGTGCCATAAATAAAATAGTTATTGCGGCTATCGAGAGCACCGCTGCTGCGAGCAGGCGCGTTATATTCATTTAGATCCTAACCGTGCCCCTCTCGGTCGCCCGAGGCTGATAACCGAGATGACGACTCCCAAGCCTATGAGGAACGCCAGTAACGCTGTCAGGTCTATTGTCGGCCCTGCACCGGAGATTGCCGCAGCCTTATACACAATTATTGACCCCTTCATATATGGATGTATGCCACAGATGTAGCTGTACTCTCCCTCCTTACTGAACGTATATGCGAATCTATCCGCGTTCTTTAGCAGGTCAGATGCGAAGGTCTCCGGCCCTGAGACTGCGGCCACATTGTGCTGTCCCGTGACCTCACCCGACCCTATGCTCAGGACGTCTTCATTAACCCAGACAACCTTCGAGCCAGTAGGAATCCTTGCTGCTTTGGGGTAGAAGCTGTTGCCCAAGATCCGAACCACGACAGTCTCTCCGGGGTAGAATGTTGCTGCGTCTCTTAAGTCCTCGTCGGTTGGTTCGAAGGGTGCTACAACCCTCTTGGCGCCTTGGATTTGTGCAGGCGGCTGCGGCCCCTGTGGCAAGATTATGCTATCCCGCTCATTATCTCTCTTGGCTGAGAGATAGCCTGCGGCTCCCTTCAATGTTTGTGTTCCGAAGGCATGTGTAACTAGCAGGAAATTCCCCTCTGAGGGTACTCGCCACTCTATGACGTAAGAGTCTGTCGGCCCTACAGTAACGGTCTGTAGACCCTCCTCCACATTGTTTGGGTTGCCGCCGTGGTATACGTATTCCCAGATACCGCCCACGGCGTGGAAGCTAGAGACAAGGTTAGGCCCAACGTTTAGGAAGTAGAACCTGACATAGTCCCCAGGCCTCGCCTTGATAGGCTCGGTCAAATATCGGAACACTCTCCCATTGAACATTACATAGATCGGCTTTCCGTCTGTGAAGTCTTTGCCATTGGCATAGACCTCGTGTTGGACTAGGAAAACCTTTATGTCTGGCGCCTTTCCTAGCTGCTCCTCGAGCCGATACTTCGTCTTTTTTGGCTCCACCACTATCATCCCATACATGCCTGCTAGTGTGTGGGTTAGGATCCCATGACCACCTGGCGCGCAGTGGTACATGTAGACGCCGGGGAAGTCGGCCTTGAAGACCAGCTTCCGAGACTCACCCGGTGGGATGCTTCCGACGAAGAGGGACGTCTGGGTGTTCGCAGCGTGTATCGAGGCGCCATGCGTATATTTCCCCCCGTTCTTCACCGTTATCTCTACAACATCTCCCTCCTCTATCAAGATTAGGGGCCCTGGAACAGTGCCGTTGAAGGTCCAAGCCCTGAAGACCACACCATCATCTATCAGGACGTCATTCTCCGACGCGATCAGAAGGAATCGCTTATTAGGCGTGGAACCTGGAGGCGGATTCCCAGGAACGTCGGCGTAAACGATTTGCGGCTGGGCAGAGGCAGCAGCGCTCAAAATGGCCAAGCTGAAAAAGACGGCTACGCAGATGCTGTAGAATCTAGTCCAAGAACCCTTCATCAATTTAATATAATATTCTGGAAATCATTAACCGCTATATGCAACACTGATTCCTTTTATCCTTAATTTTCTGCATATTCTTGCATAAAATTGCATAGAGAGGAAAGATGTTAAGGGTAAAAGCTCAAATGATGGAAGAATGGGGGAGGGGGGTTAGCCCGGCGGACAATCAGCCCAACAACATCTAGGAAACCCAAACGAGGCCGGTTGTTTAAATTCCAGACATGACTGGCGAAAGAGCCAGTCTGTTTAAATAATTGACATACTGGCCTCGGGCTTTATCCCTGTTGTTGGGACGGTATGTCCGCCGGCCTCTGGGTCTCCTGCTTGTATGTCAGCCAGACTCTCATCAACACATCCCCCTGTTCTCTTGCTCTCGACTTATATTTACTAATTACCGCTATCGCAGGTCTTTCTAATGCTTCACATGCCTCACGTCCATACCTCTTACTATTCGACCGTTCTCGATACAGCCTCAAATATCAACGAACCCTTCATAGCACAACTAAAGCCTCCCCAACCAATACATGATTATGAGCCGTTATTAAATAGGGAGAGGCCAATCAAGGTAAGACTACTCCCCAGACACCCTCAGAGAAAGGCTTGAGAATGTGAATCTAAGATACTACACAGCCGCTAAGAGTTGTGCATATAATAGGGGGTTTAAATACTACTCAAAATGCCAACAATACATAAACACAGATGCTATAGATGCAACACAAAACTAAGGAATAAGTCGAGAAGATAACACTTAACTCACGATCCCTAACATAATCCTTAACATCCAAGAGTTATGTCGAGCCCTGCGCCTTTGACCTGGCTGGCAAGGTTGAGGTTGTCTATTACTGAGAGGCTGTGACTTCGATCTGGACGTTGAAGCAAGAGACTACTTAAATAGTTCGCCCCATATATATGATTTAAATGACACGCTACCCCTTTCACACCTTGATTCTCATACGTGATACCGACTGTAAGGTTTGCCAGCTTCTCGAGACAGGATTGATTGAGGGGGTTTTTAAGCACTTAAGATGCGGAGAGACTTTCTCCACACACCTGATCCAACTAATCCGGAGCGATGGGGGTTTGAAGAGTCGGAATTTGAGGGCCTTTGGCTTCTCTGTGTACCGCCTCTCTGACGGACTCTTGCTCATCGAGTCGCCCAGCTGCACCGCCTGTAAGATAGTATCTAAGTCACCATGTATTCCGAGGCAGGCCATCTACATTCCTAGAACCGGGATAATCTACAATCTCATAACACCAGGTCCAAGGGTTTCTAAAAGGATTGTGGAGAAGCTGGCTGCGGCTGGGAAAGATGTTGAGGTGGTGGAGGAATCACGTCTCGTACTTCCAAGGACACTTACGAAGAAGCAATATCTAGTTCTTGTCACAGCCATGAAGATGGGGTACTTTAACACGCCGAGGGAGTGTACCCTCTCAGAGGTCTCATCCGAGCTCGGTCTCTCAAAATCTACGGTGTATAGATACTTGAAGGCCGCCCTCAAGAAATTGGCACTGGAGGCACTGCTCCAGTATGAGGCTATACGTGAACGTGGTAAGGCATCATTAATATACTGAAGCCCGACAATTTCCCATTGTCATGAAGATACTGCAGGTCAGCGATATTCATGGGTCGAGTAGAAGCGCGGTGATGATTGGGAGTAAGGCAAAGGATGTGGGGGCTGATATCGTGCTAGTGGTCGGCGACATTACTAACTTCGGCTCTGTAGAAGGGGCTGAAAAGA
Organism: Candidatus Calditenuaceae archaeon HR02; assembly: GCA_002898395.1. Lineage (GTDB taxonomy): Archaea > Thermoproteota > Nitrososphaeria_A > Caldarchaeales > Calditenuaceae > HRBIN02. Next base: position 8,946 of record BEHE01000012.1, read on the forward strand.
TCTTGTCAACGATCGTAGAACTGGCGCATGTTCCTATCCTATTCGTACCAGGCAACTGCGACCCTCCACAGCTCCTTAGCTACAGCCCTAGGTCCCAAAACCTTGTTAACATACATGCAAAGAAAATCCAGATTTCAGGCTATACATTTGTGGGGGTTGGTGGGAGTAAAACCACACCACACAGAGGCACGTGGATTGAGTTTAGTGAGGAGGAGTTGGGGGAGATATTGGCAGGCTTAGTGGGCGGCGATGGGTTAATAGACTGGGTTTTCGTCTCACATAACCCACCAATAGGTGTCGAGGTCTCGATGGCTGGCTCAGGCGTGGACTTGGGGAGCACTTCTATCAGAAGATTTATCGAGAGTTATAAGCCGATTGTCGTGTGCTGCGGCCACGTACATGAGGCGAGAGGCATATCATACTTGGGTGAGACGCCTGTCGTAAATGCCGGCCCTGCGAAAGAGGGATACTGCACTCTCATAGAGCTGCATGAAAGACACGCACACGTTTACCTAGATACCCTCTAGACAGCCATTTTACTCATTAAAGCCTTCTCAATTTGGCTTAGCAGGAATTTCGCGAGGTCGGATGAATCAATGGGCCAGACATAGACGATAGGCTTCTTACAGAAGGTCTTCGCCTGCTCAATGGCGGAGGGTATCTCCTCCTCAGAATGGTGGCCGCCCCGCGTCAACATGATAGTAGCCACTACTATCACATCGACATCTGATGAACAAGCCTCTCTGAGGGCCTCTGGCAGCGTAGGCCTACAGAATTCGTTGAAGGCAGCCCACACTTGTTTGAACCTCTGCGTCCTTCTCAACTCTTCTGCTATAGCCATGAGGCCATAGAAGTATGGATCGTTCTCAGGCGTCCTTGGTCTAGAGACGATCTCCTCCTCCAGGTGGCGGAAACGCTCATCTTCATGCTCTGTTCTCCTCTTCTCTAAAAGCTCAAAGTACTCCTTAACAATGTGTCGAGGGAGGTCTCTCGGCGGCTCGCCATGCCCCACTAGGATAAGACCAATACGGGGGCTCATATTCTGGCTCAAGTCACTACACCTTCCATGACTTCACGTTTAACCCGGTGTCGACTCGTACAGTTGCTCCGCCTCCTCAGCCTCAATCCTCTCGGCCTCCTTCAACATCTCGTCGGTCACCCCAATTTTCTTCAAGAGGCTCTTTATCTGGGGAGGCTCTTTATCTGCGAGCTCTGCGGAGAACTTCGCAATTTTTGGAAGGTATTTGGCGTAGATGTTCAGTCTCTTCTTCACAGCCTCCCTCTTTTCAAGTCTGCTTAAGTAGCCCCTGAGGAATCTGGCACATTCTCTTACCGCAAGCGTCAACTCTCTCTCAATTTCTGGCCTGTCGGCTATTGCCTCTTTTCCCACCGTCTTATAGGGGACTTTAGGAGAGCAGATACTCGTTATAACAGCTAGCGGGGCCTGTTTCGGCACCTTATATGCAGCCCAGTCGATTTTCTCGGATATCACTTTCCAAGATACATCCGCCCTCTCATCGTAGAGAAGCGGAATCTTATTTGCGAAACGGTACAGGTGGATATCTTCCGTTTGAGGTATTGCCCCACCCCACGCAACAGCTACCTCAACGATGAAGGGGATCCCCGAATAGCTCGTGGGTGGTCTCTGGACAATGTGATAGAACTCTGGCTTGAAGAGGGCCTTTACACCCGCTTCGAGGAAAGCGGCTCCCACCGGTGAGAGGGAAGTAGTGTCTGGGGCCCTGAAGCCCTGGTAGTTCCTCATTACGTTAACGAGCTGGGCAACCTGCTCATGCGTCAGATCCCGAGGCCTCGTATGGGGGTCTATACTCGCGAGCTTCAGGACATCCATCGCGGTTTTCTCCCCAACCCTTTGGAACTCCTCAACAAGCATCCTCAACACGCTCCTAGCCTTGGTCTCGGCCGCAATCCTGCTTACCGTCTCGGCATCCACCCCCTGCGGATGTGGTTTAGCCTCCCGAGGTGGCTCGGGAACCTGTTCGGTGACACGTCTGAAGAAGTAGAAGCGGCCCTTAGGGTCTATGAAGGAGATGTTAGCGTGAGGATTAATGAGAGACGTCATCTTGAGATACTCTACTATCTTGGGTTTACTCGTACTGTAGTCTGCCTCCAGTGTGAAGTCAACAATGGTTCCCCGCCAGCCATCCTTGTTTTCGATCACCCTTTTATCGATTATCCGAGGCTCGTTTGAAACGATGTCAATCATTAACTGGTACTCGTATATTTTCCCCTTACCCTGGCTCGAGACTATTCTGAAGGGCCTGTTAGTAGTTATCTGTCCGTATAGTAGAGCCATTGTCCCACCGACTCCGAATGTTCCCCTAGACTGCTTGAAGCCGTACTTACTTCCGTATAGGATTGTGCCAAAGGCTTTGGGGATGTTATCTCCGTCCACACCTATGCCGTTGTCCCTGACAACCAGACGATATATCTCGTTCCCACCTTCACCCTCGCCACCCTCAGAAGCTAGCTCGATAGAGATCTCCGGGAGTATTTTCCCCACCTCACATGCGTCGAGGGAGTTCTCTACAAGCTCCCTGATGCTCATGTATAGAGATCTGGCCGGACTGCTGAATCCCGCGATATCGCGGTTACGGTAGAAGAAGTCTGCAGGCGATATCTGCTCAAACTTTACTTCAACCATCTAACGTTATTTTCTCCGACCTCCTAATAGACTCATGCCTATCGGGGAGCGGCAAAAATGCTCTTAGAACTACGGAACGTCTTCGACCGTTCTGTAGGACATGGCCAGCTTAGTAAAGGTGTGTGAACTTCCTCTTCTGGGCGTAGCCGTCTAGGAACTTGTATACTGAGGTGTGGGGGGCACCTTTAATCAGCATCTCGACTGCCTCCTTCGCCGCGTCTACATCCCTTATGCCCCCTATGATGGCTACAGTGTCTTGACCGACAGAGACATAGACATGCGCCGTCTCCTCTATTATTCTTCGAGTCTTTCCACCGGAGCCTATTATCCTCGCCTTAATCCTCGTAATGTCTTCCTTATCCTTACCAATGTAGGATGTCAAATCAATAACTGCTAGGGCCATATCTTCTTGTGCTAAAGTCATCGCCCTGTCAGGGCTGAAACCATAGCCTATAGCCTCTACTATGTCCCTTGCCTTGAAGAGGTTTACTGGGTCCCAGTTCTTGGCGTCTTCGGGTCTCGGGGTAATCTCCACGAGCCCCTCCTTCGAGTCTATCTTGAGCGACACACCCAGCCTCTCCTCAATCTCTTTCTTAACCCGTCCTCCAGTTCCTACCAGGACTGCAACCCTTTCCAGGGGGATACGTGATATGAACCGGGTCTGGGGGCTTGACAATTTCTATCCAGCCGCGTTGAATCCGTATATTTGGTGCCTGATAGATTTATTCTCCCTCCCTTTGAGGTCCCCCCTCTTCCCCGGTTGTCGACTGGTGGGCTGGGTGCTGCATGGCCTCTTGTATTTTCCGCCTTATGGCGACGGGGTTGTCCTCAACACCCAAAAGCTCTGCGAAGAGCTTTGTAGTCCTCAGCAGGGAAGTACGGCCCTTCTTCTCTATCTCGACCAACCCGCGCTCAACCAGTTCTCTTATCTGGGCATAGGCCCGGCCACCCCGAACCGCGGCTACGGTAGACTTGTCCACAGGCTGGTGATAGGCAATGAATGAGAGCGTTCTCAGAGCACCCACGCCAAGCACCGTCCTTCCCACATGCTTTTTCACCAGTACAAGCCATTCAGGTTTAACATGCATCATATAGCTCTCCCCCCTAAACCTGGAGATTGTGAAGGCCCTCCCGGACTCTTCATACTCCTTCCTCAGCTCTTCAAGGACTGCCTCCACGCTCTTCCTACTCCTTAAGCCAGAGATCGATCGGAGCCGCTCTAGCGTTAGTGGCCTGTCGCTTAGGAAGAGGGCTGCCTCTATTATTGGCTTGGCGAGCGCCTCGCTACTCCCCCTGGCTTCATGCCTGGCTTTCTTTGACATTAGAGCCCCTCCATTTCAAGAATATGCGGCCTGTATGCTCATCCTCGTACAGCTCTACCACACCTCTTCCAGCAGCAATGAGCAGGAGGATAAACCTTCTAGCTGCCTCAAGCCTATCCACTCCGCGGAAGAGCTCGATCAGCGGGAAGATGTCAGCCTCCGAGAGAAGGCTCTCAAGGAATTTTATGAAGTCCTCGATCTCTTCCTCAATCTTGACCAGATACCTGTCCAAGTTTATGTCGGTCTGTAGCATATTGGTTGTCGTGGGTGTGGGTGTTGCAGACTCCATGACTGCTCGCAGAGCGCCAACTATCTCTAGGATGGTTGTAGAGAGCATTCCGGGTTTAACGGGTATGTCTATTATCGGTGGTACAATAAGGTTAGGCTTCGGCTTCTCCTCAGGCTCCCTAGCAGGCTGGAAAAGATGCTCAGATCTCAGCCGATGGATGTATGAGGCGCCCCAAAGGGCTACGCCTTCCTGCGGGAGAGTAAGCTGCTGGGAGGAAACAACCTCCCTAAACTGCATGAGAAGCGATAGGAGGTTAAGCCGGAGTATGATGGGCTTACTGAGCAGATGGACGGCTAAAAGTATGCGCCAGTCAACGTCCTCAGGCTTGGCTTTCCTCGAGCTTCGTAACAACGATTCTAGACTCACCTCCCTGATTATAGACTCCTATAAGCTGGTCACCCTTCTCAGCGATAACATCCTTCAGACTGACCGCGATGACCTGCGCTCTCTTAGAAAACTCCTTCAAAAGGGACGCTAAATTCTTGCTGTAGTTCGCATCCATGTGAGCGTCTACCTCATCCATTATTAAGAAGTCGGCTGGAGTTAGACCCTGGAAGGCCATTAAAAGTGCTACTGCAGCGACAGACTTCTCTCCCCCGCTAATGCTCCTCGACGGCCTAGGCGACTTCCCGGGAAAAGCAACAACCATCTCAACCCCCGATTGTAATGTATTTTCAGGGTCTGAGAATTCAAGCCATGCAGAGCCACCAGTTAGGGCCGTGAAATACCTCCCAAACCCTTCAGAGACCTTATTGAAAGTCTTCATGAATACCTCCAGCTTCTTCGCATCAAGTATCTCCAATATCTCAAGTATCTTCCTCCTCTCTTCCTCAAGCAAAGCCACACTCCTAGAACGGCCCCTATACTCCACTATTTGCTCCGAATACTGCATAGAGGCTAGCTGATTCACCATCCCTATTTCGCTAAGCTCTGCCTCTAGCTCCTTCTCGATGCTCTCCTTAAGCTCGCGGGGGAGAAGCGACAAATCTTCTAGAGGGGGCTCATTCATCAAGGATAGCCGCTCAAATAGAGAGTTCCTCCTCATGCTCAGCTCCACACGCGACACCGCCAAGTTCCGAGCTCTCGACTCGATCGATATTAGCTCCCCCCGTCCCTCCTCTATCCTGTTCTCGATGTCTGTCAACTCCTCACTCAGCGCTCCCCTAACTTTAAGGAGTTCAGAAACCCTTCTCGACAATGCATCGAGCTCATCGCTCTTTTGGGAGGATTTTCTCCAAGAATCTAGGTAGAGCAGCGCATAGTTGATCAACCTTTTTTTAGAATCTTCAGCCTCCCGCCACAGTCTCTCAACATTTCTTTCAACTTGCCCAATTTTTCCGACAAGATGATTACGCCTATTTTCTATCTGGTCTAACCGTTCTTTGAGAGACTTAACAGCTGTGCTCACTTCGCCAGCCCTACGCTCGATGGAATTAATCCTAAAGTTTAGGTCTTCTAGCTGGACTTGGAGGTTCCCCGCCTCGACATCTTCAGGGTCCCTAATCTCGCCGATCCTCGCTCTGACTTTTTCGAGATTCTCATAAAGATTGTTTCGAAGACTCGCTAGGTTAGATAGCTCGCTTCTCAAGCCCCTGACTCTCTCGGTTACCCTCTTTTCCTCCTCTCGCAGCTCTTCAAGCCTCATGGAGAGGTTCCTTATACGCGCCTCAACTTCTTGTCTCTGAACAGTAACATTCATAATCTTCTCCTCGACCAATTTATACTCCTGCCTCAACCTGCTGAGGGTTGCCGCACATTCCGCCCCAACCTCCTCAACAACCCGCATGGTCTCCTCTACTCTGGCCCGGAGCCTCTCCAACTTTCTCCTCATGCCCACCTGCGCGAGAACCCTGAATACTCCATGCCCATTATAATGTATGCCGTCTTGAGTTATGGCGGGCTGCTCCGGCTCAAGCCTGGCATCGACGCTTAGCATGTGCCTTGGAAAGATAGAGTGTAGTATGTTTCTTAACTGGGTGTTCTCCCCCGCTAGGTTGCAGGCTAAACATTTGGAGCCGCTGCAGCCTTTTTCTTCAGCATCCTTCAGACTTATCACTGACAGTCTAACCCCCCTCTCTGTTGCTGCTTTAGCGAGGGCTAAGGCTAGGCTGTCATCCTTAACGATTAACGCGTCAAGATAGTCTAGAATATATGTCGAGAGTTCTGAGTGCTGGGTGTTGAGGCTCCGGATATAGTCCCCAAGCCTCAGTATCTTGGAGTGGGTTGGAGATTGAGTATCTTGAGACCCTTCGTCTCGCACTTCACCTACACTGAAAGTCGCTAGAGCACCATCAATCTCTGCTCTCAGCCTCAACAAGTCTTCAGCACGCCTCCTAACCTCTCCTTCCAACCCCTCGTAAACGCCTATCTTTGACGAGAGCACCTGCAGATCGCTGTTTAATTGGGTTAAGAGGTTATTAACATCTTCAAGAATCACACGACTACGATCAAGCTCAGCCTCAACAACGCTTCTCTCAGACTTAACCTTCTCAAGCATCCCTTCATCTTCTACTATTCTCTGCGAGACTTCGCCGACCCTCTGCTCGGTAAAAGCTATTCTAGCCTCAATCTGGCTCAACTCTCTTGCCAAGTTAGATCGCTGAACCTCAATCGAGGCAACCTCATCCTTCCATTTCTTCAATGAGTTGAGTAGGCCCGAGCGCTGGTCCTTAAGCTCTTTCAAGAGATGTTCCAGTTTTTCAAGTTCACTTAGGTTTTGTTGGTATCTCTTTTCAGCTTCCAAACGTTCCTCATCAAGCATATTGATTTCTAGTCTTATCGTCTGAATGCTTCGCAAGGACTCTAGAATCTCTTGTTTCAACTTAGAGTATCTGACACCCTCATTCCTGATGGACGATTTAAGAGACTCGAGAGATGTCCCATGACCCTGGTTCATTATCCTTATGCTGCTTATCTTGCTTTGTATCTCGTTTAACTCTGCCTCAACATTTTTGGCCCTCGAGAGCTTATCCTGCCTCTCCCTTAGCAGGTTTTCAACGCTTCGTGAAACTCTTGCCCGCTCTGCCTCGAGCAAGCGCTCCTCATCCTCGAGTGATGAGACTTTGACCTCCAGTTCTTTGAGTTCTTCCAAAAGCTTTTGCCTCCGCAGCTGTGAGAGATATCGCGAGATAAGCTGGTTCCTAGATAGCCTGCTCATCTCAAGCTCAAGCTGCTTAACCCTGCTTCTTAGCTCACTTAGGCCTGCTCGTGCAATGGCCACATTCTTCTCGGCTACTTCAAGCTCCTTCATAGCCTCGGTCTTGCGGCGATCAAACTCAGAGACACCTGCTACCTCGTCGATAATTCTCCGAAGCTCTTCAGGGCTTTTTTCGGCGATGCTTAGAACTGCGCCCTGGGTTATGATGTTGAACCCGCTTGGCCTGATGTTTGCCGAGGCTAGGATTGATAGGAGTTCGTTTCTAGATACTGTCTTTCCATTTACCCTGTAGACGCTCTCTCCACTAGTCAGAATTGTCCTTGAGATTATTACCTCATCAGTGTCTAGGGGGAGAGCCCTGTCAGTGTTGTCGAGCGCTAGGGTCACTGTTGCTTGGCCTAAACGCCGGCCATTATTTTCGTGAATAAGGTCTGAAAGCTTCCCAACCCTTAGCGCGTTGTTGCTCAGCTCCCCTAGGCTAAACTTTATAGCGTCTAGAACATTGCTTTTACCGCCGCCGTTGGGTCCTGTGATGACCACGAACCCCTTCTCCGGCTTTATAACGACCCTCTTAGGACCAAAGGACTTAAAACCCTGAATGGTGACTCGCTTGATGTAAACCATTATCCGTTTTTCGTCATTGAATGATGCGGGTTTATATAGACATTGCTCGTATCCGCGGTAAGAATATTATCATGGGCCGGAGGCCGGTCTAACCTTTACCATATACATACTTGTAGTGTGTCCCGAAGATGTCCTCAACCCTCTTTCCGACGTCTTCAGGCTCCACGTAGATGTCCATCAGTGTTTCCAGGTCTATCTCTTTCTCTCCACGCCTCTGCCACTTGTTCTCCAGCATATGCCTCATGCTCCACCGGACTTCGGAGACGTCTATCTGGCTTATGACTGGCTCGAAGAAGCCCATCGCAATCAGTCTAACCGCCTCCTCACGGCTTAAGCCCCTGGTCATCAGATACCAGACGTGGTCAGGGTCTACTTGACTTACGCTTGCTGAGTGTGTTGCCTTAACATTGTCGCTTTCTATCTCAAGTCCTGGTATTGCATCTGCTCTAGCGCTGGGACTGAGAAGCATCGCGTGTTCTGCCAAATAAGCACTGGTGTTCTTCGCGCTCTTCTCAATCTTAATGATACCCTTAAAAATTATTCGCGAAGTGTCAAGCCCTAAGCCTTTCACCATCACCCTTCCCGTTGTCCCTTCACCTCTATGAATCAAGTTTGCCGTTACATCGAACCTCTGAGACCCTGAGGCCATTGTAACTTCTAAAGTATCGGCGCGCGCCCCGTTCCCTACCAATATGTTGTCGACATGAGATTTAGTGACCCCACCTCCTAGGTTTGCGCCAATCCATGTCTGGGAGGCATAGTTCATGATGTATGACCGCCTATATATCGCCACCTCCGTATTGCTTGAGAGGTTGTTGAAGATGGCATGCTTTACTGAGGAGTTTTCCCCTCCGAAAACTGCAATGATGTGTCCCACAAAGGACTTCGCACCCACTCCATATGTGTAATGCTCCTCCAACACTGATACTCGTGAATTGGCTCCAGCATAAACTAGTGTGACAGCGGAGGTTACCCCCTTATCTTCCCCCGTTAGCCAGATGAGCCTGACCTTCACGTCTTCACCTAGGTTATCGGGAATGTAGACCAGTATGCCAGAGTTTATCGCGCTGTAGATTAAGCCTACCACCTTATCTTCCTCTGGTCTAATGCAATACTCTGTCAACATCTTCTCAACAAGCTCGGGCCTACGCCTTAGACCATCCCACAGAGTTTCCACCACAACTCCTTTCTCAGCCAACTCTTCGGGAATATTAACTGTGAAAGTTTTCCCTGTGAGGTTAATCGCAAGCGGCTCATCCCGCTTCTCTAACAGTGGTGTAAAACGCTCGGGAAGTTTGTCGTCCCTAGGACCTCTTACAGACCCTATCCACTCATCGTCTACTGATAATTTCTCATGATGTTTGACGTAGAGCGGGTTCGTCACATACTCGAGAGTCTTATAGCTCTTCAAACCCCTTATCCTAAGACTTTCGAGCAGCATCTGATCCCCCTTTGATCTACTTGCCTCAGACATTCTACAGGATAATTTTTCGCCAAGCCCTATTTAAGTTAAGAACAATTAACCACTCTAGGCTACTTTTCTATTCGAGCCCTCAGAAACTCCGGCAGAATACCCTTCTGCGCTAGGCTGAGGGCCTGATTCTTAGTGAACCTCCACCATATGTCGCCTCTCGTATCCTTCTGAAAGTCCCATGGGCTGACAAGGACAAGGTCACCCTCCTTCACCCATATCTTCCTCTTGAGCTGACCCCGAATCCTGCAGAGTCTTTGCTTACCATCTGAACAGTCTACAATTACCTTATCATACCCAACCATCTTCGATATCACTCCATATACGTCGTCAGGACCAGGCTCCGGCATATTCTCCAACTCTTTTGGTTCAGCGATTATTTTCCTCTTTCCCACGGCCATTATATACACAGCCCTCGATTTAAGGATGGGTAAGCTGATCTCTCCTCTCCAAAAGTTTAAAGGGGTGAAGACGATGGAGGGTGCTGAGTCCTGGTACATCTAAAGCCTTAGAACGATCGGTTAAGAACAGGTTCTTGGCCGGATTTTCGGAGGGTTTGGCTAGTACCTTAACGTCGCCCCCTACCTTAAGGCTGGTAAGCATTGTTTTTACCTCTTGGCTCCCGTCCCCATGATCAAACGGTAGGGCTCATAGGTATGAGGCCTTGGTAGTGGTTTGTCTGGAGTCCCACGTCACTCTCCACCCTTCTTACTAATTTGGTCGGATTATTGGCGGCTATTATGGATTATGGATCATTAGGGATATTTGGTTGGCGAGCTGAGGCGCTCTAACCCATCCCTAAATCGTTTTACTCTACAATCCAATTCTTAGACCATAAACTTTATTTTACACTTTTCCTGTTGGGGGTAATGCTACTATCCCCACCCACTCTAACCGAGTTTATCTACGTCACAGCCTTGTTTGCTTGGGTGCTTCTTGTAAGCCATTACATCTGCAAGAGGACCTACAACGCATTCTTAAAAAAGGGGGGTATGAACACCTTGTAGCCGTATACTATAATAGGAAAATAATCCACATCCTGGCTGGGGGACTGGTCTCTGTCCTCGTTCCGCTTCTGTTTAAGAGCTTCGTATTAATAGCTATACTAGTCGCAGTTCTCGCCGTCGGAAACTATCTTCCCCACCGGAGTGGAAAGATTTGGTATTGGTATCAGATAAAGGAAAACATGTATGAGGTACACTTCATACTGATGTGGGGATTGATGATGTGTTTAGGATTTCTCTCAGGCAACCTCGCTATTGGTGTGTTGCCCATCCTGTTCATGAGCATAGGTGATGGTATCACCGGGATCGTGAGAAACATGATCTATCAACGGAGAACTAAGTCCTGGTGGGGTAATCTAGCCGTGGCCCTCTTCTGCATCCCCACTGGCTACCTCTTGCTAGGAGTCTCTGGCGCTGTGGCGGGGGCGGCCGCCTCGATTATAGAGAAACTCGAATTCGGAAGGGTTGATGACAACATTACGGTTCCTCTTGTATCGTTCACAACTCTTTTAGCACTCCCCATAAGCGGGGTTCCTGTTTTCGTCTAAATCAACTATTATCGTCTGACATCCTATGTAAAAAATTTATTTTGGCGCATGGGGATATCAATCGGGGCCCCTGATGTCTTACTGGATGAAGATGCATAGGTCGTTGACTGGCGAGGTAGTTGTCGCGGTTTGTGACTCAGAGCTGCTGGGATTGAGATTGAGGGTTCGCGATGGGTATGAGGTCTCTGTCAGCCCCGATTTTTACATGGGAAGGGTGGTTGATTGGGAGGGAGTTAAAAGAGCCATGGAAGGTGCGACTATCATAAATTTGTTGGGGAATGACGTGGTTTCAAGGGCTATATCCGAAGGGCTGGTGTGTGAGTCTGCCTGCATCGAGGTCGGCGGAATAAAGCATGTCCAGCTCTTCAGATAGTTTCACGAGTCAGGTTAATGAATTCCTCAACCGTCCGAAGGAGCCTCGGCCTCTCTCGGCCCCGTATAGACAATATTTTGTCCTCGAGAGCACTTATCTCCTCAACACCCTCCACTACGCTTAACTCTATCTCAATCCCTCTACTCTCGCGCGGCGCTAGGAACTGGAGTGTTCCGAAGCGTCTCTCTACGTCTCTTCCTAATACAAGGGCGTTCGCAGGCTCTATTCCCAGAACGTATGTCCCCTCCCCCATCATCTTCCACTCTATCAGGCGGTTGAGGCTCGACTTTCTAAACCGAAGTACGACGGCCAAGCCGTTTTGGAGCCTTTTATTTACTAGGGCGGCGTAGGCATATCCGTCAGGGTCGGTGGCCAGGTCGTGGAAATAGACTTTTTCCCTATACCCTTTTTGAGGCTCCTCGAAACTGTCAAAGCATTCTGCCCCCTCGGCAGCGTCAGCGTCTCTGGGGACGACGAGGCGCGAAGTTGAAAGTAATTCCGAGTCCCTGCTTAGTAGGGTGTACCCGAAGTTGAAGTGGTAGAGTATCATGAAAGGCTGTGGATACCATCCGTTGTTGACGATTGTATCTTTTATCAGGATTCGGCTTTCTCCAAGTCGGGTCTCTATTCTTCGGTGGAGGGAGATGTTAGGCTCAAAAACCTTTACCTCCCTTACCTCTCCCTCAATCTCAAGAATGTAATCGTCTCCCTCCCACCTACCCCTACAGACCTTCAGCCTAGCTGGAATATATGATACTCGCCCATGTAGCCCGAGTTGTTCACCTTCATCAATAGTCGGTCGCCCGAAGTATGTTAAGCCACAGGTCGTGAGGGCCCCTCCGAAAAACCCTCTCAGCCAGTTTAAGCCCTCAGGCTCGTAGAATGCAGGTGACTGTATACCGGTCGGACTTATCCATGCTAATGGAATACCCTTGTATTCGAGGTTTGCGATGTCGAGTGCTCGGTCAACCACTATGGTCGCGTTTAGCAGTCCCGTCCTAAGGATGATACATCTCACACCGCTCTCCGGTCCTTCTTTAAGCTCGCAAAGAGATAACCCGCCTACCTGAGATATATCGCCAATATATCTTTCAAGCCTATCCCTGTTTAGCCGCTCACCGAAAAGGGTGGTCACAAAAACTCTTGGAACGCGTTGGCTATATTTTTTATCCGGTCTGAAGCTTTCCTAACGCCCTGTAAAAAGTGTCTACAGCATCTCCTGTTGAGCATTTTTGATATCCTAGCGAGGTTAGGGTCTCTGATAGTGCGGTGAGTGTTGGGATGAGGAAGCGGGGACTAGCAGTATAGCCCATATGTCCTATTCGTATGGCTGTTTCCTCAGTTGCAGCTATCCCCCTGCTTATCATGATTCTGTAGTCGCGCAGCATCTTTCCAACTATGTGCTCAATCTTTCCCCGGAGGTCGGGGGGCAATTCTATTGCGGTTATCGTAGGAGAGGCGTACTCCTCATTCTTGCTTACAAATCCCAGTCCCATGGCCTTAGTCGCAGCCCTGAAGGCCGCGGCCATCCTACGATGCCGCTCATACCTCTTCTCTAAACCCTCTTCTAACGCCACCTCCGCAGCCACCTTCAAGGCTAAATAGGCATACGTGTTCACCGTGGTGGGATAGGGGTGGCCATGGCTGGCCCAGTTCCTTCTATACCATCTCCAGACACGCAGATTTGTCATCCAGGTGGCAGGATGTACAAGCCCCCTCTCCACCCTCTCCCAGACCTCGTTGCTTATCGAGACCGGAAGAGCCCCAGGAACCCCGCTCAAACACTTGTTAGGGTAGCCGACACAGACATCGATACCCCAGCCATCGACATCGAGATCGGCCCCGCCAAAGGCTGAGATAGAATCGACAACGGTGAACAGCCCTCTCTTCTTCGCTATCTCAACATACTGGGGAATTGGGTTCAGTATGCCTGTGGCTGACTCATTCTGCACTACTATTAGTGCGACCGCGTCGGGGTTTTTGTCTAGGCACTCTTTGAGCGCCTCTATGGAGACGATGTATCCTGGGGGGGAGCTGAGAGTTACAACCTCCGCGGCACAGTAGCTAGCTATCTCTGCAAACCTATCCCCAAAGAATCCATTTGTCAGGGCGACCACCTTATCCCCCCGGTTAGCCACGTTGACAACCCCCAGCTCCAGGCCCAGGCATCCAGGTCCAGGCATCACTATAACCTCGTTCCTCGTCCTGAAGATCTTCCTAACAGCCTCCTCAACTCCCCAGTATATCTCACCCCACTCGGAGCCGTAATGCGGGTAGAACCTGCCTGTCAAGACCTGCCTAACCCGCGGATGCAGCTCAGAGGGTCCCGGAATCATTAATACAGGGTCTTCAGACCAGTACTGGCTCATCACCTCATATTGTCTAAAAATTATGATAAAAATCTCGCTTCACTTAGGTAAGGTCGCTGAGATCCAACTCTCCACGCCTTAGGAGTCCGAGGAAAAACTCTGCAGTCTTTGCTACTCCCTCCCTCGCAGGAGTCTTCTTGAGGGGACCCAAATCCTTCTCTGTCTCAGAGTCGTCCAAGTAGGCAGGGATGGGTAGGGGTTTATCCTCAAACGTTATGAGCCCGCTAACGCCAGTAGCCTCCTCTATAATCTTCACAAGCTCCGCGACACTTATCACGTCTCCCCGCACGTTATAAACCCGAGCACCATCAAAGTCCTTAATTGCAGAAATGGCAAATAGGTGCGCCACATCCTCCACATACTGCATATCTATTAAACCGCCAAACCTTATCCTGTAGGGCCTGCGGGCTATTGCCGCCTTTATGGCGCGGGAGGCGTCAGACGTCACGCCGACGTCGCGCCCATAACCGTAGACAACCTGTGGTCTAAGACCGACACTCGGGATACCTGACTCATGCCAATAGGCGTTTGCAGTCAGCTCGTTGCATACCTTGTAGGCGCCGTAATGGGTTGTCGGTTTTAGAGGGGCGTTAACAGGTACCGGGCCTTCACCGTAAAGCTCCGGGGGACCGAAAACAGCAGCCGAGCTCGCATAGACAACACGTCTAACGATATCGCGATTCTTCTTCGCCGCCTCAAAGACCCTTAGAGTCCCTATCACATTGACGAGTGCGCCCCTCACAGGATCCGCCCTGCATTGCGGGATCTGAAAGGCTGCTAGGTGGATTATAGCATCAACGCCATAGTTCCTAACTATGTTCTCTATGAAGCCCTCATCGACAATATCGCCCCTAACGAATGGAAGCCTGTCAGCCCCATCGACGACGTATCTAAGCCTCGATAAGTCGCCGGAAACATCGGTCAGAACTACTCGCTCGCCAAGCTCTAGCAGGCGCCTCACAGTCCAAGCACCTATGAAGCCACATGCACCAGTAACAAGTATCGGCATCGGGCCCTCAGCGTATCAAGAGCATCTGAGAGGATTTAAACAGTACTATGAAAGATACACAGATCTGTGGAATGGCCCAGTCAGATATTGGAGTAATTCCCATCACAATGGCCGTGAAGACGTAACAGCGAGGCAGATGACCGGAAAACATGTAGGGACGGGCTAGATGCTCAAAGGAGTGTAAAACTCGGCTTAATTAGCCCCGGGCGGGGTTTGAACCCGCGACCTGCCGCTTACAAGGCGGCCGCTCTACCTGGCTGAGCTACCGGGGCAGCACTTGTTACCCTGACACTCCTCTATTTAGCCATCCCTTTCAACGTTCTCTAACACTTAGTCTAAGCCCATCCTCCACGGTACGAGCTCGCGTTGAAAGGGAGCTGGAGGAGCAGCTATTCGACAGGCTCGTAGAAGTTGAATTCCTAAGATCGCTAGCCTGAGATGCTACCCAGCCGCGGGAAGTGGTGCGCATGGTAGGGGATTTAAATACTCCTCAAAACACCAACAATACATAAACACAGAGCAGATTAGATGCAACACAAAACTAAGAATAAGTCAAGAAGATAGGAGGCTGAGGGTAACCCATTCAGTTCAGAGGCGTAGGCATGGGCCTTCTAAGTATCCGACATACACCTATTCAATCCCTCCGAGCCAGACGTTGTTATAATCATTTTAACTGAGGTAAGCTGAGGCATATGGTTGGGCCGTTCTTCCCAATTCGGTTGGAGGAGGTAGACAATCAGAGGATTATCCACTTTGTGCGCCAAGAAATGTGGTTACATGGTTCTGAATGTGGGTCGGGGCAGCTAGGGAAACCAGTGTAGCCTATGCGGAGGCTGGAGGCCCCTCCATACCTTTTCATCCTCGAGGCCACCCGATCCTAACTATTTGACCACTCGACAAATTTTCGTCCTAACACCTTTTGTTCAGTGTGTGAAGGCTAGAAGCATACAGCCACTTCATTAAAGCTTACATAGTAATCTCGGCAGTCGCTATGTTGTGATAGAAGAGGTTCTGAAGAGCACTATCGTCCTTTTTGTGGTTGTGGACCCTATTGGGAATATTCCGATACTCATTGAGCTTACCCGTGGCCTTAGCTCTGACGGTCGTAAAAGGGTCTTCAACCTTGCTACACTAGTTGGGTCCGCGCTTCTACTCGTCTTCGCATTTGCGGGCCACCAGATCCTCTCACTTTTCAACGTCTCCCTTCACAGCTTTAAAATTGCGGGTGGGATCCTTTTCCTCTTCCTATCCCTTCAAATCCTCGTCTATGGGGGTGAGAAACTTTTAGCAAAGACCGGCGACGTCGGTGTTTTTCCCATAGGATTCCCACTGCTCGTGGGCCCAGGTGCAATAACCACGACCATGATAACCATAAACACATCAGGCCAGCTCGTGGCAATCACGTCTGTACTAATAGTTATGCTTCTCAGCTGGATAGTTCTCAGAAGTATAGAAACTCTTCACCGACTTTTGGGGAAAGTAGGTGCCGACGTCATTGCCCGTGTAATGGCCATTATCTTGGCGGCTATAGCCATCGAGTATATTTTATCGGGCGCTAGAGAGGCTATCGGATAAATAGCTACCAGAGAGCATTAGGCTTTAATATGGGGACTCCAAAGTGATTTGATGAGAGCCCGGCGTAGCTCAGCCTGGTAGAGCATCCGGCTGTAGAGGCCGGCATCCAGCCGTGCCTTTGCCAGCCTACCGGGCTAACAGAAACCGGAGGGCCGCAGGTTCAAATCCTGCCGCCGGGATATGCCGGAATATAATATTCCGAGAAAGTTTAAGGGGGAAAAGGGGGTGAGTTTTCGTCTGTGCTTCATCATATTACTACCGATACTTGTCTGTACGTTCTCACAAACCTCCCACCAGTCCTTCCTGCTGCTCACATCGTCTACACGTCGTTCCACCGCCCTCATAGACAGCTGTAGCAGCCCTCTCTCCCTAGTTATAGACGTTCCGACCTTATCCAAGAGCTTCCAGTGATCCTCGGGTAGATATATATTACAAATCTTTTCTTTCTTACTTAAATTCTATCCGCCGCTCTTCCCTCGAATGCCATCGTTTGCTACCCTTCTCTCCCATATTATCAGTGGACTCATACTTACCCCAAGCTCGGCAAGTAGCTGTCTGTTATATTCGAGTAATTCGACATCGGTGTTCGTGTAGGCTGGCATCAATCCTACTCCACCACCATCGAAGAATCCTCTTCGGAATCCCAGTCTCGCATCGGGGTTGGAGAAATGCCTCC
Source organism: Candidatus Calditenuaceae archaeon HR02 (assembly GCA_002898395.1). Taxonomy (GTDB): domain Archaea; phylum Thermoproteota; class Nitrososphaeria_A; order Caldarchaeales; family Calditenuaceae; genus HRBIN02. The sequence goes on from BEHE01000012.1 coordinate 26,028, forward strand.
CCGCCGCTGGTAGTGGCACGTATGGTAGGTGATTTAAATACCCCTCAAAATGCCAACAATACATAAACACAGAGCAGGCAGACGCCCTATATGCAAAACATAACAAGAAACAACTCGTGAAGATAAATAAGCTACCCAGAGATGTGCCTCCGATGTGGGCGGGATGGTCGGATGCACCATCCTATCCTTAAGCATGAGGCTTAGGCAGTTTCTGAGTATTCTACTGTAGAGCCAGTAGCCATGCTTGAAATAGCCGCAAACATTGGAGAATAGATATATAATATCTTCCCATCCCCTGAGAGGGTGATGGTTAGGCTCTCGAGCCGGACACATTCCCTCCTCTTACCAGCGATGCATCCTAGCTAAATATTGGGTTATGAGACGTGTGAGGATGGGGGTTAAATAATTCAACCCCCATTAATCTATGGCAGAAATGGGGAATGGGGAGTTCGCGGCAAGGCAGCTGATTAAGGTTAGAAAGAGGTTTAGATGGAGCCAGAGGCGATACAAGATTAGGATGCTTAATCTCAAGGAGAAGTTCGACCCGTTAGAGGGCGCACCTATGGCGAAGGGGATCGTAATCGAGAAGAAAGGTATAGAATCGCGGCAGCCAAACAGCGCTGTCAGGAAGTGTGTCCGGGTGCAGCTGACGAAGAATGGGAAGGTAGTGACCGCGTTCCTGCCTGGGGACGGAGCCCTGAATGTAGTTGACGAACATGACGAGGTGATTATACAGGGGATAGGAGGCACATTGGGAAAGAGCTACGGAGACTTGCCGGGGGTCAGATATGAGGTAGTCACGGTAAATGGTGTCCCTCTAAAGCTGCTTGTGCTTGGGAAGGCTAAGAAGCCGAGACGCTAAAACGCCTATAAGCTTGCACTGCAGATACAGCGATCAACACACAAGATGATAGGAGAATGGTATAGAAGCTTATGGGAACCCTAACCTGGACTCTTTGGGAGCCTGGTTCTGCAGAAGACTCAAAGACCATCCATCTAGCTACTATTTCTCTTGCCGAAGGGCTGACGGTCTTCAGCATAGCTAGTCCAGCAGAATCTGAGAAAGCATGGGATTCTATTACATTCTCCGAGCGGAGGGCTTGGATCTCGTAAAAAGGCGCGGGAATGCCAAACTTGTCTATAACTTCGACGTCTAGGCTTCTCACGGCCAGTTTAACCTGGTAGATACCAGGCCCATTGATATACACTTCGGAGTCATCCTTTACCTCCAGACCCTTCCAGAACACCCCCAAAACGTCTAGGCGGCCCTCCGGAAGCCAGGTCTCCTCACCGCTCCACACCACGTAGACCCTTCCCAATATATCTTGAAGCCGTAACTCCACATCGAGAGGGGGCGATGTGTTAAACGCGATGCGATATACTCTCCTATACTCGGCTCTGAGTTCAATGCTCCCATTAACCCTGATTGAAATGGTCCTTTCTCCGGACTCGAGCCCACCGGTCCATTTCACGAACTCTAACGCCTCATCCGCGCTGAGGGGTATGATGGAAGGTGTATCGAGCTGGATAACGTGGTTTATTGGGGCCCAGATTATTTTATCCACTTTTTCCACCGGATTCCTGACCGTTATCTGGGCCTCCTCCCTCCAATACAGCACTATGGTTTTTGGCTTCTGGACCACGAACCGTAGCATGCTCTCCGCACCTTCGGAGGAGCCGATGAAAACTGCCTTCAACCCCTTATCCAGCCGCACCGATTCAGGGACATCCAACTCGAAGACCTCCCCACGCCTATACCAATTGGTCGGAGCGTCGACCTTAACAGAAGAAACAACTTCGATGAGATAATACCTCTCATACATAGGTGCTATAACTCTGGGACCCGTAACCGTTAAACTCTGCGTAGGCTCTGGTACAAGGTCTGGGTTTAGCCAGCCCGAGAAGACTGCTTTTGACCTGTTGTCCCAGAGAATCTCTCTGGGGACGCTGACTGTTATCTTGGACTCCTTGTCCGCCCATAAGAGCTCTTCTACCTCACCTCCAAGACTCCTGATAGTAAGGAGAAACTGTGTTTTCCAGACAGCGGAGAGATGTACAGGCTCTGTTAGGTTTATCAGCAGGTAGGGTGACGTGGCTGCATGGGAGCCGTTGAACCCACTGAGTACGATTCTAGCATCTTGGGAGAGGTATACGATGCTGGGGTTGACGGTTATGTTGAGGAGTGATCCCTCTGGCCACCATCCTGAGACTGAGGGTTCGCCGTAGTCTGATAAGACCTCGACGAGAAACTCCCTTCTATAAACCGCATATAGTTGAATGGGAGACTCCACTACAAGCTCAAGCCTAATGCTGGTACTATTTACCGCGCCCCTCCACCCGGCAAAGACCAGCCTCTCATCAGATGATAGATAGATCACCTCGGTTGCGTTAACTGATATTCGGCCGCCCCTTCTAATCCATCCATCGAGAATAGTGCCATTAGGATATTCAACAACCACCCTGTACTCGACATCATATACCGCTAGATAATCAGAGTGGCTGGTTGGCTTGAGTGTTAGAGAAGTGCTTGTAGAAAGTGTTTGCCCCGACCCTCTATTTCTCCACCCGGTGAAGATATACCTCTTCCAGGCCTCGCCCGCGTCTTGAATAACCGTGTTGACGTTTATAGTGAAGCTCTGACCGGCAGGTACGAATATTGTTCTGTAGAGAAGCTCGTTATCTCCAAGTAATAGGTATATCCTTATCCTAAATCTGATGGGTTCTCCGTCCGCGTCTAGAATATGGATATAATCCATGCCCGCCGGCAGGGTTACAGTATTTGGAGGGCTTTTGAAAATTCCTCGTTCGAGCCATGCATAGATCACTGCCAAGGCGTAGAGATTCAGCGTGGAGGGTCTGGAGCCGGGGACAAGGTATTCGTACATCAAGTCTCTAGAGTTGGTAGTATGCCCTAACCCCAGCGCATGACCTATCTCATGCATTGCAACTACCAGCGCATACTCTTCCCGGCCGTTGATGCATTCACTCGATAGTTGAATTGATGCTTGTCTAATTTCTCCAGACACCGCGTTGAGGTACGTTACACCGCACACCCGCTCACCCAGACTCTCCATATACTCTATTGTGATGTCTCCCGAGGTGCCGTTTATGCCCCGAACCAGTTTCACGAACTCGATCCTAGCCAAGTATTCGTAGCCGTAAAGTGCCGTGAAAGTCTCTATTGCCCGCCTCCACCAGTCGATAGCTCTACCCGCCCACCCCGTAAGACGCTCGTCACCGCTTGGAACAATGAGGAAGGTTAGGGTGGACTTACTCCACGCCCCAATAATCCCTATACTATCTTCACTGGATAACTCTATGCCTACCTGTGGGCTCTCTCTCGTCCCCTCATACTGAAGCCTGTAGGCCTCATTGATGGGGAGGGGCAGCCCCGCCCATATTGCAGCACATAGAAAAAGGACTACTAGGGTGCTGGCTGACCAGTATCCCATGAAACTACTTAGGCCACGATGCGTCGCCGTATATATCAGTTGTTGAAAAGTCCAGCTACAAGGCTATAGATAGTTATCCTCGCAGGGCCCCGGATTGTTTTAAGTCTTAGTCAATCTGGGTTCCAAACTCGTTTCTGACGAACTCTATCCCCTCTTCTCTGGTAAGCCGGTGGGATTTGCCGATCCGTGACCGTTTAATCCGCCTCGTTGAAACCCTTAGTCCAGGCCTAGCTAGGTGCACGATAATGTCCATCCCGATTATCCCCAGTTCAGGATCGTACCTTGTACCCGGAAACTCGAGGTGCTCCTTTATCCCAAAAGCAAAATTTCCGTATTCATCGAAATTGTCACTCGAGAGTCTATTACCTACTGCTGCTAAGGCCTTTCGGAGAAGCTCCACCGCCCTCATACCTCGCAGTGTAACGACCGCCGCAATCGGCTCCCCCTTCCTTATCCCAAACCCGCGGATCGTCTTCTTCGCCTTCCTGACCGATGGCTTCTGGCCAGTCAACATCTCAAGTATCTTTACCGCCCGCTCTAGCTTCACTCCCCCTTCTCCTATGGAGGAGTTGACAACCACCTTACAGACCCTGATTTTACGCATAGGATTTTCTAGAATAGCGCTATCCATGGCTTATCTTCACCAACAGGCATGAAATAGTCGAGTATAGTGGTTATCCTACCCATGCTAGACTCTATAACCGCGTGCCTCTTAGCTGGGTATCTCCTCTCAGCATCCATTGAAATAAGCCTCCCATGAAGACCCATCCTAGATCCTGAGGTGATCAGGCAGTATGACCCCTCAACTCTCTTGATAACTCCCTTTACTTCCTGACTCGGCAACTCTATAACAAATGTGTCTCCAGTCCTTATTGAACTGACCTCTGAGCTGTTGGGTGGGAACTGCAGGTTTCTGCCATCGTGGAGAGTAAACTGGATATTGCCACCCTTTACGTGCTGTTTACGCTTCACTTGGCAGGGCTTAACCTTTGCCTCATCATCACCTATCTCTAAGAGCTCAAGCCCCCTTTTGAAGCGTGGTAGGACACGATAGTTTTTTCCAACCGAAGGGACCGTAATTACATCCATAAGCCCTACACCGAACCTTGGCTCGGTTATAACTTCTCCATCCACTAGGATCTTGCCTAAGTGGACGATTTTCTTCGCTTCCGCATAAGTTGCCGCAAAACCCAGATAATCTCTGACTATAACCGCGAGCGGGATGGACTCCTCTAGCGGGTGCCTGCCGGGTTCTGGCCTCGGGGCGAACTTGTATCCCTTTCTAGGAATTTTGTAAATACTTGGTGCGGCAAGTCTCTTCAGATGCATGCCGTCTATCCCTCTCCCAACTTCTCTTTCCTAAGCCTGTCGTCGAGATTTAAAGCTACAATCATTAGGTTTGACACATGGACGGGTATGTCCACGACCCTTCCATCTGCACGCTTCCTCGTAAGCCCCTCAATATACACTAATTGCCTCTCCCTATTGACTCTTTTAACCTTTCCTTGGACACCATCATACTCCCCCCTCATCACCTTCACCGTATCCCCTACCCTGAGTGGGAGAGATCTCCTCCCATACTTTGTCCTCAGTTCAGGAGCTAGGTGAGCAGACATTAGCTTGGGGAGAACATGCTTCGGAGCATCACGTAACATGAGCCTCTGCTTGGAAGGATCCTTCGGCCGGGACACCTGCTTCATCATCCTCACCGTCACACTATTATTGACGCTATATTTGCTATCTTTGACCACCGTTCAGCCGCCTCTCTGGCAACCGGTCCCTTAATCTCCGACCCCTTTACATCGCCCTCGGGTGTCACAAGGACAGCAGCGGTATCCTCGAAGGCAATCCAAGTCCCATCCGGGCGCCTATAGGGCTTCTTCTGCCTAATTATGACCGCGTGCATAACCTTCTTCCTCAAGTCTATAGGCCCTTTCTTTACAGTTACGGCTACCAAGTCACCTACCCCTGCAGCCGGTTGCCTTCGAAGCCTCTGCTTAAGACCAATCACCTGGATGACTTTGAGAACCTGCGCTCCCGTGTTATCCGCGCACAGCACGTAAGCCCCCTTATTAATGGTTCTAGGGATGTTCGGTCTCCGAAGCAGAACACCTACCTCAGCAACAGCCCTGGATCTCTTAGACATTTACCCACCCCTCCCGAGGTTTTCTATAACTACAAAACTAATTGTCTTAGAAATTGGCCTAGTCTCAGCAATCTTCACTACGTCGCCCACTTCCACGTTAATGCAGGGTGGTAGATGTGCCGGGATTCTTGACCGTCTCCTCATATACCTCTTGTACTTCTTGACGTAAATAGTTATGATCCTCTCCACGACTATTGCCCTATGCATTAACTTTTTATGAACCCTCCCAGTAAGAAGGATACCCCTCACCCTAAGTGAGCCGTGAAACGGACAGTCCTTGTCGTTACACTCCCCCTGTGGGGGCTTAACTTCGATGCCTATGTTCGCCACTTGTCTCCCAGACATCTCCTCTCAGCCAGCCTTTTACAAATCAGAACGATATCCGTTTTAATAAGGATAAACGCTGTGCTCTACCCCCTTGAGGATCGTTTATGCCAATTATGTCGAATTCGTTTAAGGCTCTGTGCCGGCATTCCCGACAGCGCCTCCCCATTAGCTACCCATCTCTCCCCCTCTCTCACAATCTCGAACAGATGTTCTTTCTTCGGTATTCGCTTCAGGCCCTTCGGAGTACGTATTAAAACCGTGTTTGCGGTCTCACCTATTATCAGGCCTTCTAAACGAGTACCGTCAGACTTTTTTATCACCATGCAGTGGTATCCAACTAGTGAAACGATCCTTTTATTTCTTCTCAAGCTGTTTTTCGTTAAGTATTGTTAGTATCCTCGCTATTCTTCGCTTAAGATTTCGGATGTTTGAGGTGTTTTCGCCTTGACCAGCCATCTGTAGCTTGACTTTGAGGTTGCGGAGTTCTGTCCGCGCAGCATCTAGCTCCTCCCTTAGCTCATCGACACTCTTCTCCCTTAGCTCCTTAACCTCTCTTACCATACTCACTCACCACCAGCATACTCACTCACCACCAGTCTCCTCCACTTCCTTTTTCACAGATACAGAGACTTGCTCGGGTAGTGGGGCGTCAGGCGGATAGATTTTAACCTTCACACCGTATATTCCAGTAGCAAGTTGTACGTGGGCTATCCCGACTCGCACATACTTTGCAAACTCACCGGACTTGGGCATGAATCCGGCGGTGAATTTTTCAGACCTTGAGCGCGCAGAGGTTAGCTTACCAGATATTATTGTCTCTGCCCCAATCGCTCCAGCATCCATTATCCTTCTCAAAGCCCAGAAGGCAACTCTCCGCCATCTGACTCCGCTCGCTATGGCCTGCGCTATCCTCTGGGCCATAACCTCAGGGTTAAGCTCAGGGACCTCGATCTCAGAGACAGAAATCTGGACATTCTCAAGACCAAACCTCCTCTCCACCTCCTCTTGGAGAGATTTAATCGTTTTCCCGCGCGTTCCTATAACGAGCCCAGGCTTCATACAGTAGATTAAGATGTTTGTCCCGACTGGTGAGGTGGTTATTGATACGTCGCCAATGAGGGCGTCTTTTAGACGGTTCTTGATGAACTCTATCACTTCACTACGCTTGATGTTCTTCTGGAGGATCTTCGCCGTTGTAGTGACCAATCCACCTCCTTGAGCAATTCTTACTCTATTTAAGGATTGATCCACCAGTAATGGTTTAAGGGGTCTGAACCGCCGCTATCTCGATGTGTACGAGTGTTCTATTATGTGGTGTTGCCCTGCCAAAAGCTCTGGGGAAAAACTTCTTCACCACCCTCCCCTTATGTGCCTGAGCGTGCACCAGCACTAGCCGGTCAGTGTCGAGGCCCTTAAACTCCGCATTAGCCTCTAAAGAGTCTAAAAGTTTGAGTAGATGTTTCGCAACCTTGACAGGATACCCTCCAGGCCCCTTTGTCTGCGAGTGGTGTGCCCTCAGCTTCCTATATCTCCTGTAAGGTATCATTCTCTTTCTGTTCACCACATCCTCAAGAAGCCTCCGAGCGTCTTGAAGCCTCATTCCTCTTATTGCAGCGCACACCTCCCTGCTCCACTTCGGAGACAAATCAACCTCTCTGAGGGAGGCTTTAACCGAGGTGGCGGGGTCCAGTCCTTTGACGGAATATTCCCACTGTGGCATCTTCTGGGCACCCAATTCGTTGAAGCAATATAAAAATTATACTCCGCGTCTTTCCGAAGATAGTTGAAGACAGAGCTAAGGAAGTACGTTATAGATGAATTTAGCGACTACCTCATCTATAAGTCTCTAGCAGAGGTGGAGAGGGATGCTTCCCGTAGAGAGATACTTTCAAACCTCTCCAAAAAAGAGTATGAGCATTATATGTTCTGGCTTCAACTTACAAATTATCAGCCTAAGCCACCATCAGGGGTAAGGATCGGGCTAATGGTAGTTCTTAGAAGACTGTTGGGCTTGGTCTTCATAGCAAGGCTTCTGGAGAGACATGAGAGATCGGTAGTTAGGTGGTATCGAGAGCTCAGCGATGCCCTCCCCGCTAAGGAGAGGGAGACGCTCTTCCACATAATGAGGGAAGAGGAGGAGCAGGAAAGGATGCTCATCGGGCAGATTGAAGAGACCGTTATCAAATACTTGGGCTACGTGGTTTTGGGTCTTGCAGACGCCATAATCGAGCTCAGTGGGGTTCATGCAGGCTTCTTGGGCGCCACCAACGTAACAATTCTGGCAGGCATGGCCGGTATCGTCGTCGGTTTTGCAGCCTCAATATCAATGGCAGTAGCTGTATACCTTCAAGCAAAGCAAACTCCAACCATAGTTCCATTCAAGGCTGCAATACTAACAGGCATAACATACGTTTCAACAGTCATCCTCCAGGCCCTGCCTTTCTTCCTGACATCCGACATATTCACCGCATTTACAGCCTCCATAGCAGTCTCAATAACTCTGATAGCTGGCTTCACATATTATGGGGCTGTAGTGCGAGATGCAGACGCGCGCAGGGAAATCATTACGAATGTAGCGTTAACACTTGGCACTGCCGCAGCAACGTATCTATTTGGTGAACTACTATCGACTTGGCTAGGGATAAAATCACTTTACGGAAGATATACAACCTAAACAATATTCTCTATGCCTCTTTAGTTGGTTCCATAGGAGTCGATCTCTATTCTACTTCGCCCTACACCGCCTTTTTCAATCTTCTGTATCATACCATCCTGACCTAGCTGCCTATCACCTGCGATAAACTTTGCCCCGCCGCATATCCCATACCAAGCATCCCTCCATTTCTCCACCCGCGATGCAATATCGCTAAACTCTAGCCGCCTGCCAAGCAGGAAATCAACCCTATCCTTTAGCTCGTCCCTTACACTACAGACCGATTCGTAGAGCTCTGTTTTAGCGATCTCATGCTCCCTAGTGAAGTTTAAGAGCAGCCTGAGCCGGGGGTACTCCTCCAGTAGGGTAGGCAACAGTTGGCGGTAAATCAAGTCATTACGTGTACGGTTTACATAGAATAGCCAGATATCTATGTCCAAGCCTGTATCTATTGCGTATTCTATGAAGCAGCGGAAGGGCACTATTCCGCTCGAGGATGCGAGAAATACAAGTGTGTCGAGCTCCTTGTTTTCAATCATTTTTAGGGGCTTGCTTAAGAAACGTCCATAGGGTCCTTCAATAACATACTGGTCGCCGACCCTTGCCTGGGATAGAAAGTAGGGTGCGAACTGTCCTTGTTCGCTCTTAATCGTAAGCTCCATATACCCTTTCCTCGTGGGCGGAGAGGCTATCGAGTAGAGCCTAAAGTCGTTTTTCTTAAAAGGTGTGTCGAAGTAGAGTTTTACATCTTGTCCAGGCAGGTATGGGAAAATTTCTTGGTTTAGCGCGCTCACAAACTTATAGGTTTTGCATACGTCAGTCTCATCCCTAATCTCGACAACGGCCATAACTAGTCGGGTAGTCTTTAAAGAAGGCTCCAACTCTCGGCTAAAAGAGTGTTGTAGTGTTATATTAGCTATAAATTACGAGGCATTAGAAAAATATTTTTGAAGCCTTAGCCCACCTCTAGAAATGTTGGCTCGGGGCGTGGGTAGATCTTCAGTTTTCCAAACACTGAAGGTAATGCTGACTCCTGGGAGATATGGTCTTGAGAGGTGGAGCTACGTGTTGCAGCGGGTGAGCGGGGTGGTGGTCTCACTATATTTCATAGCCCACGTGTTAGAGACAGGGAATTTTGTCGGCGGAATTACTGTCTGGGGCGTCCCCGAATATAGCTTTGCTGAGAGGGCTTATGAGGAGACTGTCAAACTACTGAAAAATCCTGTATTTGACGTGGGACTTGCCGTGATAGGCTTTTTAGTGGCCCTCCACACAATAAACGGTATCCGATTAATACTGGCCCATTTTGGCTTCTCTCTAGGTCGCCCGAGGAGGCCGGAGCCCTTCTCGCCTCCGCCCTCATTTAGCACCAAGCAGAGGGCGATATTCTGGCTAAGCATATCACTGGCCGTCTTCGCTCTCTTGTATACTCTGGACTCGCTGATGAGGGTGTTCAGGCCGTGAAAGAGCGCGACCTGATGCTTCTCCACTACATCACTGGAATAGGGATACTCGTCTTCGGGTCAATTCATATTGCTACTGTCTTCCTCACGTATCCTTTCCAAGGCACTATCTGGGAGACGACTCTTAGATTTGACTCCATCCCCTACGCAATATTGCCAGTGTACAGAAATGCATTATTAGCGGCATCCCTATTCGGCCTACTACTCTGCACAACAATCCATGCGATGAATGGTCTTAGATCGATCATAGCTGAGCTGATAGGTGCTAGGAAGAGGTGGGTGGAAACCCTGTTGGTCGCGGTAGGTGCTTTCTTACTGGTGTATGGCACGAGGACGATCCTAATAGCAAATGCGCTGGTGTGAGGGTTTGGTGGAAAGGGTGAAGTTCAGGGTTTTTAGGTATCGGCCCGAGGACGGGGGGAGGGGCATTTACAGGGAATATGAAGTCCCCGTAAAGAAAGGCATGACAATCCTCGACGGCCTTATCTATATAAAGGAAAATTTGGATCCCACACTCTCGGTGAGATACTCTTGCAGGATGGCGATATGCGGTTCGTGTGGCGTGAGGGTTAACGCGATTGAGACGCTGGCCTGCCATACACAGATTCTGGAGCTTAGGCGGAGACTTATAACGGTTGAGCCCATGCGTAACTATCCCCTCATAAAAGATCTTGTAACCGATATGGCACCCCTATTCAGAAAGCAGAAGGCCTTGATGACATGGCTGATCAGGCAGGATACAGAAGAGCAGGAAAACCCGACGAGACAGTATCTCCAGAGCGAGGAGGAGCTAGAGAGATACCTCCAATTCACTTACTGTATCCAGTGTGGGCTCTGTTACTCTGCTTGTCCCGTCGTATCGACTTTCCCAGATTTCTATGGGCCACAGCCCCTCATGAAAGCCTACAGGTATTATGCCGACAGTAGGGATGAGGGGGGAGTGGTGAGGACCCGCCTCGTCGATAGATTTGAAGGGGTTTGGAGATGCCACTTTGCAGGCTCTTGCAGCGCAGTATGTCCCAAAGGGGTTGACCCTGCCCTTGCTATACAGCTTTTGAGGCGGGCTGCTTTGAAGGGCTAAGTTTCAGAAAGTCTTTAAGCAGGATGTTGTATTTTAGTCACTGATCTTGAGACAGGTTTATGTGGGTGATAAGCCTGTAGCTTATCGTGAGGCGGTAGCGGAAGGTTATATCAGGCTACGGAGAGAGACAATTGATAAGATACTCTCAGGCGAAGTTGAAAAGGGTGACCCCCTAACCGTAGCCAGGCTAGCCGGAGTTGTGGGTGCTAAGACTACGTCTCAAATACTCCTTCTATGCCATAATATCCGGATAGAGGCGGTTGAGCTAGATGCTTGGATCGAGAAAGAGTCTCAGCGCATCGGTGTTAGGGCCAGAGTGAAGACGCATGAGAAAACCGGTGTAGAGATGGAGGCACTTACGGCAGTCGTGACCGCCCTACTGAACATCTGGGACACTGTTAAACAGTATGAAAAGGATGAGAACGGGCAGTACCCCACCACCCTCATCGAGACCATAAAAGTTGTCTCAAAAATAAAGGGTGGGGGGAGCGGTTGAGGCTGATAGTATTGGGGGCAGGCTCAATAGTGCCAACCCCTTACAGATTTGGCTCCGGACACTATGTCGAGGCTGGAGAAATCAAGCTCCTACTTGACTGTGGACCAGGTGTTCTCGAGAAGATGAGGAGCCTATCTTTATCCCCGTTTAAGCTGACGGCCGTCCTTCTCACACACTTTCACATCGACCATGTATCCGACATCTTCCCCCTTCTGAAGTTGCGCGCATTCACGCCTGAGGGGCTCCCCAACAGGTCGCCTGATGAGTTAAGAATCTTTGGGCCAAGGGGGCTTAAGAGGTTTTTAGGAACATTGATAGATAATAACGAGTTCTTCTCGTATGTGAAGACTCTGATGAGGTATGAGTCATACACAAGTCTAGAAGAGGTTGAGCCGTGGGGCGTTTATGAATTTGGAGGTGTTCGCTTGACCTCGGCGCCAGCTAAACATGATGGTGGGGTGGCATATAGGATTGATTTTGGAGGGGTGTCGCTAGTCTATTCAGGCGACACTGCATATAGCGAAGATCTAGTTAAACTTGCTAAGGGTGTAGACGTGTTAGTTCATGAATGTTCATTCCCCCACGAAAGGATAGTGGGGCAGCACGTATCAGAGGTAGAGCTTGCTCGAATAGTGGCTCAAGTGAGGCCCGAGACAGTAGTTGTGACGCACCTGTACCCTATCTGGGAGGGAGAGGAGCATAAGTTGGTGAGTACATTGGAGCAGAGTTACCGGTGCAGAGTTGTAGTAGCGAGAAACGGAACTGAGCTCACTATCTAGGCCGTGCCGACCTGTCAAATTGCGGTAGCCTTACACCGCGCTGGCCCTGGTATTTGCCTCGATAGGGCTTCTCAACCTCTGAGGTGAGCTTGGCAAATACAAGGTGGATGAACCTTTCCCCAGCTCTGAGCTTCACTGGAAACTCGCTTCCTATCATCTCTATCGTTAACTGCCCCTCAAAATTGGCGTCTACAATCGTAGGAGGGAGAGAAAGTCCTAGACGGGCATAACTGCTCCTCAAGTTTACGAACCCCATTATGTCCTTGGGGAGGGAGAGATATTCAATTGTGTGTAGCAAGACGTGTTCATGGGGGTTTATCAGGAAAGTATCTCCCCTCTCGATTATGTAGAAGTCTTCGGGACTATTTTCTTGGGGGTCCAAGACTTCCTGAGTCTTCTTTAACCTCCCAATCTCAAAGCCAATACGTAGGTCGAGACCATTCTCCCTAACGATGTCTTCGCTGAGCGGCTCCACCTTTAGTCTCCCGCTCCGTATGTAGTTCCAGAGGTCAAAGTCGGAGAGTATCACGCAACATACAATTCAAGGCCCCTAAATTAACCCTAACCCTACATCACACGAACCTAGCAATCTCTTCATGTCCCTATTACTTGCTGCTTATCAGAGGAGCGGTCGGCATAGTGTCTCGAGACACTTCTTGGCTTAAGAGCCTCACACAGGTAATCAAAAGCCTTAAAGGGATCGCTCTTATCCCCACACGTGAATATATCCAGCGTAGCATACTTGTAACCCGGCCAAGTATGGAGGGCCAAGTGGCTCTCTACCACCAGAGCGATCACGGAAACTCCCCCCTTCTCACCCCCAAACCTCCACCCCCTCAACTCAACCAGCGTCATCTTAGCTATCTTTGATGCCTCTGAGACCAGCTTCTTCAATAGCCGGAGATCGCCTAGTATGTCTGGGTCACACTCATATAGATTGCCGTAGACGTGCTTTCCGACCACGCCTATTTCCGATTTCTGCTCAACCTGCATTTCTCAAGGATTCGCTGTAAAAGATATTGATAAAGTTGTTGAGCTCATCGATCCGGACTGTCAATCAACTCCCCAACTCACTATCATGTGCAGTCGATTTTTTTCAAAAAAAGACGTTAATCACCTAAAAAATACGGTTTTAATTCCCTCCATAAGGGGGTGAACAAGCTCGTATTGGTTTGGCCATACCGAGGACAGAAATGTTTAACATAAAACTTACAAGGTAAACCTTATACAAATGCCACTAATATGCGGAACCGTTGGAAACCTCTAATAATTCAGAAAAAAATGAAAACGACCAACTACACACCCAGTATATATATGGGTTCACCTCTAACATCTCAAAACAATTTGTGATACTACGCGTCCATCTCTAAAATCTCGAACCACGCGCCGTATCTTCAAGATAAAGCAGGAGCTACAATACGGATCGGTGGGAGAATATGTACGTGGAATCGGATCTCAGTTTTTTCTGTGATTGTTTTACGTTGTAAGGTAAAACTTTTAACAGAGCTCGCGTGTTTATTGGTGAGTGGCATTGGCGGGGAAGGGTCGGATTGTGCAGAGGAGGAAGATTGTGGTGGATAAGAAGGCTCTTGTTTTGGCGAGACAGGCTGCGAGGCGTCAGCCTAGGATTACTTTTTATTCACCTCTAAGCTCGCTTGTTCTTAACTATCTGAAGAATGTGACTCCTAGGTTTAGTATTAGTGATGAGGTTTCGAGGATTGTTGAGTCTGAGCTGGCTAGGCGTTATCCAGAACTTGTAAGTGCGGCTCGGAGGTCTCTTCGACTCTCCTAGACTGGTTAAGGGTATAAAAGCTGCTACCTCGGGTAGGGTTTTTAGGGGATTTGCTGAGAGATGTTGTAGGCGAGGCGCTGCGGGCAGCTAGAGATGCGTTGTTGGACACTATTAGCAGAGGGAGTGTCGGCGAGCCGATGGGGCGCGGAAGCTACGGTGACATCTCATATAGGGGCGATTTGGTCTGTGAGAGGGCTATTGTTGACGTGTTAAATTCTCGTCTAGGCAGTGTAGCCATAGTATCGGAGGAGATGGGTGTCGCTTGGAGAGGGACGGGAGAGCCAGAGTATTGGGCCTTGATTGACCCAGTTGATGGAAGCGCAAACATGTCTAGGGGGATCAGCTTTTACTCTTCTGGGGTGGCACTAGCCCGCGGCCCCCTTGTCAGGGATGTCCTCTCATCAGGCGTGATCGACCATTTAACGGGAGAGATCTTTATAAGAGAAGAGAGATATGTATCCCATAAGACATCTTCAGACCCTTCACGAGCTTCTCAAGAAGATGGGGGCAGAGCCACTCTCTTCTTCCACCACGCATCGTTTAAGAGGGACCCTCAGTCACGGAAGATCTCTATCCGGATAGCAGAGCGGCTACGATTTTTCAGGGTGATGGGATCGGCTCTCCTTGAAATGTGCTATGCGTCTGTGGGGCGTGTTGACGGCTACCTTTGCCTGACGCCGGAGCTTAGGATGATGGATATTGTGCCAGCGCTATATTTCGCCATGGGCATGAGCTGTAGGAGCGCCTCTTATCCGAGACCTCTACTTGACGAGAGGCTGGATAGTAGGTCGCGCTACGGAATAATTATCGGCAGTAAGCAGGACGTATTCGAGGATATAGTATCGATGCTCGGTGATGGCTGGAGTATACTGGTATAGCTCACTCATTTCCCACCTTTTAAAAGCTCTTCCAGAAACGCTCCCTCCACACAGCTTGGCCCTACAACATCCTTAATAGCCTAAATGCACAAGCACTCTAAAGATTGAGTGACAGAGCCTATGCGGCACTCGACGAAAAGACGTGGGCTGCCATAAAGAGGCTAGGGCTCTCTGAATACGAGGTCAAGGCGTACATCGCCCTCCTCAAGCTGCGGAGCGGCTCGGCGAGCGAGGTTAGCGCTGCATCTCAAATCCCAATCTCAAAGATCTACGAGACCCTCAAATCTCTCGAGAGGAAGGGCCTTGTGAAGGTTGAGCGTGGGCGTCCGATGAGATATATACCGGAGCATCCACAGGTCGCCTCGGAGGCGATTAGGGCGTCAATTGAGAACGGTCTGAAATCAGACCTTGAGGTCTTCGTCTCCGCTCTGACTCAAATATATGAGGGTGCGGGGCCTGAGCGACCTGACCTCTGGATACTCAGGGGGGAAGCTTCTCTCTGGAGGAGCGTAAAAGATGTTATGGGTAGAGCCAACAAGCAGCTCTCTGTTGTCTTACCGATAATACCTCCGGAGATCCAGCAACTCTTGATCTCGACCGCTTCTCTGATAAAGGAGAGGCGGGGAGTAGTGAGGGTACTGGTCGGACCTCAGGCGGTAGGGAAGGTAGTGAAGACGCTATCCTCCTTGGCCGAGGTTAGAGTAAGGGAGATCTCATTCGCGGGCGGGGTGATTAATGATGTGTCGGAGGCGGTGCTGTTACTCCTTGCAAGTGGCGAGAACCGTCCTCAAGTAGCGATTTACTCAGCCCACCTCTCCCTTACAGCTATTGCACAGCTATACTTTAACATGCTGTGGGAGCATTCAGAAGAGCTTAAGAGCTGAGGATGAGCTTTATGAAACGTTTAGAATCTCTCTCCATGCTCACATTGTTGAATAAAACATAGATCACATCTCCATCATACCCCCTAATCTTCCTATGGAGGGTGGCTAGGTCGTCATCAGTGTAGGAGTAGTTGTACATGGTTTTTCCAGGAGGGCTACCGTGCAGCCTAAGATATACCGTCCTATGCTTACCTAGGGTGACGGGGTCTTGGAGGAATGGGTCGGTCACGTGAACAAGTCCTGCCCTTCTACATATCTTAGCGATAGCGTCGAGCGACCAGCCCCTTGCCTCGAACCCGATGTCAAACACCCCACGCTCCACGTTTGAGAAGAAGGTCTCCGCATTTCGTACATTCTCCGGCGTATCCCTGAATGAGCTAGGAGTTTGGATTAGGCAAAATGGGGACCTCAACTCAGCACAAATAGTCTTCGTGATGTTCCATGATTCGTAGACCTCTTTTGTGGGCTGAAGGCCGCCGTGGTTTTTGGTTGGCCTGATGTTTGCACGCCGCCAAGTGGGGCTTGAGGGAGGATGGGTTATTCCTTGGAACGCTTTGACGGTGAAGAGGAAGTCTTCTGGGGCTTGGCTTCGCCACCTTCTAACTGTTTCAAGTTTCACAACCCTATAAAAGGTTGCTTGGAGCTCGACAAGCTTATACTCTTTCATGTAGGCGCTCATAGATTTTGTAAATCCACAGCACCCCACGAGTATCTTCAATCCTCACTCCAGCCTCCTTAAGGCGTCAATCATGTCTTTCACCGACTTAGACCGGCTCAGTATTAGTGGGATTCTGGAGAGCTCCGCAAGCTCTATGGCTAGTTTATCTACTTGCTCGGGCGCGTGGGGGCCATGCAATGCGACTGCAACTGGTTTAAGAGGGTAGACTCTTACAGCCACCAATGGAGATCTCCCAGTCGAGACGTTCGTGAAGACTAGGATCCTCATAGAGGTTAGGCCGAAGATTTGGATAAACTCGGTGGAGTCCATGTATCTTATCGCGGCGATGCTATCCACCACCGTGTATCCATAAACCTCTGGCTCACGCCCCCTACTTCTCCACAGATACTCACCCTCCATGGCATCAACTATCCTGTCAAGCGTGATTGGGGTGGAGAATTCGCGCAAATCCAGGATAGCTCTGTGACGCGAGCGGGTGGGGTCTGAGAAGTGTCTAATATTCGCTCCCCCTTTCTCAAGGTCTATAGATATCAAACTTTCGACATATCGGCCCACAAACTTAATACCGGGAGACCTCTTGCCTTGCTCATAGTCGCTGAGGACTGAGGGGGAGACGCCCATACGCGCTGCAACTTCACGCTGCTTTTCTCCAAATAGCTGTCTCCACTTCTTCATAGCCACTCCCGGAGACTTAGATGTCGCAATCTCGCCTGCAATCCTCACTTTCACAGCCTCTATATCCTCAGCACTAACGATTCGCTCCTGGTTACCTACTCCCCCCACGCCGAGTATATCTTGCCGACTTCCTTGAAAATAGGTTTTTAGCATGCCACCCCTACAGACTCTTAGAATTGAAGGCGAAGAACTATCGGACGATGGAGAGGCCTTTCACTAGGGTAGACTATATCCATGGCGCGCCCCAAGCTAGGCTTGCAAAATACGATTACGGGGCATGGCAAAGCAACTACGAGTATAGGTTAAGACTGGTAGCTAGGGAATCTGTTCAGATAAGAGACGTGGCGCTCGAGTCGGCTAGGGTGGCTGCAGGTAAGATGCTCTCCCAGAAGATAGGTACAAACTTTTACCTGATAGTAAGAGCCCATCCACACCACGTACTTAGGGAGAACAAGATGATTTTTGGGGCCCACGCCGATAGGCTCCAGGAGGGTATGAGCAGGGCTTTTGGACGGCCTGTGGGCAGGGCTGCCCAGGTAGAGGCGGGTGAGGATGTTCTTGAACTATATGTCTATGGGAAAGATATCGAGCTAGCCAAGCAGGCAATAAAGGTAGCTGCCTCTAAGCTGCCCAAATCCTACAACATTGTATTAGAGAGGCTGGAGACGAGAATCCAGGAGCCCCAAACAGCTAGCTAGGCCCTCCCAATAGGGAGACTAGCAGGGCGGCAGAAGTATGCATCCTGTACTCGGCCTGTAGGAAGATTATCGAGCGGTCCGACTCTACTACTTCGTCTTCCACCTCCTCCCCCCTCCTGATAGGCATACAGTGCATGAACTTGGCCCCTGTCTTAGCCTTCTCGAAGAGTTTCATGCTCACACGGTAGCGAGGGAGGAATTCGCGGAGCCTAGCCTCATACTCGCTCTCCATCCCCATAGAGACGAAGACATCTGTATAGATGAAGTCGGAACCTACTACCGCCGCCTCAGGGTCCTCCGTAAACTCCACCGAGCCACCCACAGAGGAGGCCACCTCCTTATACAGCCGTATCTCATCTGGTGGTAGCCAATACTTATGAGGTGACGCTACGGTGATTTGAATCCCCAGTAAAGCACATATCTGTACTAGTGATCTACAGACATTTCCGCAGTCTCCAATGTATGAGACCTTGAACCCCCAGCCACCCGCATCCTCATACATCGTAGCCACGTCAGCCAAGGCCTGGCATGGATGGTGAAGGTTTGTGAGTGCGTTTATCACGGGCTTCTCGGAGTACTTTGCGATCACCTCCAAGGAAGAGTGGGAAGCGAGCCGCGCAACTATTGCGTCTACGTACCTGTTGAGAACCCGGGCAGTATCTTTTAACGGCTCGCCTCGGGCTAGCTGGAGCTCAGAGGCGGGGAGGTAGATTACCTCACCTCCAAGCCTTAGAACGGCGGAGCTGAACGAGACTCTAGTCCGCGTGGAGGGTTTTTCGAAGAGCAGGGCAATGACCTTACCACGCAGTGGATTGCCGATATAACCATCCCGCCTAAACCTCAGGGCTAGCTCAATGATATTTAGGAGCTCACCCCTAGAGGCGTCGAATATCTGGAGAAAGTGTTTCAAACCTACTTCTCACAGTGTCTGGCTCTTTTTAAAATTTAGTTCCTGCTTGAACCCTTCAACAGGCCCGCTACCCCTCCGAACGTCTTCAGAAACATTTCCCCAGACTCGTGTGCTGCTGAGATAAGCTCAACCTTCGTGTTCGTCTCCTCGGCCTGTCTTATAAGCATGTCAACAAGGTTCTCCTGACGGTTCAGTTTGAAGCCCTGAACCCCACATTTTGGACATTTTTGGGACAGCTTCTCTGGTAACAAGGAGACGAGGTCTTCTTCACCGAGAGTTTCAGATACCGCGTATCCGCAGTTGGAGCAGCTATAAGTGACTTCGACGAGGTCTAGCTCCTCACTTACGAGAAGTAGCTCCAGCTGCCTCTCCCGAAGAGCCTGTCTAATAGAGTCCAGGCCGTAGATCACCGTGTTCTGCGTCGTGGCCCGTCTCATCAAATCATCGACCAGTCGCCTCTCCTTCACTAGTCTGAGGTTGGACAGGATGTCAGCTGCCCTGTCTATTGCTTCCCTTACACCCTCTTCACCAGCATACGATGTATCGATCACATGTATTTTATCACGTAAGGCGTAGTGGAGTTTCCCCTCTTTCGCGAAAACCTCCTTGGTTGGGCCTGGTCCAGCAATGATTATAGCCTTGAGATCGGGGTAGTTTAGAAAGATCTCGTTCGCGTGTTCGGCAAGCCGCGCATAGTAGTCTTGGAGCGCCTGCTCTCTTAGCCGCTCGAACCTCCTAGCTGACTGGCCACCCGCCCTATGTTTGCCTGGAATGCCGCTCGTATACGTTCTCAGCTCTATGATCGACTTTCCGCGTAGGACGGCTACTGCAGCATCCTCATTATCCATCGCGATTATGCCATATGTTTCCTTCTCTTTTAGAAGGTCCTTCAGGGGATCGAGGTAAAATTTCGAGTCGCAGCGGTAGAGGAAGAAGTTAATGGGCTGGGGCGGGTGAAGGTGGTATACCTCGATCTTCTCCGTACCCTCACCATTCTGTGGTATAGCCCCACTGAATATGATGAGACCGTTGGGGCCACTGTCGTTGAAGAGCTTTAGCCTCTGGATGGCGCTCTCTATGGCGTCCATTACCGCCTTCCTAGTACCCTTAGACTTGATGTTAGAGGCGGTTGAGAGCTCCTGCCTCAGGTATCCTATAACCTCGTCTATCCTCTTCCCAGGCGGTATGTAGAGTGTTACTAGCTCTGTTCCGCGCCCCTGCCGAGACTCTAGAAACTCTATGAAACGCCTGAACTTGTATCTATCCACGCTATCCCATTTCGCTATTCCATTCCCAATCCCGAATTCATCTGAGTGTAGGCTGAATTTAACTATATTTAAAACTATTTTAACCATTGGTCAACCAGAGTCAACCGGCTTTAACACTGGCGGGGGATATTTTAATTAGGCAATAGGGGTAACTCGTCTACGATTTGCGACTGGTACTCAAGATTGGTGGACACCTCTTCTCGACCAAAAATGGCCTCTCAGTAGACTGGATAAAAAATGTAGCAGATATTTTGAGGGAGATCCATTCTGACAATGATAGGTGGGTGGTTGTGGTTGGAGGTGGCGTAGGAGCGCGGGCCTTCATAGAAGCGGCCAAAAGGTTGGGGGCTGACGAGACAAGGTGTGACGAGATTGCCACCGAGGTAACGAGGATACACGCGTCCCTCTTTATCCAAGCATTAGGTGAGAAGGCCTACCCTCTAGTTGTCAAGAATATAGATGAGCTGAGGGCCGCACTGGTGGGTAGGGGCATAGCAGTTGCAGGCGGATTCTGGCCTGGGCAATCCACCTTCGCAGTGGCGGCCTATTGCGCCGAGACGATAAGGGCTGAGAGACTAATCGTCGCCTCAAATGTAGAGGGCATCTACGACAAAGACCCTAAGCTGCACAGCGATGCACGAATAATACCCCGGATAAGCTACGAGGGGCTGAGAAAAATAATGGCCGGAAGCCCACAGCTAGCGGGGGAGTACAGACTTATAGATAACGTCGGCCTATCAATCTTGGAGCGGAGCAGGATAAGAGTATCCATAATCGATGGACGGGATGTGAGAAATATACAGAGAGCAATCCTCGAAGAATATGCCGGAACGATCATTGAGGGCTGAACCATCATTAGTAGTTGGTGATGCTTAAAAAATGGCAGGCCGGGTGTATGTATTGTGAGATTCGCAGTCGCGGGTGGGGGAGTGGCTGGAAGCTACTTCGCCAACCTCATCAAGGATGTACACGATGTAGCAGTTTTTGAGCGGCAGAGAGCGGAGAATTTCAGAGCTATCTGTGCTTGGGGAACTAGTAAGCACGAAATGAGGCGCCTAGCCAGACGAATAGGTCTGAATTTCGATGAATACATCCTCCATGAAGGAAAAGAGATGATCGTTAAGCTACCCGATGGGGACGAGTTCTCCATCAAGCTGAAGGGGCTCTGCACATTTAACAAGAAGAAGTTCATACTAGACATGCACAGCAGGCTGAAAGTATACTACGGCGTGGACGTAAAAAAAGTGAAGATGGCAAATTTTGACTTGATTGTTGATGCCACAGGGTTTCACAGAGCCCTCCTACCGAGAATCGCGCGTGACTACTATATACCAACGGTAGAGTATCTTGTGAAGTATAATAACCCACCTATCGAGGACTTCTACCTGATGCCACTAACACACCTAGGCGGATACCTCTGGTATTTCCCACTCTCCAAAAACCTCGCCCACGTGGGAGTCGGAGACTACTTTAACAGGCATAGGGAGGCTCTAAACGAGTTCATTCGGAGAAATCCCGGCGAAGTGATTGAAGTGGTAGGGCGTCCGGTTAGGATTGCGCCACCCCACCTCTGCGCACCCATAGTTAGTGATGGCGTGGTTGGGCTTGGAGAGAGTATCGGTACTGTCCACCCCGTGATTGGCGAGGGCATCATCCCGGGGATGCAGTGCGCTGAGCTGCTGGCCCAGACTATCGATGAGGGGATTGAGCATTATCCGCTAAAGGTCCTCAAGAGCTTCTCAGTCTTTCACACCATATTTCAGTTTATCAGGAAGGTCCATAACTCTAGCTTCAACTACTTCAGAGACTTTAAGTTACTCCTGTCTCCCTACCTCTACATGAAGCTCCGGGAAGACAGGTTTGGAATGGAGATCAGGTTAAAGGACTGGCTTAAGATTGTTGAGTTGTATCGTAGTAGCCGAGTAGCCACTAAAATATGAGCGTGCATAAACTATTTTCATGAGGTACAAGGATAAGGGTATGGGTTTCCGGGGAGAGGTCCCAGTTAAAGATTACACCTTATCAGCCAACACGACAATCAGCAACCTGATAGAGTATTTTGCAGCGTCGGGGGGATTCATGTCCAGCTATATTGCCGAGGGCTGTAGAATACTTAGAGAGATGGTTAATGACCGGGAATGTATACGGTGGCTCTCCTTCGTAGGCTCCCTCACAGCAACTGGCTTAAGAGGCGTCTTGGCTAGCATCATAAGGCGCGGGGTCTTTAACTATGTGGTCACGACTTGTGGGGCAATTGACCACGATATTGCTAGGAGTCTAAACAACTATTACAAAGGTGCGTTCGAGCTTGATGATGGCGAGCTCCGCAAGCATGGACTACACCGCATCGGCTCGGTCATTGTGCCTGAGGAGAACTATGGGCACGCGATTGAGCACTTTATACTGGATTTGCTGAACGAGCTTTATGACAACGGGGTAAGAGAGATTGGAACTATCGAGCTTGCTAGGGAGATAGGGAGGCGTCTTCCAGAGGGTTCAATTTTAAGGGCAGCGGCCGAAGCTAACGTGGATGTGGTAGTGCCCGGAATAATGGATGGTGCTGCTGGGACCCAGCTTTGGATATTTCACACCACACACAGAGACTTCAAGTTGAATCTCTTCAGAGACTATGACAGACTCTCCGAAAACCTTTTCAAGGAGGTGAGAAGGGGCGGCCTGATAATAGGAGGTGGGATAAGCAAGCACCATCTTCTGTGGTTGAACCAGTTCGGGGGCGGTTTGGACTATGCAGTCTATATTACGACTGGAAATGAGTGGGATGGGAGCTTGACAGGCGCGCCACTGAGGGAGGCTATAAGCTGGGGTAAGCTGAAAACCAACGCTAGAAAAGCCACAATCTACGGGGACGCCACCGTGATTATCCCCTTGCTAGCATCTGTTCTCCTGTCTTAGTCTTCCTTAAACACCCAGCTGAGGTCGGGTGGATCTCTCCTTCTGCCAACCTTCTCGTATAGGGCATGGGCTACTAGTGGGAGCCCGATAGTGGCGTCACAGAAGCATTGGACGGTCATGCTGTCGGGAGCCTCTTTTCCCCAGCTCTTTGCCTCATCTAGGGTGGCACCTGACAGGCCGCCCCAATGGGGGCTGTCTGTAGTTATTTGTGCAGCGAACCTGTGCGGCCTGTATTTGGATAAGTCACCCGAGAGTAGAACATCTACGGCCACCGCCGCCAGCTGTATAAAGTCCTTGGGAACTCCACCCCCTATAAAGATTGCAGCACTGTTTGGGAACCTTGACTTTATCTTTACAAGTAATTCATAATCGGCGAAATGATCTATCAATAGTCTGAAGCTATCACCGTGCCGATACCTGTTAAGGAGGTAGGCTACCCCCATTCCCGAGTCTACAAGAGCGGGTGAGAAGACGGGGACACCGTTCCTCCAAGCCTCGGTCAGAATACTGTTAATCCCCTTTCCACCAAGCCACGCGCCGAGTCGGTTCAGAAATCCAGCCGAAGAGTATACCCTAGTACGGTCAAGCTGAGCCATAAAGTCTGCGAGCAACCTCTCCATCTCGAAGTAGTCCTCGTCCCTTACCAATACGTCGTGGAATCTGTAGATTCCCGCCTTGAACAACTCCCCATCGTCTAGGTTGGGCTCACCCACATAGTAGTGGGCGCCTAGCGCCTCTACCAGATCTTCAGTAATATTTGCTCCAGTCGATACAAGTACGTCGATGAACCTATTCCTTATAAGAAATTTCACTATCTCGCTCTGCCCCGTCGTGCTCAGGGATCCCGCTAGACCTAGACATATCACTGTCTCCCTTGTGTTACAGGCGGCCTCCCAAACCTTTACAACCTCACCTAGCCGGCGTCCCTGAAATCCTGTCATAGCCATTGAATCTAGTAGTTGACTGATCTTTCTCTCACCCACTTCAATCGGCCTCAACTCTCTAACAAGGAATCTTTTAGCAAGCTCCTCTCTGCTACTCATTACTTCAAATTTTATCCTCACTCTTCAAATAAATATCTTCCTTACATGCTCGCTGTACTTGGATTGTGTGAGAATTTTCTGGCAGTGGGGCCGGTGGGACTCGAACCCACGTCCTCCAGCGATCAGGACCATATGGTTCCCCAGGCTGGCGTCATAGCCATGCTAGACCACGGCCCCTTCAAACATCTCATTCAGGAGATTCCAATATTAATTTATGTGCGTTAAATGGTTGACGGGAGGGGTGGGGTATTGGAGGAGGAGTGTAGACATGAGGAGCTCGAGTTTCTAGGGGGCCAGAGGACGGAGGGTGGCGAGAATCTATACTTCAGGTGTAAGAGGTGCGGGGATGTTTTAATTATTCTGCCTGGAGGTAAGAGAGGGTACATTGTTCGCGGGCTGAAGACTAGTGCTCGTCAATGATTCTTGCGCCATAAGTTGTGGGTTTCGTATAAATGATTCTCTCGAGGCCGCCTGCCAATCTCTCAATACGTTCAGAAAGATATTCGACTGCCCGCTCAACCTCCTCCAAGCCTCTTCGTACATCGTAGACTAGGAGTCGTGAGGGCCCAGAGCCGCTGATACAGAGCGCAACGCCATACTCGGTCAGTAGCTTCTTTTTATCCTCAAGAAGGTGTTCCCACCTGTATCCTGCGCCGTACAAGCCGGCATTGGCCCGCGCCCTCTCTATGAATGGGTCGAGCGGTATAAGTTTTAACAACAGGTCCATTCTACCCAATGCCATTGCGGCTGAAATGAGAGAAGCTCTGGAGAGGGCTTGTGAATATTCTACAAGTGTTGGAGAGGTTGTGAGGATTTTGCGCGCCTCGTCTGTTGACTTCTTCTCGAAAGTGGGAACTAATATGACCAATCCTATGTGCTCTGGTGGTTTGATGTTGAGGTATGTAAGCCCTTCGGGAGAGTTGTCAATGACATTAAACCCCCCGAGGAGGGACGCCACTACATTGTCGGCATGCGATCCCGGCTCGGCAGACGAAGCAATCGTAATCCTCTCCCCCTCATTCAGATTCATCTCGAGGATTCGCTCGCCCGCCACAACTGCACCGGCGGCCTCAGCCCCAGAAGACCCTAGACCCTTGGCTACAGGGATTGAAGCTTCTATAACCACTCTAAGACCCACACCGCTGCCGCTAATCCCGATCAGCCGATCGAGGGCTTTTGCCGCAGCGTTGCGCT
This sequence comes from Candidatus Calditenuaceae archaeon HR02, assembly GCA_002898395.1. Lineage (GTDB taxonomy): Archaea > Thermoproteota > Nitrososphaeria_A > Caldarchaeales > Calditenuaceae > HRBIN02. The sequence continues at coordinate 51,359 of BEHE01000012.1, forward strand.
GCGGGTCTGTCGGTACGCGGTGGCTGTAGGGGCCGTAGACATCTACCATCACGCCTTCCCCACCCTCAACCCTCTCCACCGTCAGTTCGAGATGTGGCTCCTCGAGAGCCATGGAGAAGGCGTCAAAGCCAGGGCCAATGTTAGCGGTGCTAGCTGGAACTCTGCACCTTACCTTCTTGACTTGTTTCTTAGTTTTGTGTTGCATCTGGGGCATCTGGCCTGCTCCGTGCACATGTATTGTTGGCATTTTGAGCAGTATTTAAATCCCCTACCATACACACCACTACCCGCGCCGGGGGAGTATCACTTCAACCCCGAAGCAAGACCGGGATTCCATCCACCCTCAGTCACCCCCGTAGGATATCGTACGCCCCCTGTCTAGGAGCTCCGGAGAAGGTCCATATATTCTCTCTGGAGTCTGAGAGAGTTCCGAAGGGTCTCGGGCTGCCACAATATCTCTCTAAGAATGAACTTTGGCTAGACGGAGGCGAACCGAGACCCTCCTGACCAACCTATAATCTATCTTCCCAGTCATCATTAAGATATATCCGCGACGACCGCCTGATTTATACTTGGGCGGGGAGTCTTGGCTTGTGGTTTGAGGGGTAGGAGATTCCTCGAGCATACAAGCGACATATACGTCGAGGCGTTTGGACCGGGTCTGAAGGAGGCGTTTGAGGAGGCGGGAATGGCTATATTCGAGACCCTAGTGAGCAATCCGGAGTCCATATCTCCCATGTCGAAGAGAATTGTCGAGGCAGAGGGATATGATCTCTTATCACTCCTCTATGAATGGCTGGAGAAGCTACTTCTCCTTTTCGAGATCGACCGATTCGTGGGATGTAGGGTTAGGGTGGAGGAGCTGATTGAGTCGGATGTCTTTAAAGTAAGGGGAGAGGTTTGGGGTGAGCTGTATGACGAGGCGAAGCATAGGCCTGGTACTCATGTGAAGTCGCCGACATATTGGTTGATGGAGGTGAAGAAAGAGTATGGGAAGGCACTCGTCAGATTCGTCCTCGACATTTAGGATTAGAGCCCCGCCTGCGACGATTCCCGAGATACATGTCCTGATCCCCAGCACCTATTCCGAGGATGCAGCACATCTCCGAGAGAAGACGATGCGTATAGGCTTCCTCTTCAGGGCAATGACAATTTTCAGGGTAAGCCAGATGATTATCTACGAGGAACAGCCTGAAAGACCGAGTAAAAACTCGGAGTTGATCAAACTATTATGTGAATATCTCTCGACACCGCCATACCTCAGAAAAAAGCTATACAAACTTAGACCAGAGCTAAGATACGCCGGGCTTCTACCCCCGCTTAACATACCCACACACCCTCCATCACCCATACCCCCCGGCGATGCATGGGAGCTCCGAGAGGGCTTATTTGAGAGGAGAGGCGAATTGACAATACTACATGCAGGCTTAAAGAAGCCCATCGTCTTAGAGTCTCAGAGACGGTATGGGTCTCGGGTGTTACTGCTAGTTAAGTCACAGGGAAAAAAGATAAGGTTCAAGATCGCGCGCCGCGACGAGCTCCCTTACTACCTCGGGACAAAGATCTCAACCCACAAAGGTACACTCAAAGAAATTCTCAAAGGCTATAGATACTCGATCGCAACAGACAAGGATGGTGAGTCTATAATAGAAGTCTGGGATAAGCTCAGCAAGGCCCTTAAAACTGTTAAAGGACCAGTGTGTGTAGCATTCGGCTCCTATAGGCGTGGATTGGCAGAAATAGCTGAGTTACAAAACTCGAGGCTAGAAGAGCTGTTTGATATCTGTGTGAATTTTATACCTTACCAAGGTGTGAGGAGTGTGAGGACGGAGGAGGCAGTGTACTCTGTCTTAGCACTGCTCAACATAATCTCCCTGTGTAAAGGATAGCTCTCATTAGTCATGATAGTGATGCGATGTGGGGTTAGGCTTAACTCTAGGGGCCGCTCGGAGCATGTCATGAGCGGGTTAGTCTGCGGTTTGGACGTTCATAAGAGATTCTGCGACGCTACGTTGGTTGACTGGTTTGGTAATGTGGTAGAGTCTAGGAGGCTTCCTAGGAATGAGCTTTGGCTGCTCATCCTAGGAAGACTAGGTTGATCGCTGAGAATAGGCTTAAGAGTGATAGGAGGGATTCTAAATGTTTGTCTTACATACCTGAGGGAGAGATAGCTAGGGTTAGGGAGCTTGTTAGGAGGAGGGCCTCCCTAGTTTAAGGATTAGGACTAGGCTGAAGAACAGGATAATAGCTACCCTAGCTCTAGAGGGCATAGAGATTCCTAGGGACTTCAAGTTATTCACCAGAAATGGATTGGATTAGCTAAAGTCACTGGGGATATCTTCCATAGACCAGTACCTAAGGTTGTTGGAGGGCCTAAACCAGGAGATAGGTCTTGTATCTAGGGAGCTAGACCAATACTCTAGCGATGAGGATGTTAGACTACTCATGACTATACCAGGAGTAGGATTGTACTCGGCATTGATGATAAAGGCTGAGATCGGTGACATATCTAGGTTCCCTGATGCTGATCATCTATGCAGCTACGCTGGCTTAGTCCCCTCCGAGAGGAGCAGTGGTGGTAAAATGAAGAGAGGTAAGATAACGAAGGAGGGCTCTAGGTGGCTTAGGTGGATAATGGTTGAGGTAGCGCATGTACACGTAAAATATGACACCCACTTCACCAGGGCTTATCATAGGATTGCTGCTAGGCGGGGTAAGAAGGTAGCTATAATAGCACTAGCTAGGAGATTACTTAGGTGTTGCTACGCGATGCTTAGGGATGGGAAGCCGTTCGTGAATCATGCTCAGGCCCGATAACTAAGCACGAGTATCGGACTGCGCCTAGAGCGCGGGAGCGTGATTGTGGGGCCTGGTGGCGTGGTTGGTATGGTGCTCGTCTGAGGGCGTATAGGTGTTTGCCTTAAATAGTGGGATGGGCCCCACATAGGGTCCGGATAAGCATCTTTACCCACCCCCATTCCTAAAGGTTTGGTAGTATAGTGTGAAGAGGTTTAGGAATATGTTTAGGTTCTTTATTCCTTGTTAATAATCCCTTGCGCTCAGCTTGTTGTGGAACACTATTGTCCTCTCCTTGAGGTGCCTGAAGAACCTCTCTATCTTGCTCCTCATGCCGAACCTCTGGTGCTCGTGCTCAAGGCCTAGCCTCTCCAACGCCCATCTATACCAAGGACCCCTATAACCTCACGGCTTTTTTGTTGCGCTTGAAGCAGCTTGAGATCAGAACGACGACATCCACGCAGACGACCATCGAAGACCGGCCTTCAAATATATCCCCTTATCAGGACACTACCGCTGTGGGAGGGTCTCTCAGGTACTTATCATGGGAGTTGAGCAGGTAAGCTGGTCAACCGTACACGAGCTATCTAGTGGGTACTGTCTATTGTAGCTATAGCCTCTGAGCCCAGGTATAGGAGGTGTATTGCCGTTAATGAGACTAAACTCGGGGTGAAGGGGGCAGTAGTTTATGTATTGTCTGCAATCGATGTGGATTCCGGAGAATTCCTTGCTATCGAGGCGCCCTACGGGAGGAGCAGCCTGAACGCCCTAACATTCCTTAAGTACCTGAACAGGCCTAAGATAATAGTGGATAGGGGGCTTCATATTTCACAACAAGCTAATCGCAAGAAAACATCAGGAGGGAATAAAGAACCTAACCTATTCGCAATATACTACAAAGCAATAAGAAACGGGGTGGATAAAGATGCTTAGCCGGACACTGTCTTGGTCGTACACACAATATTTAAATTGATTTTGCCATGCACAAATTCCGTGGCTGACGCTCCCTTGAATAAGTGGCGGATACTAATTGGTCTCGCCACTGGGCTGTTCATGGCATCATTAGAGGGCACCATTGTGCCTGTAGCGATGCCTCGTGCTGTTCTTGAGCTTGGAGGCCAGCAACTCTATAACTGGCCGATTACAATCTTCATCTTCGCATCAACAATCTCTATTCCTGTTTGGGGAAGGCTGTCAGACCTATACGGTCGGAGAATAATCTATACTACCGGTTTAGCGCTCTTCATGGTTGCCTCCCTCCTATGTGGCATCTCATGGAGTATGGAGGCGCTTATACTCTTCAGGCTATTACAGGGCATGGGATCTGGAGCAGTATTCTCCTTGACATTCACCATCATTGGAGACCTATTCACACTTGAGGAGAGGGGGCGAGTGACAGGATACACTTCAACCGTCTGGGCTGTCGGGAGCATCCTAGGCCCCCCTATGGGTGGAGTAATAGTGGACACGCTTGGATGGCGTTGGATCTACCTCGTCAACGTTCCACCAGCACTCGTGGCACTCTCGATGGGGGCTAAGGGTCTAAGGGGGCTGGCCACGTGGCAGAGGGGGCGAAGGCTTGACGCAAAAGGGTTCATATTGTTTACAATAATCTCTACCTGTCTCCTCCTTTTAATTGACGCTCCAATGCTTGACTGGCAGGCTACGTCGATGACGGTACTTGTCGTCCTTGTGGCGACACCACTCTTTATACGCGTTGAGCGAATAGAGAAGATGCCATTCATCCCATTCAGGCTCCTATCGGATAGACTGAACTTCACATTACTCGCAATTAACGGTGTTGTGGGCTTCGCATTCTTCGGAATAGTGACTATAGTCCCTCCAATCCTGCAATGGTTTTATGGCTTACCCCCGACAACAGCTGGACTATTAATGGCTTCATCTACACTGGGATGGGTTCTGGCGGCAAACATCTCTTCACGCCTCATCGTCAGATATGGGCCAGGCCCGATGATAAAGGCTGGGGTCAGCCTTTTTGTCGTGGCGGTTACATTATTGCTTGTTACAAACACCTTCGCTCCGAGCCCCTGGCTCCTTATACCGCCGCTTGTGATGGTGGGGACCTCTATGGGATTGACCGTTCCTACGACATTAATTACGATCCAGACCTTAGCCTCCTCAGCGGAACTCGGGTTCTTAACCTCTATTCTGACTTTTTTCAGAAGCTTCGGCGGCTCCCTCGGCTCGCAGGCCATGTGGGCGCCCTTCGCCAACACACCTATCGAGCTAGGTATACTTAGCGCGATTTTTTACCCCACCATTTACTCCTTCGGAATTGCACTGGTTTTATCCATCATCAATATTCCCCTCGCCTTCAGAATCGAATGGCCTGACCTGAGAATGATAGAGATACAGCGCAGAAATAATCAGGAGTTACCTGATAACTCCTTATAAGGCTGCACCGATTATGTAGCCTGCAGCCAATAGAGAGCCTGTGATGGCGGCGTTCTTTACGTTGAGGGACATGACTCCAATCATCCGGTAGGGGTCTCCAAAGTTATGCTCAACGCCTCTATATACGCGATAGGCTAGAGGGGCACTGGCTAGCGCTATCAAGATTGTTGTCGGACCCAAATTGAGTAAAGGTATCAATAATATAGTCAGGTACGTGGCGATGAGCGAGCCTGCTAAGAACCCTAGCGCCTGCTTCTTCGTGAATCTTGTAACAAGGGTCATCTTCCCTGCCTCCCTATCATATGGGGTGTCCGGTATTTCGTTTACGTAGAGTATCAGCATGATTAATAGCCCTATAGGTATTGAGGAGATTATAGCGTCGAGGCCGATTCTCTGTGTTTGGACAAAATATGTTCCCAAAACTATTACTGGGCCGAAGCCCAGAAATACTGCGATCTCGCCAAACCCTCTATAGGCCAGCTTCAGAGGTGGCGCAGTGTAGAAATAGGATAGAAACAGCCCCATGCAAGTAAGGACTGAAATCTCTAACAACCCCCTAGTTACAGCTAGGTATGCACCTACTGCTGCGCCCGTCAAGAAGAAGGATGTATAGATGAGTCTAGCCTCCTGCATGTTGACGATACCGTATATTATCGCTCTTGACCCGCCGCTGAATGGTGTAGGTCTCTTATTGGCTATATCGGCTCCAAGAATGGTGTCGAAATAGTCGTTGGCCACGTTCAGCGCGAGGTGTATGCAGGATAGACCCACCAGTGTTAGAAGGAGGAGCAACGGGTCGAAGAACCCTCTATAGAACGCTGCACCAGTTCCTATCGCGACAGGTACTGCCGTCGCTATCAGGAATGGAAGTCGGACTGTTCTAAAGAAGCTCCAGAAAAGTCCTATTCTTGGCTTGAAAGTCTCTCCAAGCCTTTTCCCGATCCCTTCCAGGTATCGCCTAGCTCTTGCTGTTGAGACTTCAACATACTGCGGAAATGGGGTTACCCGCTCATCCCAAGTATAGGCTCTCTCCACCTCTACCCTGACTATGCCATCCATCACACGTGACAGGCCTCTAAAGACTGCGTAGCGCCTATCAGTGTATCCACCCGTCGGAATCGGTGTAATGTGATTCAATATGAGGTTTACCTTTTTTCTCTCGATCCAGTTATCCGCTATACCTTTTGGCAGCCGAAGCTTGACATCTCCGTTGAGTCTCGTTGTGAGGAGGGGTATTGTTGAGGGGTAGCCGTCTTCATCTATGAAAGCAATTGCGACCTGTTCAAACATAGTTAAATCTTCTGCCCCGACCATTCCTATCCACCCACGATATAGTATTCCGGCTCCTTCTCCAGGTCGCCGTCGCGCCAGACTCTTACTTTCCTCGGCCTAACCTCTATGATAGCTCTCTCCCAGAATAGCGGTAGGGCGAACCTCTGCTTGAGATACGTGTCAATGTACGGCTCCTTCTTTCTCCAGAGAGGCAATAGCTTCTGCCACTCACGGCTTAAATCCTGGTCAAATACTCTCGCATCGCCTTTAATTTCAATTGCATGGTATTTATCAGAGTTCACGTATTCTCGGTGGGATATGAGGACGGAGACTCGAGGATTTTTCTTGATGTATTCAAGCTTCTTGCTGAAGAGAATACTCGAGGTGAAGTAGAGCAGGCCTCTATCGCGGTCATAGAGGGGGAGCATAGGATGTGAGACAGGCTCATTTTTCTCGTTAACTACCGTTAAAATTGCTACGAGCGCACCCTCTAAAACGTCTTCAACCTCTTGCGGCAGCCGGTAGGTGTTCATCAGGAAGGGCCGTGACTTCCAAATATTTAAATCTCTGGATCCACAACGAGGAATCAACAAAGCTCCAAGAGTGAATAAGTAAACTCTACCACTATAAATAGGGGGTGTGGGGGTAGTTTTCTGAGATAGAGACTTGCCGGTTCTACATGTATTTGTGAAGCAAGTTCCCGACATCTCAACCCTAGAGTATGATCCTTCAACACTGGCTCCCAGGTTTGAGAAGGCTACACCTAGGCTGGGGGAGGCGGACCTAGTGGCATTTGAGGCAGCCATAAGGATTAAGGAGAGTTGGGGTGGAGAGGTGGTTGTGCTCTCGGCAGGAGATGGGGTGAACGAGCTTGTCCTACGCGAAGCCCTAGCCATGGGTGCTGACAGGTGTTTCTATGTCAGCGACCAGAGACTCGCTGGGGCTGATTCGTGGGTTACTGCTAATGTCCTCTCAAGGCTTTCGAGGAAGGTGGGGAAGGCGGACCTACTCTTATGCGGCGAGGCATCCACGGACTCTGGGAACCACCAGCTCGGGCCCAGGCTCTCAGAGGCTTTGAATATACCATGCGTCACACACGTGGTCGGCATCGAGCTAAGTGAAGGTCTAGTTAGGGTTAGGCGCATCCTCGAGGACAGGACGGAGACATTCGAGACCGGCTCACCATTGATAGCTACTGCCAGCTTGGAGCTGGCTTCTCCCAGACTCCCAAGCCTACTCATGATTAAGGCAGCATCTAAGAAGCCCATAATTAAGGTGAACCTTGCCGAGCTCGGTTTGGATGAAGGTCTTCTCGAGCCTCTTGTGGAGAGGCTCTCTGTTCGGGTCTTCAAGACTGCGCGAAGGAATATTGTGCTGGAGGGTGGGCCTCTCGAATGTGCCGAGAAGCTTGTCGAGAGTTTGGTTAAGGAGGGGGTGTTTAAGGCTTAATGCATGTGTTAATCTTGGCCCGCGAATTGGATGAGCTACTCGAACTGAGGGCTGTAGCAGATCAGATAGGTGCATTGGAGGTGGAGACCCTTGTCCCAAAGGCAATGACTAACGGTGAGGACTTAGCATCGCTGGGATTGAGGCGCGCTTATTTCCTCGAGGGGTTTGACGATATTTCCCCAGATGGGCTCAAAAAAATTGTTATCGACTTGGTAGGGAAGGTAGAGCCTAGCCTGGTTTTGGGGCCGTCCAAGAAGGTTTTCCGGGAGCTCTTTGCAAGAGTGGCTCACAACCTTGCATCGCCATGTCTGACGGATTGCACCAGCCTAGAGTTTTCTGGGGGGAGACTAGTTGTAGAGAGACCGTTCCTAGGTGGGGGTTATGTCGAGAGGCTAGCAGTTAAGAAGCTTCCCGCATTTCTGACTATCCAGATGACTGGGAGGAGGCCGAAAATTAGGGAGAGGAACGGCCCCGAAAAAGTAGAGCTCAGCAAGCCTTCATCTGAGGATTTTAGTCTGAGGCGCGTCTCAGTAGAGAGGGTCGAGAGAGGTGGGGCTGACCTAGCCAAGGCACGCATAGTAGTCTCTGTCGGCCGCGGATTTAAGAGGCGAGAGGACTTGAAGTTGGCTGAAGAACTTGCCCAGCTCTTAGGTGCGGACTTGGCGTGTAGTAGGCCGCTCGCGAGCGATTTAGGGTGGATGCCTGAGGAAAAGCATGTAGGATTATCGGGCAAGTGGATAAGCCCCCAGCTCTACATTGCCATAGGCATATCTGGTCAGGTGCAGCACATGGTGGGGGTTAGGAATTCAAGAATAATCGTGGCTGTAAATAATGACACTTCGGCACCCATCCATAGAGAGGCGGACTATTCAGTACCTCTAGACCTATATCAGTTCATTCCAGCCCTGATCACGGTGTTGCGGGAGAAGGGGGTACGCGCCACGTGAATAGCTATTAGAATGAGTCGTGGTGTAGGTGTGGGTTGAGAGTGGCATTTCAAGGCGAGAGAGGGGCGTACAGTGAAGAGGCTGTGATACTATACTTCGGCCTGGAGGCTGAGCCCCAGCCGCGAAAGACCATCTCCGCAGTCTTCATGAGCGTGGAGGCGGGCGAGGTGGAGGCAGGCGTTGTACCAGTAGAGAATAGTATTGAGGGAAGCGTTGGCGAGACCTACGACGCCCTTTTAACTACGAGCCTCAAGGTTATAGGCGAGTTGAACCTGAGAATTTCCCACTGTCTAATCGGGCTGCCCGGCACATCGATAGACAGTCTTAAGAAGGTCGTATCACACCCCCAGGCCCTCGCCCAGTGTAGGGCATACATCGCCTCTTTAGGCCTCGAGACAGTCAGCCACTACGACACGGCTGCTGCGGTCCGATATGTGAAGGAGCTAGGAGACAAGACCGTCGCAGCAATAGCAAGTGCGAGGGCTGCCGAAATATACTCAATGGAGATTTTGGCGAGAGGAATCGAGGATTATGGTCGAAATTATACTAGGTTCTTGGTTATAGGTCGCGGAGAGCCAGATAGGGCGGAAAAGGAGAAGACAAGCATTATCTTCTCACTCCCCCACAGGCCCGGCGCTCTATATGAGGCCCTCGGAGCCTTTGCGAAACGGGGAATAAATCTGACAAAAATAGAGTCCAGACCTACGAGGGCCAGGCCCTGGCAATACCACTTTTACGTAGACTTCGAGGGCCACATAAGTGATGAGAAGGTCCGCGAAGCATTGTCAGAGCTCGCGACTAAGTCTATTCTTCTGAAGGTCCTTGGCTCATACCCTGCCTGGCAGGACAACCCCTCTGACTAAGCTAGGAATCTTAGGAGCTTAGTCTAATCTTAGGAACCTATGTCACGCTCAGTAGTGAGAGGTTTAGCTCGCATCCTACGACAGGCATGTAGAGGCCGAAGTTCTCCAGCACTGAGGGGTGTATCTCGCCTATGAAGCCAACCTCTACACCCTCCCTTACTACTGCGGCTCCGCGGCCGGGGATGAAGAAGGGATAATCCTTCGCGGTCAAGTTGTTCTCTAACTCGAATAGGCGGAGAACCTCCTCTAACACCGCCTTCAACTCGGAGAAAGACGCAGTGGAGTGGCATATGACGAAGGCTAGGTGTGTCTCTCTCCCAGCCCTCTCTGGTAGCGTATCGTTTCTTACGATCACGTCTCCGAGTTCGAACAGCCTTTGCGGATACGGGTTTTTTGAGTTGGCGGCGAGGTTTGAGAGAATACCAGGGAGCAGGAGCTCCCTCAAACAATCATACATTATGGAGACCGGGTTCAATATCTTCACTCCAGGCTCCCGGTTTATGAGCATCCAGTTAAAGTCTCTCTCCGTGTTAGAGAGTGTTGTGTTAACTACTTCAGTAAAGCCCATCCCCAGCATAAACCGTCTCAGAACATCCAGTATCTTCGACGCTGGGAGTAGAGCTCCTATTCCTGCAGTCTCTGGGAGCACCGGCTCGAGGTTCTCATAACCAATACCTATTGCAACCTCCTCGACTAGATCGACGGGATGAAGGATGTCGACCCTATAGGGCGGCACGCTCACAATCACCCCTCCGCGTGACGCTTTAGCGTCAAGCCTCATCCTGCGCAAAGCCTTCACAATGTCTCTAGTAGATAGTTCTAAACCGATGAGAGAAGACGCGAGGCTCGGATCCAAGAGCCACTTGGTGGTAGAGAGGTTGGGGGTGTAGATTTGTCTCCGTTTGCCTTTGTATCTTATCAGTGTCTTATATGCGACGCCACCTAGGTCTATCAGCGTCGTGACCAGTATGTTGAGAGCTTGATTCACAGTCTTCTCGTCCGTGCCCGTTACGTCTATGAAGAGCTCCCGCGTCTCAGGCCTCAGCTCTGTCAGAGAGGAATTGATTATGGGTGGGAAGGAGAGAACGTTTCCCCGACTATCCAGTATTATTGGCGCCAAGTCCTTACCTTGGAGTATCCAAGCATACTTCCTTCCCGTCGGATGTTCAGCGAGTATCTGCTGAGGTGTCATCTCTTGGTAGTAGCCGAGCGGGATGAAGCGAATCTCCGAGAGGCCAACTGCCCGGTAGGTGAATGGTGGGCGAACCTTTGCGTAGTCGTGTAGTCCGATGGCGATTTTTCGGCGGTCGCGGCCGAGAATCCAGTGGAGGTCCTCCTGCAGGGCTATGAGGTCCGCTATATCCTCCTCGCCCAGGATTAATGAGCGGACCAGTGCACAGGCAATATAGGGTCTCACGGACTCGACGCTTCTTTCGACCTCCACAACGACGCTAGAGGGTCTCGCCGAGTATCTTCTCGCCCCCAGCTCGATCTCGAGAAGACCTTTAAATGCCCTTGCAACAGAGACTTGGCTGCCGAAGTCTGGGCGGTTTGGGTTATATTCGACTTTGACCTCAGCTTCCCCCACCTCCTCGACAGACATGCCCAAGGCGGCCGCCAGGTCTGCAATCTGGTTGGGGGATAGCTGGGCACCTACAAACCTAGACACCCTGTCAACTTTCAACGTGATTGCCGGCATAACTAGCCACTCACCCTGGCCCTCTCGAGCTTAAGAGGATTGAAGCTGAGGAGCCACCTCAGGTCATTTTGGTAGAGGGCCCGTACATCATTTACGTCAAGTAGTAGGATGGCGAGTCGCTCGAGTCCTAGACCCCAGGCGAGGACCGGCTCCTTAACCCCGAGAGGCAAAGTCACCTCAGGTCTGAAGATGCCCATGCCGCCGAGCTCAACCCAGCTCCCCTTACCCTCAACGTAGACGTCCACCTCCGCTGAGGGTTCTGTGTAGGGGAAGTAGCTGGGCCTGAACCTGACCTTTTTAAGCCCCATCCGCGAGTAAAACTCCTTTATTAAGCCCATTAGCTGTCTTAAGTTTGCGTTTCTATCGACTAGTATGCCTTCCACTTGGTGGAACTCGGCCAGTCTCCGCCAGTCGACCTTCTCGTTACGGAAGACCCTGTCTACTGTGAAGACTTTCAGGGGCCTCTTCGGGGACTGGGCGAGATGCCGTATAGTGGTTGCTGTAGTGTGTGTTCTCAGAACTAGGCGTGAAGCCTCTTCAACGCTCCACTCATAACCCCAACCCCTAGAGCCTGTCCCCCCACCGTCGCGATGGACCCTGCCAACCCTGGCGGAGAGCTCGTTCGGGGGCTCCCCAGTGGCGGGGTTTGAGAGATAGAAAGTGTCGTGCATCTCTCTGGCCGGGTGGTCCTGCGGCTGAAAGAGGGCGTCGAAGTTCCAGAACGCGAGCTCTACTAGGGGCCCCTGTATCTCCTCGAACCCCAGCTCCACGAAGATGGACTTGATTAGCTGGATGAGGTGAGTTAGGGGGTGTTGCCTCGGCCCCTGCACTGGCTTAACCGGCGCATAAATATCATATCTCCTAAACCTCTTCTCTCTCCACGCCCCGCTGATAAGAAGCTCGGGGGTTAGCTGGGTAATCTCCTCCCTCTCCACAAGCGCCTCGGGGGGGAGGCTCAGAGCTTTCTTAGTAGGTGTGAGAACATATCTCGACACTTCGCTAATCCTTAACACCTTTGGTCTTCGGCTTAACCTCTCACAGGCTGGCTGGAGCGGGCCCATATCCTCAAGCCTCGCAGCCCCCCTCTTCAAGATCTCGAGGACCAGCTCGTCGTCGGTTTTTGAGTCGGGATATCTTTCGATTCGGAGCCTAACCTCGCCATCGGATTTGGAGACAGTTATCCAACCATTCCTCTTCGCCCAAATGATGCCGATGTTAAGCTCATCTTTGCCGAGTATGCCGGTGGATTCGATCTGGCCGAGCGTTGCCTCACCCCCCATTGACTTGAGAGTCTCGACAAGCCTCCTCTCGGGGAGGCCCTTCTCAACATATACAAGTCCTTCCTCTCCCAGTGTCATCACATGCGTCACCGAAGCCTTTGAGGACTCTGCAAGACCCTTGCTTGCAAGCCATTCCGCGGCTTTAGCTACAGCGCCCACGTTCACGGCTAGCTTCGCGGCCACTTCGTCGAAACCGAGGGGGCCTTCGGAGATTATAAGGCTCAGTACCCGCCTCTCCAAGGGGTGCAGCTCCAACTCCTCCCTGCCCTGCTCCGACATGAAACCAACAACACACGTCTCAGCCTCTTAACATAGTTTATTCGATACATGTTTTTACCTGTCTCACACAATATGGTCAATGGGTTGGAGAGAGCGGGGCTAAAGGCTGTCTTGGCTGAGGACTACAGGTGTAGGGTAGTTGAGGGAGATATTGAAGGGCTTGTGGCGAGAGGGTTTGGGGATCTCTCGGAGGGCCTGCTGATGCTTTGGCCGGAGGAAGTGCTTTATCTTCTTGAGAGGAAGGCACTTAGCCTTGTGGATAAGGAGGGCAACCCCTTAAACTTCAAAACCTACCTCGACCTCCTCTCCAAGGAGAAGCCATTCCTGTGGCCCCGATATATTGTATACCGAGATCTGAGAAGCACTGGAAGGATAGTGAGAATGGGGTTTGGCGGCATGTTAACCTATAGGCTATACGAGACTTCTAACAAGGAGACCTCAAAGTATCTCATATTTCCTTTCCCCGAGGGTTCAACATTAAGGGTGAAGGAACTTCTCAAAGCATCAAAGCAGGTTATGAGGAAGGGGAAGACCCTAATAATCGCGGTCTTGGAGCGGAGGGGAGAGGTGATCTACTACTCATGCACAGACACAAGTCTCTCAAATCTCTAAGGGCTAAGGGATTCGTCGAGATAACTAGGCCCCCAAACGGCCTGATGATGGCCCTTGCTGTCTATGTTGGTTATTTTGTCCAGAGCGGTAGGATTCCTAGCCCTCTGGAGGGGGCTTTCGCAGCAGTTACCGCCTACACTTTAACTGCTTCATCCATGGTGGTTAACGATATTATAGACAGGGAGATAGATGCGGTCAACAATCCCAGACGCCCCATACCCTCTGGCCTCGTCAAAGCCTCCGAGGCAGCCCCATTCTCAATCCTCCTTGGACTTACGGGGTTGGGGTCATCGGCTGTCCTGGGATCTAGTGCGCTGGTGGTGGCGGCGATATTCTACGCCCTCGCACTCTCTTACAACGCTTATCTAAAGAAGAGGGGACTGATCGGGAACGCGGCGGTGAGCGCCACGATATCGGCCCCCTACATATATGGTGCAGTACTGGCCGAGGGAATGGTCGGCTTACCGGTCGCCATTATAGCTTCCATGTCTTTCCTGGCCGGAATGGGTCGGGAGGTCGTTAAGGGGATCTCCGACGTGGAGGGTGATAGACGCCGCGGGGTGCAGACCTACGCGATTACACATGGGGAAAAGGCTGCAGCGAGGCTTGGCGCCTTCTTCGTCTTCGCCGCTGTAGCACTAAGCCCACTGCCAGTGGCCATTGGAACCATGAGCCTGCTCTACATCCCTCCCGTCGCAATAGCAGACGTAGGATTCACATACTCCAACATTAAATTGCTGCGGGACCCAGCGATTAGCAAAAGGACCAAGACAGAGTATCTGGCCTGGATGCTCATGGGATTGGTAGGATTTCTTTTAGGAGCGCATAGATAACGCCGCGGGAAATCATGATATATTGGAGGGTAGAAGTGGGGAGTGGTTTTGAAGCTGATTAAGGACCCTGTCCACGGTTATATCACACTCTCAGACTGGGAGCTGAGGATCGTGGACACATTTGCGGTTCAGAGGCTGAGGAGGATAGGGCAGCTCCCACTAGCATATCTTGTATACCCTGGTGCACGTCACACGCGCTTCGATCACTCACTTGGATCGATGGTCTTGGCGGAAGAGTTTGCAAAGAGCTTAGGCCTGCAGGATGAGGAGGCACGCGTCTTCAAGGCAGCTGCTCTCCTACATGACGTAGGGCACACTCCTTTTTCACACCTATTTGAGGAATTCCTCATAGAGAAGGGCTTTACACATGAGGATGTAGGCAGGAGAATAATAGTGGGCAATGAAGAGCTGAGACTCGCCATAGAAGAGGCTGGCATAGACTTGGGCGAGCTCATAAGACTTCTGGAAGGAAGGCACAGGCTAAGTAAGCTAGTATCCGGACCGATAGACGTAGACAGACTGGACTTCCTTCTGAGAGACTCGTACTTCACTGGAGCGACCTATGGAGTAATTGACGTGAGACGCCTCATCTACCTGACAAAGATTGAGGATGGTGAACTTTGTATCGATGAGAGAGGGCGAGGAGTGTTGGAGGAGCTTGCAGTAGCACGGCTCCACTCATTCCTTAACATATACTTTCATCATGCTGTCCGCGCGGCCCAGCTCCAGCTCCTTAGGGCGGCGGAAGAGTATGGCGGAGAACTGACTGGAATAGCTGAGCTGACTATCGAAGACTACCTAAACCTCGATGACTTTACAGTCTGGTGTATGCTCAAAAACAACCCTAAGTCTAGGAGCAGGATGGATGCCCTTTCAAGAAGGATTCTTCCTAAGATAATCTTTGAGGGGAGAGTCGAGGACCATCGCACCACATCCTGGTCCAGCGAGAAGAGAAGACGGCTTGAAGAAGAGCTTGCCGAGACCCTAAACATGTCTGCGCGTAATGTCTATATCGACTCGTCAGTCATACCTCCTCTCACAAAGTACGGTCCTGCAGAGCTGACGATGAAAGTGAGTGGCAGCTACGAGAGGCGAGAAACGAGATCTTGGATCCTAGAGATGACTGCAAAGCCCATCTACATTGTCAGGGCCTACGTCGACCGAGGGGTTGGTGAGTATAATGTATTGAGGGAGAAGGCTCAGAAGTTCTTCAAAAGCCGAGGACTCGTTGACGGTGTCTAACCTGCCTCATGAGTCCCTCCTCAAGGCTTACGATAGGCCTGTAGCCAAGTAGCCTCCTGATCTTCTCTATAGATGGATAGCTAATCATGGGCTCGGCCTCTTCTGCACTCCGCGGCGGAGCATTACTTATATGCGCGTTTGAGGAAGTCAGCCTCTTTATCAGTTCTGCAAGCTCCCTAATCGAGAGGGCATTTCCAGTCCCCACGTTGAAGACCTCCCCAACAGCATTCTCGTTCCTCAAAGCCAGTTCAATTGCGTGGCACAAGTTTTCTACATGATAGGGGTCTGTAACATCTCTGCCGCCGTTATATAGCGTTATTTCACCATCCCTCAGACAAGCGTCTATAAACCGAGAGATGGCACTCTGGGGAGAGTCATACTCTCCAAAGACCTTCCAAGACCTGAAAACAACAGTAGGAACTCCATATACGCGCCTGTAGGCCTCAACGCATTTTTCCGCCATAACTTTAGAATAGTCATATACGGTGCGTGGTGAGAGGGGGCTCTCCTCCACGACTGGAAGAGGAGGACGTGGACCATACACGTTGGCTGAAGAGAGATATACGAACCTCTCAACACCTAGTCGACGAGCCACTTCGAGCATATTCGCTGTGCCGAGAACGTTTGTGTTTAGACAATTGAGGGGGTCCTCTCTACATGCTGGAGGATTGGATATTGCTGCCAGATGGACAACGTGGCTCGGCCTATGATCTTGGAGAGGTGGTAACAAGCTATCCAGCGCGAGGATACTTGCCTTTATCTCAGCCCCATCACATACATCTAACCCTAAAACCGAGTATCCTTTTCTTGTAAGATACTCTCGCAGGCTTCTCCCAATGAATCCTTGAGAACCAGTGATGAGTACTTGGGCCACCAAAGACCCGTGACCAATTCTTGATAAATACTTATTCCTATTTCGAGAAATCCTAAGAAATCACACAGCTAGTCCAACCGCAGTCAATGCACTTCACACAACCCTCCTGCCACACCAAGTTCCTGCTTTTACACTCAGGACATGTCTCGTATTTGTCTTCACCACCACCAGTCTCGACGCTTAAAATAGGCTCCACCCGCGACTGTGCTGACGATACTTGAAGAGGTATAGCTGCCCTTCCGACCTTCTCAGGTGCCGGAACCTTGATTTCTATGCCTAAACCTTTCATAATATTTAGTGTGTTATTCTCCACTATCGTGATGTATCTCGACTCCCTTTGGCTCGGAGTTACTAAGACTTGAGTAGACTTTGAGAGGTCCCGGTAGATTGTAATGCCCTTTAGCCCTAGTTTGTAGGCGAAGAGATACGCGTTCTTGACGTCCTCGACGGTGACCCAGCTGGGCATGTTAATAGTCTTGCTAACCGCTGCGTCCACCCAGAGCCCAACATGATACTGAGCCCTCACATGATCCCACCATGGCACATCATACGCGACCACGAAGACTCTCCTAGCCTGCTCGGGGAAGATATCTAGACCCTGTATTGAGCCCCCATTGTCAGCAACCATCTTAAAGATCTGCTCGTTATAGAGCGCCGCCTCTTTTAAGTAACTCTCGAATTCAGGGTCTATGTAGTGAAATACGCCGACCGTCACGTGTTTCTCGTAAATCAATGCGAAGACAGGTTCCAACCCCGAACTCGCGTCAACCAGCATGGATATGCTCCCAGTGGGTGCGATCGACATTAGATGGCTGTTACGGATTCCGTGACGCTTTACGTCCTGAGCGATTTTGTCCCAGTCCATTGTCCAGAGCCCCCTATTGTAGAAGCCCTCTACTGGGAGCAGACCGTTGACGTAATCGCTCTCCCAGTAGAGCGGGAAGACTCCCCTTTCCTTTGCACGCTCGATACTCTCACTGTACGCGTGATATGCTATGAATTCTGTTATTCTCTGCATGAGGCTGAATCCTTCCTCACTGTTGTACGGTATCCGCAGTGCGAAGAGGAGGTCTGCAAGCCCCATAAATCCCAGGCCGATTCTGCGAGTCTTCTTTGACATCTCATCTATACTCTGGAGTGGATAGTTATTCACGTCTATCACATTGTCTAGGAACCTGTAGGCGACCTTCACAGCTTCCCGGAGCCCGTCCCAGTCGACTTCTTTCCCCTTCTCAGTAGCTTTCACGAATGCGTATAGGTTGATGGATCCTAGGTTGCAAGATTCGTACTCGTAGAGGGGCTCCTCTCCGCAGGGGTTGGTTGAAGTGATGTTGCCAAGCGCTTTTCGCAGCGGGTTTCTTCTATTGATGTTCTCGAGGAATAGGACTCCAGGGTCGGCGGTCTTCCAGGCCATCTCAGCTATGAGGTGGAATAGGTGTGAGGGGCTCTTCGACCCCCAAACCTTGCCGTCCCGCGGGTTTCTGAGCTCGTAGGGGGTGTCATTTTCGAGACATTTCATAAACTTATCATCTATGAGAACACTTATGTTGAAGTTCTCCAAGAACCCCTCCTTCTCCTTCGCTCGGATAAACTTCTCAATGTCGGGGTGCCAGATCTCAAGGATACCCATGTTGGCACCCCTCCTCTTCCCGCCCTGCTTGACTACTTCGGTTACAGTGTCTATTATCCGCATGAAGGTTACAGGTCCCGAAGCCACTCCGGAGGTGGAGAAGACAACATCACCCTCCGGTCTCAGCTTGGAGTAGTTGATTCCTATGCCTCCCCCGCTCTTGAATATGATAGCAGCCTCGGTCGCCGCCCTCATGATAGATTCAATATTGTCCTCAATAGGTAGGACGAAGCAGGCTGAGAGTTGGCCCAGCCTAGCCCCTGCATTAAATAGGGTCGGGCTGTTGGGCATGAACTTCTTCTCGACCATGAGGTTGTAGTAGCTTAGATAGTCGCTATAGTGGTGATCGAAGGCGCCTGAGAGAAGCATCTCCCAGAAGACGCTCCATGGGTGCTTCATCATGCGTTGGCCATTGAGGTTGTCGTAAAGCTTTTTCATCCTCTCAAGGTGCCATCTATTCCAGTAAACCTGATATCCTTCTCCGTTTTTGCCGAGACCAACTTTCCCAGCCCAGAATTCAGGGTTAAAGGATTCTTGGGGATGAACCTCCTGTTTAGCCTCCTTATCGAAGATTAACTGGTCATAGAGTATGTCTGGGATTACTATTAATGCAGCCACCCTTTGAAAGAGATGTTTAGGCCGCTCCGCCAGCTTACCCTCCTCATTCTTGAGAAGGTATCTACTCGCCATGAGTCTTAGAGCGTTTACAGAGAACCTCTTGTCAACTTCGTCTAGATAGTCTGTTTCAAGGATAAGCATCTTCTCCTTCCTGATACGCTCCCTCTGCTTCCTGTACAAGATATAGGACTTCGCAACCTCGTAGAGGTCGAACCTTACCAGGGCGAGCTCTACTATATCCTGAACATCCTCCACGTGCGGGGTCCGCTCTATGCCATACTTTTCTGCAATGACTTGAAGCACATACTCGACCACCTGGTCGAGGAGAGCCTCATCATACTTGTCAACCGCGATCATCGCCTTCTTTATAGCCTCGCGGATGCGGCGATAGTCAAAATCCACTATGCGGCCATCCCTCTTAACGATTTTCTTGACCGGATATCCTTCAAGTCTTATGCCCACTCCCAAACCACCGAGCAAGGCCCACTAGGTGGGCCTCATATAACTCGTTTGGCTGAACACGCTTTTAAGAGTTTTCACCCCACCCTGAAAGAAAGGAATACCGTTCATTGGGCAGCGATTGGCCATAAACTTGTCAGTGCGCCTCCCCCCTGTTAGGGCCGCGATCCCAGCCTCAGTCGCATATTAGAATATATATCCGCTCGGAAAGGGCTAAGGCTGGAATGTCAGCTAGCGTGACGCCTGAAGAGGTAGCTAGGTCGATAAGCAGCGTAGCGGTAGAAATCTTAACAGTAGAAGAATTTATCAGCGTCTTAAAGTCCGGCAGAGTGCAGGCCTACATCGGGATTGAGCCAAGCAATATTTTACACTTGGGGACACTAGTGGCCTGTGAGCCCCTGATTAGGCTTGCCAAAGCGGGGTTTAAGACAATATTTCTTCTAGCAGATATTCATGGATGGCTCAATGATAAGGGCGAGCTGGAGCAGTTGAAGGAGATTGCGAAGCGGAACCAAGAATTCCTCTCTAAGGTTGTTAAGTCTCGGGGGGTGGAGGACTTAAACGTTGAGTTTGTCTACGGGTCGAGCTACCAGCTCAGTGAAGGTTATGTCAAGGAGTTAATGCGCCTGGCCAAGCTGGTGACCGCCTCAGAGGCTAGAAAGGCCATGGACATGATAAGTAAGAAGGATGTTATGCATAAGGTCGGGTCCGAGATCTACGCCCTCATGCAATGTCTTGACATAGGCTATCTAGGAATTAATGTCGCCGTGGGAGGATTGGATCAGAGGAGGATTCACGTAATGGCGCGGGAGTATCTTAGAAAACTCGGTTATGCGAAACCTGTGGCAATTCATACACCTATCATACTGGGGCTGGATGGTGGGGCCAAAATGTCTAAGAGCTTGGACAACGCTATATTTCTTGACGATGGGGAGGAGGAGGTCTCAAGAAAGGTATTCCAAGCCTTTTGCCCCGAGGGTGAACTGGATAACAATCCATTGATTATGATTGTCGAACGAGTTGTTTTCCCCTGGCTAGGCCATTTCGAGGCGGGCGGCAAGATATATAACGATTATAGCGATTTTGTTCAAGATTGGAGGAGTGGTGTCCTGACAGCCAAAAAGCTTAAAGAGGGTCTGACCGAGGCCCTCAACGGCATACTGCGGAGAATTCAGACCTCTTAGAATATCAAATACATATCTTAAGACCCCGACCCTCTTAGCCTTCTCGCTATACTGCACGCCTTGTTTACAACTTCGATGGGGCTCTTTCCGAAAACATAGACGGCCGGCTCCAACCCCAAACCACCCTCATCAACCACGACATCTGCCTCAGGATTCCTCTTCAGTGCCTCGATCACGTCGAAGACCACTTCATCCTCACTCCTCACTCTATCGTTAGGCTGTGTGCTGACGGCGATGAGGCCTGCACTCTTTATTACCTCTTCCACACCCTTGACCATCTTCAAATTCATAATGCTCTTCTTCTCGGCGTTGATTCTGATGCTGCCTAGGAGGATGGAGGCTAAGTGTTTCGATGCACCGAATGCCGGCTTGCTAACTGGGACCATCCGCGTACCAATCCTAACTATTCTGCCTGGGAACGCTGCCACGTCATTCAGGCTAGAGGCGTTGTCCAAGGCCGTTGCAATGTTTATCGAGACCTCGGGGTATAGGAGGAGTAGTTCAGGGGAGCGCTCCACCACCTCTGCTGCTAGTCTGAGCTCCTCCAAAATTCTCTCCCTCTCAAGAGGCAGCCTCACCTCCATGCCTATGCAGACCTCACAATCCGCCAGTTCGGGATAGAGTCTCCTATGTAGCCCACAGATATATCCGCTCGAGAGTAGCTTCCTCCAGGCCATGTGGATCACTTGGGTTAAGCGGGGAGCGCCCTCCGAGGCCGCGCTAACCAACGAGTTAACCAGTACATCTATCTCCTCAACCGGTATTCCGAAACTCTTCAATTTGTCAATATAGGTTGATTCGCTTCGCAGGAGGTAGCCGCTGACCGCGGCCTGGCTTACACCAAGTACGGACGATATTCTAGATTGACTGTAGCCCCGCCTCCTCAGCGCATGCGCCAGGAGTCCCCTAATGTTTGGAAGAATATACTTAAGGAGAACTTCCTCAGGAGGCCTCATCCATTAGCCTCTACTTGTAGCTTCTCCTGGCGTATAGCCTTGAGAGCGGCCTCAACCGTATCTGGGTCTACCCTCCTGTAGACGCCTACTTTCAGGGAGTCGAAATTCCAAATAATCTTGGAATTCTCCACCGTGTATTCAATTTCGACCCTCACAATGTCGCCCTTTGAGAGTACCAGCTTTTCGACGAGGGCGGTATAGAGCTTCTGATTCAACTCCCCCGCAGCTCTAGCAACCTCACTAGCCTCGAGCTGACCGGTCTTCAACAGC
Source organism: Candidatus Calditenuaceae archaeon HR02 (assembly GCA_002898395.1). Taxonomy (GTDB): domain Archaea; phylum Thermoproteota; class Nitrososphaeria_A; order Caldarchaeales; family Calditenuaceae; genus HRBIN02. The sequence goes on from BEHE01000012.1 coordinate 73,037, forward strand.
TCCCTGTTCTGTGCAAAGAGCGCCCGGCGAATCTTGGTGGCATAGTACCCCACAATCACTGTACCGGTCTGGAGCTTCGGCAAAGCAGACCACCTATTATAAATATAATAAAAGGTTTCCCATATATATTATTACTAAGCCTTCCACTGGAGAATATCCAAGTTGAGCCAGGCCTCAAGACTTATCGGGGGGCACGAACCTAATTGCCACGATGAGTGGGATAACGGGGGAGCTTTGGAGACGCATAAACGAGAAGCGGGAAGAATACCTCGAGATTTTGACTGGTCTACTAAGCTTCCCGAGCGTCTCGGCTACGGGAGAAGGGATGGGCGAGGCTGCCGGCCGCGTGGCAGAGGCGTTAGAGAGGGTGGGGCTCAGAAGCGAGGTTTTCACCGATCATGGTGGTTACCCAGTCGTGTGGGGGGAGCTTAGGGAGGAGCGGCATGGCACCCTTCTAATTTATAACCACTACGATGTCCAGCCACCAGACCCCCTGGAGAAATGGGCTTCACCACCCTTCCAGCCGACCATTAGAAACGGTAGAGTGTATGCTAGGGGTGCATGCGACAATAAGGGGAACCTAGCAGCAAGGCTATGTGCCTTAGACCTACTGCTGGACGCTATCGGCGAGGTACCCCTAAACATCAAGTTCCTAATAGAGGGTGAAGAGGAGATTGGCAGCCCACACCTCAGCAGGTTTTTCCAGAACCATAAAGAGCTTCTTAGCTCTGATGCCTGCCTCTGGGAGATGGGTGGAGCCAGCCCGAGCGGTAGACCACTCATCTACCTCGGAGCCAAAGGCATACTGTACCTAGAGCTCCACGCGTCTGAGAAAAGGGCGGACCTACATTCGTCTTGGGGAGCAATTGTGCGGAACCCTGCATTCGAACTAGTCCATCTTCTCTCCTCAATAAGGGATAGGAGTGGGCGCGTACTGATAGAGGGATTCTACGACGACGTTCAGACGCCTGATAGTGAGACAATCGCATTACTGGAGGAGACGAGCGGGTTCGAGTCCGAGGTTAGAGCCATTGCCGGGGAAGATGGACTACTATCAAATAAACCGGCTAAGGAGTTGCTTTACGACCTAACCCTCATGCCTTGCATCAACATATGCGGCATATATTCAGGCTATACCGGGCAAGGCTCAAAGACGGTTCTACCAAGCTCAGCTTTTGCCAAGCTCGACATAAGGCTTGTCCCGGGGATGAGGCCTGAAAAAGTGTTGGAGCTCGTCAAGAACCATGTAGAGAGGGTGAGTGGGGGGAGAGTCTCGGTTGTGCCTTTAGACATGGGCTATCCGGCTGCTAGGACGAGTCCAGGAGAGCCTTTTGTCGAGCTGGTATCTAAAACTGCGGAGTCGGCCTTTAACTTGAAGCCAATAATCTATCCCTCCGCAGCAGGCTCGGGTCCTATGTACCTAGTCACCGATATCTTACGCACCCCTTGTGTAGCGGCTGGTATCGGAGACCATCAGTCAAACATCCATGCGCCCGATGAGAGCATCTCGATAGAGAACTATCTGAGAGGAATACTTCATGTCGCCCTCATCATAGTAAACTTTGTGCCATTCATGAGAGGCGGAGTTACACCATATCTATAATTGGGAAGCAGGGGTCGACATAACTCTTGGATGTTAAGGATTATGTTAGGGATCGTGAGTTAAGGACTATCTTCTCGATTTGTTTCTCAGGTTTTGTGTTGCATTTAACCTGTTCTGTGTTTATGTATTGTTGGTGTTTTGAGCAGTATTTAAATCCCTTACCATATCCACCACTCGT